>NZ_CP048711.1:2400000-3149834 GCF_010669285.1 Kineobactrum salinum | reverse complement strand
TCGATTTCCTTGGCCACGGACACGCCGTCCTTGGTCACGGTGGGGGCACCGAATGATTTGTCGATAATTGCGTTGCGGCCCTTGGGGCCCAGCGTTGCCTTGACGGCGTCCGCCAGGACGTTGATGCCTTTCAGCATGCGGTGACGGGCGTCATCGCCGAAAATTACTTCTTTAGCTGCCATGATCTAAATCCTTAGTGTGCAATCTTGTGTGGTTATCCGAGAGTCTTACTCAACAATCGCGAAGATTTCGCTCTCACCCATGATAATCAGCTTCTCGCCATCGACTTCGATGGTGTTGCTGCCGGCGTACTGGCCAAAAACGACACGATCGCCCACCTTCACAGCCAGGGGACGGAGTTCACCGTTTTCAAGCACCTTCCCTTCGCCAATCGCAATCACTTCTCCCTGATTGGGCTTTTCCTTGGCGGAACCGGGCAGCAGAATGCCTCCAGCTGTGGTTTCTTCCTCTTCCTTGCGACGAACGACAACGCGGTCGTACAGCGGACGGATTTTCATCGATCTGGTTCTCCTAATAACAATGTTATACAGGCCCGCTTGGGCAGACCCCTGTGGGGCTTGCTCGGGATATTGGGGCACTGCAAACGCATTTCAAGGCCCTTTTGGCACTCTTTTTAAAAGAGTGCCAAAAGAGGTTAATCCAGCTCGAGCGGAGCTACCCACCCTCTGCGGGACAGAGCCTGCCCGTCTGCTAACCCCCTGGAATCAGGGAGAGAATCATTCAGCATATTTCCGGCCCCTGGCTAGTCGTCCAGGCGCCGGTAATCGCCCTCTATCGTAGTTCGCCCCCCGGACTCAGGATCGCGGTATTGGGCAGAGACCTCCGGCGGCGGCCCACCCAGCCAGCGCAGCAGCTTGCGCCGCAGGGGGCCGATCATCACAATCAGCGCGGCAAAGTCGGAAATCAGGCCCGGCACCATCAGCAGCACCCCGGCCAGGCCTATCGCCATGTCATCGAGGAGCAGTTGCCGCCCCGGCATCGCCCCCTGTTGGGCCTCGCGCAGGCGCTGGAACATGCCCAGGCCCTGGTGCCGCAGCAGCAACATGCCCAATACCAGAGTGAGCAGGACATATCCCAGTGCGGTGAGAGCACTGGTTTCCACCCCCAGCTGGATCAGGGTAAACAGCTCCAGCCAGGGAAGTAACAGGATAATGAGGCGCATAAGAATGTCTCCTTTCGGTAACCATGAGGGTGCGGCGCCGGATTTCAAGGACCCGTGCCCGGCAGAAAACCCCTCGGGCCCGCGGCAGCCGTGGTGACAGGCGCCTGCCTGTTGTCGCCCGCACCGAAACATCGCACCATTACGCCCTGCGATATGGGGAACTCGAGTTTGGCGCCGACATCCGAGATCAACCAGCATATCTGGCAGGTCGTCAGCCAGATTCCGCCCGGCAGGGTCGCCACCTATGGCGATATCGCGCGCCAGGCGGGGTTGGGCCGCGGTGCCCGCCGGGTGGGGGCCGCGCTGCGGGGCCTGCCAGGGAAGACCCGCATCCCCTGGCACCGGGTGGTCAATGCCGGCGGCGCCATCTCGCTGCCGGCCGGAAGCGATGGGCGGTACCGGCAAATAATGAGGTTGCGCGCGGAGGGCATTGAGGTGTCGGACAGTGGCCGCATCAGCCTTGCCCGCTACCGCTGGGATCCCGGCATCACAGAGCCAGCGGCTCTGTGATACTCGCAGATAGCATAACCCTTGCGGCGCGGAAGTGCAGCCGTCACTGCGTTCCGCAGGAGTTTCGGCTCTTGCAAAGCCGGTATATCCGCCGCCGACAATCACCATAGCGCCTCCTGAGTTCGGGGGACCTTAGCCAAGGCAAACCCGTATCACCGCCCCCTAGTGCGCCATACCTCTCAGCAGCTATGATGTAGCGCCCCGCAGGCAACCAAAAGAAGAACCTGATGGACAACCGCATCACCCGCTTGCTCGGCGTTGACGACCCCATCGTGCAGGCGCCCATGGGCTGGATCGCTCGTGCCCAGCTTGCCGCCGCTGCCAGCAATGCCGGTGGACTGGGCATCATCGCAGACTCCTTGGCCGGCCTTAGCGCTACTGTTGCCGGCCCGGGGCAACTAACGCCCGGCACAACCGCGAACCGGTGACCGAACTCGCTACCAACCCAGCCCCCGAAGGCCTGCGTGTCTATCTCAACCCGCGCGTCATCGGCATGCTGTTCCTCGGCTTTTCCGCCGGCTTGCCGCTGTTGCTGGTGGGGGGTACCTTCAGCGCCTGGCTGCGGGACCTGGGAGTCGAGCTGGCGGCAATCGGCTTCCTCAGCTGGGTCGGTATGGCCCATTCCATCAAGGTGCTGTGGGCGCCGCTGATCGACCGCGCGCGGCTGCCCTGGCTGAGCCGCCTGCTGGGGCGGCGCCGGGCCTGGATGCTGTTGGCCCAGCTGGTGATAGCTGCGGCCCTGCTGGGCATGGCCTTTACCGATCCGCGGGAACAGCTGGGGCTGGTGGCTCTTTGGGCGGTGCTGGCTGCCTTCGGCTCCGCCAGTCAGGATGTCGCCATCGACGCCTATCGGGTGGAGGCGGAAGCGAAGCACCGCCAGGGGGCCATGGCGGCCACCTATGTGACCGGCTACCGGGTGGCGATCCTGGCGGCGGGGGCTGGGGCCCTGCATCTGGCCAGCCTTGACAGCTGGTCTGTGGCCTATGGATTAATGGGCTTGCTGATGGGAGTGGGGATTGTCACCACCCTGGTGATCGCCGAGCCCGCGGTAACGATCAGCCAGACCACAGTACAATTCGAGCAGCGGGTAACCGACTATCTGGCCAACACCCTGCACCGGGCTGGCGCCGGGATATGCAGGCCTGGCTAATCGGGGCCGTGGTCTGTCCTTTCGCGGAATTCTTTCAGCGCTACGGTCGCGTGTCGCTGCTCATTCTCGCCTTCATTGGCACTTTCCGCCTCACCGATATTTTTATGGGGTCATGGCCAACCCCTTCTACCTTGACCTGGGCTTCAGCAAAGCCCAGATCGCCAATATTGCCGCCGCCTTCGGCCTCGGCATGACCCTGCTGGGCGCGGTGGTTGGTGGAGTGCTGGTGGCCCGCTTCGGCATCGCCCGCATCCTGCTGCTGACCGCTTTCATGGCACCGGCAACCAACCTGGCCTTCGCCTGGCTGGCGTTTATCGGTCCGGAAACCTATGGCCTGGTGCTGGCAATTATTGCCGACAACATATCCGGCGGGCTGGCGATCTCGGTTTTCATCGCCTATCTGTCCAGCCTAACCAATATCGCCTACACCGCCACCCAGTACGCCCTGTTCAGTTCGCTGATGACTCTGCCCGGGCAGTTGCTGGCGGGCTTCACCGGGGTACTCGCGGAACTGGTGGGCTGGGTACCGTTCTTTTTTATTACCGCCGCAACCGGGCTGCCAGCGATCATCCTGGCCTTTATCCTGATGCGTGTGGCGCGGCCTGGTTAGCAAGCAAGAGACCTCCGCCACTGCTGCTTCGATATTCAAAAAAAGTAGTCACGGTTGCGCTCCACCTGGTTGATGCGCTCGCCTACAATCGACTACCGCAGCAGCGGGGTGTCGACCGGGCCCGATCGTATCAAGGCGCAGGGCAATAGGAAGCCGCTTGTATGGCGGGGAGAGGCTAACACGGACAGAGGCAGCACTTACCCAAAGCCACGCGGGCTGCTAAACTTGCCGCCTCCCGGTTGTCGGCCACAGAGCCATGGACAAGACAGTCACAGCCGGTGACACGCTTGCGTCGGCAGGTCCACGGCAGGCGCCAACAGGGGCCGGCCGGACCGCCGGCCACTTTTAGCCGCAATTCCAGGTCGAGGCAATGAAAACATACCCACAACAGTGGACCCAGAAAGATTTTGTCTATTTTCTGCATATCCCCAAGACGGCGGGTACCTCCGTGGCGAATTTGCTCACGGGCATGTTCCCGCAGGAGCGGGTACTGACCCACTACCAGATCAACAATGTCCGCAAACACGAACCAAGCCTGTTCATGAATGCCCGCTTTTTTTACGGACACTTCACCCATGATGTCTACGCCACTCGCCTGCCCCGCAAGCCCAATGTGGTGCTGACGTTCCTGCGCGATCCGGTGCAGCACTATATTTCCACCTTCTTTCACCTGAAAATCGACCCGACATTTACCTATACGTCCAGGCTGACCGACCGCAAGGCGCTGGCCACCGAGATCCATGACTTTGTCAGCAAATGCAGCATCGAGGAATTTCTCGAATCGGAATATTCTCGCCTCTACGACAACTTCCAGACCCGCTACCTGGTGCGCGGGCTGAGCAGCAGTTACCTGGACTGCAGCGATGTCCAGCTGCTGCCAGTGGCGCAGAAGATGCTGCTGGAACTGCCCTGTTTTGGCCTCACCGAGCGGTTTGAAGATTCCCTGGAGCTGATCCGGGACTACATGCATTACCAGCGCCCGGTAGCACCGATCAAGCACAATCAGGCCCGCAACAAACCGAAATCCTTCAGTCTGAGCGACACTGCGCTGGCCGCGATAGAGCGCAGAACAGCGATGGACCGCCAGCTGTACGCGCTGGCCTCGCTGGCCTTCGACTCACGCTACCAGGCCTTCGTCCAGCGCAGGTCTGATGAACAGGTGGCCCCGCCGGCCGCAAACCTCGCCTCCGGCTGAGCGCGCGGGGTCTGGAGGGAACCCGGACGGGCAGCTGCGAGAACGGCGCAGCGCCGTAATCCGGCGTCATGCGCCCGGTTCAACCGATGCCGTGACGCCGGATACTGGCCAGAACCTGCGCCACCGCGGCGTCGACATCGACTATGCAGTAGTCGCGGTTGCGCTCCACCTGGTTGAAGCCGCGGATGGTGGGGCGGTCCTCCACCAGCTCCACACTGAGCAGATCGGGCGCGATGCCATCCTCCAACTGCGCCGCCAGCCATCTGCCCACGCCGCGGCCCAGCCCTGTCCTGTTGGCATGCACGAAGCCCGGAATGTTGTGCAGCCAGGCTATCTTGTGCTGCAAAGTGCCGGTGTGGCTAATGTAATAGTCCGCCAGCCGGCCCAGATGTATCACCTCCGTCATGCCCAGGCCCGACAGGTTGACCACCACCGGCGCCAGCCCTGCCAGCCTCGCCAGCCTCGCCAGCAATGGTTCCAGATTGTCGGCGATCGCCCGCTCCCGCTCCCGGAACAGCTGGGCGAGGCTTTCGATCGGCCCGGGCCTCAATCCCAGCGTGGCCGCCTCGACCGGTTTTTCGGCTGGGCTTGAGTAGATCGGCTGGTCGAAGTCGGCGGGCCAGGAAAAACCGTCGATCATGAACCCGGCCCGCGGGTACACAGCCAACAGCGCCCGCACCAGCGCTGCCAGGAACTCGTCCTCGTTGACTGCGGTACGGCTGTCGACCCGCACGGTCAGCCAGAAGACGGGGGCGCAGCCCTGCAGGGCCCGTTCCATGGGTGCCACCAGGTGCCGGCTGTGCAGGCGAGCCGCCGCCTCGTGCAGCCGGCCGCGCAGGTCCGTGGGAATGCAACTGCCGCCTATCCGGGTCACCATCGAGGCTTGCAGACCCAGCAGGCGGGCGACATCCACCCGCTGGCAACTGAGCGCCGGTTGCGCTGCAAACAGCGCTGTCACCGGCAGCAGTGGTTCATACAACAGATCCAGCCGGCAGCGGTCCAGACCGGCCGGTTCCTGCTCCAGCCAGCAGGCCAGCGCCGACAGCTCATTCCACAGATGGTGGGCGAAGTTGGGGTGACCCAGCAGCAGTGTGGGCGGGCCCGGCGGCGGCTGCGCCAGCGCGTCGGCGGCACTGTGTTCCAGCGCGGTCAGCTGCTGCCGCAGCGGCGCCAGCTGCTCGCTGTAGTCCGGCCCCCTGCACCAGAGGCGCTCGCCACTGCCCGGAACGAAGGCTTCGAGCAGCGGATAACCGTCCTTGACGCTGCCTGCCAGCAGCCAGATGGGCTGCCGGCAGGCCAGCCGATAGGCCACGACCAGATCACCAAACCCCAGCGGACTGATGTTGCCCAGGTAACAGGCGCCAGCCGTCACCGCGGCCCCGGTCCAGGGACAGGGCAGGGAGAAGGAAGCGGTGGTCAGGATACTGTGCTGGTAGGCCGGCACCGCGCGCGCGAAGCGCCTGCTGTCAAGCCCGGCCAGGGCGGCGAGAAACGACTCTCGATGGATCATGGGCGATGCTATTTCGGGCATTACGGCTCCACCAGTCGCTCACTGGGCCGGCCTCAGCTGCGCGCAGCGCCGGCGGAAATCCGCAAGCCTGGCCGCAAAGTCGTCAATCTGCCCATTGCGAGCTGCAGCCGGGCATCAGCCGCCTGATACAATGCAAAATCATAGCTGTTGTTGTCAATCACAGTCTGGGCGAGCGGACCCAGTTCCGTCAGCATCGCCGCCACCTCTGCCGCAGCGTCATCATCCGTTTTCTGACGGGTCACGTTCTGCGGCAGCCAGGCCAGGTCCAGCTCCGGGAAATACGGCCGCAGCAGCGACTCCAGCAGCACCATGCTCTCATCGTAACGCTCGACCACACCCACCAGCGGCAGCTGCTGCAGCCTCGCCAGCGCCGCGGCAAACAGTTCCAGCTGCTGCGCGGGCTCTTCGACCGGCCCGTGTTCGCCGGCCAGATAGCGGGTCTGGTAGTTACGGATCGCACCTGACACTTCGGGCAGCATGCGCCAACGGATGTAATCGGGGAATGAATTATGCCTGGCCGCCCGCGCTCCCGGTGTATCCGCCTGCTGCTGGCGCTCGAAGCGGTACACGGAGCGTATGCGCCGTAACGGATGACGCAGCAGGTAGACTGGATGGAGGTGGACCCCGCCAGCTGCGGCGGTGTGATGGTCAGATGGTGGCTGGAGAGCGCCTGCAAGTCCGGCTTCGCTGCCAGCAGCTGCGCCAGATGTCCCTGGCCCTGGTTGCGCATTGCCTCGTCGTCGCGGTGGTCCAGGAAGCCCTCGCCAAAGCTGCGCCGCAGCGACCAGTCCAGCGTGGTGCCGGCATTCTTGAAGATATGGCCATGCAGCAGCACATGCCTCATCGGGCGGCGGCAACCTCGCCGGCAACGCCCCGCTGGCGCCGGGGGGGCCGAAGTCCTCGGCGATGATGGCCTCGGCCCTGGCGGCGCTGAAATGGGCCTCCAGCCAGTCATCGTAACGCTCCAGCCTGGCCAGCGGCTCGGGCTCGCCCGCCAGGATGCGCGCCACCTCGGCCGCGAATTCCTCCGCGCCGTCGGCAATGGCCATCACGCTGTCTGCCGCCGGGATGCCTTCGGCGCCGACCGGGGTTGTCACCAGCGGCACCCGCTGCTGTACCGCCTCCAGCACCTTGCCCTTTACCCCGGCGCCGAAGCGCAGGGGCACTACCGCCAGCTGCACCCGCCGGTACAGCGCCTGCAGTTCCGCATCCGGCAGGTAGCCGTGAACAGTGATCTGCTCCGCCTGCAGCGCCAGCACCGCCTCGGTGGGATTGGAGCCGACGATATGCAGGTGCAGTCCGGGATGGGTCTGCCTGAGCAGCGGCAGCACCGACTCCACCAGCCAGTGGATGCCATCCACATTGGGCGGATGATTGAAGCCGCCGACAAACAGCAAGCCGCCGTCGGGCTGGGGCCGGTACTCCGGCAGCGGCCCGGCGGCCACCGCATACAGTGGAATCGCCCGCACCGACAGTTCCGGGCGCTGGGCGTGGATTGCCTCCACTTCCACCACCGACGGGTAGTAGATCTGGTCCACCCGCTCGAACACGGCATACTCTCGCCTGCGCCAGTTGTTGGCGGACTCCAGCAGCGCCGGATCACTGCCAAGCTGGTGCTCGCGGGTGATGCGCAGGTAGTGCAGGTCGTGGCCGAAGAAAATGATCCGGGGCCGGGGCTCCATCTTCTCCAGGTGGGGCAGAAACTGCTCGGCCACATGGGGTCGGTGCAGGTAGACGTTGTCGATATAGCCGGCATTGTCCTGCAGCCAGCGATCCAGGTTGCGGGCGCTGTACTCGCCCACCAGCACCTCCACCCCCATCTGCTGCAGCGTTTCGGTGTAGGGCTGGTGGGGGAAAAAGTTGGCCCCCATGAATATCACGCGGTAGCCCATGTCGACCATCAGCTGCACGTACATCAGGGTGGAGCGGGAGCCGGCGTCCTTGTCGTAATGGGGCACGTAGTGATCGATGAACAGCACACTGCGCTGGTCCCGGGATCGGTCCCGGGCCTGGAACACATGCTCTGCGTTGGGGAAATGGTCGCGCTCCAGCACCGGCCGCCACTTGGCCAGGAATTTCTGCTGGTTCTCCAGCTGGTAGCGCTTCACGCCGCTGCCCGTATCGGTGCCATTGCTGACCCCTTCAAAGTGATACACCTGCGAGGCGGGCTGGTACAGCACCTGGTAGCCGGCGGCGCGCGCCGCGAAGCACAGGTCCGAATCCTCGTAGTAGGCGGGCACGTAACGCTGGTCAAAGCCGTCCAGCTGCTGCCACAGCGCGCGGCGCAGCAGCAGACAGGCGCCGGACACATAGTCCACCGGTTTTACATAGTTGTATTCGGGTTTGGCGGGGTCGTCCGCGCGGCCGAAGTTCCAGCCCGAGGCGTCATCCCAGATAATGCCGCCGGCCTCCTGCAAGCTGCCGTCGGCGAACAGCAGTTTGGGGCCCACTACGCCCACCTGCGGATCACGCTCCATCAGCTCCAGCATCGGCTGCAGCCAGCCGGGGCAGACCGAGGTGTCATTATTCAGGAACAGCAGGAAGTCACCGCGCGCTTCGGCGGCAGCGGCGTTGCAGTTTTCCAGGAAGCCGCGGTTGACCTCGCCGCGCAGCACGCGAATGTTGCGCACCCGCTGCCCTATCGTCGCGGTCAGGTCGGAGGAGTGGTCATCCCCCAGCAGCACTTCATAATCGACGCCGGAGGTGTGCTCCAGCAATGCCACCAGGCAGTTCATCGTCACCCGGTAGTCGTTGTAGACCGGTACAATGATGGACACCCGCGGCTGTGCGGCAACCGGAAATTCAAGCTCGCGGAAATCCAGCTCCGGATCCAGCTCCGCCGGCAGCGGGATCGCCGCGGGGCCGGCCGCCTGCGGAAAGCGGCTGCCCACCCAGACATTGAAATCCGCCGCACTGGACTTGCGCAGCACTGTCAGGCCGCGCCAGAGCCGGGCCAGACTGAAGCTGCGCAACGAGGACACCGGGTGGGCCGCCATATAACGCAACACCGGCAGCAGCAGAGCCAGCTTGCCGGGCGGCCGCTCCGGCAGCGTCAGTTCAAACTCCGCGTAGTGCTCACGGGCATCCGCCAGCGCGTCCTCATAGCTGGTGCTGATGCCGCGGCGCCGGGTGAGAAATTTGTAGCCGCGTCGCACCAGGCGCTGTATTGCACCCAGCCGGGAGCGCTCGAACTCCAGCAGGTTGGTGTAGGTACGCGTCAGCGTGATGAACAGGAACTCGGCCTTCTCCACCAGCGCCTGGTGTTCCACCTGCAGCTGTTCATGGCGCGTCACCTCGGCCCGGTGCGCAGCGGCCAGGGCAGCATGGTCCTGCTCCAGTGCCTGTTGCTGCTGCTGCAGGCGCCGGTGGCGGGACAGTTCATCCTCGTGGGCTACCCCCAACTGGCGGTAGTCACCCTCCAGTTGGCGCAACTGCGCCAGCGCCTGGTCCCGCTCGCCGGTGCGCTCGGCGCACAGCTGCTGCTGACGGGCCAGTTCGGCGCCGGCCTCCAGGCCGCGGGCGACGGAATCCGGGGCCCGCGCCAGATCATCCAGGGTCGGCTGCAGGCTGGCATCCTCGGGCGCCAGTGGCGGCAGCTCGTGGCCGGCGCACAGTGTCTCACAGTAGTCCCGCAGCGAGCGCTGGGACGGCGTCAACAGCGCCATGGCCCGCGCCATCGGCTCTGAATCGCGCAGGGAACGGGTCAGCTCGGGCCGGTAGGTGTCATGGCCAGCCTCGACAGCGCAGGGCACATCCAGCTGCGCCAGTTGACGCAGCATGGCCTGCAGGCTGGCCCGGGAATCGGCGACAATGGCTTCATAGCTGATCGCAACCGACTCACGGCCGGCGATGATGGCAAGGGCAGTGCGGTTATAGTGCTCCCACAGGGCCAGGCCCAGGGCCAGCGGGAAGCCGTTCCTGCGATGCAGGGAGACCGCTACCGTGCAGGGATCGCGGTAGACATACACCGGCACCGCATCCCCCAGCGCCGCCTGCCAGGCGGGCCAGGTCAGCACCATGCGCGGGTCCTTTAGCAACCAGGGCTGGCCGCCGGGGAATTTCGCCAGGATGGCGGCTGTCTCTGCCTCGTATTCCGGCGTTGGCTGCAGCGTAGCGGCCGGGGGCTGAACCAGCTGCCACCCGCCGTTTCCAGCATCTGGTCATTGAGCGCCACCACATCCTGACGCTCCCAGAAGCCAACCGGATTATCCTCCTGGGCATCCAGCAGTTCTTCGGCCGCGCCCGCGTACAGGCCCGCCGCGACCAGTTCACCGGCCACCATCGACGTCCCCGAACGGTGCATGCCGAGGATAACAACGTTACGCATCAGTGATTCATCACTCCATGGCTGCGCTGCCGGCCGGTCTCATTCCGGCGCGGCACGATGACACTGTGTCTCTGGCGCCGCCCGGATGAACCGTTCCGGACAGATACTAATCCTTTTTATAAGGTTCCAGTATCTCGTCCATCGCCGGGCCGTCGATGTAGGCGTCGTCGCTTATCATCAACTGGGCCTCGTATTCCTTCATGGCCAGTTTGCGGTATTCGGCGCGCAGGTGGGAGATGATACTGTCCTTCACCTCCTCATAGGGCAGGTAATGCTCTTCGCGGATACCGTCGAGGCGGATCAGGTGAACCCCGAACTGGGTTTCCACCAGATCGGAATACTGGCCCACCTCTTCGATTTCAAATGCGCCGCCGGTATAGCGCGGCTCCACGCCCTTTCCACCGAGGCTGAACCATTTGTCGTACAAACCGCCCTTCTCTTTGGAGCCAGGGTCCTCCGAGTGCTGCTCCACCATTTCCTCGAAGTCGGCGCCATCCTGAAGTTGCTGCAGTACTTTCCGTGCCTTGGTCCGCACGGGTTCCCGGTCACACTTGCCAGGCTGGCACATAAAGAGGATATGGGAAGTCAGGCGGTGCTCAGGCACCTTGGCATACTTGTCTTTCTCGGTGTGATAGCGCTCCTGCGCCAATTCACTCATATCGGGTATCTCAATGGACTTGGCGTAGCGGTCCACCATGAAGTTACGTTTCACCGACTGCAGCTGGAAATGCAACCGCCAGTAGGCCTCTGGATCTTCCTCCTCGGTAAGCGCTTCAGCGGCTGCCGCCAGTTTCTTGTTCATCAGCGCGATATTGATCAGCTCCAGCCGGTCGCCATGGTCGGTAGCGGCTGATTCGCGCATCTCCGCATTCCAGCGGGAAACAATCTGCTCGAACTCAGCCCGACTTATTTTTACATCACCATCAACAATCACATCCTTCGCCTGGGCGAGGGATGATACACACAACAGCGCAGCACAGCACTGCAACAACCATTTCCGGACAACCATTTTCTGGAACCTCTGGACAAATTCTTTGGCACAAAAAAAACCGGCACCTTTCGGTGCCGGTTTTCAGTTTACTACATCAGAGCTTTAGAGACTATCACAGCATCAAGAAGCAACGCCGTAAGAGTGCTCTACGATCCGACCATAGTTCGCGTCAGGGTTAGCGGGGAAGCCGCGTTCCCAAGCCACGAAACCAATCTTCGGGATCAGATTAACAGTGGAGAGATCAGTACAATCCTGAGCTGCGGCTGCTGCTGCAACACTGTCCTCAGTCACGGTATTGGTATCACCCAGAGTCAGGCCGGCCGAAAGCGCAGTTGCGTCACAAACTGCGAGATTCGCGTCCATGCTGGTAACCGCCAGCTCAGCCCAGCCAAATGGGCTATCTGGCACATCCACGCTGATATCTGAGTTCTGGCTGTTCAGCACGGGATCTACGCCCCACCGCACCACGTTAACTTCGTACGGCAGCTCGGTCCGGGTAACCTGACCGGGAGGCTGGGGAGATACTACAAGACCACCTTCCTCCTGGGTAATTTGCTGCTCTTCACGATCGTATACGTCGAACGTTGCTGTGGCCGGTATATCGCGGAAGTCACAAGCTGCTGTCTCCAGATCGTCATTTCCACCACCAGCGGTAGCCGGATCACCGCGAGAACACGTTACCGCTTCGTTGAACAGGGAGCCGAAGTAGTGAGGCAGGCTCAACATGGTGTACTGGCCCGGGAAAGTGATAACCCAGTCGGTGCCGACGTTAAGGTCTGCATTGGCTGACCAGTCATTGATCACGGATGCGCTGCCAAAAGCGGTGCGCAAAGCGTTGAACTTGCCGCGATCAACACCAACCCAGCCACCGTTCAAGTCAGGGTAGTCGAAACCTTCCAGATCGCCGCTGAAGAGACCAGTTTGCTGGTTGGTCATCGAGGGCTCAGCCAGGAAGTTCTGAAGGTGGAACGCCTCGTTACCGAACTCTATACCTGACTCGGAGTCACGAATGAAGAAAGAGACCTTCAGCGCGTTTTCAGGCGCTTCATAAATCGTTACGCCACTGGGCACACCGGTAACAGTGCTGATCTGGTAGGTTTCGTCATAATCGATAACGCCCTGAGACGGACCACCTGCATCGCCATTCGCGAAAAAGTTGCTGCGAACGCCGGCACAATCCGCAGGAACGCCTTCTGACGTGTGCTTGGCGGCCACTGCAATAGGTGTAGATTCAGAAACTGGCTGACCCATGCCAATGATTTCAATGTAGCCCTCTTCCGCGTTTTCGCGGTAGATCGGGGGCATAGTGAACTGCCCATTGACTCTTCCGGGCGCCGTGCAGGATTCGTCCTGGGTAGTAAAGACGATGTTATCACCGTCAGTGCTCAGGAAGCCGGTCCAGACGTCTTTCGGCGACAGGATCAGGTTGAAGTCGAGGGCATCCATGGAGTCGGTGCCGCGACGCAGGCGAACCTTGACTACCTGGGTGGCCTCGCTGGTGTTGGTAATATGTACGCCGGTACCGAAGCCGTCACGTACGGTGTAGTAAGGCACCAGGCCCACGTTGCCGAGGCCGTTGATTGACGGCTCTTGCGCGGTCGTGATACCAGCGTACCCGGCTGTTACCGCGGCTACCGCTGCAGCAAGGCCTAAGGGTTTGAAATTCGCATTCATAGAGGAGCTCCTAATGTGTTTTTTACTTCACAACCAAATTACAGATTGCTAGCGCTATTATTGCTAGCTGCAGCCAGCTTTCAACCCGATAGCCAGACTAACCGTTGGTGCTGTGCCACCACTCGCCATCAATGCTAACCCATTTCTCGCGAATTGTTGCAGGCACGGCTCCAAATTGAGCAGATATCGAGGTTTGTTTGACCGGCTTGGACATGACCCGAACCGTCACACTCGCCACAGCTGCGTCAGCATCATAGGCAACAACTTCAATTCCTGTCAACTGCCAATCCAGCGTATAGGAAAAATTGTGCCTAAACATATTCTTAGGCACAACAGCTCGATAGTTAGGTGAGGCGTACTCCCAGGCCTCGGCAAAGTCCTTGTCGATCAGTGTTTGCCAGCGCTCGCGCACCCGCTGTTCCAGCGCGGCGATGTCAGCCTCGGTGAGTTCCTGCTTGGTCTGCATCTGGCCACAGGCGCTGATACCCAGGCAGGCCAGCACCAGTAGTGCCGCCATGAACAACCGTGATTCTCGCTTTAACATATTGAAATAGTTACCTTTTACTTGATCGGGCGGCGATTATAGCGCGCCCGGGGAGCACAATGAAAGCGGCTTGGCTGCTGTCCGTAGCCGCCACCGCAGCCGGTATATGGTGTACAGCGAAGCCGCCGTGTGGTGTGACTGCAAGCCTCGAGTCGGCCTCGCGTGGAGCCCTTCGGCATCGGGTCAAGCAGTGCTGCCGGCCCGTCCGGGGCTTCGCCATATGCCAGCGGCCAATTTATTCCATTACTTTCGTGTGTAAAATTTACACGAATTTCCGGGGGAAAAGCGCCCAACGTCGACGATAAATAGCGGCTGATGCCGATGATTGTTTCAGGCTCCTGCACAGTCTTCTATATATAAGCTCTATATAAGAGAATGGATATAGGCTCTATATCGAAGAATGGCGGCTGCTCAGGCTTTGTTCGCCTCTTCCTGTATTGCTTCACTTCTTCCGGTATAGGGTGCGTTGACGAAGGAAATGCACCTGGTTCGGGGTGGTGGTGCGTTTCCTTTGTCAACGCACCCTATGAGCTGGGTGGTGGTGCGTTTCCTTTGTCAACGCACCCTATGAGCTGGGCGGTGGTGCGTTTCCTTCGTCAACGCACCCTATGAATTGCCGCACATCCTTCTATATATAGTGTCGGTATAGCCATGTTACAGGATTGTGCGGGTCCTAGTCTTCCGCCAGGGGCTCTTCCAGCAGCGGATCGTCGATCAGTTGCATATGACGCACCCGGGAGCGCAGTTCCTGACTGACCTCACGCAGCTCGGTCTCGTTGGCCAGTACCCGCGGCGTGATGATCACCAGCAACTCGGTGCGGCGGTTGTTGTTCACGGTGCTGCCAAACAGCGCACCGAGGACGGGAATACGGTGCAACAGAGGCACGCCCGAGTCTCTGCTGGACGCGTTCTCGCGGATCAATCCGCCCAATACCACCGATTCGTCGGAGCGTACCGCCACCCGGCTCATGATATTGCGCTCCAGGAACGTAGGTTGCTCGTTGATCGTAGCAGTACCTATATCAGTCACTGACTGCTCCACGTCCATCGTCACCAGGCCACCGGCATTGACCGAGGGCCGCACCATCAGCTTGACGCCGGTGTCGCGGTACTGAAAATTCTGGGTAACCGTACCGCCCTCACTGACCAGCGAGCCCTGACGGATGGCCACCTGATCGCCGACGTGAATATACGCGGTGTGGTTGTCCAGCACCATCACCGACGGGGAGGAGATCACGTTGATCAGGCTGTCCTCTGACAAGGCATTGAGCACCGCATTGATATTGCCGGCCGGGTTGGTGATGGAATAGGAAAAACCTGGCGCAGAAACCGAGGGCGCGGAGCCGGAGCTCACCTGCTGGCCGGAGCCGTCGTAGCGTCCGCCCAGCCCATTCTTGAAGGACCACTCCAGGCCGTATTCCAGATCTTCGGTGAGTGTCACTTCCAGGATGCTGGCCTCGATAATCACCTGGGTGGCAACCACGTCCAGCTGCCGCAACGCATCCTCGATAATGCCGTACTGCTTGCCGGTGGCGTAGATCATCAGCGAGTTGTTTTCCTCGTCCGCCACCACCCGCACATCGGCAATCTCACTCTCCTCGTCACCACCGATGCTGGTGACCGTGCTGCCGCCGGTATCGCTACTGCGATTGCTGCTGCCAAAACTGCCGATACCACTGCTGCCTGAGCTGCTGCCAGACCCAAAACTGCCACTGGAGCGGCCGCTTCTGCTGCTGGAACCGGAACCGATCGATTCCATGGACATGCCCGGGGCGACCCCGCGGTCGGTGGCGCCTGAACGCGCGGCCGGCCCCGTGGAGCGACCACCCCCACCACCACCGGAATAAATACCCCGGATCAGGTCAGCCAGCCGGCTGGAGGTGGTGTTCTGCACCGGATAGACATGCAGGCTTTTTTCGAAATTGGAATCCGGGGTGGTATCCAGCCGCTCGATCCAGGTACCCACCGTATCCAGGTAATGCGACCTGGGTGTGACCACCAGCAGGCTGTTGAGGCGCTTGACCGGTATGATGCGCACCAGCCGGGAAAAATTATTGCTGCCCTGCCCGCCCTCGCCTTCACCCCCATCGCCGCTGCCGCTGCCCAGCATGCCGTCGAGCACCTGGGCAGCGTCTTCCACGCGGCTGTTTTCAAGCGGAAACAGGCCCACCGACATGCCCTTGAGCAGGTCGACGTCGAAGGTGGCGATCATGTCCAGCCAGCCATCAAGCTGCGCCTGGGTACCGGCCAGTATCAACAGGTTGCGGCTGTTGTCGACCCGGAGAAAGGCCTGCTCCTCTGCCATCGGGCCGAGAATCTCGGCCATGTTGCTGGCGCTGATGTACTGCAGCGGGACCACTATCGTGCTGTAGCCTGCGCGCTCGGATTCGGGATTGGAGAGCCGCGGCGCCAGCCGGGTGCCCTGTTCTGACCCGGTCACCAGGTAGCGGCCATCGGCGCCGCGGGTCATGATGACGTTGTTGGCCCGCAGCAGCGATTCCAGCACCTGCAGCAGTTGGTCCCGGGGAATCGGGGTGCGCGAGCGCAGCGTGATGTTGCCTTGGACGGGATGGTCGACGATATAGTCCAGGCCGAGGATATCGCCCAGCACGGCGTGCACCACTTCGCCCAGCGGCGCCTCTTCGAAATTGAGGCTGACATCCTCGCCCACCAGGCGGATGGGTTCTTCCAGCGCCGGCATGTTGATGGGTTGGTCGGTACCCCGGTACAGGGAGGGCTGGAGCCGTTCGGATTCTTTCTCTGCCTGCTGGCGGGCCGCGAGTTCCTCGGCGGAGCGCGGCATGGCGGCCGGCTCGGCGGGCTGTTCGGAGTCCCCGGTATCGGGCTTGCCGTAGGGCTTGCCCCGGAACTGGTTGTCCAGCAGGCTACAGCTGGCCAGCAGTGAGACCATGACGAGCGCAGTCAGGGGCCGCAACATAAATTTTCCTTGTACTTTCCGTTCACAATTGAATGACACACTAATAGTTGGGTGCCAATAATGCGGTCACTACTTCCGGAGAATGCTTTCGAGACACGCCGTGAACCCGTCCATGGGGGCTCGGTTGCCGCATCCATGCGGCAAACGGTCTCGAAAGCATTCTCCGAAAGCAGTGCCCTCACACCGCGACTAGCCCCAAGCCAGTGCCGTTCATCCACAATGCCGTACCCATTGTATGGCATACACTTTAAGCTGGCTCCGATGGTAGGCCGGTGTCCTGGGTGGGTGTTTTCAAGACCGTATGCGACATGGATGTCGCATCCGAGCCCCCATGGATGGGTTCACGGCGCGTCTTGAAAACACCCACCCAGGGCACCGGCCGGACTACGAAGTCCACCCCGCCCAAAGTAAGTGCCCTCGATTCACAACTCGATGCATTCACAGGTTCTGCCCGCCATCCTCGCCCATCCGAACGTCACCCTGCGGGCGGTCCTTCGGCGGGGCATCGCGCTGGGGGCCGGGACGGCTCTGTGGCGCGGGGGTTTCCCTTCGCGGCCGGGCCTGTTTGCCGGTGATCGAGCGCTGCAGGCTCAGTTTTTCGGTATTGCGCCCGCTGACCAGTACCACGTGGTCGGACGCGACTTCCTGCAATTCCCAGCCCGACAGCGACTGTCCCATCAATACCCGGCTCTGTTTGTCATTGACCAGCACGATCATGCCGGCGGCGTCGGCGTCGCCGAATACGCCCAGCAGGCGCACGTCCTTCAGTTTGGAGGCCGGCTCGCTGGTTTTCTTTGCCACGGGCGCCACTGGCTTGGGTGCTGCCGGCCTGCGCCCCTCCCAGAACAGCGGGCGCGCCCGCAGTTCTTCGCTGTCTTCGCTGCTGACGGAACGGCGCGCCAGTTGGTCGGCGATGGTCAGCGAGGAAGCGGCCGGCTCCACCGGGGTAGGCGACGGGGGGATCGCTGCCCGCAGGCCTGTGTAGATCAGCAGCAACAATAGCAGCAGCAACAGTGCCACCGCCACCAGCTCGATGTTGCGCTCGGTGCGCAGCGGATTGGTCCGCACCTGGTAGCGCGCGCGCAGCGCCTGCAGCGCGTTCATGCCCGCGCCTTCAGTGCCAGGACCTGCACCGTCGCGGTGATGTCCTGTTCGGAACTGTCTCTGCCGCGGCGGCCGGAGGCGCGCGCGGGCCAGACGTCGATGGATTCGATCAGCAGCAGGGGCAGGTAAGCGTTGATGTCGGCCAGCGCTATGTCCAGGGCCGGCAGGTCGCCCGAGGCGGTGAACTTGATGGCGATATGGTCGAATCCGTCTTCCTCCCGCACGGGCAGGATCTGGCTGTTGCTGACCACCAGGCCGGCAGCGGCAAAGATTTCCCGCACGTTCTTTTGCAGCATGGCGGATACGGCCTGGTGGTCGTCGGTGGCAGGATAGACCAGGTCCAGCACGTCGGAGCCCACGGCGGAAGCAGCCTGCCGCAGTTCGTCTTCGCGTTCCAGCAGGCCCTGCAAGCGGGCGACGCGCGGCTCGAGCCGTTCGATGCCGGCCTGGTATTCGGCGCGCAGGCCCAGCAGGCCCGCGGTCAGGTACAGCACCAGCAGCAGCGGCAACACCGCGGTGCCAAGCACCAGCACTGCGTAGCGGGGGTTTGCCCGCAGCCAGCTCATCATGGCGCCCTGTCCTGCAACTGGATGCTGACGTTGAACTGTTCCAGGCCGGTATCGCCGACCTTGGTGATGCCCTGGTCGGTAACCACGGCAAAGGCCTCCTGACGGATCAGCTCTTCCATGACCCCGGCCGCATTGGCGGCGCGACCGCGCAGCCGCAGTTCCTGGCCGCGCATGGTGAGCTGGGCGATGTAGGCATCGTCTCCCAGCAGACGGGTCAGACGCGCCAGTTCCACATGCGGGTTGGGAAATTCATTCAACAGTTCATTGACCCCGGCCACGGTCTGGTTGGCGGCGCTCAGCGATTCCCGCAGGCCGATCACATCGGCGGCCTCCTGCTGTACGGTGTCGGCCAGGGCCTGGTATTGCTGCAACTGGAGATACTTGCCACCCGCCAGCAGCGCCAGAATCAGCAGCAGGGTCAGCAGGCTGGCGCCCAGCCAGCCAGCCATCCGCAACAGGCGCCGCTGGTAGCGCTGCAGACGCCGGGATTCGCCGAAGCCGCGCAGCACCACCGGCTGCTCTGCGGCCATCGCCCAGACCTCCCTGGCGTGGGGGTCGTGCAGGTCGTAACGGCTTCCCAGGTAACGCATCACCGCGCTGTTCGAGACAATCGCCAATTGCAGCCGCAGGTGCTTCTCGTCGCGGCCCAGCAGGGTCCAGCCAGCCGCGGTGTCATCGGCGGGAAAGGGGCTGTTGGCCATGACCTCCAGCGCCATCACCGAGTCCAGCTCGTCTTCCGCCGCGCGCGGCACCGCCAGTGGCTTGAACAGCACCAGCTCATCCGGCAGCAGCACGGCTTCGCAACTGGCCTCGCCCGCGCTTACCGGGTGGCCGGCGTGGTACAGCGCGGTACCGGTTTCTCCCTGCAGCCGCACCACGTCATCCAGCCGCGCCCGCACCGGCGAGCGGTCGCCCCAGAGGAATTCCGCCCAGGCCACCTGCCAGTGATGGCCGATACGGCGCATGTCGTAGCCAAACAGGTACCATTGCTGTGTGTTATCGAGCATGTAAGCCAGCCATTGTGTGTTTAGCCACCGATCACCCGCGGCGCCTCGGTGCGTTTTATCTGCCAGGGCAACAGCGACGGCCCGGCGGCCTGCAGGGATACCCAGCGCCGGCGCAGCCAGCGGCGGCCGTCATAATCCATTACCGCGTCCAGCCGGTAGCCGCGATCCAGCGCGGTGATATCGTCGCGGATGGCATCGAGCAGCGCGCGGTCAAAACCCTCTATGCGCAGCAGGTCCTCCGGCGTTTCCAGCGCAGGTCCGCTGCCCCGGCGGCCCCGCGGGTTGCGCAACTGTACCACATTGTCTGCCAGCCGTTGGGCCTCTCCGCGGCTGATTCCACCGCGCTCGGCGAACAGTGCCGCCAGCGGTCCCGGCTTTTCGGAATAGACCTTGATCAGGCGCGACACCGGCACCATCTGCACCCGGACCCGCAATTGCCCCAGCGCGAATTCTCCATCCAGCACGGGCTCCTCGCCATCGGCCGGTGACTGCCGCTCTGCGCGCAGCTCTCCCTGCCGCGACAGCAGCAGATTGATGGCGCCGTCACCCGCCGCGGCGACCTTGGCCCGGGCCAGGTGGGTCTGCGCCAGGCGCACGTCGACCCGCGCTTCGTGGACGATACCGACCACCAGCAGGGACATGGCGGCAATAAACCAGACTACCATCGCCAGCGCCACACCGCGCTGTCGCTGACAGTGACGTCCAGGCGCCGCCGAAAATTCCCCGCAACGGCCCCCGCTCATTGCGGCACCTGCATGATCAGGTCGGGCCAGAACCGGTCGCGGGTGCGGATCCGCAGCCGCAATGTGGCCGGCGAGGCGCTGCCGGCAGTGATCCACTCGTCCACCCAGTCCTCGCCGACGCCGGGCCGATACGCCACGGCAAAAGTCTGCAGGCCGGTCAGCAGGGGCCGCGACGGGGTCTCCGACCAGTCCGCCTCGCGGTTGTTGGGCGTCGGTTCCTGCCAGCGCAGCACCAGTTCGTCCTGCTCGCGGGCCAGACGCAACAGGTACTGGCCGCCGAAGCTTTCGCCAAACATGATATTCGCCTTCCACACCAGGGCCGTGTCATCGCCCTGGAAGAAGGCGCCAGACTGCTGGCTGGCGCCGCCGAGGGTCAGCCCGCCCAGGTCCGGGCCATCGCCGATCACGGCACTGTCGACCAGGTCCCGCAACAGGCTGCTGGCACTGCGGACCTCGTCGACCCGCGCCATCATCCGGTCCAGCGTCTGCTGGGTGCTGGCAAAGGTGCGCAGCGCCGTGATCGTGGCGAGCATGATCAATGACAGCACCGACAGCGCCACCACCACTTCCACCAGAGTGAAAGCGCGCTGGCGGCCAGCAGTGGAATGGCCCGGATTCACGTCTCGCCGGCGCCCGCTACCACGGAGTTCAGCACCACCTGGCGCGCGCTGCTGCCGTCGGTCCAGCTGACCGATACCTCAATGTACTGCAGCGCTCCTCCGGTCAGACCGCCGGGACCCTGTTGCGGAATCGGGTTGGTTGCCACCCGCCACAGGAAGCCGCCGGTGGTTTCGCCGCGGGCAGCGGTACCGCTGAGCGGCACCACCGCATAATCCGCCAGCAGCGAACGGGCCAGCTCGACGCCGTAGGCGTACTTTTCATCCATGCGCACGTTGCGGGTGGCGCCACTGGTAGCCTGGTACAGTGCCCCCAGCGACAGCCCCAGGATCGCCATCGCCACCAGCATCTCCAGCAGGGAGAACCCGGCAGCGCGCCTAGCGGGCCGCATAGGCTTCCTGACTGACATTGCCCAGCAGCCAGTCCACCGTAATGCTCACTCCGGCACCACGGGCAGACTCGATATCGACACCGCCACCGCTGGCGCCACCCTCGGGGTAGAAGCGGATCACGCCGACCCCGCCGCGGTTGAGCTCACGCGCGGAGTGCACGCTGACGCTGAACCCGGCCGGCAACTGGTGCACCGTGGAAGCAAAGCTGATGCGACGCTTGCCCGGATCGATCTCCACGCTCTGCGCGCGGCCACTGTGCATGGCCTGGTAGCGGGCACTGCCGAACAGGGTCACGACATCGCGCACCGCCTGCCGGTAGCGGATATTGTCGTACATGCGCATGGTCGAGGGCACCGCCAGCGCCAGCACCAGGCCGGCAATCGCCAGCGCCGCCATCAGTTCCAGCAGGGTAAAGCCGCGCTGGGTGCTACCAGTTGCCCACATCCTGGTCTTCACCCTCGCCTCCGGGAGTACCGTTCTGGCCGTAGCTGTAGATATCCAGCTCGCCCCTGTCACCAGGGTACTTGTACATGTATTCGCGGTTCCAGGGATCCAGCGGCACGTCCGATTTCAGATAGGGGCCATTCCAGCCCGCGGCACTGGGCGGCTTGCTCACGAGTGCGTCCAAACCCTCATTGCTGGACGGAAAGCGCCCCACGTCCAGCTTGTACATTTCCAGCGCCTGCTCCAGGTCCTTGATCTGGATGGCGGCGGTCTTGGTCTTGGCACCACCGAGCTGGTTCAGCACCCGGGGCCCCACCAGGCTCATCAGCAGGCCCAGGATCGCGAGCACCACCAGCAGCTCCATCAGTGTGAAACCCCGGTTCCTGCCCCGCGAGCTGCGCCGGCCTTGTAATGTCATATGCATGCTATTCGTGTACTCCCGTTGATAATAAGTATTCCTGACAGACGGCGTGGTGAACCGGCTTATTCCCAGGCAACTGTCAGATCGCCAGGTCGTTGACCGACAGGATGCCCATCAAGATGGCGATGATGATCACCGCAATCACAAAACCCATGCCCAGAATGAGCACCGGTTCCAGCAGCGTGAGGCCGCGCTTGACGCCCACCTGCACATGGCTGTCGAAGACCTTGGCCAGCTCCAGCATCATCTTGTCCAGACTGCCCGATTCCTCGCCCACCCGGGTCATCTGTATCACCATCGGCGTGAACATGCCGGTTTCCTCCAGCGCCACCGACATCCGCCGGCCGGCCTTCACCGCCGGTGGCAGCACCTGCAGCGCGTCCTTCAGCACCCGGTTGTCGACCGTATCGATGGCGATGGAGATGGCCTTCAGCAGCGATACGCCGTTGCCCAACAGGGTGCCTACGGTGCGCGCGAACTTGGACACCTCAAACTGGAAGATGATCCCCCCCGCCAGCGGCAGGCGCAGCAGGCGACGATCCTTGCTGGCCTGACCATGTTCGGTTCGCAGCCAGCTGCGCAGGTACAGGCCGACGCCTGCCAGCAGCAGCAGGATCAGCCAGCCGTAGCTCTTGATGAAATCGGCGGCGCCTATCACCATCGCGGTCAGCGGCGGCAGCGCTTCGCCCATGTCCTCGAACAGGGTCTCGAACTGCGGCACCACAAAGCCCAGCATCAGCACGATGGACAATACCGACACCACCAGCAGGATGGCGGGGTAGATCAGCGCGGCTACCACGCTGTCGCGGTTGGCCTTGGCATTCTCCAGGTACTCCACCAGCCGGTCCAGCACAGCGGACAGCTGGCCGCTGGCCTCACCCGAGCGCACCATATTGATATAGAAATTACCGAATACGTCGCTGTGGGGCTGCAATGCCTGGCTGAAGGCCTTGCCGCCTTTCACCGCGGTCAGCAATTCCTGCAGCAGCACTTCAAGCGCCGGCTCCGAGGCCATGTCGATCAGCACCTTCAGGGCCCGGTCCAGCGGCAGGCCGGCGCGCAGCAGCACCGCCAGTTCGCTGGTGGTGGACAGGACGTCCTGGCGCTTGATCGCCTTGCCGCTGCCCTTTTTGGCGGCCGCGGCGCCGGCCCCGGCCTCCAGTTTGAGCAGGGTCAGGCCCTGGGCCCGCAACTGACGCGAGGCCAGTTCCAGGCCATCGGCTTCCACGGTGCCGTCCAGCGGCTTGCCATCGCGGCCGATCGCCCGGTAATTGAAATAGGCCATGGGCGTCAGGCCACCGCGGCCGCGGGCGGACCACCGGCCTCACTCTGGTCCTGGGTCACCCGCATGACTTCCTCCAGCGAGGTCTGCCCCTGCACGACCTTGCGCAGGCCGTCCTCATACAGGGTAATCATGCCCTGGCGGCGGGCCGCCGCGTGCAATAGGGTGGCGTCCGCACCGCTCATGATCTCCCGGTGCATCTCTTCGTCCAGGCAGAACAGCTCGTGGATCGAGGTCCGGCCGGCGTAGCCCGTCTCCAGGCAGTGCGTACAGCCACGGGCCTGGTAGACCGTGGGATTGGCCGCGTCGATGAAACGGGCCAGGCCGTAGCGCTGGATCGAGTCCGCATCGAGTTCGAGCGGCGCCTTGCAGTGCTTGCACAGTGTGCGCACCAGGCGCTGGGCCAGCACCCCGTTGACCGCGGAGGTGATCAGGTAGCGCTCGATACCCATGTCCTCCAGCCGGGTGATCGCGCCGGCGGCGGTGTTGGTGTGCAGCGTGGACAATACCAGGTGACCGGTCAGCGCGGACTGCACCCCGATCTGGGCGGTTTCCCCGTCACGCATCTCCCCGATCATGATGATATCCGGGTCCTGGCGCAGAATGGCGCGCAGCGCCCGGGCAAAATTCAGCTCGATCTGGGACTGCACCTGGATCTGGTTGACCCCCTGCAGCTGGTACTCCACCGGGTCTTCCACGGTGATGATCTTCAATTTGTCGGAGTCCAGCGAAGCCAGTGAGGCATACAGGGTGGTGGTCTTGCCCGAGCCGGTGGGACCGGTGACCAGCAGTACGCCGTGGGGGCTGTCCAGCAGGCGCTGGTAGCGGCGCAGGGTGTCGTCGCTGAAGCCCATCGCGGTGAGACTGAGGCGGATGCTGCCGCGGTCCAGCACCCGCATCACAATGCTCTCGCCATGCACGGTGGGAATGGTCGAAACCCGCAGGTCCAGCTCGTGGCCCTTGACCCGGATCATGATGCGGCCATCCTGGGGCAGCCGCCGCTCGGCAATGTTCATGTGCGACAGCAGTTTGATGCGCGAGGCGATCGCGGCACCGAGGTTCACCGCCGGGGCGTCGGTGGCCTCCTGCAGCACCCCGTCCACCCGGTAGCGCAGTTGCAGGCCGTCCTCGAAGGGTTCGATATGGATATCCGAGGCGCCCATGTCCACCGCCCGGTGAATGATCTGGTTGACCAGGCGGATCACCGGCGCCTCGCTGGCCAGGTCCTTCAGGTGCTCGATGAAATCGTCGTCGGTCTGGCCACTGAACTGGTCGCCAAAGCCGTCTTCGTCGTCGCTCTCCCCATCGGCCGACTGCAGCCGCAATTGCAGCGCGCGGGCGATATCGCTCTCCAGGCCCAGCACGATACTGACCGGCCGGTCCAGCGCCATCGCCAGGGCCTTGGCCAGGAAGGGATCCTGCGGCACCGCGGCGGCAAAACGGACGCCGCTGTCATCCACTGCCACCGGCACCACCGCATTGTTCACCAGGAACTCCTGGGCCAGGCCGTCCAGCGTTACCGGCTCTTCGGGGTAATCCGACGCCAGTTGCAGCGCAATGCCCAACTGCTCGCTGAGCACCAGCGCGATATCCTGCTCCGATACCAGGCCCAGCTTGACCAGCACCTGGCCGAACAGGTCGCCCATTTCGCCCTGGGCCAGCAGGGTGCGCTCGACATCGCGCTCGGAAATTTTGCCCTGCTGTACCAGCAGTTCGCCGATTTTGCTCATGACACGCCGTTCCAGTGTTCGCGGGGACACCGGCCGGATTCAACCGGCCCGGATTCGCGGCATTGTAGCACAGCCGCCGCTACCGTCAGAGCTGGCCGGCAGGCTCGCCGGGCGGGTTATCGGCGATCACGGTGGCGCGCAGCTGGTGCGGATCCAGGGCCGCAATGATGGCCAGCTGGGCCGCCGTCGGCGGCGCTGTGGCGGGCACCGTGCCTGCCACGGCAATCGGAAAGCCCGTGTTGTCCTGTACCTGCTGGACGGTAACCCCCGGGTGCAGGGTCAGCAGCCGCAGCTGGTTGTCGGGGCCGCCGAAATCCATCACGCACAGGTCGGTCACCACCCGGCGGATATCGATGTCCTCCAGCGAGTGTCCCCTGGCCAGCCGCGCCGGATTGAAGCCGGGATAGGATACGTAGTCGCACTCCCCGGGAGGAAAAGCCCGGGTAGTATGGCCCGCGACAAAAAAGCTGCGGGGGCTGGAAATCGAGAGGCCGGGGAAACCGCGGGGCTCCGCCAG
Source organism: Kineobactrum salinum (assembly GCF_010669285.1). Lineage (GTDB taxonomy): Bacteria > Pseudomonadota > Gammaproteobacteria > Pseudomonadales > Halieaceae > Kineobactrum > Kineobactrum salinum. The sequence goes on along the minus strand of NZ_CP048711.1, from coordinate 3,124,354 downwards.
CATCGCCCCGGTTTGCCGGAGGCCGCCGTACTGCGCGGAACTGTTGGCCTGGCCGAAACGGTCGAGCTGGCTCGGCTCCAGTATCGTGTGGCACTTGCGGCTCCAGAACGTGTCGCAGGCCCGCGAAAGTCCCAGCCAGGTCTCATTGGCCTGGTGAAAATCCGCCGGTCGCTGGCCGATGGGGCAGGGTTCGCCCAGCAGGAAGGCCCCGGCATCGGTGATCATCAGGTCCGGATTGAAGGTCTTCATCGCGAGGCTGGCGGCCAGGCGCGGTATCACCCCGCTGCCGGCCGCCAGGATCTCGCCGTCGTGACGGAAGGCCTCGGCGGCAGCCACAATGCACAGTTCCGCCAGGGTATAGCCGGTTGCTGCATCAGACATACGTGGTCCTCCCTCGCCACTCAACAAGTGGGCAGTTCGAGCGCCCTGATGGCATCGAGACCACCCACGTTGTGCTGGTATTCGGCCTCGTCGGCGCCCAGGTATTGCTGCAGGTAGCCCACCATGCCGCCGTCCTCGGCCGCGGCCACGCAGGTCCCGAAATGCCGCAGGTCAGCGCCGTACTGCGGATTACAGGAGCCGGGGTGGGCGCCGCCTGGCGCCTCGACCACCACGCTGGTAGCGGAGCGTTCCCAGAACACCTGCCGGGCCCGGGCCGGATCGTGGAAGAAATCGCTGGCCACCAGCTCCTCACAGGACACGATGGTGCGGGTCGCAGCGCGGGCAAAGCCATCGTCCAGGTAATGGTCGGGGCCGGCGATCTGGCAGACTCCGCGAGCGTCGGCCCGGTCGACGTGCAGCAGCGAGACATCCAGCTGCAGCGCCGGCATGGCGACCCACTCCTTGTCGTCATAGGGGCTGTCGACCAGCTTGATCTGCGGATTGCGGGTGAGCACATCGGTGCCCAGCCCCGCCCCGGTGGGCATAAAGGGCAGGCCCCAGGCCGCCGCGCGCAAGCCCAGCTGCAGCATGCCCTCGTCAATCTCCATGACCTCGATCGCGCCGCTTCGCAGGATCTGGCGGAAGCAGGGGCCCAGCGGTATGGAATCCGGCGGCACGAAGGCGAATACCAGCTTCCGGACCTTGCCAGTGGCACACAGCATGCCCAGCTCCGCACCACCGCAGGCAACTACCGTCAGGTCCTTCAGCTCCGAGCGCAGAATCTCGCGCAGCAGTGCCATCGGCTTGCGCCGGGCCCCCCAGCCCCCAATACCGACGGTCATGCCGTCTTCTATCTGTGCCACCGCTTCGCGGAGACTGTATTGCTTGTCCATGCCGCTCTCTTCCGCTCTCCGCAATCCACGTCCTGCGCCACCTCTCCCCCGGGCCTGTCGACTGGCGACATCCCCGGCGCCAGATTTTCGCCAGCGGCGGACCGGCAGCTGGCACTGGCAGCCGCGCCCGGCCCCAATGGCTCAGGCCGGGAAGCTGTAGTCCTTGAACTGTTCCCGCAGGGCCACCTTCTGTACCTTGCCGGTAGCGCCATGGGGCAGAGCGTCCACAAACTCCACCGCATCCGGCTTCCACCAGGTGGCCACCTTGCCGTCGAACCAGGCCAGTATTTCCGCGGCATCCAGGTCCTGCCCCGCCGGATCGCGCACCACAATCAATAGCGGACGCTCGCTCCATTTCGGGTGGTAGTGGCCGATCACTGCCGCTTCGGCCACCTTCGGGTGGCCCATCGCGATGTTCTCGACATCGATCGAGGAGATCCATTCACCACCAGACTTGATCACATCCTTGGTCCGGTCGGTGATCGCCATATAGCCCTCGGGGTCGATGGTGGCGACGTCCCCGGTTTCGAACCAGCCCTCTTCGGCATGCGCTTCACCCGGTTCGCTCTTGAAATAGCGGGAGCATATCCAGGGACCGCGCACCTTCAGCGAGCCGAAGGCCTCACCGTCCCAGGGCAGCTCCTGGCCGTCGTCGTCAACAATCTTCATCTCCACACCAAAAATGGGCCGCCCCGCCTTCAGCCGCAGTTTGCGGTATTGCTCGGGGCTGTAGCGTTCCTTCTGGTCGGCACTGGCGTTGACGCTGCCCAGCGGACTCATCTCGGTCATGCCCCAACCGACCCGGGTCTCCACCCCATGGCGGTCAAAATCCTCGGCAATGGACAGCGGGCAGGCGGCGCCACCCACGATGATCTGGCGCAGTGAATCCAGTGTTTCGCCCGTGTTTTTCAGGTGCCCCAGCAAGGCCAGCCACACCGTGGGCACCCCGGCGGAAAGGGTAACGCCCTCCTCATTTATCAGGCTGGTCAGGGTCGCGCCATCACCCATCTTGTTGCCCGGAAACACGATCTTGGAGCCCGCCATCGGGCAGGAGTAGGGGTTACCCCAGGCGTTGACGTGAAACATCGGCACGATCGGCATCACCACATCACTGCTGGACAGCCCCATCGCGTCCGGCATCATCGTCGCGTAGGCATGCAGCATCGTGGAACGGTGGGAATAGAGTACGCCCTTGGGGTTGCCGGTGGTGCCCGAGGTGTAGCACAGCGCACAGGCATCGCGCTCGTCCAGTTCGGGCCAGTCGAAATCGTTGCTGCCGCCGGCCACCAGGGTTTCGTAGCAAGTAACGTTGTCCAGGGAGGTGGCCGGCATATGGGCCTCGTCAGTGAGCACCACCCAGGACTTCACTCCGGGGCACTGCTCGGCGATTTTTTCCGCCAGCGGCATGAAGTCCGGGTCCAGGAAAATGTAGCGGTCCTCGGCGTGGTTGATGATATAGATCAGCTGTTCGGGAAACAGGCGCGGGTTGATGGTATGGCAGACATAACCGCTGCAGGCTGAGGCGTAATAGGTTTCCAGATGGCGATAGTCATTCCACGCCAGCGTGCCTATGCGGTCGCCGCGCTCAAGTTGCAGCGTGTCCAGGGCACTGCCGAGCTGCCGGGTGCGGGCAAACGCTTCGCGATAGGTGTAGCGGTGGCGGGGGTTGTCACGGGTGACGGAAACAATCTCGGCGCTGCCGTTGACGCGCTCGGCGTGGCGGATAATCGAAGTGATCGTCAGCGGCATGTCCATCATCAGGCCTTGCATGGTTGTGCTCCTGTTTATTGTTAAATAATTTCTGGTCGGATAATTGCCGGGCCTGTCAGCGGCTGGCCGGCACGGCCTCCCACAGCGCTTCTGGCTCGCAATAGCGGGCCCGGCCCTCCTGCTGCAGTTTGATGAGATGCGCACTCAGGGACAGCTTGGCCCACTCGTGCCGGGATGAATCGACGTCATCATAGACATCCTGCACCAGCGACTCGAGCGTCGCCGGCCCCAGCCGGGCGAGGGCTGCCGCTGTCTTGTGCTCTCGCTTCAGCCGGTGTGCTACCAACGCCGCGACGACTTCGCGCGGCTCAGGGATCAGCTCGCCGTGGCCCGGGGCGATACTCTGCAGCGGGTAGTCCAGCAGCCGCTGCAATGAGTCGATATAGGCTTTCATGTCGCCCCCCGGCGGCACAATCACCACCGTGGAGCCGTTCATGATGTGGTCGCCGGCAAACAGCATGCCTTCCTGTTCCAGCAGGAAACAGTAGTGGTTGCTGACATGGCCCGGGGTATGGATTGCGCGCAGCGAGAACTCGGGGGCTTGCAGCAGCCACTGGTCCTCCAATTCCACCGTCGGCTGGAAGGTGTCATCCTGGAAACGGTCGTTCGCAGGCAGCGCTCCGATCACCTCGGCACCGGTGGCCTCCGCAAGCGCCAGCCAGGCCGGCGAGTGGTCAGGGTGAGTGTGAGTGCACACTATCCATCGGATATTGCCAGCGCCGGCGGCGAGGATTGCATCGATATGGGCCGGTATCGCGGGGCCGGGATCCAGCACTGCCACCGCCTCGCTGCCCAGCAGATAGGTATTGGTGCCGGGACCGGTCATCATGCCCGGATTGGGCGCCACCAGCCGCCGCACGCGGCTGCTCAGGGTAAAGGGAATGTCGTGTTCCAGCACAGCTTCAGACCAGGTTGCTGATGGGTACCAGCGGATTCACATCGGCCTCGTAGTCGACGCCCTCCACCTCAAAGCCAAACAGCTGCAGGAATTCCCGCCGGTAGCCGTCAAAATCCGACAGTTGGTGCAGGTTGTCGGTGTCGATCTGCTGCCATTTCTCTGCCACCGCGTCCTGCACCGCGGGGTCGAGTTCCTTCTGGTCGGCGCGCAGGCGGCCCTCCGCATCCAGCGCCGGCGCAGGGTTGTAGAGCGAATTCCGGAACAGGCCATCGACCTGCTCGATACAGCCCTCGTGCACGCCGCGCTCCTTCATCACCTTGAACAGGATGGCCAGATAGATCGGCATCGCCGGAATGGCGGCGCTGGCCTGGGTGACCACCGCCTTCAATACCGACACCCGGGCATCGCCGCCGTGCCGGGCCAGGCGCTCGCGAATGGCGACCACGCGCCGGTCCAGGTCCTGCTTGGCGGCGCCGATGGTGCCGTGCCAGTAGATGTCCCAGGTCATCTTTTCGCCTATATAGGTATAGGCGGTAGTCTTGGCACCTTCCGCCAGCACCCCCGCTTCATCCAGCGCCTCGATCCAGAACTGCCAGTCCTCGCCGCCCATCACCGCGACGGTGTTGTCGATCTCCTCCTGGCTGGCGGCTGGCAGGTGGAAGTCCTGCACTTCCTGCTTGTCGGTATTGACTCCTTTCTGCACGGTGTCATTGCCAATCGGCTTCAGGGTGGAGGTGTGAACCACACCGGTGACCGGGTGCAGGCGCCGCGGCGAGGCCAGGCTGTAGACCACGAGATCCACCTGGCCCAGGTCCTCGCGGATGGTGGCTATGGTCTTTTGCTTGACCTCGTCGCTGAAGGCATCGCCGTTGATGCTCTTTGCATACAGGCCCTCGGCCTCCGCGAACTTGTGGAAGGCCGCGCTGTTATACCAGCCCGCGGTGCCGGGCTTGGTTTCGGTACCCTCCTTCTCAAAGAAAATGCCAAGGGTGGCGGCCCCCGCGCCAAAAGCCGCAGTGATTCGCGAGGCCAGCCCGTAGCCGGTGGAAGCCCCGATCACCAGCACCCGCTTGGGACCGTTGTCCAGGGGTCCATTGCTCCGGACGTGGGCAATCTGCCTGCTGACGTTGGCTTCACAACCTACGGGATGGGTGGTGGTACAGAGAAAACCGCGAACGCGAGGCTTGATGATCATAGGTCAGTCAGTTCCTGAAGCTGGATACAATCGGCACACTCCTGTGCCTGATGAAGGCTGAGAGTGTAGCACAGGCCTGCGCGCTTTCGACCCTTCGGAGGGCCCTGTCCGCGGCGCCGGCGCACGCTGGCGGCGGGCGCCGCAAGACTTGAGTTCGGCGCCCGCTTGCCGTTCAATAGCGCCCCCGGCCAACACCGCGTGTGGGCAAGGCGCGCTGTAGCCGGCACCTTGCCACGGACTTTTTCCTGGGGCTCCCCAATACCACAACCCAAGTGACGAGGTAACCTGGATGTCCAACTCGCCCCTGCGCTACGCCACCCCCGCCGCCTGGACCGACGTCGTATTGGCGGACTTCGACAGCTTCCTGCAGGACCATGCGGCGGCCGAGAAAAAAGCCTCGGGCATGGCCATTTCAATGCTGTGCCACTACCCCGACCGGATCGAACTGGTGAGCGCAATGGCCGACCTGGCAGTGGAGGAGCTGACCCATTACCGCGAGGTCGTGAAGTGGATCCACCAGCGAGGCGGCCTGACCGCGGCAGACCAGAAAGACCCTTATGTGCTGGCCTTTCGCGAGAGCATCCGCCGCGGCAAGGAGGCCTACCTGCTGGATCGCCTGCTCACGGCCAGCATCATCGAGGCCCGCGGCGCGGAACGTTTTGCCCTGGTTGCAGAGGCGTTGCCGCCGTCGCCATTACAGCGCTTCTACCAGTCCATCGCCCGCTCGGAGGAACGGCACTACAGCCTGTTTCTCGAACTGGCGGGGCTGTACTTCAGCGCCGATGACATCGACCAGCGCTGGAGCCAGCTGCTGGACCGGGAAGCGCAGATCGTCGCAGCGCTGCCGCTGCGCCCGGCACTGCATTAGCACCTTAAGGATGGAGAGCACTTACTTTAACGCACCCCGGCGGCAGGTCGGCATCCCGGGAGGGTGCTTTCGAGACCGTATGCGACATGGATGTCGCATCCGAGCCCCCATGGATGGGTCTACGGCGTGTCTCGAAAGCACCCTCCCGGGATGCCGACCGGGCTACGAAGTCCACCCAGCAATCGAGTGCCGTTCCTCCTCAAAGCCAATTCTGCAGAAGTACTGCGCACCATGACCCGGGGAATCGCCTGGCAGCGCTACCGCGAGCGGCACCTGGAACCGGGTCTGCCGGCACCGGTCACCAACGGCGAATGCTACGCCCATTGCGTGGTGGTACCGGCCTATGCCGAGGGGCCACAGCTGCTGCAGCGCCTGGCGGGCCTGCCGTCCGGCTGCTTGGTGGTACTGGTGATCAACTGCCCGCAAAACGCCCAGGCAGCGGACCCCAATGGTCCGCTGCGGCGTGCGGCCGCGGCGCTGGAGCCGGTGGCGCGCCAGGATGAGTACTGCATGCTGTACGCACTGCCCGCCGGCAGTGCGGTGCTGGTCTATGACCTGGAAGCCGCGCGCGGGCCCAGCCCGGTGCGGCAGGGTGTGGGACTGGCGCGCAAGCTGGGCTGTGACCTGGCCAGTCTGTGGATAGCCGCAGGCGCTGTGAGCAGCGCCTGGATTGTCAATACGGATGCCGATGCCCGCCTGCCGCCGGACTGCTTCGAGCGCCTGGACGCGCTGCCCGCCGATAGCGCCGGCGCCCTGTTCCCGTTCTGGCACCGGCCCTGCGACGAGGCGCTGACCAGCCGGGTAACGGCATTGTACGAACTCCGCCTGCACTACTACGTGCTGGGCCTGGAGTTTGCCGCGTCCCCCTGTGCCCATCACAGCCTGGGCAGCATCCTGGCAGTGTCGGCACCCCATTATGCCCAGGTGCGCGGCTTTCCCCGGCGGGCCGCGGGCGAGGACTTCCACCTGCTCAACAAGCTGCACAAGACCGGTCCGGTGGTTCGCCTGGGCGGCGACTGCGTGTTGCTGGATTCACGCCTGTCCAGCCGGGTGCCGTTCGGCACTGGCCAGGCGGCGCGGCAACTGGCGCAGAGTGCGGCACCGGAGCGCAGCCCGCTGTTCTATCATCCGCAATGTTTTGTCGCGCTGCGTGCGGTACTGGCCGCGCTGCCCTGCGATCACGGTGAATTGTGTTGCTGGCAGCAGGCACTGCTGCGGCAGGAGCCGGACGCCGCACTGATGCGAGCCAGCATACGGGCGCTGCAGCAGCTGGGAGTGGAGCAAGCACTGGCGCACTGTGCCCGGCAGAGCCGGGATGCCGCCAATTGCCGCCGGCATTTCCTGCAGTGGTTCGATGCGCTGCGCAGCCTGCGTTTCATCCATTTGCTGCGAGCGGCCGGCTGGGCCGATCTCGCCCTCGACGCGAGCCTGACGCAGAGCCCCCTGCTGTGGCCGGTCACGGCAGGGACCCAAGTTGAGGACCTGCGCCGGGCGTTGCTGGCGCACTGGGGCTGGACGCTGCCCGCGCACGAACGGACCGGCCGGCAGTGAGTGCGCTGCAGGGATATCAGGGGGCGGCGTGGTCCGGCAGGTTGGTGATCCACAGCGACTGGTAGGGCGCCAGGGTGAGCTGCTGATCGCGGCTGGTGTAGTGCTCGCCGCTGATCAGGTCCATCCACTGGTGATGTTCTATCAGGTTGATGTCCAGCAGGTTGAGCTGCTGCGGCAAGTCACTGATATTGCTGATGCAGAAGATGCTCTGGCGCCGGTCCATGCTCTGGCGCCAGAAGCCGAACACGGCGCCACCCAGGTGCAGGGTGAACTGGGTGGCATTGGGGTGGAAGGCAGCCTGCCGGCGGCGCACCGCGAGCAGTTCCTTCAGTCTGGCCAGCACCTGGCCGTGGCTGCTGTGCGGGTCCGCGAGCGCCGTCTCCAACTCGGGCATGCGCCATTGATGACGGTTGATGGCGCGACTGTGGCCGGTGTGTTTTACCCGCTCGTAGTCGTTGCGGGTGCCCAGCAGGCTGTGCAGATAAATGCCGGGAATACCCTCCAGTGCCAGCATGATCGCGTGGGCACAGATGAAGCGCTCCATCCCCAGTTCGTCCTTGCCCCGGACGGTACCCTGCAGCGCGTCGAACAGCGCGATATTGATTTCATAGGGGCGGCTCTGGCCATCCTCCAGCGCGCGGAATGAGACATGGCCGCCAAAACCCTGCATGGTGGCAATCAGCACGCCCAGTTCCTCGTCCGACAACAGCCCCTCCGCCGGGCGCAGGCCGATGCCGTCGTGGGACGCCAGGAAGTTGAAATAGGTGGTGCCATTCTGGGCCGGCGGCATGCTCATCACCCACTGCTTCAGGTAGGCGCAATCGCCGGTGACCAGTGTGTTCAGCAACAGCGGCGGCAGCGAGAAGTTATAGACACAGTGGGCCTCGTTGGCATTGCCGAAATAGGACAGGTTTTCCCGGTTGGGAATATTGGTCTCGGTAATCAGCAGTGCGTCGGGCCGGGCGTGTTCCACAAGGGTGCGCAGCAGACGCACGATTTCGTGGGTCTCCTCCAGGTTGAGGCAGCTGGTGTCGGGGATCTTCCACAGAAACGCAATCGCGTCGAGCCGGAACAGGCGGACACCGTTGTCCAGGTAATGGCGGATGATGGAGACAAACTGCTTGAGCACCTCCGGGTTGCGAAAGTCCAGATCCACCTGGTCGTGACTGAAGGTGCACCAGACCCATTGGGTGCCGCGCGCGGTCTTGACCTCCCACAGCAGCGGCGAGGTCCGGGGCCGCACCACGGCACTGAGGTCCATATCCGGGGAGGCCGTGACGAAGTAGTCCCGGCCCGGATCCTGGTCCTTGAGGAAGTTCTCGAACCACAGGCTGCGGCTGGAACAGTGGTTGATCACAAGATCGGCCATCAGGTCGTATTCGGCGGCAATGGCGCCGATGTGCTGCCAGTCTCCCAGTGCCTCGTTGACGCTGGAATAGTCCAGCACCGCGAAACCATCGTCGGAACTCCAGGGGTAGAACGGCAGGATGTGCACGCCGCTGACCAGGCCGGCGGTATGCTGGTCGAGAAAACGTTTCAGGGTGGCCAGCGGTTTTTCCCCTTCCGCCAACAGTGAGTCGCCGTAGGTGATGACGATGGCATCCCGCTCACTCCAGTGGTTGGCGTACTGCCGCGGCATCGCGACAGTCCCGTCGAGCCGCATCAGGGCCAGCAGCTGGTCTGTCAGGCCGCCGAGGTCCGCGTGCAGCGGATTGTCGTGGTAGATGGACTGCACGTGCTGCTCCACCCGGTCGCGCAGGCGCTCCAGTCTTTGCTCCTGCGCGGTCATGCCGTCAAGCTCTTGGACCATACTCTTTATTGTCCTGTTCAACCGCGTCCAGCAGGCGTTCCAGAACGTCGGGAATGGCACTCACCACCCGGCTCCAGCTGGGAATGAACGGTCGCTCCATCGGGTTGACGAGGAAGGCCTCGCCGGCGGTCATGATGTTCTGGGCGAACATTTCGACCGCCCGCTCCTCACTGTGAATATCCAGGCTGAGGCCGTTCATCACGGCATCGTTGTGGTAGGTTTCCACAAAGTCCAGCGCAATCCGGTAGTAGGTGGCCTTCAGCGAGCGGAAGGTCTCGCTGTTGAAGGTAACCCCCCGGGTCGCCAGCTTGCGAAACAGGGCCTTGGCGATATCCACGGACATTTTCGACAGCCCCTGGCTGTCGTCGTCGACCGACATGTCCTGGTGCTTGTGGTCGTAGACATCGGCAATATCCGCCTGGCACAGGCGGTTGTTGGCATAGTTGCGATACACCTCCGACAGCACACCGATCTCCAGGCCCCAGTCGCTGGGTATACGGATATCGGTCAGGACATCGCGGCGAAAGGAGAATTCGCCCGCCAGCGGATAACGGAAACTGTCCATATAGTCGAGATACTCCATCTCGCCCAGGGTCTTTTTCAGCGCCCGCAACAGGGGCGTGACCAGCAGCCGGCTGACGCGGCCGTTGATCTTGCCGTCAGCGACCCGGGCGTAGTAGCCCTTGCAGAATTCATAGTTGAACTGGGGGTTGGCCACCGGATAGATCAGGCGCGCCAGCATGGCCCGATCATAGGTGGTGATATCGCAGTCGTGCAGGGCCACCGATTCGGCGCGGTCCGAGGCCAGGGTGTAGCCCATGCAGTACCAGACGTTGCGGCCCTTGCCCTGCTCGCGGGGCGCGAGGTCCTGGGCCTGCAGTTCGGCATCCAGTGCCCGCAGGCGTGGGCCGTCATTCCACAGCACCCGGTGATGCTGCGGCAGACGGCCAAAAAACTCCAGCGCCTGGCGATACTGCGCCTCATCGGCGCGGTCCAGGCCGATGACGATTTCCGTGAGATAGGGCACCTCCCGCAGATGTTCCACAATTGCCGGCAATGCCTCGCCCTCCAGTTCGGAAAATAGCGAGGGCAGAATCAGGCCCATCGGCCGGCTGCGGGAAAAGCGCAGCAGTTCCTGCTCCAGTTCCGGCAGCGGGCGATGCGACAGGTTGTGCAGGGTAGTGATGATGCCATTCTGGTAAAAATCGCCCATGGCGGTCACTCCTTGGTTGCGATGTGGTAGCGCTGCAGCCAGCGATCAATTCCCTCGGCCCAGCCCGCCGGCCCGCAGGCACTACTGTGCCATATTCCCTCGCTGCGCTGCAGCGCGGGAAACGCGTGCACCGGTGAGCGGATCAGCAGGGCCGTCTCCGCCACCTCCAGCATGGGACAGTCGTTGGCGCTGTCACCGATTGCAATGTCATGCACATCCCGTGCCGGTTCCCGCGCAGCATAGAGGTCGCGCAGCCAGCGCAGCGCCCGGCCCTTGTCGCAATCGCCCGCCACCGCGAGAAAGCGGCCCCCCTGCTGCACCGTCGCCCCCGCCGCCTGCAATTCGGCGATAAAGGCGGCCTTGCGGGGTGCGTCACCCAGCCAGCGCACAGGCTCACTGAAGTCGCGCTGGTTGGCACGCGCGGCGGCGGTGGCGTCCAGCCCCGTCAGGGCCTGGATGCCATCGCTGCCGGCAGCGTGAAAGCTGGTGAACTCGCCACCGTACTCGCCCTCCAGCCGGGCCAGCAGTTGCAGCCAGTGAGCCCTCGGCAGCGCCCATTGGCGGACCCGGTAGCCGTCTGCAGGGACGGTGTCCGCTGGCGGCTCGGCAAAGTAGCCCTCCGGGATGAAGACTGCCGCGCCGTTTTCGACGATAAAGGGATGGCCGTTGCCCAGGGCTGCGCGCAGGGGTTCGATTTCAGCGCGGGTCTTGCTGCTGGCCAGGATCAGCGGAACGGCCGCCTGCCGCAGCACTTCGAGCTGTTCGCGGGCGGCTTCGAAATTGTAGCTGTAGTGGTCCAGCAGCGAACCGTCGAGATCGCTGAACACCAACAGCAGGCTATTCAAAACAGGCGCTCACGTAGCCCATGCGGTTCCGGCCGCTGCTGGCGGGCGACGATCCGGCGCTGTTGGTCCAGCTGCAGCAGATCATCCATCTTGCCTGGCAGGGTTTCCAGACAATGCCGGGTCAGGCGCTCATAGTGCTGGATAAAGCGGGCCAGGGCGGACGCATCCATCGCCCGGGCGGGAGCCTGGCCGCTGCGGCGGGCGATCAGCTTGTCCTCCTGCTCCCGGCGCCAGCGATACACACAGTCAAACGACGGCGCCTGCAGCATCACCCAGCGGTCGATGCGGGCGTGGAGCGGAGGAAAGTCTGTCGCCAGACACTGGTTGACGTAGTGACGCCAGTGCCCGAGCGGATCCTCCTGCTGTTCCAGGGCATTGCAGGGCGTGGCAAGCTGCGCCTCGCTCTGCTGCTCCGCGCCCAGGCACCAGCCTTCGAGCAGCACGATATCCAGCGGCAGCGTGACCCGGTCCCACTGGGGCCGCGGCACACGGTCGTCGGCGCCCTTGTCAAAGCGCGGCACTGCCACTGGCCTCGCGCCGCGCGGCTCCAGCAGTGCATCCAGGGTCGCCAGCAGCAATGGCATCTCGTGAGTGCCCGGGACTCCGCGGGTCACCAGCAGGGGATGCACCCGCTCGGCGAGCGCCCGGCGTTCGGTCCGGGGCAGGTAAAAGTCGTCCAGCGACAGCGCGATGGTCCGCAGGCCATGTTCCGCACCCAGAACAGTGCACAGATAATCGCAAAAGGTGGTCTTGCCCGAGCCCTGGCAGCCGTTCACCCCCACCAGCAGCGGCCGGCTCGCACCATTACGGTGCGCCACAAGGGCCTCGGCCAGTGGATCGAACCAGTGTTGTGCACTGGCCAGATAGCCTGTGTCCAGCTGATGCCGGTGCAGGAATTGCTGGCGCCAGGATCCCACCGCAGCATCAGACATCGTTTGCCATGTTGTTGTCCTCCCTGTTACGAGAGCAGAGCAGCATCCGTGCCAATCTCTTCCAGCATACCGGGAAGGCGTTACAGCAACAGGCGGCGGATGTCCCCCAACAGGGCCACCAGTTGGGTGCAGAAGCGCCCCGCATCGCCGCCGTTGATCACCCTGTGGTCATAGGACAATGCCAATGGCAGCAGGGTTCGGGGTTGAAACGCCTGGCCGTCCCACACCGGCTTCACGCTGGCCCGGGAGACTCCCAGAATACCCACCTCCGGCGTATTCACGATCGGCGAGAAACCATTGCCGCCGATATTGCCCAGGCTGGAGATCGTAAAGCAGCCACCCTGCATGTCGGCGGGCCGCAACTTGCGATCGCGCGCCTTGGCGGCCATCTCCAGCACCTCTTCCGCCAGTTGCCACAGGGTTTTCTGGTCCACATCGCGAATCACCGGCACCATCAGGCCGGCCGCGGTATCCACTGCCATGCCGATATGGGTGTACTGCTTGTAGATCAGGCTTTCGCCATCCGGCGCCAGGGAAGCGCTGAACTTGGGGTTGTCGCGCAGGGCGATGGCGCAGGCCTTGAGCAGGAACGGCACTGGCGTCAGCCGGGTGCCGCGCTGTTCTGCCTCCGCTTTCAGATCCTTGCGGAACGCCTCCAGCTCGGTGATATCGGCCTCGTCAAACTGGGTGACATGGGGCACATTGAGCCAGCTGCGGTGCATATTGGCCGCAGTCAGCTTGTCCAGTTTGCTGCGCGCCACACTCTCGACCGGACCAAAGGCGCTGAAGTCCACTTCCGGCACCGCGGGGATGCCGCTGCCACCGACGGCGGCGGGGGTCCCGCTGCGATGGCTCAGCGCCCGCTGCACGAAGCTCTGCAGGTCTTCTTTCAGGATACGCTCCCGCGGGCCGGTGCCAGCCACCAGCCCCAGATCGACCCCGAGTTCGCGCGCCATCTTGCGCACTGCCGGCCCGGCGTATACCAGTGCGTCCCCGGCACCGTCCGCAGCAGGCTCGCGCTCCGCGGGAGCTGCACGTTCGCCATTCGCGGCAGCCGCTGGTTCCGCTTCCGCCGGGGGCCGTCCGGATTCAGATTCTGATTCAGGCTTTGGCTTTGACTCCGGCGCAGTGCTGGTCTTGGCGGTGGTGGCGCTTGTTGCAGTGGAGGTCCGCAGCACCAGTAGCGGATCGCCCCGCCGCACCGACGCGCCCTCCTTGACCAGCCACCGGAGCACTTCACCGGCATGCGGCGACGGGACTTCCATCGAGGCCTTGTCGGATTCCAGTACCACCAGCGAATCGCCCTCAGCGACCTGATCGCCGACCTTGACGCTCAATTCGATCAGATCCACTGCGTCTTCGGTGCCGATGTCCGGTATCTCCACGGTCAATTCGGCAGTGTCGTCGTCCTGCTTCCCGTCACCGCTGTCCGCCTCGGGCTCTGGCTCCGCGCTGGCGGCGTCTGCACGCCCGCTTTTTCGGGCCTGCGGCTCACCGTCATCGCCTGCCTCCTTGCCGGGTTTCGCCTGCGAGGGTTTGCCCTCTTCCGCCTGCTCGCCACTGCCGCCCGCACTGTCCTGCGCGGAGCCGGCCTCTGCCTGCTCGCCGGACGCGTCGGCAGTGGTTTCGATCACCGCGATCGGCGCCCCTTCGGCGAGTTCGTCGCCAACTGCCGCCAGCAGTTCGACCACCTTGCCCGCCAGCGTGGACGGGATCTCCATCGAGGCCTTGTCGGACTCCAGCACCAGCAGCCCTTGATCCACCTCTATCTCGTCTCCCACTGCCACCAGCATCTCGATGACCTCGGCGCCTTCGGCGCCGCCGATATCCGGTACTGTTATCTGTTGCTTAGCCATGCTGTCTGTGTCCTGTACCGTTACACCGTGAGGGGGTCGAGTTTGTCGGCCGAGATGCCCAGGGCACGCATCGCTTCCGGCAGTACCGTGGCCTTGATGGCGTCCTCGTCAGCCAGGGCACGCAATGCCGCCAGCACCACGTATTCGCGGCTCACCTCGAAAAACTTGCGCAGGCGTTGGCGGGTATCGCTGCGACCGAAGCCGTCCGTGCCCAACACCCGGTAGTCGCGCGGCACAAACTGGCGCAACTGCTCGGCATGCGCCTTCATGTAATCGGTGGCGACGATGACCGGACCCTCGTGCTCCGCCAGCTGCGCGGTCACATAGGGCACCCGCGGTTCTTCCTCCGGGTGCAGCAGGTTCCAGCGTACCACCGCCTTGCCCTCGCGCTGCAACTCGTTGATGCTGGTAAGGCTCCAAAGGTCAGCGGCAACGCCATAATCCTGCTCCAGAATTGCGGCCGCGGCCTCGACCTCCCGCAAAATGGTGCCCGCCCCCAACAGCTGTACCCGCGGCCCCTTCTTGCGGGTAGAGCGCTTCAGCTGGTACATGCCCTTGACGATGCCTTCCTCCACCCCGGGCGGCAGTTCCGGTTGATGGTAGTTCTCGTTCATCGTGGTGATGTAATAGAACTTGTTTTCCCCCTCCTGGTACATCCGCCGCAGACCGTCCTGGATGATCACTGCCAGTTCGTAGGCGTAGGCAGGATCGTAGCTGACGCAGTTGGGGATGGTGCTGGCCAGCACATGGCTGTGGCCGTCCTGGTGCTGCAGGCCTTCCCCGTTGAGTGTGGTGCGGCCTGCGGTGGCGCCGATCAGGAAACCGCGCGCCTGGCTGTCCCCTGCCGCCCAGGCCAGATCGCCGATACGCTGGAAGCCGAACATGGAATAGAAAATGTAAAACGGCACCATGGAATAGGCACTGGTACTGTAGGACGTGGCCACCGCCAGCCAGGCGGAAAAGGCCCCCGCCTCGTTGATGCCCTCCTCCAGGATTTGCCCTTTCCGGTCCTCCTTGTAGAACATGATCTGGCCGGCGTCCTGGGGAGTGTAGCGCTGGCCGATGGAGGAGTAGATTCCCAGTTGCCGGAACATGCCCTCCATGCCAAAGGTGCGCGCTTCATCGGGCACGATGGGCACAATGCGCTCGCCGATCTGCTTGTCCTTCACCAGGCTGGAGAGCATGCGCACAAAGGCCATCGTAGTGGAAATCTCGCGCTTGCCACTGCCCTTGAGCTGGTTGTCAAATGCGGACAACGGCGGTGTTTCCAGCAGCTCCATCTGTTTGCGCCGGGCCGGGATGGCCCCGCCGAGCTCTTCCCGGCGCTGCCGCATATAGCGCATCTCCGGACTGTCGGGAGCCGGACGGTAGTAGGGAACGTTCTTCAACTCCGCATCGCTGACCGGAACGCCGAAGCGGTCGCGGAAAGCCTTCAGGCTCTCGAGATCGAGCTTCTTCAGGGAGTGGGTTTCGTTGTTGGCCTCGCCGGACTCGCCCGTGCCATAGCCCTTCACGGTCATCGCCAGGATCACGGTGGGGCGTTCGTGCTGCGCCACCGCGGCGGCGTAGGCAGCATAGAGCTTGTAGGGGTCGTGACCGCCGCGGTTGAGGTACATGATGTCGTCGTCGGACAGATCCTTCACCAGTTCCAACAGTTCAGGGTACTTGCCAAAGAAATGCTCGCGGGTGTAGGCGCCGCCGTTGTACTTGTAGTTCTGCAGTTCGCCGTCGCAGACCTCGTCCATCCGCTTCTGCAGCAGTCCGGTCGTGTCTTTTTCCAGCAGCGGATCCCACTTGCGGCCCCAGATGACTTTGAGCACATCCCAGCCCGCGCCGCGGAACACGCCTTCCAGTTCCTGGATAATCTTGCCGTTGCCGCGCACCGGGCCGTCCAGCCGCTGCAGGTTGCAATTGACCACAAAAATCAGATTACCCAGCCGCTCGCGTCCCGCCATGGAGATGGCGCCCAGAGATTCGGGCTCATCGCATTCGCCGTCACCGATGAAGCACCAGACATTGCGGTCGCCGTGATCCAGCAACTCGCGGCTCTGCTGGTATTTCATCACATGTGCCTGGTAGATGGCCTGGATCGGGCCCAGCCCCATCGATACCGTGGGGAACTGCCAGTAATCCGGCATCAGCCAGGGGTGGGGATAGGAAGACAGGCCGTTGCCGTCCACTTCGCGGCGGAAGTTGTCCAGCTGTTCCTCGCTGAACCGGCCCTCGAGATAGGAGCGGGCGTACATGCCAGGAGCGCTGTGGCCCTGGTAGAACACCAGATCCCCGGGGTGATCGCCGTCGCAACCGCGGAAAAAGTAATTGAAACCGACGTCGTAGAGGGTGGCGCTGGAGGAGAAGCTGGAAATATGTCCGCCCAGGCCCTCGCCGTTGTCATTCGCCCGCATCACCATCGCCAGCGCGTTCCAGCGCACCAGCGAGCGGATCCGCCGCTCCATGAACAGGTCGCCGGGCATCACCTTTTCATCGCGCGGGGCGATGGTATTGCGAAACGGGGTGGTAATCGCCGCAGGCAGCCGCACGCCAGTATCAGTGGCGTGCTTGGACAGCTCTGCCAGTAACTGCGCGGCGCGCTCCGGGCCGCTGTAGTGCAGCACAGCGTCCAGCGCTTCTATCCACTCCCGGGTTTCCGTGGGATCCTTGTCTTCCGCCATGCTGTATTGCTCCTGACCAGATACATGAAACCGACAGGGATCTCGGGTTCCTTAATGGAACTATATTCCCGTGCGGCGCTGCCTGAATTCTTGATTATAGCGCTCTATACCGCTGTCTTCCGCGAACGGCTGCGTCCGCGGCAAGGGCAACGTACTACAGATCAGGGGCGAGAGACAACATGATAGGTTCCAATATGGAACCATAAATGCTTGCGTTTTGCGTGGAAAATCATGCGCTTAGCCGCGACACCGCCGCGGCCCATTACAGAAAAATTCACATACCGGTCAATCGATCAGGAAGGCCGGGTTGGTTTGCTTGATGTCCGCAGCATCGTGCAGGCGTGGCCCATAACCGTCGGGCACGGCCTGCCAGCGGCCGGGAGCCACTACCTGCAGCGACTGGCGCCGACGCAGGAAGACCTCATCGTAGTAGTCATTCCACTGTTCCCGGCTCAGCGCCGATACGGCTGCCACCAGCTGCCGGCGGCCATCGAACTGGTACTGCTTCTTGGCGATAGACTGCCAGTAAAATTCAGCGCGCTCCCACAGGTTTTTGTCGGGGCGCAGGATTTCCCCGACCAGAGCCGCCCGGTGACGTTCGAACTGGGATTGATCCAGGGAGCCACTCACCGCGGCCATGAAGGATTCCATCGCGGCGACCACATCCACCGCACTGGTATTGGGCGACTGGATCAGCAGCACCAGGCCCGGCACATCCAACTGTGGCCAGGGAAAGGCGCTGACCACATAGCCCAGCTGCTGCTCGGTACGCAGCTGCTGGAAGAACCCGGACTTGATGATCTGGCCGGTGAGCGCCGTCGCCGCCCGATCATGCCAGGATTGATCACGGCCCTGCAGGTACCAGGCCACCACGGAATCATCGTGCGGCACGTCCACCACGAATTGCAGCGCTTCATCCTCCGCCAGGCGGGTGACCCGCAATGGTGGCAGCGTGGGCGCCGCCCCATCCGTTGGCAACAATTCCCGCAGACGCTGGGCCAGTGCCGGCACGACGCTGGGCTCGTAGTTGCCAAATACCAGCGTCTCGGCGGTGGCCCCGGCCCAGAAAGCGGTGGCATAGGCTTCCAGATCCGCCAGCTCCAGCTCCGCCAGTGCATCGATCAGGGGTTGCTCGCCCCATTCGCCGTGCAACAGAGCCTCGCGCAAATCATCCATCACCTGACTGCTGGGGCGCTTGGCGATCGCGTTTGCCAGGCTGCGGATCCTGTCCGCGCGGATATTGGCAAACCGCTCCGGGTCGAAGTCCGGCTGCTGGATCACTTCCAGCAGCCGGTCGAGCAGACGGATCTGCTTGTCATTGTAGCCGCTGATGCGCAGGCTGATCCCCTGAGCGTGCTTGTAGAGTTCGAAATTGAGCCCCGCCAGCAATGCCGGATAGCTAAACTCGTTCACAGCATCCTTGAGCAGTGCCGTGTAGAGCAGGGCCGCCGCCGTCTGCTGCACATTCTGCCCCACTTCCGGGGAACGGAAATTGATATAGGTCGCTCCCTTGGGGATACGGAATTCATGGTCCTGGGCAAACCATACGGAGAGCCGCGTCTCGTCCAGCAGCAGGGTCGGCAGTGACACGGCTTCATCCGCCAACGGCACCAGACTGACGTCATCGGGAATGAACTCATTGGGCGGCGGCAGATCCAGCTCCGCGTGCCGCACTGGCGCCGTCCAGCGCGCCAGTTGCTCGCCGGCGACCTGCTGACGGGCGTAGGGAACACCGTAGAACTCCGACACCTGATCGGTTTCCACCGAGTCGTCGCTGAACACGACCAGCGCATTGCCGGGCGCCACGTCGCCCAGCAGTTCATTGAGCATCTGCCGGTCGTAGCGAGACATCAGGTAGGGGCCCCGCAGGGTGTCCACCGGCTCATAATAGTGCATGCCGCTGGCCAGGGAGCTGACGTAGTTCATCGGCGTCGAGTCCTCGTGGAAGCGGAACTCCAGCTCTGCCAGGCGCGACTGCTCTTCGTACAACCATTGTTGCGGACCCTGTTCGCGCAGCATGTCCAGGTAGGAAAACAGCAGCTGCAGCACCCGTTCGTAGCGCTCGGCACCCGCTTCGGTCAGGGTAATGCTGACGCTGAACAGCGCGCCTCCCCGCCAGCCCAGCCCCGAACCCGCGCCCAGGCTTTCCGCCAGGCCTTCTGCCTTGAGCTGGGACAGCAGGCTGCCCTTGCCTTCGTGACCCACCAGATTGCCCAGGTAGGCCAGCGGATTAACCTTGTAGTCGCTGCGGTAATCGGCCACAGGAAAGGAGACTTCCAGCTGCCTGAGCGTCGCCTGCGGTTGGATCTTGACCAGCATCGGCAGGGACTGTTCGGGAAACAGCGGAGCTTCGATAGGATCGGGTTCGAAATCCTTGTTCGGCACCTGCTCAAAAACAGGCGCGACCAGCGCCTCCAACTCGTCCAGGGACTGGGCCCCGAACACCACCAGCCGCATCATGTTGGCCGAATAGTGGCGTTCGTAGAATGTCAGCAGCTCATCGCGAATGGTCGAGCCGGTGCGGTCCGCCAGCGTTTCCAGGCTGCCGACGGTAAACTGGTGAAACGGGTGCTCGGGATTGATCAGCTCCTGCAGCACATCCAGGCCCCGCCGCGGATCGCTGGTGAGCCCCATCTGGAACTCGGCCTCCACGGCGTTTTTCTCGCGCTCCACATACTGGGCATCAAAGCGCGGCGCGATAAAAAACTGGGCGAAGCGATCCAGCGCCTCAGGCAGATGCTCTGCCTGGATATCAAAGAAATAATTGGTGTGCTCGAAGCTGGTATAGGCGTTGCGGCTGCCGCCATGCTCGGTGATGAATTGCTCGTACTCGGCAGCGTCCGGGTATTTGTCCGTTCCCAGAAACAGCATGTGCTCGAGAAAATGGGCCAGCCCCTCGCGGCCGGGAGGATTGTCACCGCTGCCTACCTGCACATCCAGCGCCGCGGCGGCCTTGGGTGCGCCCGGGTCAGAGATCAGCAGCACCTGCATGTCATTGGCCAGCGTCAGATAACGGTAGTCGTAATCATCGTTCGGGCTCTGGACGGGCTGTTGTACCGTGGCGCCGGGCAGACTCGCGCAGGCCGCCAGCAGCAACAACAGCACAAAGCCACTCACCAGGGGCCGCAACCCCCGTCCAGATACTGTCAATCGCATGCATCACTCCAGATTGTTTGAAATTGGCTCATCCACGCGGGTGGGCCAGGCATTGATGATGGCCTTGATCAGGGTGGCCAGCGGTATTGCGAAAAACACCCCCCACATACCCCAGATTCCGCCAAAAAACAGCACCGCCAGAATAATGGCCACAGGGTGCAGGTTCACGGCTTCCGAAAACAGCAGCGGCACCAGAACATTGCCGTCGAGCGCCTGGATGATGAAGTAGACCAGCGCGAGGTAATAAAATTCATTGGCAAAGCCCCACTGAAAGTATCCCACGACCAATACCGGGAAGGTCACCAGCGCTGCCCCCAGGTAGGGGATGATCACCGACAGCCCCACCAGCAGCGCCAGCAGCGCCGCGTAATTCAGGTCCAGCAGCAGGAAGCAGACAAAACTGACCGCGCCCACGATCAGTATTTCCAGCACCTTGCCGCGGGCATAGTTCGCCACCTGGTTATCCATTTCAGACCAGATGCGCCGCAGCAGCGGGCGCTCGCTGGGCAGGAATCCGGCCAGCCAGCCCAGGATGAGCTCGCGGTCCTTGAGAAAAAAGAATACCAGGATGGGAATCAGGATCATGTACACCAGCACCGTCAGGATGCTGGGAATGGTGGCCAGGGAACTGGTGACCAGCTTCTGTCCCATCCCGCCCATTTCCGCCTGGGCCAGCGCTACCAGTTGGTTGATCTCCTGGTGGCTGAAGACCTCGGGATAGCGCGCGGGCAGCACCGCCAACAGGTGCCGACCCTGTTCCAGCATGCGCGGCGCCTCCTGGGCCAACCCCAGCAGCTGCCGCCACACCAGCGGCAACAGCCCCAGCGTGATGCCAAAAAAACAGCCGATGAAGATCAGGTAGGCAATACTGACGCCGACGGCCTGCGGCAGGCCCCGGCGCTGCAGGCGCGTGGCCATGCCCTGCATCAGATAGGCCAGCACGATGGCCGCGAGAATGGGCGCCAGGATGTCGCCCATCGTCATCAACAACAGCACCGCGACCGCCAGCAACACCAGCAGCAATACCGACTCTTCCTCGAACAGGTAGCGGCGGTACCATTTATTGAAGATTTCCAGCATGGATTCAGTTCCGGCCCGTCACGACTTCAACAACAGGTAGGTATATACCCCCCGCACTCTCCGGACTGCAGCAGAACATGGCCGGACTGTTCGGCAAACACCCTGAAGTCACGCACTGAGCCGGCATCGGTCGCCAGCACCTGCAGATGCTGGCCCGGCTGCATGCGATTCAGCGCACGCTTGGCCTGGAGCAGCGGCATGGGGCACTCCAGGCCCCTTGCATCCACTTCCACGTCAATGTTTGCCTTCATCTGTTCCTGCTCCAGGGCTCGCGCGCCGCCCAGTATATCCATTAGCCGTGTCCACCCCAACAGCATTGAACTTTTATCCCGCCGGACTATCCCAACGGCAGACAACATTCATGTCACCGGACCGGTTCCCTGCAGTACAATGCAGCTGACCCGGTTCCTAATTCGTCAAGTGGTGATTTTCCCGGCATGTTTCGCTCCCTGTTCAAATATTCCCTGCCCGTGCTGCTGCTCCTGCTGCTGGCAAGCCCCGGGCTGCGGGCCAACACGGAGGGCCTGAAGCTGCCCAATCTGGGGGAGTCCAGCACCAGCCTGTTTTCCGCCGAGTACGAGCACCAGCTGGGCCGCACCTGGCTGCGGATATTCCGCAGCCAGGTCTCGACCGTCGATGATCCGCTGCTGTTCGACTATCTTGAGGACCTGGTGTACCGGCTGGTCACCCACAGCCAGCTGGAAGACCGCCGGATCGATCTTGTGGTGGTCGACAACCCCACCATCAATGCCTTCGCGGTACCCGGAGGGGTGATCGGCGTCCACAACGGCCTGCTGCAATACGCCCAGACCGAGGACGAACTGGCCACCGTGCTCGCCCACGAGATTGCCCACCTCAGCCAGCGCCACTTCTCGCGCCGGGTGGAGTTCCAGAAGAACCAGCAGCCGCTCAACCTGGCCGCCATGCTGGCGGGCTTTGTATTGCTCGCCACCGCGGGCGGCGATGCCGGCATGGCAGCATTGTCGGCGGCCCAGGCCGCAGCCCAGGATTCCGCCCTGCGCTACAGCCGCAGCAATGAAGCGGAAGCCGACCGGGTCGGCATGCAGACCATGGTGGCAGCCGGCATGAACCCCCACGCGGCGCCGGCCATGTTCGAACGCATGCTGCAGGCCTCCCGCTACGCCAGCAGCAACCGGATTCCCGAGTTCCTGCGTTCGCATCCGCTGTCGGAGAACCGCATCGCCGACACCCGCAACCGCGCGCGCCAGTATCCCCGGCCACCGGAGAGCGACGACCTGCAGTACCAGCTGATGCGGGCACGGGTCATCAACCAGCTCACCGCCACGCCGGAGGAGGCTATCCAGAAATTCAGGGGCCAGTTGGAGGGGACCACCCGATCGCGGGAAGCGGCGACCTACGGCCTGGTGCTGGCGCTGATCGACGCGGGGCGCACCGACGAGGCGGGGCTGGAGCTGGACTCCATCTGGTCACGCAGCCCCGACCGTCTGGAGTACAAACTGGCCGCGGCAGAACTGCATATGGCGCGCAATGAACCGGAGAAAGCCGTGCAGCAGCTGCAGTCAGAGCTGAAGCTCTCGCCCGGCAATCACCCGCTGACCATGGCCTATGCCCGGGCCCTGATGCGCGACCAGAAGGCCCACATTGCCGAACAGGTGCTGGTCGAGCAGAGCAAGCGGCGCTCCAATGATCCCGGCTTGTGGTACCTGCTGGCAGAAGTGCAGGGACTGTCGGGCAATATCATCGGGCTGCACCAGTCGCGGGCCGAATACTTCATTCTGAACGGTATTCTGGACGAAGCGGAAAAGCAGCTGAACTATGCCATGAAGCTGGTCAACAGCGACCATGTCACACGCGCGCGCATTCAGGAGCGACTGCGCGATATCGCGACCCTGCGCGAGCGCATGGAAATCTGATGGCGCGGCTCAGGCGTTGCCGACCACGGATTTCCGGAGCCCGGCCGCGAAGTCCAGCATCCGGCGCAGGGGCACCATCGCCTGCTCACCCACTGCCGGATCGACGAAAATCTCGTTGTCCGGGCGATTGAACACCGTGGCCAGGGTTTCCAGTTCATTCATTGCCATCCACGGGCAGTTGGCGCAGCTGCGGCAGGCCCCGCCGCTGCCGGCCGTCGGCGCGATGAGGAACTCCTTGTCGGGAGCCTGCTGCTGCAGCTTGTAGAAAATGCCCTGGTCGGTGGCAATGATGAAGCGCTTGTTGGGCATCTCCCGGGCCGCGCGGATGATCTGGGTGGTGGAGCCGACCCGGTCCGCCAGCTCCAGTACCGCGTTCGGCGATTCCGGATGCGCCAGCACTATCGCGTCGGGGTAGACCCGTTTCAGATCGGCAATACCGCGGGCCTTGAACTCCTCGTGCACGATACAGGCACCCTCCCAGACCAGGATATCGGCGCCGGTTTGCCTGCGGACATAGTCGCCCAGGTGGCGATCGGGCGCCCACAGGATCTTCTTGCCCTGGGAGGACAGGTGCTCCGCCACATCCAGCGCAATGCTGGAGGTGACCACCCAGTCGGCGCGGGCCTTGACCGCTGCGGAGGTATTGGCGTAGACCACCACCTCCCGATCCGGATGCTGGTCACAAAAGGCCGAAAATTCCTCCACGGGGCAGCCCACGTCCAGCGAGCAGGTTGCCTCCAGGGTAGGCATCAGCACGCGCTTGTGCGGCGTGAGTATCTTGGCCGTTTCACCCATGAATTTGACCCCGGCCACGACCAGCGTGGAGGCCGGGTGATCGTGCCCAAAACGTGCCATTTCCAGCGAGTCGGACACACAGCCGCCCGTCTCCTCGGCCAGGGCCTGGATTTCGGGAGCAGTATAGTAATGGGCCACGACCACGGCATTTTCAGCACGCAGCCGGGCCCCAATACTCGCCTTGAGCTGCTGCTCCTGGACCGGGTTGAGCGACCTGTGCTGCTCATGATCCAGGTGCTGCTGCACCTGCTGGCGGATGGTTTCAAGTTTGTCGGAAGCGATACTCATAGGTCACATGGTGAAGAGGAACAACATGAAATTGTAACACAAGCTTCCCGCAGCGAAATCTCGCCGGGCGCCGCCAATTCGGTAGCCTCGGCGCGGGCCTCGGCGATCCCGCGGCCGACCCGTCCTGTCCCTTTGACACATTTTTGCAGTGGAAGGACTAGAAATGTCCTCAAATATTGCGTATAAGCTTATGTTATGTAACGAATAAGCCGCTCCAGCTCAAATGGCACGAGAAGCGGCTCGCTCGGGGATTGGAAGGCAACACCAGGGGCCGTCGTGGATCTGCGCAGGATATTGCTGATTTCTGACGAGGAGCGGGACTACCTGCTGCTGGCGGATTGCCTTGAGCGAGCCAGGCCAACACGCTTTCGCCTGCTCAGTTGCGACTCACTGGAACGGCCGCTGGAGGTGCTCGCTGACCCGGAGCTCGACATCGTCATCATGGTGCCGGGACCAGAGACCGAATACCTGCTGCGGCTAATGCAAAAGAGCAATATCCCCACCCCGGTAATGCTGCTGCTGGATGCGCCGCCCAACGGCCAGGAATACCGCCTTTTCCAGGACTGTGGGGTAAAGGACTACCTGATCCGCGAGCAGCTTCAGCACGCATTTCTCGACAAGGTACTCGACTATGCCATTGAGCTGAACAGGGCCCGCAACACCATCCGCGACCTGTCCAACCGCGACTCCCTGACCGGGGTATTGAACCGTGCGGGCTTCAGGGCGCAACTGGAGCAGACCCTGCAACACGCGCAGCGGCACGACCTGAAGACTGCC
Source organism: Kineobactrum salinum (assembly GCF_010669285.1). Classification (GTDB taxonomy): domain Bacteria; phylum Pseudomonadota; class Gammaproteobacteria; order Pseudomonadales; family Halieaceae; genus Kineobactrum; species Kineobactrum salinum. Next base: position 3,099,479 of record NZ_CP048711.1, on the reverse strand, counting down.
CTGCTCTACCTCAATATCGACCAGTTCACCAGCGTCAACGACCACTTTGGCGAACACAACGGCGACCTGCTGATTCAGCAGTTGTCGCGCCGCATCCTTAACAAGCTCAGAAATACTGACGCGGTGGCACGCCTGGGCGGCGACGAATTCGCAATCATCCTGGAAAACGTCAGCAGTGCCAGCGATGTTGCGACGATCGCCGGCAAGCTGCTGCAGACTATTGCGATGCCCGTGTTGCTCGAGGAGCAGCAGGTTCAGGTCAACGCCAGCATCGGTGCCGCCCTGTATCCCGACGATGCAGGCGACCTGGCAGAATTGCTGGAGCAGGCCCGCAGTGCGATGCAGCAAGCCAAACCGGTAACCGGCAGCAAGTTCATCCACTACAGTGAGCGGCTGCTGTTCGATGCCGGCGGCGGCAATTCGCTGGCCGCCGAATTGCGCACGGCAGTACGGAAAAACCAGTTTGAACTGCACTACCAACCCCGGGTGATACTGGAATCCGGCCAACTGGCGGGGCTGGAAGCCCTGTTGCGCTGGAACCATCCCGAGCGGGGCCTCACTTGCCCCGGAGAATTCCTGGCGGAATGCGAGGACATGGGGCTGATGAAGAACATCGGCCACCAGATCATCCAGCATGCCTGCTGCGCATTGAACTGGATGGCCGAGCAGGGACTGGGCGACATTGTGGTAGCTGTCAACATTTCGTTCTCGCAAATCCAGGACGACCATTTTGTCGGGGCGGTAAAGGACATCCTGGACCGTACCGGCGCCAATGCGGCACGGCTGGAGTTCGAGCTGACGGAAAACACCATTCTGAAGAGCCCCAGCGCCATCAAAGCCCGCATGGAGGAACTGGGGCAGCTGGGCATCAGCTTCTCCCTGGATGATTTCGGCACCGGCTTTTCTCAATTGTCCCATCTCACCGAACTGCCCATCTCGGCGCTGAAAATAGACTCCAGCTTCGTCCGCGATCTGCCCCACAACCGCCAGCAGGCCGCCGTTTGCAGCCTTATTATCCAGATGGCCAGACGCCTGGAACTGGAAGTCGTCGCCGAGGGCGCGGAGAGTTACGAGCAAATCGAATACCTGCGGGCGGAACATTGCCACCAGGTACAGGGCTTTTACTACAGTCCGGCGATCCCCCTGCAACAGTTGCCGCGCTTTGTACAGGAGCAGCGCTTCAAGTATCGCGAGCGCATCAGCTCTTGAACTCGACTAACCAGGCAGCAGCGGCCAAAAGCGGCCGCTCATCGGAGAACACTAGGCGCAGCATACGAGTGATGGTAGCCTGTCGCGCCAACCCTGGGCTCCCCCATATGGCTACCAATGTCAGATAACCTATCGCCTGGAATGAGCGCAAAGATTCTGGTCTGTGATGATGACCAGAATGTACGGTTCCTGACCCGCCAGTGTCTTGAAGCCGAAGACATGCTTGTGGTGGAAGCCCACAGCGGTCCCGAGGCGCTCGATATGTTCGTGCGCGAAAGGCCCGACCTGGTGTTCCTGGACGTCGAGATGCCGGGCATGACGGGGCTGGAGGTCTGCCGCCGTATACGCCAGATGCCACAGGGCGAATCCATTCCCATCATGATTGTCACCGGCTCGGACGACAGGCAGTCGATAGACCAGGGCTTTGACGCGGGTGCGACGCAATACAAGACCAAGCCGTTGAACTGGTCATTGCTCGGACGGGACGTCCAGTACATGCTGCGCGCCAGCCAGGCCTTCAATTCCCTGAAGCGGCAAGAGGACAGACTGCGCTACCTCGCCTACTATGATCCGTTGACCAATCTCCCCAACCGGCGCAGCTTCAATGAACAGCTGAACCGCATCCTGAAGCGGGCCAAGCGCAACAAATCCTATGCCGCACTGCTGTTCATCGACCTGGATAATTTCAAGCGGATCAATGACTCCATTGGTCATGGCCGCGGCGACAGACTGCTAGTGGAAATAGCCAAACGGCTGATCCTGGAACTGCGGGAAGACGACGCCGTAAACTATATTTCAGAAGACGATGTCTCGGATCCGGATAGCAATACCGAAATAGCACGACTGGGGGGCGATGAGTTCACCGTCGTGCTGTCCGACGTTCCCGACATGATTCATGTGGAAGCGGTTGCCAGGCGCATCCTCAACACTCTCTCCAAGCCCATAGCGCTGCAGTCGCACAACCCTGTCGTCACCCCCAGCATCGGTATCGCGATCTACCCCCAGGATGGGGAAGACCCGGACAGCCTGGTGCGCAACGCCGATACTGCAATGTATGTGGCCAAGGCCGAGGGGCGCGCCTGTTACCGTTTCTACAATGAAGAGATGAATGCCCAGGCCGTGGAACAGCTCAAAATGGAGGAAGAGCTGCGCCACGGCATGCAGTTCGGCGAACTCGAACTGCGCTATCAACCGCAGATTGAAACCTCCACCGGCTCGGTAGTCAGCCTGGAGGCCCTGGTACGCTGGAAACACCCTCTCCGGGGCATGGTGCCGCCGTCAGAGTTCATCCCGGTTGCCGAGCGCACGGGACAGATTATCGAACTGGGAGAATGGGTAATGGCGGAAGTAGGCCGACATTGCCGGTACTGGGACTCGCTGCAGCTGGAGCCCTTCCGGGTCAGCGTGAATATCTCGCCACTGCAGTTCAATCAGAGCAATCTGTCCCAGTTCATTCGGGACTTCATAGAAAGTTCCAGTTTCGCCCCCCACAGGCTCGAGCTTGAGCTCACCGAAAGCGCTATCATGACCGATGCCGAGACCAATATCGTCAAACTCCGGGAGCTCAAGGAAATCGGCGTCGATCTGGCGGTAGACGACTTTGGCACAGGTTATTCCTCTCTGAGCTACCTCAAACGGTTTCCGATAGATACGCTCAAAATAGACCAGAGCTTTGTTGCCGACCTGTCCAGCCCCGACGGCGCAGCCATCATCGATGCGATTCTGGCGCTGTCCAAGACACTCAACCTGCGGGTAATCGCCGAGGGTATAGAAAACGAAGAACAGATGCAGTATCTCATCAGGAGCAACTGTGAACTGCTGCAGGGATATTACTTTTCCCAACCGGTCTACCCTGAGGAAGTGCCGGACCTGCTGCGGAAAAACTTCCTGGCGCAACTATTTCCGAGACACTGATTTGCACCGACTTCCCCGTATAGCTGGCTATCTGCCACTCATCCTCTGTGCCACCCTGGTCCTGGTGGCAGCCACGGGGACCGAAGCCGCCGGCAGCAAACTGCTGCGTATCATGTTGCAGGGCGAGTCGGCCAGCGAGATGCGCGCGCTGGTGGAGCAACACGGCGGCACCGTCACTCACGACCTGCCCATCATCGATGCGGTGGGCGCCGATGTAACGGCAGACCAACTTCAGCAGATAAGGCAGGCACCGGGCATCTCCCGTATCATCGATGACCTATCTGTCGACGTGCCCGAGCCCGTGCCGCCGGTTACCGACACCTGCGATGTCGGTGGCGCCCTGGAGGCCCAACTGGTCGAGCAGGGCATACGCTGGAAACTCTACAACAAGCATGCCGATGCCGCCCGGCTACAGACGCTCAGCTTCAGCTGGCCCGCCGCTCTCGGCACCCTGCAAAGCCTGACCCTGGGAGACCAGGAGCTGATCCGGGAGAGTCGGCCGAAGGCCGATGACGACCGTTTTACAGTGTCTGTCAGCTACCCGGAGACCGAGGCGCCGGCGCTGGTCCAAAATGCCACCCTCGCGGCGAATTTTGCAACCCCATTGACTGAGCTGTCAGACGGCCGCTGGCTGCAACGGGATTTCAGCCTGAGCCTTGAATTCAAGGGCGAATGCAGCACCAAACTGATTCCCGGCTACCCGGATTACGCCGCCGATACCTATTATCCGCAGGTGGCTGGCGCCGCAGAACTGCATCAACTGGGCGTCACCGGGAAAGGCGTAACAGTCGCCGTGCTGGATTCGGGACTATGGGAGCATACCGCCCTTGCCAGGGATACTCAGGGCCAGCCCCGAATCCTCGGGCGCTACGACGCTATCGCCGACAGGGCAGGGGAAGAGGTTTTTGACGACAGCGGCCACGGCACCCATATGACCAGCGTGATCGCGCACAGCGGGCAGGTGCTCGAAGACGGCATGAAGCCCAGCGGCTCCTTCAAGGGTATCGCGCCGGACGCTGGCCTGGTGGCAGTGAAAGCGTTCGACGACGAAGGCCAGGGAGACTTCCTCGACATTGTCAGGGGCGTACAGTGGATCGTGGACCACAGAGAGCGCCTGGACATCAAGGTCCTCAACCTGTCTTTTGCAGCCAGGCCCCGCTGGCCGTATTTCCTCGACCCGATCAACCAGGCCCTGATGCGCGCCTGGGCGGCAGGCATCACCGTGGTGGCCGCGGCAGGAAACGAAGGTCCCGACGCCATGACAATCGGCTCTCCAGGCAACCTGCCCTACCTGATTACGGTGGGGGCGATCACGGACTCCTGGACGACTGACAGCCGGGATGATGACTACATTCCCGACTTCTCGTCACGGGGCCCACTCCCAGCGGCCACATCAAGCCTGACCTCGTCGCTCCGGGCGGGCATATCGCAGGCATAATCCGCCCCGGCAGCACCCTCACCCGCAAACATCCCGACTACATGATCAGCACCGGCGAGCTGGTGATGACCGGCACCTCCCAGGCCAGCGCACTGGTGGCCGGTATTGCCGCGCTGCTGCTGCAACTCGAACCAGACCTGCAACCGGACGATATCAAGTGCAAGCTGATCAGTAGCGCGGAGCTTGCGATCAATCGCGACGGCAAGCTGGCGTACAGCCCATTCCAGCAGGGCAACGGTTATGTCAACGCAGTCCGGGCCGTTACCCTGGGACAGCGAGGCTGCGGCAACCAGGAAATGGACATAAATGTCGACATCGCGGGCACCGAATATGTCGAAGGCCCCGCCATTGTGGATGAGCAGGGCAAGTCCAGCCTGCCCGGCCTTGAGAAGATGCTCAGCCCCAATCCAGCTGCCAAGGGCCATAGCCAGGATCGGCGATGGGGAGTAAAAGAACACATAGAGCGCCAGGACCCCCTTGAGCCTGATCCGGAACTGCCATTCGACTGGCTGGAGATCTACCTGGCGGAAAGATCCATCATCGAAGCTCTCTCCAACGATGATCCTGATAACGAGACCGTCAAGAGCGAAACCGAACAATAGTACCCATTCTGGTCAGTGAACTCCCCGCAATGGCTCCCCGAATAATTTTTTATTTATTTTTCAATTAGTTAATAATACCTCTTTATAAAAAACTACAGCTACCGCCTTCCACTCAACAGTTTTTCCAGCTCCCGAATACCCCAAAAAGGTTATGGCGGCCACTTCTTATTGTGGGCTACCGCACTTATAACGTTCGTCAAGCATTGATGGATCAAATTGTGAAGTGCCTCTCAAGGATGAGAATCCACTCGGGAACTGCGTCACATAAAGTGACGAAATTTGAATTGAAGGGGCAGGACTGTTATGAACAACTCTTTGGAAATCGTGAAGAAGGGAGCTGGAATTTTGGCATTGGTATTCGCGATGCCAGCATTGAGTGACACCGGTGCCTCTTCACATGCTAGCCAGGTCCACAAAGTCAGCCATTCACTCGCTGCCAAGCACAGCTACTCCGTAAAGCCCAGCTACAAATGGGGCCAACCGAGCGCCGAAGAGGCCAGTACACCTGCCGAATGGGCCCATACGGAAACTCAGGCCAGCAGCTACAAGTGGGCCACCGCCAGCAATAAGGTCAATGATGATGGCAACCGTGTGGTCGCCGGGAATTCAGCGTGGGGTGTACAGAATTCTGCGGGGCAGGCTGCCTACAAGTGGGGCATCCAGAGCCACGCCGACCAGGCCGCCTACAAGTGGGGCATCCAGCGCTACGCCGACCAAGCCGCCTACAAGTGGGGTATCCAGCGCTACGCCGACCAAGCCGCCTACAAGTGGGGTATCCAGCGCTACGCCGACCAAGCCGCCTACAAGTGGGGCATCCAGCGCTACGCCGACCAGGCCGCCTACAAGTGGGGCATCCAGCGCTACGCCGACCAAGCCGCCTACAAGTGGGGCATCCAGAGCTACGCCGACCAAGCCGCCTACAAGTGGGGTATCCAGCGCTACGCCGACCAAGCCGCCTACAAGTGGGGTATCCAGAGCTACGCCGACGACAATAGGGGCCCCCGCTAATACACCAGAATCCTGTTAGTTCCCTCATATTGCGAGTCAGCTAGCAATGGTTAGCTGACTCGATTGCCTTTACCTCGGTAAATTACCCGCTAAAGCGCTCAGCATTCTAGTGCACCCTGATAATATTGATTACACTGCCCTGACATTGATCATGGATAGTGAGCGGTGGCAGTCGGAGTCCGATCGCGAAACGGTTTTTTATTCAGCATAGTATTGTGCTGGATTTGCATCGGTGTGCGTGCAGAATCCTTCGACGACACCATCAGTATAGATTTTGAACCGTCTGTTGTTTCCAACAACCTTACCCAACAAGTTGTTACACAGATATTCCAGGATTCGTATGGACACCTCTGGTTTGTCACCCAGGAAGGCCTGAATAAGTACAATGGGCATGAACTCGAGAATTATCGCTACTCGCTGACAAACCCGGCGTCACTTTCCCACAATGCCGTTACCCAGATTGCCGAAGATCACCAGGGAAATATATGGGTCGCGACCAGGGGTGGGGGCCTGAATAAATATGACCCGATAAGCAATGGGTTTAGTGCGCTACTGACGGACGATAGCAACGTCAACTCTCCGGCATCGAACGACGTATACACTGTATTTGTGGATCAAGAAGGCGATGTATGGCTAGGGTATGACAATGCCATCAGCGTATTTTCACCGACAGATATGACTTACCGGCACTTCTTTCCGGCCAATGAGAATTTACCGTATTTAGGTGAAATAATTAGTTTCGCTGAAACCGGTGACGGGAGCGTTTGGGCCTCGACAATGGCCAGTGGTTTACTGCAAATAGATAAAAACCGGTCCGATCTGGAGATCGTTAATAACAGCGAATCATCTCCTGACATCCTCACCTCAAACTCTGTTGTAAGTATCTTTTCCGACTCGGATGGGTTTATTTGGGCGCTGACCTTGAATGCGGGTATCTCAAGGTATAACCCCAGAAACAACACCTCACAGCATTTCCGCCATGACCCCACGGATAACAACTCGCTATCGTCAAATAGTACTCTCTGCATGTTTCAAGATTCAGATGGCCGGATATGGATATGCACTCTGGAGGGACTGAATCTGTACCGTCCAGAAAGTGGAACGTTTCAAAGATTTACCAGTAGCAATACAAGTCTTCCATCCAATCGCGTCTACAGCTTGTTTCAATCACGAGAAGGCCTGTATTGGGCAGGCACTGTTTTTGGACTGGCCTCTGGCACCAAGAATCTTTTCCCCAAGTTTAACAGTATGGTGGGCAGGCTATCGGATGACTCTGTGAACGCGTTTGGAGAAACAGGCGATGGCAGTATCTGGGTGGGCACCGATGATGGATTGAACAGATTGCGACCGGATCGTGAGCTCTTTGAGTGGATAAACGAATCCACCGAGCCCTCAATCTCGAATACTGCAGTTATGAGCCTTTTGGGTGAAGAGGACACACTATGGATCGGAACGTTCTCCGGAGGGCTAAATAAGTTCGACCTGAGTGACAATGCAATAACGGCGTTCAGACACTCCAAGTTTGACAACTCCACCATAGGCGCAAACGGAATTACTTCTATAATAAGAGCCTCCAATGGGGATCTACTCGTTGGCACTTATGGCGGAGGCCTCAGCATACTTGAGACAAGTAGTCGCGCCTTCCTCAACCACACTCACAACCCATTGAACCCGGACTCGATTAGCAACAATAACGTAATTGCAGTGTTTCAAGACTCCTTGGGCCTCATTTGGGTTGGAACGGAAAACGGCTTGAACCAATTCAAGCCCGAAACAGGAAAGTTCCAGAAATACTTTACGGAACGCGGCAACACAGACAGCATCTCCAACGATATGGTTTGGTCATTCTATGAAGATGACGCTGGAGATCTTTGGCTCGGAACCAATGGTGGCGGACTTAACCGGTGGGATAGAGCGGATCGCCTGAGAGGACGGGAGAAATTCCATCATTATTCTGAAAATATATCGCTGCCAAGCTCCAACATTTATGGCATTCAAAGCGACTCAGATGGAAACATATGGCTGTCCCACAACAGAGGCGTAACTAGGCTAAACCCCAACACCAATGACACCCGCCAATACGGAATCCGGGATGGGCTTCAAAACACCGAATTCAATATGGGCGCATCATTCAAGTCGGGAAGTGGAAACATCTACTTTGGAGGCAATCTTGGATTCAATGTAATAGACCCTGACAATCTCACGGACGATAATGAGCCCCCTCTTGTTGGCATTTCTGAAATACGGATACTCAACGAAAGACGGGAATTTAGCGCCCCCTATAATGATCTTTCACTTATAGAACTCGAACACACAGACAATATGCTGACGGTAGAGTTCTATGCGGCAGATTACTCGAACCCAGCGCTTTTACAATACGGATACAAACTCGTTGGCATGAACGACAATTGGGTAATATCCGACGAGGCCAGGCAAGCGTCCTTTACTACGTTACCTCCAGGGCAATATCAACTAAAACTGGCGGCAGCAAGTCCAGGCGGAGCCTGGAATTGGGACGGAAAGTCTATCGATATAATTGTCAATCCTCCACCCTGGCGGAGCCCGCTGGCTTACGTGGCATATATAGCTTTGGCTATCATGCTCATCGCTCTTCTGATTCAGAAACAAAACAATCGAGCGCGCGCCGCCCTGGCTCGGCAGAAGGAGCTGGAACAAAAGGTGCAGGAAAGAACTATTGATTTGGAAGCGGCCCGAAAGAGCGCTGAAGACGCCAACAAGGCCAAGTCCGACTTCCTGGCTACAATGAGCCATGAAATTAGAACGCCTATGCACGGCATGATCGGCATGACCGAGTTGCTGCTGCATACAAGCTTGACTCAGCAGCAAAAGAAGTTTGCATCGGCAGCGCATTCAAGCGGTACAGCGCTCCTCAAACTCATCAATGACATTCTGGATTTTTCAAAGATAGAGGCCTCACGCGTCGACATAGAGGCGGTCGACTTTGATATCGTAGAACTGATCGAAGAGATCTGCTACATACAGTGCGAGCCGGCGGAAAAGAAAAATCTCTCCTTGAACCACATAATAGATTCTGATGTGCCGCAGACACTCAGGGGCGATCCCGGAAAAATCCGGCAAGTGATCATGAACCTTGTGGGAAACTCCATCAAGTTCACACATAATGGATGGGTTAACGTTCGCGTCAATGCCAAGGGTTCCGCAGGCACAGATGACCAAATGACGATACAAATAGTTGTTGAGGACAGCGGAATAGGCATGGATGCGAAAACCGCGGAAAGAGTCTTTGAACCATTTACGCAAGCTGATGCAAGTACCACACGCAAATACGGAGGCACCGGGCTAGGGCTTTCTATATCAAGACGATACATAGACCTGCTGGGCGGTCAAATTGAAGTCAAATCCGAGCCAGGGGTTGGGACTTCAATATTGGTAGAGGTTCCGCTATACAACAACGCCGAAGCTAAAGTATCGCAGCCTGAATTCGGGGATGCTATCAAAGTAGTAATCGTTTCGAAGATCGATCCGTTCGTTGAAATGCTACAGTCACAACTGTCGCGAGCTGGCATCAGCAACATTGAAGCGAACCCCGAAGACGTGGCAGCAAGACTGGATCAGCCTCATTGCATCTGGTTTGTAGATTTCGAAAGCATCAAAGACGATGATGACCTTGTACACCAGTTAGCCAAGGTGCCCCGGGGGGTCGCTGTAACACCCCTGAGAAATTATACTCTCGGGCAAGCATTCATGGCCTGGCCAAGTATAACAAAGCCTACTGCGACCTCAGTAGTATATGGGGCGCTCAGAAAAATATTGTATAAGACACGCCCAATCAGCGCTCAAAAATCAGCAGCCTCTACCAAGGCGCTCTCCGTACAAAGAGTACTAATAGCGGAGGACATCCCAACCAACCAACGCATTGCTCAGGAAATGATTGAGATGCTTGGCTACAAGGTGGAAATCGCGAGTGACGGAAGTGAAGCCGTTCGCATGCAGAGCCGAAATGAGTACGATCTCATCTTCATGGATTGTCAAATGCCGATTATGGACGGCTATACAGCGGCACGCCAGATCAGGACTAATGAGGAAGACCTTGGCAGAGAAAGGGTGCCTATAATCGCATTGACTGCCGGCATTTCTCGGGACGAAAAAAGTCTATGCTTTGAGTCGGGAATGACTGATTACTTAGGTAAACCATTCAAGCTCGACGATTTGAAGGGTGTTCTGGCGAAGCATCTGAGTCAAACTTTACAAACCGACAGATCTATTGATTTTCCGGTAAATGACTCGGAATTCGAAGCATCAAAAAATGATCCGAATCATGACGTAATCGATTATCAGGCAGTCAACAACATTCTCGAAATAGAGAAGGCAACGGGTCGTGCCATCCTGCTCCAGGTTTTTTCCGGCTTCACGAAACAAATGGATGAAAAGCTCCTGGAAATCGACACCGCCCTAGCGCAAAAATGTATAGCGGATATTTACAAGATTGCTCACGCCATCAAATCAATGAGCGCAAACATTGGTGCAGAGCAAGTGAAGTCTATTGCCGGCCGACTGGAAGCGCAGGCCCGAGACAATTCCATTGAGAGCCCTGAATCCTATCCGGAAGAACTGAGAATCGCCTTGGCAACGTTTTGTGAGCACTTCAGGCAGGAATTTTCATCATACCTGGAACCAGAGGCTGAATCTGGACACGGCTAAAGCCAGGCAAGAGCAAGGGAAATTCGCACCTATCTATGGATACCGTTAAAAAAGCTCCTAAGCCGAAATTCCGGCTCCTGCCTGTTCGCCATTCAAACTTTTTCGTGTGTTGTTTGCACCTGTATCTTGCCCTTTATTTGACTTCAACCCAGGAAGCACTGGCCTCGGGAAACTCAGTTTCGCATCGCTTCTCAGTTGTGGAGAGCGCGCTCACTTCGGATCTCTCACAAGAGGCGATAACCTCTATACTTCATGCATCAAATGCAGTCTTGTGGATAGTGACTCTTGAAGGGATAACAAGGTTTGAAGGCGCTCACAGGCGCACTTACAACTCATTCCAAGATTCGGATGGAAATATAGTCCGCTCACCAGTAGTACAGATAATTGAGATTTGGAATGGCGACGTACTTGCACTGTTGGATTCAGGCGAGCTATTTACGTATAGAGGATTTGACGACACATTCACTGAAGCCCGCTGGCTTAATTGGAGGGAGGCCGGCAATTCCCATGCGACTAACATATACTTTTCGAATGAAAGCGGCCTATGGATCGGTCTAAAGAATGGGCAAGTCCTGCAAATCGCAGAAGATGGAGCTAGAGTAGCCGTCTTCCAGCCACAAGAAACTGCACGTATATCAGATATATCGATCGGCCCCAGACGCAGCATAGTGGCTAGCAACACCTCCGGCATAATCTACTCTATAGATCCAGATTCCCTAGATAGTACTAGACTTGATCTGAATGGGGCGTGTAAACAGAGTATTTATATTAAAAAGGTTTTATACACAAAGAATACTGGATTTTTAGTTGGCAGTAAGGGCGCTGGGCTCTTTGAGTTAGACCCCAATTCGGGTGAATGTAAAAGACTTCCTCCAAGCGGAGATAGCGGAATTGATTTTTCTACTGCCATAGTTTTTGACATTGCCCTCCTCCCTCATTCCAATATTATTGTTATTGCTTCCGATCAAGGCCTCTTGCTACTTGATCAACATAGAGATCTAGTCTCTTATTTTAGAATCGAGAATTCCCGACTTCTTAACAATGAAGTAATCGCCATCCATCCATTGGACGCTCAGCGGACGTGGATTGGAACACACAATGGCATCAATCTGCTCATCCAGTCGAAATTTGAGCTACACGATTCCAACAGCCATAAACTACTCCACTCAATTGCGGGGATAGCATCCCTTCCAGATGGACGAGCCGTAATTGCGGCTTATGATGGGATTCTTGTTGCCGATGATGGGCCATCCAGTCACGTTACGCTGGATGTCTACTTCCCGGACGCAGATCTGACAAACGCTAAAGTAATGTCCATCCTTGTAGATGGCACGACCATATATTTTGGACACCGCGCATCAGGTTTGGAGATACTGGATACTGAAACGCAGAAAGTACGCCGCATTAACACCCAGACATTTCCCGACCTCTTGTCGGATTCGATCAGCGCCCTGTTGGTGACGGATTCAGGAGATCTTTTGATCGGCACTTACGGAGGAGGTCTCACCATGGTCACAAAAGACGGAAAGTCACAGTCCTTCTATCCCACAGCGGCATCAGACAGCCTGGCCAATGAAAGAGTGATAATGCTGTTTCAATCCTCCGATGGCGTAATCTGGGTAGGCTCCGAGTCTGGCCTACAGACATTCGACCCAGAGTCGCCATCATTCCAGGAGGTCAAAATAGCCAATCTCCATCAGCCATCGCGGTCACATCCAATAGTATGGTGTATGACAGAAACTCCCGATCACGGGCTCTGGTTCGGATCGATGTATGATGGCATTTTCAAGCGAATCACGCCCTCTCAAAATAGTTCCCACCAAGAACTTGTCAACGTTCAATTTCCGCTGATGGATGAACGGAGGACCATCTATGCTATCGAATCCGATTCAGACAACAACCTGTGGGTTTCCTCGAGTAAAGGAATATCGAGGTTATCTCCCGACCAGCAAACCGTTCATTTCAACGAAAGTCACGGCCTGCAGCAAATGGAGTTCGAGTTTGGAAGCTCCTATCGTCGTCCAGACGGAGTTCTGTATTTTGGCGGCAGCCTTGGTTACAACCGTTTTAACCCTACTGAAATCGATACGGACACCCCTCCCCCTTCTCTGAGGCTCACCAATATCAACATTGCGGGGCGCCACATCCCAGTTCCGTCTACCCTGAATCAGCTTGAGTCAATGGTTCTTGACTACGATGACCACTTCGTCACATTCGAGTTCAGTGCCCTGGAATTTCTTGATCCCGGCAGTACCCGCTACCGGCACAAGCTGGTCGGCTTTGATCCTGAATGGATTGATATCGGAAATCGCAGCTCTGCCACCTATACCAATCTACCCACGGGGGATTATCAGCTACGTGTACAAGCCGCCAACTCTGGCGGTATATGGAACTACGAGGGGATCGAACTGGATGTCAAGGTAGAGCCGCCGCCCTGGTTCAGTTGGTGGGCCTATTCTATATACTCGCTGGCCATCCTGTTGGCAGCCTATGCAGCGCGGCGGGTGTACGATACCTACATGATCAAGGAGCAGGCGCTGCGATATGCGGAGGAAATGCAAGTCGCAGCGGATCGCATCGCGGATGATCTGCAGGACCAGATCGAGTTTCAGGCAAAACTGGCGGACTCTATTCATTTCTATCAGCGCGACGTTGTCGTCTGGGCGCAGCACTGCGAGGAGCTGACCCGGGAATACGACTGCGACGCGGCTGGTCAGGCCAGCCAGATGCGGAAACGCCTGCATGCGCTTGAGCTATTGCAAGACTCTCTGTACTACCAGGGTGAGCAGCTCTACGCAAATTTGAAGGTGTTTACTGATCACCTCTTTGACTACCTTGCCGGTCTTCAGGGCGAAAAAGGGCGCCGGTTTACTATCATCAATGAGCTTCCGGACGAATTGACGCCGGCGAGTCATGCGATTGCACTTGCAGTGGCACTGACCGAATTGGTGGACAACTCACTGGAGCACGGATTCTCTGACGCCGCTCAGGCCTGCTATATAAGGGTAACCTTGCAGGTGGAAAGCATCCCCGAGATACGCAGTGACCAACTGACGCTGACCTACCAGGATGACGGTGTTGGAGTCCCCGAGGCGCTGTCGATGGATGCTCCCGACTCGGCAGGCTTCGCCATTATCGCTGCTGCGGCGCAATCGGTCGGAGGGGAGATATCGTTTGTGGATCAGCAGAGGAAGGAGGTTCAGTTGCAGTTCAACGTACCGTGGATCAGGGAACTCGGTGCATCCCAGGCGCCGGCGCGGGACTGACTGTCCGGGTGTAATCATTCGCCCTGATTGTGGGCCGGTCTCGAGCAGGCCCGTACGGCGTGTATCCGCGGTCCGGGGTGCTACTGCCCCTTGAATCGCGGGCTGCGTTTTTCCCGTTGTGCCGTAAAACCTTCCTGCAGGTCCTCGGATTGCAGGCACTGGTCCGCTCGCGCGCGGGCCTGGTCCTGATCGATATTCCCTGCCGCCGCCTGCTGCAGTATGTGTTTCATCGCCTTTATTGCCAGTGGTGCCAGCGCTGCAATTTCCCGGGCGAGTTTTTCTGCGGCCTCATCCAGCCCGGCTGGCTGTACCAGGTGATCGAGAAAACCCAGGTCGTGCATGGTTTCCGCAGACATTGCTTCCGCTGCCAACAGCATGCGCTTGGCAGCGCCGAGTCCCAGGCGTTCAACGAAGCGATTGATGCCGCTGGCAGGATAGCACAGCCCTATCGCGGCGGCCGGCACTCTCAGTTTACTCCCCACGATGCCAATCCGGAAATCGCAACTGAGAGCCAGTTCCACACCGCCGCCGTACACGTTGCCATTGATCGCGCAGATTGTAGGTATTTCGAGGGCTGCAATCTGATCGGTTGTCTCCTGGAAGGCGTCTCCCGTCAACTCGCCTGACCCCAGTTGTTGCAGTGATGCTCCCGCACAAAAGGTTTTGTCGCCCCACCCCGTGATAATCAGGACCCGCAATTGCGAATCCTGCCGCACAGTCTCCAGATGCGCCTGGATCGCAAGCAACTGTTCCTGGCCGAGGGCATTGTGCTGCTCGGGGTTTTTCAGCACCAGCCGTGCGATGTGGCCGGTGCGTTCGTAGAGGATCGTATCAGTCATGGACCAGAAGTGTCGCACAGGCAGTGGCTTGGCGCCAGCCGTCTGAAGCCGTCTGAAGCACATACCAACGTGTTCGCGCCTGCAGTGGACAACTGCTGATCGCAAGCCGATAATACTGTACGGACAAGGGTCTTCCCTAATTCAGGTGGGCGGGCAATAGGCGTAAGCCTCCCAAATGAAACAGGATCGCTGTCTTAAAGCGCTCTTTATTTCTAAACCCTCGCGCGCGAACCTTTAGCAGCTTGATTCTGCTGTTGATACTTTCTGCTCCAGCATTGCTTTTTCCATGAACAATGGCATTAATGATGCCCCAAAGGTTCTTTTTAATGCTGGCGGCTACTGTTTTAATCGGACCCAGCCGGCATCTGGCTGCCCAGCTATACCAACGGCTCCAAGCTCTCTGAGCCCAGCCCCGACTCGAGTAATTCCATAACTGCATCGCGTACTGCCTAATTGCCCATGCTCGAGCTGTTTTCTTTGCCACTTTAGAAAGCGCACTAATGGTGTCTCGGTGGTGGCGTTTTAAACTGGCCTCGGAGCGCAACCAACTAAAGCGAGATAGATGTAAAGGCTTTTTATAATCGGTTGGGACGCATCGCATCTCCTGCTTCCTGATGGCATCAACGGCTTTGTTTAGGTCCATAGCCACATGAAATTTATCAAAGCAGATTTTTTGATCCCAATCACTCAAGTGCTCTTTGGTGGCCGAAAGGTACGCCGGCGACATATCCATGCTGACGGTTTCAATTGATTTTAGATCCCACTCCGACAGGCTTTTATAGAAGTCACCGAGACTGCCTTTAGTGCGATCATCCCGGATATCAACTACCTGACCTGAATCATTGGAGATAATGGTTAAATACCTGTGTCCCTTCTTGCTGCTAATTTCATCAACAGCAATATGGTGGTAATCCACCGATTGGCGGGCAGACAGACCACGCTCTACCGCACGGCGCATGATTCCGTCGATGGCATTCCAGCTGAGTCCTAAGCGACGGCTCACTGCATTGATACTGGCTTCTTTGAGCCATTTGATCGCCATCGCTTCAAACAGAAGCGTAAATCGGGAATTCCTTTCTGCCCAAGGAACATCGACCTGTAAGACGCCATGCTCATGGCATTGAGCCCTGGGCACAGCGCCATGGACAATGGTCTGGAACTGACAAGTGTCCAGATGTCGCCAACTCTTATCGCGGGTGTCGTAACGGGGACATGCCGAACCACACGCAGGACAGAGGATTTCAGTATCCCGATCGTACTCGATATACACATGAACCACCTCGTCCTCGGACAGCTCGACATGCTCAACAGCCCAAGGATCACGAAGCCCAAGAATGCGTTCGTAGAGTGACAATTCATCCATTGACTAACCAGGCCAATTCCGACAATTTAGAGCCTGGTATTTTAGGGGGAGAGCGGGGAAATGGCTATGGATCCACCCGAATAGGGGAAGACCCACGGACAAACAGTAGACCAGGAAGGGGAGGATATGGCAGATCGCTGCAGTTGGTGTGGAACCGACCCGCTGTATGTCACTTATCATGATCAGGAATGGGGCGTTCCTGTACGCGACGACAAAACACTGTTCGAGTTTCTGTTACTGGAAGGTGCACAGGCGGGGCTCGCATGGATAACTGTGTTGCGCAAACGCGAGGGCTACCGGGAACTGTTCGCGGATTTCGATGCCGCCAAAGTCGCTCGCTTTAGCGACAAGCGCCTGGAGCGTATCCTGTTGGATCCACGTATCATTCGCAATCGCCTCAAGGTTTTCGGGGCGCGCAAGAATGCGCGGGCATTTCTGGAAATACAGGCGAAATTCGGCAGTTTTGCCGACTATATCTGGAGGTTCGTCGACGGCAAGCCACTGCAGAACAGCTGGTCATCGATGGCGCAGGTGCCCGCAACAACGGCGCTTTCAGATACCATCAGCAAGGACCTGAAGAAGCGGGGTTTTACATTTGTGGGCTCGACCATCATCTACGCACACATGCAGGCCACCGGCATGGTCAACGACCACATGACATCCTGTTTCCGCCACAGCGAATGTAGAAAGCTTGCCTGACCTGTAGACAGCGACAAAAAAAATACCTAAAGTTGGAATTACAGACTTTCGGGTACATTCCGGCATTTGCGCCGGTGCGTCAGGACAGTGATGGCTAAGATCAGTGATACCGGCCTCGCGGGGTCGAACAGTCCCTTCAACCGCTCGGCGCAGCACGATGCCAAGCGCACTGCCATCCTGTCCCAGGCGGCGCGTCTGTTCAATTCCAAGGGCTCCCGGGCAACCACTCTGCAGGATATCTCCGCGACGCTGGGGCTGACCAAGACCAGCCTCTACTATTACGTCAAGACCAAGGAAGAACTGATCTATCAGTGTTATCTCGCCACGCTGGAACATCATCTGGCGGGCATGGATGAGATAGAGGCCCGGTTTCCGGCGCCGCTTGATCGGGCCCGCGCCTTTTTCCTGCAGCAGTTTGAAACCTGGCTGGCGGCGCGCCAGAACCGGGGCCCGCACTTCGCTGCCCCGCTGGAAATCGCCTCCCTGCCCGGGCCGCAGCGCCGCGAGGTGGAGGCGCGCTACATCTCCATGTTCAGGCGATTGCGAGGTTATCTGCGCGACGCAATAGCCACCGGCAGCGTGCGGCAATGTGAAACCACGTCGGCTACCCGTGCGATAATCGGTTCTCTGGACTGGATATTCTCCTGGTTGCACAGTCACCCCCAGGACCAGGTAGACCATATTGCGCTACAGGCCTGGGATATTGTCGAGTACGGCTTCTACAACGGCTCCGGGGAGTATGTGCCGGCGCCCATGCGTCCGGACCCACCCCAGGCGGGCTACATCCACGGCTTTGACCGGGAAGCGCAAAAACGCCTGAAACAACAGGCCTTCTACAAGGCGGGAACCTGGTTTTTCAATAAACAGGGCTTTAACGGCACCTCTCTTGATGAGATTGCCGAACACTTGAATGTGTCCAAGGGCGCATTTTATTACCACATCAAGAACAA
Source organism: Kineobactrum salinum (assembly GCF_010669285.1). Lineage (GTDB taxonomy): Bacteria > Pseudomonadota > Gammaproteobacteria > Pseudomonadales > Halieaceae > Kineobactrum > Kineobactrum salinum. The sequence goes on along the minus strand of NZ_CP048711.1, from coordinate 3,081,508 downwards.
GGAAGACCTGCTGTTCAACTGCTACGTGTATTCCCTGGACATTACCGAGGGCATCTACCGCCAGGCCGCCGCGCTGGAAGGCTCTGCTCTGCACAAGCTCGACCAGATCTGCCGCCGGATTTTCTTTGCCCAGAACTCGGACCAGGGCCCGCTGATACGCTACAACACGATCACCGCACTGCCGCTGCCCCGGCGCAAGCAGATTCTCGAGCGTACCGAAGAGTTCAATCGAAGCTTCGGAGACGTGGTCCGCGCCGGCATCGCCGACAGCAGCATACGCAAGATCGAACCCTTCATTGCGCAGCATCTGATCGCCGGCGCGGTCAACGCGGCGATGGATATCAAGTTATGGCGGCGGGTGGATGATCTGGATGCCACGGCAGTGGATTACTTTGATGTATTTTTCAATGGCCTGCGGCCGCGTCCTCACCAGTAGCCCGCGCCACCAGCTGGAGACAGACATGCCAAAAGAACTGCAACAACTGCTATCCCTGCTGGAAGTTCAGCGTATCGACAAGTACCTGTTCATCGGCAACAGCCCCGCCAAACCACAGCGGGTGTTCGGCGGCCAGGTGCTGGCACAGTCACTGAATGCAGCCAGCCGAACGGTGGATGCATCGCGCAGTGCGCATTCGATGCATGCCTACTTCCTGCGACCGGGCAATCCGGCCATGCAGATCGTCTATGAAGTGGATCCGATCCGCGACGGCGGCAGTTTCACCACCCGCCGGGTAGTGGCAAAACAGGATGGGGTGCCGATATTCAACACATCAATCTCCTTCCAGAGTGCCGAGGACGGATTCGATCACCAGTTCGAAATGCCGCAGGTTCCCGCGCCGGAATCGCTGTCAACTGATTTCGAGCATCGGAGCGAGCTGGCAAGGCAGCACCCGGACCGGTTTCGTCCGCCCATGCAGCTGCCGATCGAAAGCAGGTCGGTCAAGCCACGGGACTACCTCGACCCGCAGCCACAGGAACCCGAGCGATACATCTGGCTCCGCACCCTGGACCCGGAGGGCGAGATCGGAGACAATCCGATCCGGCACCAGACCCTGCTGGCGTTCATCTCCGACTTCGCGCTGCTGGGCGCCGCCCTGCTGGCCCATCCCTACACTGGCGAAAGCCCGGAGCTGCAGGTTGCCAGTCTGGACCACGCGCTCTGGTTCCACAGGCCATTGCGCGTTGACGACTATCTGCTGTATGCGATGGACAGCCCCAGTGCCGCGGGCGGGCGGGGCTTTTCCCGCGGCAGCTTCTATACCCGCGACGGCATCCTGGTAGCGTCCGTGGCCCAGGAATCCCTGCTGCGGAAAAAGCGCGGTACTGCGCCGGTTCAGCGATAGCTGAGCAGCTGCTCCCCTGCGCGTGGTGTGACGCTGGCGCGGCCTGGGCCAAGCCCGACAACCTGGCATGATCGTCCGCGCCGAAGAACGCCTGACCTTGCCGGGCCGGCTGCCGTGTACCGTCAGGACCCGGCCACCTGCCTGGCTGGAGCACGGTTGAAGCGGAATTTACGACGGTAGGGGAAGAAGTCCTCCACATGCCCCTCGCGGATTCGCTGCTGCAGCCCCTGCCAGAACGAGGCCTGGTAGATATCGCTGTGCATTTCGTCAAACGCACTGCGCGCGCGCTGGTTCCCCGAGAAAAACAAGCGAAACTCTTCCGGAAAGATATCGTTGGGCCCCACTGTGTACCAGGGACTGCTGGCCAGCTCTTCCGCTTCGTTGCGCGGAGCCGGTATCTCGCGAAAGTTGCACTCCATCAGGGGGACGATTTCATCATAGTCATAGAACACCACCCGGCCGTGGCGGGTGACGCCGAAGTTTTTCAGCAACATGTCGCCGGGAAAAATATTGGCCGCGGCCAGCTGTTTGATCGCATTGCCATACTCATCCATCACCGCGACCACCTGTTCGTCACTGGCGTCTTGCAGATACAGGTTCAGCGGAGTCATGCGCCGTTCCACGTAGACATGCTTGATTATCAGCGCCTTGCCGTGCTCCTCGATCAGAGAGGGCGCCACCTTGTGCAGCTCCTTCATCAGCTCATCGGAAAACCGTTCCCGGGCAAAGGCGAGGTTGGTGAATTCCTGGGTATCGGCCATCCGGCCCGCCCGGTCCCAGCGCTTCACCAGGCGATACTTGGCCTTCACCTGCTCGCGGGTCATTTCCTTGGGCGGGGTAAACCTGTCCTTGATGATCTTGAATACGAAGTCGTAGGACGGCAGCGTGAACACGCTCATGACCATACCCTTGATACCGGGCGCGACATTGAACTGGTCGTGGGTGCTCGTCATGTGCCGGTAGGCGCAGCGGTAATAATAGGTCTTGCCGTGCTTGTTGTAGCCCATCGAGCTGTAGATCTCGGAGATGGGCTTGGCGGGCATCAACTGCTGCAGGAACAGGACATACTGCGAGGGTATCCGGGCGTCCACCATGAAATAGGCGCGGGTGAAACTGAAGATTACACTGACCTTGTCGGCGCCGAACAAAATGGTGTCGATGTAGACCTCGCCGGACTCCGTGTGCAGCACAGGCAGCACGAAGGGCATGGAATCGGGCCCCGATACGATGCGGCCGACAATGTAGGCCCCCTTGTTGCGGAAAAAGTGATGCTCCAGGGTCTGGAACTGTATATCGTTCCGCTGCAGATCGAAGCGCGGCGCCAGGTAACGCCCGGTCACGTCGACGATGCTGGCAATATCGCGCTCCAGATCCTCGTAGGGCAGGCTGAAAGCATAGTCCTGCAGCAGCTCCCGCAGCAGCTTTTCCAGGGACCCGGCCAGTGGATAGACCCGGTATACCTTGCTCACATCGGGAGCCGGCATGTCGCCCTGGGGGAGAACACGAAGGCGTGCTCATCGCGTATCTTGCGATGCTTGAACACGGCGCAATAGACTGAGTTGAAAAAGGTCTCGGCAATCTCGAAATTGTTGTGGCCGCGGATCAGATCCGCGTACGCGGCCTTGGCCGCCCGCCAGAAGCCGAAATCATGCAACTGGTTGCCGGCAATCAGTTCTACGTACTGTAATACACGGGTGGTGGCGTCCTTGTACAGATCGATACGGTCGATGGAGGCCGCGTGCATGCCCAGCCAGTCCTGGGCCTCAAAGCGCGAGCGGGCTGCCAGGGTAATATTCTGGAACTCGGCGAAGTAGGCTTCAAAACCGTTCAGGATGGTGCGCGCAAAGCGCTCGTGCTTTTCCTGTCTCATATCCATCCCGGGCGTGGCACGCAAGTCACAACGTGGGGTTGCCAAAGCGGCGCCGCAGCTTGCGCATGCCCCCCAGCCAGCGGTCGTAGTCCGCGGCCTTGAATGCCCGATAGTCGGCGACCTGGGGGTGCGGCAGGATCAGGAAACGCTCCGCTGCGAGCCCTTCCATCACCGCGTCGGCCACCTGTTCCGCGCTGAGAACCCCGTCCACACCGGCCGTGCCACCTTCCTCTACACTGTCGATCATCCGGGTAGCCACCGCCTGGGGACACAACACGAATACCTTGATACCGTCATCGCCGTGGGTGATAGCCAGTGACTCGGCAAAGCCTATCGCGGCGTGCTTGGTGGTGGAATAGGCGGCGTCGCCCACCTGGCTCAGCAACCCGGCGGCGGACGCGGTATTGACAAAACAGCCCTCGCCGCGCTGCAGCATGCCCGGCAGACAGGCGCGGGCGGCGTAGACATGAGCCATCACGTGGATCTCCCACATTGCCTGCCAGGTAGCGTTGGCAGCCGAGGTGGCCCACCACGGCTCGCCGTCACCAGCGATGATACCCGCATTGCTGCAGCACAGGTCGACCCGGCCGTAGCGTGCCTCCACCGCTTCCACCATGGCCTTGACCGCTGCCTCGTCGCGCACATCGACCGCGAATGCATCGCCGCCGATGGCATCTGCGACGGCCTGGGCACTGTCCTGCTCGAGGTCGGCCACCACTACCCGGGCAGCGCCTTCCCGGGCGAAGCGCTCACACAGGGCCCGGCCAATACCATTGCCACCACCGGTGACAATGGCGATACGTCCGGCAACATCCACTACAGCAATTCTCTGGCAAACAGCTCCAGTACTTTCGGGTCGTGCACGCCCAGCAACATGGTGCCGACCTCACCGCGAGCCTCTGCTGCCTTCCAGCGGCTCAGTCGTTCGACAATCCGTCCCTCGGGGCCCACCAGCGCAACCTCGTCCAGCAGCTGGTTCGGCACCAGCGCTTCGGCCTCGGCCTTCTGCCCGGACAGGTACAGATCCTGAATCCGCGACGCCACCTCACCGTAGCCGGCACGGCTTGCATAGTCGTGGTAGAAGTTCTTGCCCTTCGCACCCATGCCGCCAATGTACAGCGCCAACCAGGGGCGCAGGGAATCGTAGGCGGCGTCGAGATCGTCGTTCACGGCCACGGAGACAAACGGTGCGACATCAAAATCGGCGAGGCTCTTGCCGCCACCGGCCTTGTCGAAACCGGCCTGGAGATGATCGCCAAGAAGAGCGTACTTGTCCGGATCCATCCACACCGGGAAGACCCCGTCCGCCACCTCGCCTGCACAGCGCAGGCCGGCGGGCGTGATGGAGGCGGTATAGATGGGAATGTCGGGGTTGCCTGCCAGGATGGATTTCAGCGGCTTGCCCAGACCCGTGGTACCGGGCCCGGTATTGGGCAGCTGGTATTCCTTGCCCTGGAATTCGACCGGGCTATCGCGGGCCATGATCTTGCGCATTATCTGCACATATTCGCGGGTACGGGTTACCGGCTTGCCGTAGGGCACGCCGTGCCAGCCCTCGACTACCTGCGGCCCCGAGGCGCCCAGACCGACGATGAAGCGGCCCCCGGACAGCTGGTCGAGCGACATCGCCGTCATCGCGCACATCGCGGGCGTTCTGGCCGGCATCTGCATGATCGCGGTGCCGACCCGGATCTTTTCGGTCTGTGCCAGCACCCAGGTGGCCGCGGTCACGGCATCACTGCCGTAGGCTTCGGCGGTCCAGACTGAATCGTAGCCCATCGACTCTGCCTGACGGATCATATCGATGGGGATGTCGATCTGTTTACCGGAGTAACCCAGCAAGATACCCAGTTTCATAGTCTACTCCTGTTGGGGCCGGCCTCGCGATCGGGCAGCACCGGCGCGCTAACCAGCATAACGCAAGCGGTTGAATTGTGCCTGATGATAGTCGCCGTTACCAAACAGACTGATGATCATCATCAACCGCTTGGCGTAGTGACCGATGTCCAGCTCGTCGGTGAGGCCCATGCCGCCGTGCAACTGGATGGCCTCGCCGTAGATCAACTTGCCCGCGCGATCCACCATCACCATCAGTGCATGCACACAGGCGGCAATGTCGGGGCCCCCGCCATCGAGCTCGCAGACCGCGCGGTACAACAGCGATCGGGTTTGTTCACAGGCTGCGAATGTGTCCACCATACGGTGCTGCAGTGCCTGGAAACTGCCAATGGGCACACCGAACTGTTTGCGGGTCTTGCTGTATTCAAGGGTCCTGGCGTTGAGCTGCCCCATGATGCCCAGCGCTTCCGCCGCCAGCGCGATATTGGCCGCGATCACCACTTCGTCCACCAGTTCCATGCCCCGGTCGACGCTGCCGACGACCTGCTCCGCGGCCACGGTCACGTCCTGCAGCACGATATTCGCCACCAGCTGTCCGTCCATCATCCGGTAGCCTACGCGCTCCAGGCCCGCCGTATCCGCCGGCACCAGAAACAGGGTGATACCGGCACGATCGGACTGCTCCCCAGACGTGCGCGCGGAGACAATGAAATAGTCTGCATTGGTGCCGTTGTACACCACCACTTTCTCGCCGCTCAGGCGATAACCTTCCGCACCGGCTTCGGCACGGGTTTGGACATCAGTCAGTTCAAAGCGGCTCTGGCGTTCGACACAGGCGAACGCGCCCTGGCAGCTGCCGTCGATGATCCGGGGAATCAGCTCCGCCTGCTGCTCCTCGCTGCCGCCGCGCTGCAGCAGGCCGCCGAACAGCAGCACTGTGGCCAGATAGGGTTCCAGCACCAGGCCCTTGCCGAATTCCTCCATCAGCAGCATCGTATCCACCGGACTGCCGCCATAGCCACCATGAGCCTCCGCGAACGGCACCGACAGCCAGCCCAGTTCGGCGAAGGTCTGCCAGTGCTCCCGGCTCATGCCCTGCTCCGAGTCGGCGATTTTGCGGCGGGCCTCGAAGTCATAGCTGTCCTGGACAAATCGCGCCACGCTGTCCCGCAGCATGCCCTGCTCTTCGCTAAAATCAAAATTCATTGCTGCAGTTCTCCGATGCGGGTTTACAGGCCGAGTACAGCCTTGGCGATGATGTTTTTCTGCACTTCGTTGGAACCGCCATAGATTGTGGCGGCTCGGCCATACATGAACGCCTGTTGGGCCCGCGAGCCGAACTCATGCCCCAGTTGTTCGGCAGTGAGCTCATTGGGCAGCACACCCTGGTAATAGCCGGCCAGCTCCATCCGCAGTTCCTGAATGGCCTGCTGTAGCTCCGTTCCCTTGATTTTGAGCAGCGAGGACTCGGCTCCCGGAGCACCGCCGGAGGCCACCGTGGCCAAAACCCGCAGTTCGGTGAATTCCAGCGCCATCAACTCGATCTCGATGTCGGACAGGCGCTGCTGGAACAGTGGATCGTCCAGCAGCGCCCGGCCGCCATTGACTTCACGCGCCGCCAATTCCCGCAGCTCGCCGAGATTGCGCTTGCTGTCGGCGACACCGGCGATCGCGGTGCGCTCGTGGGCCAGCAACGCCTTGGCATAGGTCCAGCCCTTGTCCTGTTCGCCGATCAGGTTGGCGACGGGTACCCGCACGTCGTTGAACTCCACCTCATTCAGGCTGTGGTGATTGTCGATGGTAACGATGGGATTGACCTTGATGCCGGGGGAGGTCATATCGATCAGCAGGAAGCTGATGCCCTCCTGCTTCTTGCCCTCGCTGTTGGTGCGCACCAGGCAAAAGATCCAGTCGGCGTACTGGGCATAGGTAGTCCAGATCTTGGCGCCACTGACGATATAATCATCGCCGTCGCGCACCGCCCGGGTCTTCAGCGAGGCCAGATCCGAACCGGCCCCGGTTTCAGAGTAGCCCTGGCACCACCAGTCCTCACTGTTGAGAATGCGGGGCAGGAAACGCTGCTTCTGCTCCTCGGAACCGAAGGTGTAGATCACCGGGCCCACCATGGTCAGGCCGAAGGGATCACGTCGCGCACACCGGCAGCCGCACGCTCGGACTCATAGATGAACTTGCGGGTCGCGCTCCAGCCGGCACCGCCGTACTGCTGCGGCCAGCCCGGCGCAATCCAGCCCTTGCGGTACAGCCGCTGCTGCCATTCAACCACCGCCTCCCTGAAGGTGGCGGGATTGTCCAGCCGGGCCTGCAGCTCGGCGTCCCAGGCTTCGGCAAAGAATGCCCGTACCTCGTCACGAAACGCCAGATCCTCCGGTGCAAAGCTTGTATCCACAATTATTTCCTCACTGGTAGTCGGTTGCAGCAGGTCATTTTGACCTTTGGGTATGTTTTTCGTTGCCCGGGCATGTACCTTAGCGATTCCGGGCCGGCAAAACAAGGATTCCACCTCACCCGCTGTGGCAATTATAGACAAAGACAGCCCGTACCAGACCGCCTGCGGGGAAAAGGCCGGGGGCTGGAGCTGTGGGGTGCGAAAGCGGCTGGGAAGTCCCGCTCGGAGATATCCCTGAGCGGGGGACGGTGGCCTGTATCAGTACAGCAGACTGTAGAGCTTGCGCTGGTATTCGGCTGCCAGGGGATCACCCTTGCCGAGACTGGCAATGGTGTCGAGCAGGGATTTACGGGTGGCGCCGTCGGCATGGTTGAGATCCTGCCGGAGGATGGCAATCAGGTGCTCCATTGCCTCCCGGTAGTAGCCGGCATCGGTGTACTGAATGGCCAGCTGCGCCCGTATATCGTGGTTCTCCGGCTGCTCGACAAGCTGTTGTTCCAGCGCCTCGATCTCGGGAGACTTCGCGGCTTCGCGCTTGACCTTCAGCTGCGCCACCAGTTGCTCCCAGCCGGCATCCTGATTCACCATCATGACGGTACCCAGCACCTTGTCGGCCTCGTCCAGGCGGTTGCTTTCAATCAGGGCATGTGCATAGGCCAAAGTAATGTCGTGGCGCTGACCGGAGTCATCCCAGGCCTGGCGCAAGGGCACCAGCGCAGCGCGGAAATCGCCCTGGGCGATGGCCTGCTGACCCGCTTCGAGCAGGGCATCCCAGGGTTTGGGCAGATACTTCTCCAGCAGCTCACGCACCTGGTTTTCCGACTGGGCACCGGCGAAACCATCCACCGGCTGGCCGTCCTGCAGCACCATCACCGTGGGCAGGCTGCGCACGCCAAACTGCTGGGTGATCATCGGCTGCTCGTCGGCGTTGACCTTGGCCAGCAGGAAGGCGCCGCCGTATTCGTTGGCCAGTTTCTCCAGCACTGGCATCAGCGCCTTGCAGGGTTCGCACCAGGCGGCCCAGAAATCCACCACCACCGGGCGCTGATGCGACTCCTCAATCAGCAGCCTGACGGCATTGCTCTCATCGATCGTTACAATGTGTTCGCTCACGTTTCCTCTCTCGCTGCCGGCGGCTTTTCAGCCCCGGATACCCAGCACATCCTGCATGTCATACAGGCCCGGCTCCCGCCGCACCACCCAGCCGGCCGCACGCACCGCGCCGCGGGCAAAGGACATGCGGCTGGAAGCCTTGTGAGTGATTTCGATCCGCTCGCCTTCCGCAGCAAAAACAACAGTGTGATCGCCAACGATATCACCGGCGCGAATGGTCGCAAACCCTATCGTGTCCCGATCCCTGGCGCCGGTCTGTCCCTCGCGTCCGTAGACGGCCACTTCGGCCAGGTCCCGACCCAGGGCGTTGGCTACCACGCCGCCCATGGCCAGGGCCGTGCCCGAGGGCGCGTCAATCTTGTGGCGGTGATGCGCCTCGACGATTTCTACATCCACCTCGTCACCCAGCACCCGTGCCGCCATGTCCAGCAATTTGAAGCACAGATTCACCCCGCTACTGAAGTTGGAGGCCTTGCAGATGGGCACACGGCTGGCGGCCAGGTCTATCTGCTGCTGCTGTTCCACGGTGAAGCCGGTAGTACCGATCACCACTGCCTTACCATGCTCGGCACACAACGCGATGTTGGCCAGGGTCGCCGTGGGGACGGTGAAGTCCACCAGCACGTCGAATTCGTCTATCACTGCGGCCAGATTGTCCGCGACCAGGACGCCGTTGCGCCCCAGGCCCGCCAGTTCACCGGCATCGGCGCCCACCAGGGAGCTGCCGGGCTGTTCCAGTGCAGCACGGAGCTGTACGCCATTATCGGCCAGCGCAATCGCCTCGATCAGGGTCCGCCCCATCCGGCCCGCAGCACCGGTAATACAGATTCGCACCGTCATGATTTCATGTCGTCAAAAAAGTTCTTCACGCCTTCAAACCAGCTGCTCTGCCGCGGGGATTGCGCATCACCACCCTGCCCCAGACTCTCCTGGAACTCGTGCAGCAGTTCCTTCTGCTTCTTGCTCAGGTTGACCGGCGTCTCCACCACGGCCCGGCACAACAGATCGCCCACGGCGCCGCCGCGCACAGGCCTGACGCCCTTGCCACGCAGCCGGAACAATTTGCCGGTCTGGGTCTCCGGCGGAATCTTCAGTTTCACCCGCCCGTCCAGGGTGGGTACTTCCAGCTCGCCGCCCAGCGCCGCTGCGACAAAGGTAATGGGCACCTCGCAGTACAGATGCTTGCCGTCGCGCTCGAAAATGGGGTGCTGGCGCACCGACATCTGCACGAAGAGATCGCCTGGCGGGCCGCCCTCAGGTCCTGCCTCGCCCTCGCCGGACAGGCGGATGCGGTCGCCGGTATCGACGCCCGGTGGCACCTTGACCGACAGGGTTTTACGGGTCTCCACACGGCCCTGGCCATGGCACTTGCCACAAGGGTCGCCAATACTCTTGCCGCGGCCGCGACAGGTGGGGCAGGTCTGCTGCACCTGGAAGAAACCCTGCTGCATCCGTACCTGACCGACGCCGCCACAGGTCTGGCAGGTCACCGGCACACTGCCGCGCCGCGCGCCGGAGCCGTCGCACTCATCACAGGTCGACAATGTCGGAACCTTGATTTCCACGGTCGTGCCGCGCACCGCGTCCTCAAGGGAAATATCCAGGGTGTAGCGCAGGTCCGAGCCCCGCTGGGGGCCGCCGCGACCGCGGCCACCGCCGCCGAAAATATCGCCAAACACATCGCCAAAAATATCGCTGAAGCTACCGCCACCAAAGCCGGCGCCGCCTCCCATGCTGGGATCGACCCCCGCATGGCCATACTGGTCGTAGGCCGCCCGCTTCTGGCTGTTCATCAGCACATCGTAGGCTTCAGTGGCCTCCTTGAATTTCTCATCGGCATCCGGGTCGTCCGGGTTGCGGTCCGGGTGATACTTCATTGCCACCCGCCGATAGGACTTTTTTATCTCTTTTTCGTCTGCCGACCTGTTGAGGCCGAGGACTTCATAGTAATCGCGTTTTGACATAGACAGCTGGCGTTAAACCCCACCCTCGCAAACGACTACGCGGGCACCTGGGTCCCCGCGTCGTCGTGGTTGGTATATCCGGGGCGGCTTTCCGCCCCGTATGACAGAAGCGCTGACGCTTACTTCTTGTCGTCGTTCACTTCTTCAAACTCGGCATCCACCACGTCGTCGCCGGCCTTCTTGCCCTGCTCGCCCGCGTCGCCTGCTCCTTCTCCGGAGCCCTCCTGCGCTGCGGCGGCCTGGGCCGCATACATCTTCTGCGCGACGGGCCCGGTCGCCTCTGTCAGCCGGGTCCCGGCCTTGTCGATGGCGTCCTTGTCGTTGGCCTTCATCGCCTCATCGGCTTCGGTGATTGCCGCCTCGATAGCCGCCTTCTCTTCCTCGGTGGCGTTGTCGCCAGCCTCTTCCAGCGTCTTGCGCGCGGCGTGAATCAGGCCGTCACAGGTGTTGCGGGCGGTGATCAGCTCCTCGAACTTGGCGTCGGCATCGGCATTCATCTCGGCGTCTGCCACCATTTTCTCGATTTCCTCCTCGCTCAGGCCGCCGGAGGCGGTGATGCGGATGGACTGCTCCTTGCCGGTGGCCTTGTCCTTGGCGGAGACATTGAGGATACCGTTGGCGTCCAGGTCGAAGGTGACCTCGATCTGGGGCATGCCGCGCGGTGCCGGCGGAATATCCGCCAGATCGAAGCGGCCCAGGGATTTATTCTGGCCCGCCTGCTTGCGCTCGCCCTGCACCACGTGGATGGTCACTGCGGTCTGGTTGTCATCGGCAGTGGAGAAGGTCTGCGACTTCTTGGTCGGAATTGTCGTGTTCTTCTCGATCAGCGGCGTGGCCACCCCGCCCATGGTCTCGATGCCCAGGGTCAGCGGCGTAACATCCAGCAGCAGGACGTCCTTGACGTCACCGGACAGCACCGCACCCTGGATTGCGGCACCCATCGCGACTGCCTCGTCAGGGTTCACATCCTTGCGCGGCTCCTTGCCGAAGAAGTCGGCTACCGCCTTTTGCACCATCGGCATCCGGGTCTGACCACCGACCAGGATCACGTCGTTGATTTCGCTGGGGCTCAGGCCGGCGTCCTGCAATGCGACCTTGACCGGCTCCATGGAACGCTTGACCAGCGCCTCCACCAGTGACTCCAGCTTGGAGCGCGACAGTTTGACCACCAGGTGCTTGGGTCCGGTTGCGTCCGCGGTGATATAGGGCAGGTTGACCTCGGTCTGCTGCGAACTGGACAGCTCGATCTTGGCCTTCTCCGCCGCTTCCTTAAGGCGCTGCAGGGCCAGCGGATCGCTGTGCAGGTCGATGCCGCTCTCTTTCTTGAACTCCGCTGCCAGATACTCGATCAGGCGCAGGTCGAAATCCTCACCACCGAGGAAGGTGTCGCCGTTGGTGGACAACACCTCGAACTGGTGCTCGCCGTCCACTTCGGCGATCTCGATGATGGAGATGTCGAAGGTACCGCCACCGAGGTCGTAGACCGCGATGGTGCGATCGCCCTTGGCCTTGTCCATGCCGTAGGCCAGGGCCGCCGCGGTGGGCTCGTTGATAATGCGCTTGACCTCGAGACCGGCGATGCGGCCGGCATCCTTGGTGGCCTGGCGCTGGGAATCGTTGAAATAGGCGGGCACGGTAATGACCGCTTCGGTCACGGTCTCACCCAGGTATTCCTCGGCGGTGCGCTTCATCTTGCGCAAGACTTCCGCAGACACCTGCGGCGGCGCCATTTTTTCGTCCTTGGCCTGTACCCAGGCATCGCCATTGTCGGCTTCGATGATCTTGTAGGGGACCATCTTGATGTCTTTTTGCACGACGTCATCCTTGAACTTGCGCCCGATCAGGCGCTTGACGGCATGCAGCGTATTGTGGGGGTTGGTGACCGACTGGCGCTTGGCACTCTGGCCCACCAGGATCTCACCGTCCTCGGTGTAGGCGACGATCGACGGCGTGGTGCGATCGCCCTCGGAATTCTCGATCACCTTGGCCTTGCCGCCTTCCAGTATGGCGACGCAGGAGTTGGTGGTGCCGAGGTCGATACCGATTATCTTAGCCATTGTTTGTCTCCTCATTCGGGCCGGTGCTGCCGGCCGCAATCTTGACTAGTTGTGTATATTGGCCCTGATCCGGGGATTTCAAGAGTAGCGCCGCGTTTTACTGCCCCGCGGGGGCCTTGCTTACCATCACCATGGCCGGGCGCACCAGCCGGGAATGCAGGGTGTAGCCCTTTTGCATCACCGCAATCACGGTGTTGGGCTCTACCTCGCCGTTCTCGACCATGCTCATGGCCTGGTGCAGCTGGGGATCGAAGGGTTCGCCCTGGGGGTCGACCACTTCTATGTGGAACTTCTTCAGTGCATCCTGGAAGCTCTTCAGCGTCAACTCCAGCCCCTCGACGATGGGCTTGATCGAGCCATCGTGGCCACTGGTGACTTCCAGCGCCCGCTCCAGGTTATCCACTACCGGCAGCAGTTCCTTGCAGAAGGATTCCAGCGCGAACTTGTGGGCCTTCTCGATATCCTGCTCTGCCCGGCGCTTGATGTTCTGGGCATCGGCATGGGCACGCAGGGCCGCATCCCGGGCCTGCTGCAGGTCTGTCTCCAATTGCGCCATCAACTCCCCGGGCGACGAGTCGCTGTCACCGTTACCCTCCGCGACACTGTCCGCCGCCGCGGCATCGTCGGCAGCCACCGCCTCAGCCGCCGCTGCTGCGTCCGCGGCGGTGCTCTCGTCTATACCCTCTGTACCCTCAGGCGCTTCGGTTGCGGGTGTTTTTTGCTCTCTGTCGGCCACGTCTACACTCCATGGATGGCTGAATTCCGGGTTTCGGGGACAAGCGGCAGCGCCGCCCGTCCACAGCGGTTTCCGTGGATATAGGGCCGTACCTGGCGTTTTCAAGTGCCTGTACTGCTCAAGGATGATTTTCAGGGCATTCCGGCACGGGACCGTGCCGCCCCAGGGAGATCAGTGTGACAGCGCGGAACTGAGCATGCGCGCGGTGACATCCACTACCGGGATGACCCGTTCGTAGGCCATCCGGGTCGGGCCGATAACACCCAGGACACCCAGTACCCGGGCGCCGTCGGTATAGGGGCGGTAATCACGCTGTAATCACCAAATACCTCATAACCCGCCTCATCGCCGATGAATATCTGCACGCCATTGGCGCGGGAACAGCGCTCGAGCAGGTGCAGCAGATCCTTCTTGCGCTCGAAGGCCTCGAACAACTCGCGCAGCTTGCCCAGCTCCTCGGCAGTCACATTGCCCAGCAGGCGCGACTCCCCTGCCACCAGGTACTCGTCCTCGGCCTGCTCCTGGTCCAGCGCCTTGCTGGCCAAATCCAGCGCGGCCTGCAGGTAGCTGTCGATGCGGCTGCGGGCCTCTTCCATCTCCCGCAGGATCTGCGCCTGCACCCGGCTCAGCGCCTGCCCGGCATAACGCTGGTTGACCAGCGCAGCGGCTTCGCGCAGCTCGCGCTCGGTAAATGGCCGCTGCGTGTGGATGATCCTGTTTTGCACCTCGCGCTCGTTGACCACCAGGATCACCAGTACCCGGTCGCCCGACAGCGGCAGGAACTCCACCTGCCGCAACTGGTGGCTGGCGGGTTTCGGCACCGTCACCAGGCCGGCGTGGGCGGTAATCGTCGACAACAGGGTGGAGGCCGAATGCATCAATTCGGTTGAAGATTTGTCCGGATTGAGCTGTTCCCGCAGCGAGGCCACAGCGGCCTCGTCGATGGGCTGGACCTCCAGCAGGCGATCCACAAACAGCCGGTAACCCTGCGCCGTCGGCACCCGCCCGGCCGAGGTGTGGGGCGAGTGCAGCAGGCCGCGCTCCTCCAGATCGGACATCACATTGCGTATCGTCGCCGCACTCACCGGCAGGCCGGCTTCCTCCAGCAATGTGCGGGAGCCCACCGGCTGACCGTCACGGATATGCCGCTCGACCAATGCCTTGAGAATGACATGCGCACGTTCTGACAGTTCAGCTGAGCTCATTACCTACCGTTTACCTGGACCCCGTGACAGGTTGTATCACAGCATCGCCGGAATACAAAACAGCAGCGTCAGGAGTCTGCCGGAGTTCACGTTTATCGATTGCAGAAATTCCGGCAGACTTGCACAGATGTTTATGCCCATCCACTTCTGGGGTATAACTACACAAACCTCATCAGGCCCCCTATGCTCACCCACATCAGTATCAGCCAATACACCGTCGTCGACACGCTGGAGATGGAGTTCCGGCAAGGGATGACCGCGATTACCGGCGAAACGGGCGCCGGCAAGTCCATCATGCTGGATGCACTGGGCCTGTGCCTGGGAGACCGCGCCGACCCCAAGGCCATTCGCCACGGCAGCGAGCGCGCCGAAGTGTCCGCCTGCTTCGAGCTCGAGACCAATCCGGCCGCCCGTGCCTGGCTGGCAGCCCGCGAGCTGGATGCCGGCAACGAATGCCTGCTGCGCCGGGTGGTCACCAGCGAGGGCCGCAGCCGCGCCTACATCAACGGCACCCCGTCGACAGTGCAGGACTGCAGTGAGCTGGGCGGGTTGCTGATCGACATCCACAGCCAGCACGCGCACCAGTCACTGCTGCGCAAGCCTGTACAGCGCGCCATGCTGGACCAGTACGCCGGCCATCAGGCCCTGACCCGCAGCCTGGAGCAGACTGCCTCCGACTGGCTGCGCGGCAGCCGTGAGTTGGAGGAGCTGACCGGGGCGCGGGAGGAACAGACCGCCCGCGCCCAGCTGCTGGCCTACCAGGTGGACGAACTGGACCAGCTGGCCCTGCAACCCGGTGAGCTGGAGGAGCTGGGGCGCGACCTGAAACTGCTGGCCAATGCCGAGGATATCCTGCAGGGCGCGCATCAGGCACTGGCTATCTGTGAAGAACAGGCCAGCGGTACCCGCCACGCGCTGCAGTTGATACGCGGCGACTCCCAGCTCAGCAAGGCGGCCGACAACGCCCGCGAACTGCTGGAATCCGCCGCCATCGGCCTGGAAGAAGCACGCACCGAAATCCAGCATTATATCGACTCTGTCGAGGTGGACCCGGCGCGGCTGGCAGAGGTCGAACGGCGTCTGGAACAGGTCCATGACATTGCCCGCAAACACCGGATCAAACCCGAGGAATTGACCGCGCTGCAGGCCACACTGCAGGCCGAGCTGGAGGGTCTGACCCAGGGCGGCCAGCGGATAGAACAGCTGCAGGAGCAGCTGACGGGCCTGCGCGCGCAGTACCAGCGCGATGCCGCCACCCTCGGCAAACAGCGGGCCAGGGCCGCCAAATCCCTTATCAAAAAGACCCGGGACCTGCTGGACACGCTGGCGATGGGCGAGTGCCGCTTCGAAATAGCACTGCAACCGCGCAGCTCAAAAGCCCCCCACCCCCACGGCGCGGAAGAGGTGGAATTCCTGATCAGCACCAACCCCGGAGCACCGCCGCAGCCGCTGGCCAAAATCGCCTCCGGCGGCGAGCTGTCGCGGATCAGCCTCGCCATCCAGGTCGTGACTGCCAGCGACGGCACCCTGCCCAGCATGGTGTTCGATGAAGTCGATGCCGGTATTGGTGGTGCGGTGGCGGAGGTGGTCGGCAATCTGCTGCGCACCCTCGCCCGCGATACCCAGGTATTGTGCGTCACGCACCTGCCGCAGGTGGCGTCCCAGGGCCATCACCATCTGCAGGTGAGCAAACAGTCGGACCAGCAGGCGGCCTATACGCGGATGGCAGTTCTGGAGGGAGAACAGCGTACCCGTGAAATCGCCCGCATGCTGGGCGGCGTGAAAATCACCGAGCAATCCCTGGCGCATGCCCGGGAGATGCTGGCGGGCGCAGCCGCCTGAGCCATGCCGGCAGCGGGTTCCGGCCCTCCCGGCGGAGGATTACGCCATCCCGTATTGCCCGTCCGGCTCAGCGCTTGAGCTTGCGCACGTACAGCACCAGCGAATGGTCGACGATTTCAAAGCCATGGTGCTCGGCAATCTCGCGCTGGCGTTGCTCGATCACCGGATCGTTGAATTCGACGACATCGCCACTGTCGAGGCAGACCATGTGGTCGTGATGCTCGCCCCTGGCGATCTCGAAGACTGAATGGCCGGTTTCAAAATTGTGACGGGTGACAAGACCAGCGGTCTCGAACTGGGTCAGAACACGGTACACCGTGGCCAGGCCGACGTCTTCGCCCGCCTCGAGCAGGGCACGATAGACGTCCTCGGCACTCATGTGCTGGGTCGTCTCCCCGGTGGACTCCAGGATTTGCAGAATCTTGACCCGCGGCAAAGTGACTTTGAGACCCGCTTTGCGCAGCTCCTGATTTTCAACGGCCATAATAGGAGGGTTCTCTGTGCAGATCAGGAGAGGTATGATGCCACCCCATCGACAGAAGTGGAAGCCTTGTCCAATGCGCAGCCTTTTCCTGGCAGCAACTCTCACCTTGCTCAGTGCCTGCGGCGCCATCGGGTTCCCCGGCGTCTACCGGATCAACGTCGAACAGGGCAACATCGTCACGCAGGATATGGTCGAGCAGCTGAAGCCGGGCATGAACCAGCGCCAGGTACGCTTTATCATGGGCACCCCGCTGATAGAGGACAGCTTCAACCAGGCGCGCTGGGACTACCCCTATATGCTGCGCAACGGGGATGAGGTGATCCGTGAGGCGCAGATCACCATGCATTTTGAGGGCGACAAGCTGGTCAACATCACCGGCGATTACCGTCCCGACTGGGCCGGCGAGCAAAACCAGCAGGCGGCGGCCCCCGCCCGGGACGAACTGCCACCTTCGAAGTAATCGGGCACCAGGCTAACTCAACTGGCAATTACTGCCGGGTTTTTGGACTCCGTAACACGGTCAACATCCTGGGAGGGTGCTTTCGAGACACGCCGTAGACCCATCCATGGGGGCTCGTATGCGACATCCATGTCGCATACGGTCTCGAAAGCACCCTCCCAGGACGCTGACCTCCCACCGGGATGCGTATAGTTAAGTACCATTCGGGCTAACCCCCGCCCTGTTCGTTCTCCGCTCCTTCCCGACGCGCCTTGACCTTCGCGGCGCGCGCCTTGCGGACCTCTTTGGGGTCCGCGATCAGGGGCCGGTAGATCTCGACCCGGTCGCCCTCGCGCAACACCTGGTCCGGCGCCACCACCTTGCCAAAAATGCCCAGCCGGGCATCTTCCAGCACGATCCCTGCAAAGCGTTCGGTAATTCCGGAGCGGCGGGCAGCTTCCAGCGCGGTCGTGCCGGGCACTACCTGCAGCGGCACGATGGCCTGCCGCTCCGGCAGCGCGTAGGCGACTTCGACGTTGATGATTGATGGCTCGCTCACGAGGCCTGGCCATAGATCTGCCTGGCGCGGCGGCCGAGGGCATCCACCAGGTTGTTGGTGACACGGTCGAACAGACGCGAGGCCGCGGCGCCCAGCAGCAGGTTACGGGCTCGGAATTCGATCCACAGGTTCACCTTGCAGGCATCAGCCGCAAGGCCGCGAAACTCCCAGCGCCCCTGGAAATGGTCAAAAGGCCCGTCGAGCAGTTCCAGGGTGATGGCACCGGGTGCGAACAGGCGGTTGCGGGTGCTGAAACTCTGGCTGATGCCGCCGTGGGAAAGATCCAGCCGCGCATCCACCTCATCGCCCTCGCGCCGCAGCACCCGGGCACCGACACAGCCATCCATGTATTCTGGATAGGATTCGACGTCGTTGACCAGGTCAAACAACTGCCGGTCCCGGTAGGGCAGCAGGGCGTGGCGATGGATAGTAATCATGGCGTTCCGGTGGTCGAGGTTGTCATTCCGGCCACAAGCCGGCCAATAGAAGCAGCACAATGGCTGCAGGCGCAATATACCGCAACAGAAAGTACCAAAGCGAAAAAAACCACGCGCTCTCGCGGTACAGTTGCGCCCGCAGCAGAACTTCACGCAGGCGCCAGCCCACGAACACGGCCGTGCCCAGCGCCACCAGCGGCAGTAACAGGGCGCCCGCCAGACGATCCATCACCCGGAACAGGTCCAGCCCGGCACCCGCGGTAAAGCCCGGGATCTCCACCGTGGCCAGCGCGGCGAACGCCAGCAGCCACACCGTGGCGCCGGCCACCATCACCGCGGTGAACCGGCGAATGCCGAATTGCTGCCGCAATACCCCCACCACCGGCTCCAGCATCGCGACACAGGAACCCAGCGCCACCAGCGCCACCAGCAGGAAGAACAGCGCGCCGTAGACTTCGCCCAGCGGCATGTTGCCAAAGGCATGGGGCAGGCTGACAAACAGCAGGCCCGGCCCCATCGACGGCAGCATATTGTGCGCAAACACCAGTGGAAACACGGCCAGCCCCACCGCAATCGCCACCATTGTGTCAAACAGGGCCACCGCGATCACCGAGCGGCCCAGCGGTACCCGTATCGGCGCATAGCCGCCATAGCTGATCCCCGTGGCGACACCGATACCCAACGTATAGAACGCCTGTCCCAGCGCAACCAGCAGCGCCTCGCGATTGAAGTCGAGCAACTGGAACGCGAACAGGAAGCGGCCGGTTGCCACCAGATCGCCGTACTGGAGCGCGTACTGGATCAGCATGCCCAGGCCCGCCATCAGCGCCGGTATCAGCAGCCAGGCCAGCAGCCCCACTCCACGGCGCACACCGGCGGCAACCACCAGCACCGCCACTCCCAGAAACAGGCTCTGCCACCACAGCATGCGGCCGCCACTGAGCAGCAATTCACTGAAAATCTGGCCCGTGTTCACCGCGCTGGCCGCGCTGAAGGCACCGTTGAAGGTGTCGCGGGCGTAGACCAGCGCCCATCCCGCCACCACGGTAACGCAGGCCATCAACAACAGGCCGGTGACACAGGCTGTCCAGGGCAACAGCAGCCACCAGCGCGAGCACTCAGAGCGCACAGCCGCACGGCGCACTGATTCCACCGCACTGCCGCGCCCCTGGGTACCCAGCACCAATTCAGCAATCAGCAGTGGCACTGCCAGCAGCACCAGACAGAGGATGTAGGCCAGGACAAAGGGCGCGCCGCCATATTCCCCGCTCAGGTAGGAGAAGCGCCAGACACTGCCCATGCCGACCGCGGAGGCGGCCAGCGCAAGCACAAAGGTGGTGCGTGAACGCCATTCCCCCAGGGGATTGATCGCCACATCTGTCATTCGCAGACCTGCATTTTAGCCATGTGCCCGAGCTGCAGCCGCCGGGCAGTAGTGAAATCCGGAAGAATCATGTTTCAGCAACCCGGCTTGTCCGTATAATGCGCGCCATGAGCAAGAAGAAACCCAAACAGAACGACAATACCATTGCCCGCAACAAGCGCGCGAGCTTTGACTTCCAGCTGCTGGAGTCCTTCGAGGCGGGCGTCGCGCTGGAAGGCTGGGAAGTGAAAAGCCTGCGCATGGGCAAGGCCCAGCTGACGGACTCCTACGTGCTGGTCAAGGACGGCGAGGCCTGGCTGCTCGGCTCCCAGATCACCCCGCTGGACACTGTCTCCACCCATTTTGTCAGCGACCCTACCCGCACCCGCAAACTGCTGCTGCACCGCAAGGAACTGGCGAAAATCCTGGCCGCCACCACCCAGAAGGGCCTGACCTGCGTCTGTACCCAGCTGTACTGGAAGGGACATCTGGTCAAGGCCCGCATCGCCCTGGCCGAGGGCAAGAAATCCCACGACAAGCGCGACACCGAGAAGGAGCGCGACTGGAACCGCCAGAAACAGCGCATTATCCGGGACAACGTCAAGCAATAACATCAGGCCGGGGCCGGCCAGCAGCTCGCCTCAGCCGGGCCGACCGCCAGCGCGACGCCCGCCCTGGCACGGTCGCCCGCCGCGGTCACCACCGCAAATCCCGGCTCCGGGCAGGCATCACCGAGGCACCCCGGTCTGCGGTGTGTTCAGGGCAGCTCTGCTGGCACTGTCACCCCCAGTTGCCGGGCCCAGGGAGCAATATCCTGCATGATGGTGGGATAGAGCGCCACCCCGTGCCTCAGCTGTTCGCTGCGCAGCTGCCAGGCGCGCTGCCCGGGAAACCGCACGGGGGGCGCCCCTTCCGGCACCGCACTGCCGGTCACCAGTGCCTGCAGGGCCTGCAACTGGCGCTTGAATGCTTCCAGCGAGCCGAAGGCGGCGGGATCTATCACCTGCAGAAATACCGAATTCGCTTCGCCATCCCCGCTGGATTGTTCATCGTCCCGGCCGTAGCCCCCAAGCGCCATGCTCAGCACCTCGGTCGCGATCGACAGCGCCGCCCCCTTGTAGCCGTGGCCGGCACCGCCCAATGGCATGATACTGCCCGGTGGCGGTCCCTCCAGCGCCGCCGGATCATCCGTGATATTACCGGCAGCGTCTTTCAGGCACGGCTCTGGCAGCCGTTCACCCTCGCGCCGGGCCCGGGCCACATAGCCTCCGGCGGTGATCGACATGCTGATGTCGAACAATAGTGGGTAATCCTCACCCGGCGCCGCCATCGCCAGCGGATTGGCGGAGAACAATGCCTCGCTGCCGCCGAAGGCACTGACTGTCCGCTCCGAGGGGGTGGAACAGGTCATCAGCACCATATAGCCCGCCTCGATCACCCGCGGGCAATAGGCCGCCAGGCAGGCGATATGCTGGCTGCGGCGCAATGTGGCGGTCACCACGCCGTGCTCCGGCACCCGCGCCAGTGCCGTCTCCAGGGCCTGGCTGACCACCCAGGGCCCGGGCAGGAAGTTCGCATCCCAGTTGAACACGGCGCCCCGGTCCGCCAGCACCGCAGGCTCCCCCTCGCCGCGGCTGTCTCCGTCGAGCAGCCACTGCAGGTTGCTGGCCACCCGGTTCATGCCGTGGGTGGTAAAACCCATCAGGTCCGCCTCCAGAAACACCTCGGCCAGCACCGCGGCGCGCTCGGGCGCCAGGCCCGCGGCCTGAAACAGCCTGGTAGCGAATTCATGAAGTTCTACGTGGTCATAGCGGGCTGACATACAGGCTCCTTCGGTTGCTCGGATGCCGGAATCCGGCCAATACGGGACCCGGCCACGGAACTTTAGCAAAATTCACAGTCAAACTATTCGCAATTGGAGTACAATTGCAAGTTCACTACGGGGGCGATACGGATTCGACGACGGTAACGAACCCTAAGGTGCATGCCGTGATGGTAGCCAATCACGTTAATCCAAAGCTGCAAACTATTAGTTGCCAACGACGACAACTACGGTGCCCAACTGGCTGCGTAAGCAGCCCGTGAAGCACCAACTAGTGGCTTCGGCCCTAGCGGTCTTTAGCAAGGTGCCAGTACCGCGCTACTGACTGTCATATAGAACTGGATCGCTGTGAAGCCCGCCTGAGGTGGAACTGCTAAAACTTATTCAGGCTCGCCAATTACGTCCTGCCCGTTGGGCTGTATGCGGCTAAATCAATTAACGGAAACTAAGCATGTAGAGCCGAAGGCAGAGTACTGGCGGACGCGGGTTCAACTCCCGCCGCCTCCACCAAACACAGATCCAAGCAAGTCCAAAGAAGGCCACCATCTGGTTGATGAATGGGTTCTACCCAATGGCTCTAGGCTCTACCCAACAAACGGGGATGGGCCGGTTTTCACTAAACCCGGTTGATAGGGTGCGCTGACGAAGGAAGCGCACCATCAGCCACATGGGGGCTCTACCCAATGAACGGGGGATGGGCCGGTTTTCACTAAACGGCTCTACCCAATTAACGGGGGATGGGCCGGTTTTCACTAAACCCGGTTGATGATGCCATCCCATCCACAATGGGTTAAGACCCTCAGTCGGTAATTTTCAAAGTTTCTGAACCCATACGCTCTCCTGGACATCATTTCCATCTTGTTGTGGAAGCCCTCAGTGACCCCATTGCTCTTCGAGAATCGCCACATGGCGGTGACGGGCTCCAACCAGGATGTGAGGGTATTCGCCAGCCGGTGAAGCGGACTGGCGTGAAGCTGTTTGATCAATCTGAGTAGCTTGGGCAGTGCTCTTTCAGCCCGTTTCCGGGTCAAGGTTTTCAGCAGTAGCAACCGATTCAGGCGCTGCTTGGCTTCGTACAGGGCGTTTAGCACCGGGAATGCGTTGAGGTACGTGCCGAGGTTATCGCGCTGCTCTGGTGACAGGCGCCATTCATGACGGCGCATCAGGCTAATCAGGCCGCGGTTCTTGCGGCCCTCGGGATCGTGGTCCTGCCACGCCTTCAGGAAGTGCTGATTCACGAGCCGGATGACGTGGAAACGGTCTGCCACGATCATCGCATTGGGGAAGTATCGTCGGGCAATGGCGCGGTAGGTTTCGGACATATCCATGACAATAAGCCGGACATTGTCTCGCCCGGGTAATGCCTTCAAATAGCGCCCCAGGCTGGCTTCGGAGCGCCCGAGCACCACATCAAACACCTTGTTACGCTTGAGATCCACCAGCGTGGTGGCGTAGCCACGCTTGCGGGTAAAGAAGTGCTCATCAATGCCCAGCACCTTCGGGCAGGGCCTGTTGGCCCTCTCAGACCGCCGCAGACGGCAGTGGTTCTGATACCACCGCTCCACGGTGGCAGGACTAATGCTGTGGGTCAGTGTGAGCTTGCGCTGGGTGACACCGCCGTCGTGGGCTTCAAAGACCTCGAGCCGGAACGCTTCCGAGGCTCTGAAACGGGGTCGAACACCCTTGAAGCGGTGACGAAAATACCGTCGGCATTGCGGGCAGTGGTACTTGGGGCACGTCAGATGAAGCGTCATCACCTGATTCCCCTGGCGCGTATGCTTGAGGGTGCGTTGGTAGGTGGCCTTGATCCTGACCCCCTTGTGCTGACAATAGATGCACGCCGGCCGGCTGGTCGGCCTGGCGTAGACTTCAATACCTCGATCGCGGTCGACCCGCTCGACCTCCAGATCGGATATGCCTAGAATGTTGCCTGCGAGGGACATCGGTATTCTCCATTAAATTGATCGTCGCAAAATCAGTTTAATGAATGCCGGTGTCCCCCGTTAATGATGAAGAGCCGTCTCTATCCTTTTGTTTTATATGGACTTATAAAAGAACTTCCCGGGGCGGGTGCAAACCCGCCTCCACCCTGTTTTCCCCGGCTCTACCCAATTAACAATGGGATGGACTCCTCCTCACCCACCTCGGGCTCGCGGCTTTCAGATCGGTCGCACATCACCACACAACACCTCGGTCACAACCTCGGTGTCCATATACTCCTTCAGCTCCAGCAGTTTGCCATCACGCCAGGTGAACAGGCAATGGTAATGGTTGACGTAGGACTTGCCGGAGACGTGCTGACCTGCTCCGGTAGCTTCCACCGCCACACGGTCTGCCTCGGCAGTAGTCGCGTGGATGGTGTAGTGCAAACCCTCAGGGAAGGCATTCAGAATGCTGTCCGTGAATTGGCGGATCTGTGCCTTGCTGTAAACGCCGGAGATCAGCGTATGGCCCATGACATGTAGCTTGCCGTCCTCGGCACAGGTCTCGGCGATGACATTGGCGTCGCCGCGAGCGATAGCCTGCATCAGTTCCAGGGTGCGCTGCCGGTTTCCTTCCACCACTGCCCGGGGCACACCCCGCTGATCTGCGGGTGCACCCAGGTTGCACTTCTTGCACTCAAGCTCGACGCCCAGCCTGGACTCGCGTCCCGCCGGGGTTGTCACCCACGGGCGGTGGGCGAAGGGCGGGTTGTGGCGGACGTGCTGGAAGTGCCCACAGGCCAGTTCCGCGACCCAGTCGAGCTCTGCGTCCTGGTGGTAGCCAGTGATGGCGCTTTTCATCTCTTGACCTCGTTGATCACCGCCCGGGTTTCAGAGTCTGCTGCAACTCATCCATCAACACCAGCAGGCCCGCCCCAGCGCCGGACCGCAAGGGTTGCCTCCTCTGTAGCCTGTGTCAAATCATGCATGCCGGTAATGCAGGGCTTTTGCTATACTCCGTGCGGTATGTCGAGCCGGAAGTTCCCGAATCCAGCAGGCAACAGCGCAAGCGTTGTCCCGCGAATCATCGACAAAGTGAGTAGAAAGAGATGACAGAATTCACTCCCCTCAGCGGGTTGCTCGGCGGCGTACTGATTGGATTTGCCAGCGTCATTATGCTCTGGGGCTCAGGACGCATTACGGGCATCAGCGGCATTTTCGGCGGCCTGCTTACGCCGGCACGGGGTGACAGCGGCTGGCGTGTGGCGTTCATTGGCGGTCTCATTGTGGGGGGTTGCTATGGCCGCTGTTCAGCGGCGAGCCGCTGCCCATCGATCTGCAGGTCTCCTGGCCGGTGATGATTGGCGCCGGCCTGTTGGTGGGTTTCGGCACACGGCTGGGCAGCGGTTGCACCAGCGGTCACGGCGTTTGTGGCCTGGGCCGGCTTTCACCCCGCTCGCTGGTGGCCACGCTGACTTTTCTGGCGGCCGCTTTCCTCACCACCTACGTTATCCGTCATCTGGCAGGAGGTTGAGATGGCCGTCGCCAAACAGGACAAACAACTTCCGCAACTGTTGCTCTCTTTTGGCTCTGGGCTGCTGTTCTCGGTGGGTCTGATCGTCTCGCAGATGGTCAATCCGGCCAAGGTGCTGAACTTTCTCGACCTTGCCGGCAATTGGGATCCGACCCTAGCTTTCGTCATGGGCGGCGCGGTGATGGTCACCATTCCCCTGTTCTGGCTGGTACTGAAACGGCCGCACCCGCTTTTCGCAAAATCGTTTTATCTGCCCACCCGGCGCGATGTGGACTGGCGGCTGATTGTCGGCTCGACGGTGTTTGGCATTGGCTGGGGCATTGCCGGTCTGTGTCCCGGTCCGGCCCTTACCGCCCTCGCCTCAGGGCTCCTGCCCGTGGTCGGGTTTGTAGCAGCGATGACTGCCGGTGCTTTTATCTATCAATGGTTGTTCGACACCCACTAGCAGATGAGGCCCAGCCCGCAGGGGCATACAGGGTCAAAATTATTCTCACGGCAGGCGCCGGGCTATTGTCCGCTTCTCCATAAAACCGCGTGTCATCTATGCTAGTGTTATTGCATTTCTCGTATTGGGTCGAGATCAGTTCAGGAGCGTGTGAACATTGTGAGGATGAAAACCTGGCAGGCAGTAGCTGTTCCCGTGGTGATTGCTTTCACACTTGTAGCCCTGGAAATCCCACGGAACGACTGGGCCAGCACCGCTGCCGCCAGCCTGTCCTCAGGCGTTGCTGCACTGAGCCTCATGGCCTGGGCTGCCATCCTGTCGAGCCGCGTAACCGCCGTGGAATCCGTCTTCGGCGGACTCGACCGTGTGTATCGCGCCCACAAATGGATGGGTATCTGGGCCCTGGGTTTTGCGTCATTCCACCTGGTTTTCAAGGCAGATCTGGAGGCCTGGGATACCGCGTCCATTATTTCACTGTCCTCGTCCACAACTCGCCTGGTTCGCCAACTCAGCTATGTGGTGCTGGTATTCATCGTGGTGCTCGCCCTGAACCGCAAGATTCCGTACAACCAGTGGCGCTGGTGGCACAAGTTGTCAGGGCCACTCTTCCTGGTGGTGGTCGCACACTGGCTGAGCTTTGCCTCGCCCATCGAGCTGAACAGCCCCGCCGGGATCTGGCTCGTGGTAGTGTCCGCGCTCGCAATTGCGGCGGCGCTGTACAAACTGCTTTTCTACCCCTTTCTGGCCCGGCATGGTGAGTATGAGGTAACCGGCGTAGCCTCCAGCGAAGGCGATGCCGTTCAATTGAGCCTGACACCGGTTCGCAACCCGGTGGATTTTGAGCCGGGACAGTTCGGCTTTCTGCGCATGAAAGAGGAGGGCCTCCGCGAGCCGCACCCCTTCACCATTGCCAACGGCAAGGCCGCAGACGGGCATGTGAACTTCCTTATTCGCAATCTCGGTGACTATACGCGCAAATTGATCGGCCAGGTACAAGTGGGCATGCACACCGACCTGTATGCTCCCTACGGGCGTTTCAAGCGCCCGGACAACGGGGCACGGGAGATTTGGATCGGCAGCGGCGTCGGCATTTCACCCTTCGTAGCCTGGCTGCAGGATGAGTCCGCCTCGCATTTTGATCGCGTCACATTGTTTTATTTCTCCAGACCCGGGCAAGAGTTTCCCAGTGCGGCCATTCTCGCGGAAATGGCAGCCCGATGTGGCGCAGAGTTGGTATTGATATCCGGCCGTGCAAATCGCGCAGACTTCCAGGAACGCTTCGCCGCCATCGCGAGGGAATGTGGTCCTCAATCCTTGAGCATCAGCTTTTGCGGTCAGAAAGGACTTCTGGAGGATGTCCGCCGGCAGATGAAGGAACTCGGCATTCCCGGATCCTGCCTGCAGCACGAGCTCTTCGAATTTCGTTAGCTCGCGCCCCAATCCTTCGAGTTTTCACTGCCGACATTCCCCGAGGATCATCATGCCTGCCACCAGACTTCTCGCCACCGCCCTGCTGACTGCCATACTGAGCGCTGCGACTACGGACAACACAGTTATGGCGGCAGCCGCGAAAACGCCCGAGGCCACACAGGAGCGGCGGCAATACACCTTCGCCTGGCCCTTCCTCGAGGGCGGCGAGATGCAACCGCGGGGAGGCACCACCCAGGGCGCGGATGTCACCCTTGCACCCGCCCCCAGCGCCGCCTGGCAGGCACTGCAGGAGGACGGCCTGAGTGCCAAAGAGCGCGACCGGCGCGCAATCCTGGCAATGACCGGGCCCTACCGCACCAGCTTCGATTTTATCGAGACCATTGGCTTCACTCCATCCTACGAACCGCCGCCCCCTACCAGTCCTGGGCCACGGAGTACGTCTACGTGATTGCCGACGAGCCCGAGTTCATCAGCCTGCAGCATATCCTGGTCATGCAGTTCGAGCAGCAGGACGAGGGCCCGGAGGGGCCGATGGTGGTCAAGCACTGGCGCCAGGACTGGCGCTACCAGGACCGGGAGCTGCATGTCTACGCGGGCAACAATCGCTGGGAGCACCGGGCACTGACGGCGGAAGAGGCCCGCGGCAAGTGGTCCCAGGCGGTATTCCAGGTGGACGACTCACCGCGCTATGAGGCCATCGGTGCCTGGCGCCACGAGGGCGGCGTCTCCAGCTGGCTCAGCGACGAAACCTGGCGCCCGCTACCACGGCGGGAGTTCAGCGTGCGCGATGACTACCAGGTGCTGGTGGGCAGCAACCGCCACACCATCACCCCCGACGGCTGGGTCCACGAGGAGGACAACCTCAAGGTCGCGCTGGACGACAATGGCGACTATGCCGGGGAGCAGGCCGTGCTGGCCCGGGAGGCGGGCCTGAACCGCTATCAGTTGATCGACGACCACGACTGGTCAGCAGGAGATGCCTACTGGGAGCGGACCGCCCCCTTCTGGGCCCAGGTACGCGCTGCCTGGGACGCTATCTATAACCGGCACTCCGAATTTGAACTACGCCGTTCCGCCGCGGGACAGAGCCTGTTCATGACCCTGTTTGAACTGGCCGATGCACATACAGCCAACGGTTTTGTTTCCGCTGCCGCGAGACGCGACATCGACAGTGCGCTACAACGCTTCCTCGTCACCGTGGATGCCGGTTGAGCTGAGGTAGCGGCACGAGAGCGCTGTCCCCTCCCCTCGGCACCACCTCAAAGCAGTCCTCGCCGCCGCAGATGGCCGGCGGAGAGTAACAGCAGCAGCGCCGAGAGCAGGGCCAGCGCGGTGCGATTCAGCGCCGGTACCGGAGCCGGCGCATCCGGCAGCGCGATCTCGCCGAAGTTCCACTGCTGCGCCTCGTCGCCGGCCAGCAGTTCCACCACGAACTCGTCATCGACCTCACTCACCAGCGCAGCGACCGTGCCTGCGGTGTCCAACCCGTCCAGCCAGTCAGTGGGTTGTTGCTCAGTCACGGTATAGCTGCCCGGCGCCAGCCCGGTGAAGCTGTAGAAGCCGTTGGCGTCGGTTGTAGTCGAGCCCGGCACCGGGCCGGCCAGATCGACCACTACGCCGGCAATGGGGTTCTCGTCGCCGTCGAAGATACCGTCCTCATTCTGATCGTGATACACGTAGCCACTGATGCTGGCGACGCTGCCCACCTGGAATTCGCCGTAGTTGTAGTCGGTTGCATCGACGCCAGCGGCCAGCTCGATGTTGGTAATCACATCGGTCGTGGGCGTGGTACCACCGACACTGCCCACCGTTTCCTGGCCGTCGACCCACGCCGCCGGATGGGACTCGGTGAGAGTATAGACACCCGGCGCCAGATCCTCGAACCGGTATTCGCCGGTGCCGTCGGTAGTGGTACTGCGATTGACCGTATTGCCGTAGTCATCGCTCCCTGTCAGGGTAACGGTCACCCCGGAGATTCCCGGTTCACCGACGTCGTAATCACCGCTGATGTCCTGGTCGTGGTAGACCCGCCCCGCAATGCTCGAACGCACGACCGTCACTGATCCGTCGTTACTGTTGTTGCCAGGGGTGTCGTCCAGGGTCAGTCCGGTGACGTTGACCGTCGCGGTATTGTTCACGGCGGCACCGGCCGCACTGATCAGCCGCACCGGCAGGGTAACGGTCGCGCGGCCGTCGGCACTGATTTCGCCGAAGTCACAAGTCACTGCGGTGTCACCGGCAACACCGCTACAACTGGTGGTCTCGAAGCTGCCCTGGTCGACCACCACGGCGGGAGCGCCCAGCAGTTCCATGCCCGCGGGAAAGCTGTCTTCCAGCTCCACACCCAGCGCTTCGTGGGGACCGTTGTTTTGCACCACGATACTGTACTCGAAAGGCTCAAACAGCGAGACGCTGCCCGGGTCCGCAGTCTTGGAGGCCACTTCCATGTCGGCGCGGGTACGCACCGTGGTGTTCTCGGGCTCCAGGTCATTGGCCGGATTGACATCGTCAAAGCCATCGCGATGCTCCTGGGAACGAGCAATCATATAGTTGGTGTAGACACCGCTGGCCTCCGCATCCAACAACATCTGGAAGCTGATATCATCGCCAGCAAGCATCAGTGCCGAGACATCGCAGATAATATCGGCATTGTCCAGCTCCGGGTCCCAGGCACCATTCAGCCAGGCCGGGTCCGAGGGGGTCAGCAGGGCTGTGTCCACCCGGTCGACGGTCTTGCCAAACTCACCCACCGCGGGCTGTACCGGACAGCTCACCCCCGGCGGCAGACCGGGCTGGGTGATGCCTCCGCCGTCCACGTACTGGAAGCCGAGGAAGGATAGGCCCGAGGTCGGCAACACATTGTACAGACGCACCGTTTCCGCCACTGAAGGCCCCAGATTGCGCACCGTTAGCGTATAGACCACCGTTTCGTCGATCTGCAGCGGGTCCGGGCTGTCCACCTGGGTCGTGGCCAGGTCCACCTCGGGCGCCGCCACCGGCACATCCACGTCGGCGTCGTTATTGTCCAGGGTCACCTCGGGGGTGCTGGTGGCGGAGGTGACCGTATTGCTCAGGGTACTGGCCTGGGTGCCACGATTTGGCCGCACCACGAGGCTGACAGTGCGCTGACCCCCGCGCTGCACACTGGCCCAGGTACATTCCACCGTGCGATCGCCCGCTTCCGTGGTGGCGCCCACCGCTGGCGTCACGCCGCAGCTGCCGCCATCGCTGGCACTGGCGGAGATGAAGGTCACATCCAGCGGCAGCGTGTCGCTCATGCTTACAGTGGAGGCTCCCGAGGCACCGGTGGACTCGTTGCGCACCGTGATGGTGTAGCTCAGGTTGGTGCCCGCGGCTATCGGGTCCGGATCCTCGGCCCAGCTGGCCGTCTTGATCGCCGCGATGTCCGCCTGGCCGGTCACGGTGGTCGCGTGATTGTCCGAATTGTTGCCGTAGACCGGATCGGAAGTCACCGAAGAAAACGCGCTGGCGGTGTTGTTACGGTTCAGGTCAGTGCCATTGCTGGCGCTGCCCAGCGGGCGGACCTGCACGGTGATGACGGGGCAGTCCACGCCCTGGCTGCACACCGGCATGTCGCTGAAAGTACAGGACAGGTTGCGGCTGGTAACGTTGGCCGCAGCAGCATTGCTGCAGCTGCCCAGAGTGGCATTGCCGGCGACCACCACTGCGCCCTCGAAGCCATTGCCTGGCCCGCCAGTAAACAGGCTGCCGAAGGTGTCTGTGAGAGTAACGCTCTGCGCTGGCTCCGGCCCGGCATTGACGATTTCCAGTTGGTAGCTAAGCAATTCGCCGGCCACGACAGTCGCACTGCCGCTCTTGTACACCTGGATATCGGCACTGTCGGCATTCAACTGCCCCTCGACCGCACTGTTGTCACAGTCGTTGGCCCCGTCGCTGTCGGCCGGAAACACATAGCCCGGCGCCGGAGTGTTGGTCACGCACATCTGGTTGCTGTGACTGCCCGTCGCCGTCGCTACGGTATCCAGCAGGACACTGGGCGTGGTCGCCCCGGCTGCCAACGGAGAGCCCTCAGTGTAGGTGCGAGTACAGCTGATCGTATCGGCACCATTCACCGGTGTGGCCGGGCCACAACTCCAACCGTTGAGCGAGTAACTGTCGACCCGCAGGCCCGCGGGCAGGCTGTCAGTCATGGTCAGCTCGCCGACAAAGGCCACATTGCTGTTGTTGCGCACCCGCAGGTTGAAGGAGAAGGACTCGCCATTGACCACCCGCAGGGTTTGGGTCGGTCCCGACTTCAAGGCCTGCAGATCAAAATCAGGTTCCTGCACGGTGATGTTCAGGTTGTCGCTATTGTTGGCCAATTGCGCATCATCCGGGCTCACCGATGATACCGTCGCTGTGTTGCCGAGGTTGTTGCCAAACGCGATCGCGCGCACATCAATGCTGACCTGGCCAATATTGTGGTCGAACTCTCCGCCCACATCGCCGCCGCCATCTGCGCGGGTGCAGTTCACTGTCTGTCCCGCGACGGTGCAGTCCCAGCCATTTTGGCTGAACGGCGAGCCGTTCTGGATCTGGAACGCCGGATCCAGGTTCGCGGTCATTGTCAGGTTCTGCGGCTGGCCGCCGGTATAGCGCGGATTCAGGTTGATGACGAACTCGTCCAGCTGCACCAGGGTGCCCGGCCCGGTGCGGGTCATGCTCACACTCACGTCGGTACCTTCGTTCACCGTGGTATCGACAGCTGCGGTGTTGTTGGCGGAAATACCGTCAAATACATCCGAACTGGTGCTGGCGGTGGTGGACAGACTACTGGGGCCGGATACGGCCACAGCCCCGCCGATCGAACCAATCACCCAGGTATCACCGGCATTGAGGGAGACCCGGGTACAGGTCACGGTCTGACCCGTCTGGAGGCAACCGGCGGGCAGCGCATCCGTGCGGCTGAAGCCGGGGCCAGGGTGATCGTCGCGGTGAGATTGGTAGCCGCATCGGGACCATTGTTGGCGACCGACGCGCTGTAGCTCAGTGCGCCTCCCGACAGCACCGGGTCTGCACTGCCGGTCAGGATCATCTGCAGGTCGGTGCCGCTGGTCACCGTCACATTCCTGAGCACCTGGTTGTTGTTCAAGTCCGGGTCCGCGGTAGCCGCGCTCACCGTTGCATTATTGACAATGGTGGAAGGGCTGGATGAGGCGACTACCGCCACCAGTTCCACAATCGCCTCGGCGCTGTTGGTCAGGGTACCGAGCGTACAGGTCAGGGTTCCGCCGGTGGGTGCTCCGGAATGACTGCAACTGCCCTGATCGGTGGTATGACCGACGTAGGAGGTCGTCGCCGGCAGGGTGTCGACCAATTCAATGCCGTTGGAGGTTTCGGGGCCATTGTTGGTGACCCGCAGGGTGTAAGTCACTTCCTCGGTGGCGCTGGCAGTGGCCTTGTCGACGGTGTGGTTCAACACCAGATCGGCATTGGCCTGGGCCGCGCTGGCAAACACCGCACTGACAGCAAGCAGCAGTGCCCAGTTCCACCCGGCACCCCGCCTGTGCCGGCGCCTCATCGTGGCGGCCCTGCCGTCCCGGCCTCGCAAGTCTGGCGCCAAATTGTGACCATCAATTGTCATTTGCCCGTCCCCTTTGTCTTCCCTGCCAGCTCCGGCCGGTCGGGCCAATACCGTACCCCCGCCGCGGCGGAAACAAAGGGTCTGGTCCAGCTGGCTGGAAATGCATTGCCGCGGCATAATAGGAGCTGGCGCATTGAAAGTGGCGGGTACAAATGTCAACGATTGCAAATTCATACTGCAAACGGACCTGGGTCACGATTCAGCGCTTTGGATTGCCCTCAATTGTCAACAATTGTCAACGCAGTGGCCCTGCATTGCGCCGCCGGGCAGCCTCAATCACACTGGGCCGCGTTGTTGCTGAACCCTGTTGTGACCCTGCATGAATGGATGGATTATCGGCGTCATTGAAGACGACAAGGTGCAGGCCGCGTTGCTGGACGCGATGCTGGCGCGCGCGCAGTTCACGCCGCTGGTATATTCATCCTGCCAGGAATTTCGGCGCCGCAATGGGCTATCGGTAGTCGACATGCTGTTGCTTGACTGGAATTTGCCCCAGGAAAACGGCCTCGATTTACTGAAGGAATTGCGGGCGGGCGACCAGCCGGCATTGCCCGTTATCCTGGTCACGGCCAATCAGCTCGAAGCGCAGATTGTCGAAGGACTCAACGCTGGCAGTGACGACTACATCGTCAAGCCAGTCAGGGCAGCCGAGCTGGTGGCGCGAATAGAGTCGGTCATGCGCCGCTATCATTCTCCCCATCCGGCTCACGAAGTCCATGATCCGTTCACTTTCATTACCGCGCAGCGCAGACTGCTGTTGCATGACAAGCTGCTCAAGACCACGCCACGGGAGTTCGACCTGATGCTGTTCCTGTTCCGGCGGCCCGGGAAGGTCATTGCCCGGGACGCGCTGCTGGCCGAGGTATGGAGAAAATCGGCAAGTGTCTCAACCCGCTCCATAGACACCTACATCAGCCGGCTGCGGCGCAATTTCGGGCTGGACGGGCGCAACGGCTGGCAACTGGAAGGCGTCTATCAACGCGGCTACTGCCTGGTCAGAACCCATTCAGATGAGGAGTGACGGTGTCCAGACAGATGCTCCCTGCCCAGGGCGGGAGGCCGGGGATGCGGGCAGGCATGAGCTGCCACATGCCGACAACCCGGCAGCGCGGGACGAGGACTTACTACTGAATCCCGAACATCTGGCGGAGATCAGCGAACTCGCCGCGGTGCGGCCTGAACTGCCGCAACAGCTGATTGCGCTGTTTGCAGAATGCATGGAGGAATATCTGGCCGCCTGCGAACGGGCCCCTGACCACAGGACTCTTGCCCTGACGGTGCATCGCATAGCGGGCAGTGCCGGCAGCCTTGGAGCCCCGCGCCTGCGGGCGCTGGCAGAGACGTTGGCGACGGGGCTCAGCCACGGGCCAGTGGAGCCTGCTGTAACACAGTCTTTGGCAGCACTGCGAACAACCATCGCTGACACCATTGCAACCTACCACCAGTGGCTGGAGGACAGCCTGTGAAGCGCAGCCCGCCCGCAGCCTCAATGCTGGTGGCGCTGACTCTGGTGTTGACCTGCCCTGTAGTCGCGCAACCGGCCTCCACGGAGGCTGACGGCAGCACCTACGAGCAGCAGATCGCACGCCTGAACGCGGCCGCGGAAGCCGCCGATGACAGTCTGGCAGGGGCCCGGGCCCAGCAGGACATGGCGCAGCACATGATGACCCTGAGTCTGTGGCCGGAGGCCCTGACCCACGCCCAACAGGCCCGCCGCAGCGCCCGGCAAAGTGGTGATCCGGCGCTGCAACTGGCGACCGACATCACCTACGCTGCCGTGCTGTTGCAACTGGAGCGCAATGCCGAGGCAGCGCCCATCCTGCTCGACGCGCTGCAACGGGCGCGCATGATGGGTGACCAGGAACAGGAAGTCAGGGCACTGACTTCACTGGCCTCCTCCTACGTCGGGGCGCGGCAACTGGAGGAAGCCAGGGACTTTGCCAACCAGGGACTGGCCCTGGCGCGCCAGCGTGGCGACCTGGTGAGTTCGGTGCGCCTGTTGAGCAATCTCGGCCTGATAGCCTGGACCGCGGGCGACGCCGAGACCGCGGCAGCCCATATCGAAGAGGCGCTGCAAGTCCCATCCAGCGAACTGCCGCCGGACATCAACAAGACGCTGGCCATCGCCTCCATCACGCTCGCCGGTACCACCGGTGAAGACAACGCCGAGCGGGCACAGCAGGTCATCGAGTCGGCCCGGAGGGATGGAAGCCGCTACATGGAAGCTTTCGCCACTGAACAGTTGGCCCACATTCGCTGCGACGCGGGCGAGTATCAGGAAGCCCTGGCCTCCTATGCCAGAGCGGCCGATCTGTTCCGGCAATCGGACCGGGTCGGCGATCTCAACCGCTTGCATGAACGCTGGGCTGCATGCCACCAGAGCGCCGGCCAGTTCGAGCTTGCGCTCAAGCAGCAGCAACAGGCGCTGGCGCTGGTGAGACAGACCAACGAACGGCGTCACAGCGCCACCCTGCAAGCACACGATGCCGCGTTTCGCACCGAGCAGCGACTGGCGCAACTGGCCCAGCTGGCGGAGGAACAGGAATCGCTGCGAGCCAATCTCGCCGAACAGAACGCACGCCTGGGTTGGCTGGCCGCCGGCATCCTGCTGCTGTTGGTCGTCACCAATATACTGTGGTTTCGCAACAAGCGGTTGCGGGCCCAGCGCAGCGCGGAGCAGGAGTTGCAGCAGGCCAGGATCCACCTGCTGGCCAACACCAGCCACGAGATCCGCAATCCCGCACAGGGCCTCATCGGCCTGCTGGAAAGCCAGACAGCGACGGATCCGGAGAAGGCCGAAGACCCCGATCATCTTGCCGCGCTTGGCGCCGCGCGCATGATCGGTCATCTCGCCAATGACTATCTGGATCTCGCGCTGTTGGAGCAGGGCCGCCTGCGCCCCCAGCACGACAGCCTCTGCCGCCTGCCCGACTTGCTGGAGCAACTGGCATTGCTGTCGCGGGGATTCCTTGGCGCCGAAGGACAAAAACTGCTGGTCTACAGTGAACCCACCCTGCCCGAGTGGGTTCTGATCGACGGAGAGCGTCTGCTGCAGGTATTGCTAAACCTGGTGATCAACGCCGCGACCCACGGCGCCAATCAGATCAGATTGGTGGCGAAACTGAATCCGGCGCAGGATCAGCTGCACTTTGCGGTCGAAGATGATGGTCCGGGATTGACCACGCTGGATGACAGCCTGTTCGATCCCTACGTCCGCGGGGAAAACGCGGATACTACCCGCGGCAGCGGCCTGGGGCTGGCCATCAGCGCCCGCATCGCAAAAGCCATGGGGGCGGCATCAGCGCGCGCAACCTGCAGCCACACGGTGCTTGCTTCGAAATGAAGCTGCCGCTGCGCCGGGCGGCGCCGGCAGTGGCCGCCCGCGACCGGCGCAACTCCGCAGCAACGGTGGCCCCCGGGGCCCGGGTGCTGATTGTGGATGACGATCGCTTTGCCCGGCTCGGCATTCGAGTAGCGCTGGAGAGCCTGGGCTGTGAAACCCGGGAGCTGGATGGTCGCAGTGCGCTGGAGCCCGTGCTCCGCAGTTTTGATCCCGAGGTGGTTTTCCTGGACCAGCAACTTGAAGACACTCACGGCCTGGTTCTGGCGCGACGGATCAGGGAACACGATCAACAGCTGGGCCGGACCCGCCGCTCAGTGGTGATCATCAGTGGCAGCAGTCAGGCGCACAGTGCCGATGCCACGATCGACACCTGGCTGGTCAAGCCGGCCTCGCGCCAGGCACTGGCCAGGATTCTCGCCGCCTAGCTGGACGGTCAGATGGGCAGCCAACCTCAGCGGACATAGCCAAGTACTGCAATGACATGACAGGCTGAGCCCACCAGTACGAAAAAATGCCAGATCCCATGAGCGTGATGGAGGCGCTTTTGCTGATCCAGCACATAGAACAGCACCCCCGTGGTATAGGCGATGCCGCCTGCGACCAGCCACCAGAATCCCGCCTCTGGCAAACTCGCCCGCAGACTGGGGAAATCCAGGGAACAGGCCCAGCCCATGCCCAGATAGATCACCAGCTGGCCCACCTTGACGCTGCGGCCCGACAGCAAGCACTCCGACAGAATTCCAAGAATTGCCAGTGACCAGACCAGCAGCAGTATCAACAACGCACTGCGGCCCTCCATGCTGACCAGCATAAGGGGGTATAGGTCCCGGCAATGAGCAAATAGATGGAGATATGGTCCAGCAGCTTGAAGATCCGCTTCAGTGCCGGCGGTCTCAGGCTGTGATAGAGGGTCGACATGGTGTACAGCAGAACAAGTGTCAGTCCGTAGACAGCGAACGAGGCAATCATCACCGGCCTGTTGCTCTGGATTGCGACAGTCAGCAGTGCGCCCAGCGCCACCAATGCCAGTACGCCGCCCACCAGGTGGCTGATGCTGTTGAGTCTTTCACCGTAGTACATTCGAATTCGGGCGGGAAAGATGCCCGTTCCCTCTCCCTGATGATCCTTTGACAGTGAACAGTGGCAGCACTCAAAGTGCGCGAAAACCTAGAATCCATAACCCCCGAGGGAATGTCAACCACACGCTGTCCGGCGTGTTGACATAGGTCCTATTGATTCCATCCCGGTATCTTGGTTTACTGCCTGCGCCAGCACCTGGCCATCGGCCCCGGCACCGTAAACCGGGCCTTTCACCTCACAATAACGGGAGCCACAGCGCACATGATCGCCGGATTGGCAATTGTCTTTGGCCTGGCGCTGCTGGTCTGGAGCGCCGATCGTTTCGTGGAGGGCTCC
The DNA here is from genome assembly GCF_010669285.1 of Kineobactrum salinum. Taxonomy (GTDB): domain Bacteria; phylum Pseudomonadota; class Gammaproteobacteria; order Pseudomonadales; family Halieaceae; genus Kineobactrum; species Kineobactrum salinum. Next base: position 3,044,332 of record NZ_CP048711.1, on the reverse strand, counting down.
GCCGCGACCGCGCGCCACTTTGGCGTGCCGCCGCTACTGATAGGAATGATCATCATCGGCTTCGGCACCTCGGCGCCGGAGATGGTGGTGTCGGCGCTGGCGGCCTCGCAGGGCAATCCGGGGCTCGCGCTGGGCAATGCCTTCGGCTCCAACATCACCAATATCGCGCTGATCCTGGGCCTGACCGCCCTGCTCAGTCCCATCGCGGTGCATTCCCAGGTATTGCGCAAGGAACTGCCGGTGCTGCTGGCGGTCACGGCGCTGGCCGCCTGGCAGCTGGTTGATGGCCATCTGTCACGCGCTGAGGCGCTGGTATTGCTGGGTGTGTTCGCAGCATTGATGGGCTGGACTGTGTGGCAGGGTTTGCGGGGCAGAGCCGACACCCTGGGCACCGAGATTGACCAGCAATTGAGTAGCACTCATATGCCGATCAAACACGCGGTTAGCTGGCTGCTGGTGGGCCTGCTGCTACTGATCGCGGGTTCACGCATTCTGGTGTGGGGCGCGGTGGAGATTGCGACCGGTTTGGGCGTCAGTGATCTTGTCATCGGCCTGACCGTCGTTGCTATCGGTACTTCCCTGCCGGAACTGGCCTCCTCCATAGCCGCCACCCGCAAGGGTGAACACGACATCGCGCTGGGCAACATCCTCGGCTCCAACCTGTTCAATACCCTGGCAGTCGTGGGCATCGCCGGGGTGATACATCCGATGTCGGTGGGCCCGGAAGTGCTGTCGCGGGATGTATTGACAATGGCGGCACTGACCCTGCTGCTGTGCCTGTTCGGCTACCGGCGTCGTGCACCGGGCCGCATCAACCGGTGGGAGGGAGGGTTCCTGATAGCCTGTTTCCTGGGCTACACCAGCTACCTGTTGCTCACCACGCTGTCTGCTGGCGGCTGAGCGCGCAGCAGCGCTTCCAGTTCCTGAACCGGCAGCGCCCGGCTGAAATAATAGCCCTGGTACTCGTCGCAGCCGTGATCGTGCAGGAACTGCCATTGCGCGGCAGTCTCGACCCCTTCGGCCACTGTTCTGAACCCCAGGGCACGGGCAATGCCAATAATCGCAAGCACTATGGCCTGATCTTCCGGATCGTCGCCTACGCCATCCACAAAGGACTTGTCGATTTTCAGCTTGTTGATGGGGTAGCGCTTGAGATAGCTCAGCGATGAGTATCCGGTTCCAAAATCATCGATGGACAGCGTCACCCCCAGCTCCTGCAGCTCGGTGAGGGTGGTCAGCGTCTTGCTGGAATGCTCCATCGCAATGCGCTCCGTCAGCTCCAGGTCCAGCATCGCCGGCGGCAGCTGATTCTGTTCCAGCACGCCGGCCACCATCTCGGCAAAACCATCCTTGTAAACCTGCCCGGCGGAGAGATTGACTGCCATCGAGGCCACCGGTACACCGGTGCTGCACCACAGCGCCTGTTGCCGTGCGGCAGTACGCAGCACCCAGCTGCCCAATTCCAGAATCAAGCCACTTTCCTCTGCGACCGGGATAAAACGCGAGGGAGAGATAAAACCAATTTCCGGATGCTGCCACCGCAGCAGTGCCTCCACACCCGTAACCGCGCCCGTCTGCATGCTGATCTGGGGCTGGTAGTAGAGGCTGAGATGCTCGTTGGCCAGGGCATCGCGCAACTCATGCTCTATCAACAGGATTTCATCGGCCTGGGCCCGCATCAGCTCTGCAAAGACCTTGAAATTGTTCCTGCCGGACTGCTTGGCCTTGAACAGTGCTGCGTCCGCCGCCTGGGTCAGCTGCTCGAAATCGCGGCCGTGCCGAGGATACACGGCCACGCCAATACTGGCGGTCAGTGACAGCCGGTGCCGCTTCACTTCCAGTGGCTCGGCAATCAATTCCAGCAATCGCAGCGCAACCGCCTCCGCCTCCTCCTGGTTATGGTTCGGCAGCAGCAGGAATAATTCATCGCCCCCGATGCGGCACAGGGTGGCATCCAGATGCAGCTGCCGGGTCAGGCGCTGCGCCACGGCCTTCAATACCAGGTCGCCGACCAGCAGGCCCAGGGAATCATTGATCAATTTGAAGCGGTCGAGATCGATGCACAGCAACGCGACCTGACTGTCCTGTGCCTTGGCCGTCTCCAGCGCAAATCGCGCCTTGTCCCGCAGCAGGTCGCGATTGGGCAAGCCGGTGAGGGTATCGTAATTACTGAGGAAGCGGATACGCTCCAGGTTGTGCTTGCGCTCGGTAATATCCGTGGAAATACCACACAATCCATAGAGCGTGCCATCTGCCTTGCGCATCGGAATCTTGACTGACCAGAAGGTGCGCGTGATACCGGTTTCCCGTACCGTGTCCACCTCCTCCGCTTCCACGACTTCACCGTTTTCCAGCACCCGGCGGTCATTTTCCCGCACCAGCGCGGCCGTCACGGAGTCGAAGAACTCGTCGTCGCTGGCCCCGACCACCTTCTCCTTGCTCACTCCCCACAGGTCCAGCACCTGCTGGTTGGCAAACAGGTAGCGTCCTTCGACATCCTTCAGGTAGATACAGGCGCCGATACTCTCCATAATGGTGGAGAGCATGGTTTCGTTCTCCTTGAGGGCCTGCTCATAGTCGATACGTTGGGCCTCACGGTCAAAGTTGTCCAGCGAGAAACTGATGTCGCCGGCCATGTCCAGCAGCAGGTTGGTGACATCGTCGTCGAAGGCGCCCGCCCTGCAATGGTAAACCTTGAGCACCGCGAAGGCCTTGCCACCGCGTTGCAGCGGGATTGCCGCGGCCGAGCGCCAGCCGTATTCCCGCGCCGACTGCTGGCGGGAGGGGGTTGTTGTCGCGGCCAGATAATCGTTGATGATCACCGGCCGGTTTTCCTGCAAGGCGATCTCGACCGGTCCCGGTTCTTCGGCCTCAGTCAGGACTATGTCCGGCTGGATGTAGTCAGTACCCTCTCCGAAGCTGGCCATGCACACCACCCGGCCGGTATCGGCATCGATTTTTCCTACCCAGGCCATCGTCATGCCGCCGTATTGCACCGCCATGCGGCAGACCAGCGGCAGCAGCTCCTCTTCCCGATCCATCCGCACGATGGCCTGGTTGATCTCACTCTGGGCATGATACAAATGCCCCAGCCGTACCGCCCTGCGCTCGCTGCGATCCCGGCTCTTGGCGATGACAAAAACCAGCAGGCCCAGAGCGAGACTGAGGGAGCTGCCGGCAGGCAGCATCAACGACGAGCGAGCGGGCAGCGTCTCGCCGCGGTAAACGCCCGGCACCGTGAACAGCGAGAGTGTCCAGCTGCGCCCGCCGATCTCGATCTCTAGCTGCGTTTCCAGCTCGCCCTCTGCGCTGCGTGACTGCTGGCGCTCCATGTCAGTGGAATAGAGCAGGCCGGCAGCTTCACCGGGCGCCCCGTCGCGCACTTCCAGACCGATGTCCGGGTCGATTTCCGCCCGCAGGCTGGCAAGCAGGTCGGCCATGCGGAACGGCACATCGACCCAGCCAAGAAGTGCCTCGCGGCGCCCGGCCACTGTCGCGGGAATCCTCCCGCTGCGATAGACCGGCAGATACATGACAAAGGATGGCGAGGGGGAACTGTCAATGTCCTGTACCAGCGACAGCGCGCCGGTTATCACCATTTCCCCGCTATCGCGGGCCTGCTCGGCGGCAGCCCGGGCCACGGGATTTGAGAACACATCAAAACCAACGGCATTGAGATTCTCCTCCGCCAGTGGCTCCAAATAGATGATCGGGGCGAGCAACTCACGCTGCGAAGCAGGATGAATTTCGTAGGGTACCGGCAATTGCGCCCGTATGGCAGCCAGATGTTGTGGCAACTGCCCGCGCGTCACCGGCACCACCCAGCCCAGCCCCTGAACACCGGCGAGCTCCGAAGTCACATCCAGCGCCCGGATATAGCGCAGGAATTCAATATAGCTGACCTCATCCGAGCCCTGGAAGAAACCCTGCAGGCCCCGCATCACCACGGTATAGGCATTGAGCTTGCCCACCAGGTTCGTGACCACCTGCCCAACTTCGACGGCAAACGCGGCTTCGACCAGTTCCCGCTCGCGCTTGCGCTCGTGATCCCACAGCAGCAACGTCGCCGCGAGTCCGCCCGTAATTACCAGGCCCGCCAGCGTGAATGGCAGGATACCGGCGATCCAGTGCCTCGCGACTGTGGGCATAAAAGCAAGCCTGTATCCAGTGATGAAGGTCAATACATCTGCATATAAGCATGCAGGATAGGGCTTGGCAAACAATACCCAGCCGAAAGTGTGACCCAGACCTCAGTGGCAGGGAGCCAATCCTGCACAACGCTAAAACCGTTCCTCCCGCACGATCATGGCCAACAGGACAACCGGGGAGGGCAGCCCCGGCAGCTGCGCACCGGGGCGGGACGTCCGGCTACATGACGCCGTAGGCAATCATCGCCGATGCGACCTTGTTGAAGCCCGCAATATTGGCACCCTTGAAGTAATCGATATGGCCGTCCGCTGCAGTACCAAATTCCACGCACTGGTCGTGGATGGCGCGGATGATCTTGCGCAGATGCTGATCCACCTCTTCGCGGGTCCATTGCATGCGCAAGCTGTTCTGACTCATTTCCAGACCGGACACCGCGACGCCGCCGGCGTTGGCCGCCTTGGATGGGGCGTGCAGCAGGGAATTTCTGGCCTGGATAACATGGATGGCCTCGGGCGTCGCCGGCATGTTGGCTCCCTCGGCAATGCCACGGCAATTGTTGGCGATCAGCTTTTCCGCATCCGCCGCCTCGATCTCGTTCTGGGTGGCACAGGGAAACGCCAGCTCACATGGCACACCCCAGGGGCGCTCGTTTGCAAAGAACTCGCCACCGAATTCCCCCACATACTCCTCGATGCGCCCGCGGCGTTTATTCTTGAGTTCCATCACCCACTGCAGTTTGTCCCGGGTGATGCCCTCGGCGTCATAGATAAAGCCGCCGGAATCAGACAGTGTCAATACCCTGGCGCCGAGTTCTATCAACTTCTCGGCACAGAAGGTCGCCACATTGCCCGAGCCGGACACTACGCAGCTGCGGCCCTCGATACTCTCGCCATGATGCGCCAGCATCTCCTCCATCATGTAGACGCAGCCATAGCCGGTGGCCTCGGTGCGAATGCGGCTGCCGCCGAACTCCAGCGCCTTGCCGGTAAGTACGCCCTCGAATCGATTCAGCAGCCTCTTGTACTGGCCAAACATGTAGCCTACTTCCCGCGCGCCCACGCCAATGTCCCCGGCCGGCACATCGGTGTCGGGACCAATATGCTTGCTCAGCTCGGTCATGAAGGCCTGGCAAAAACGCATCACCTCGCGGTCGCTCTTGCCCTTGGGGTTGAAATCGGCGCCACCCTTGCCGCCGCCCAGGGGCAGTCCGGTCAGGCTGTTCTTGAAAACCTGCTCGAAGGCCAGAAACTTCAGCACCGACTGGTTCACCGAGGGGTGGAAGCGAATGCCACCCTTGTAGGGTCCGATCGCATTGTTTTGCTGAACCCGGAAACCGCGGTTGACCCGCACGTTACCCTGATCGTCTTCCCAAACCACCCGAAACGTTACGATCCGGTCCGGCTCGGTCATCCGTTCAAGGATCATCAGCTCCTTATACACAGGTTTGTCCCCGATATACGGAATGATGTGCATTGCCACTTCCTGGACCGCCTGGAGGAATTCCGGCTCGCCCGGGTTGCGCCGCTCTACGCCTGCCAGAAAACTGGCAAGATCATCTGCCTGGTGTGTATTCACTGCTTGTTTCTCCTTATGATCCGCCATCCCCGCGCCCGCATCACCCCCACCGCCGCAGCTGGCACGATCAAGGGTAGCCCGGCGGCCAGGGCGACGTCCAATCCTGCGTGGCAGCTTATCAGCTGTGTTTCATCAGCGGCCCCGCTGTTCCAGGCGCTGGTAGAACTCTGCCATGATCAGCATGTACAGCTCCTTGCCCAGATACGCATCCTCGACCCGGTGCTCAATGCTGGGGTTGTCATTGACCTCCATCACATAGACCTGGTGTCCCTTCTGCTTGATATCGACGCCGTACAGCCCTTCCCCACAACCCGGCTGGCCTTGAGGGCCGCGTCCAGCACCACCTTGGGCACCTCAAAGGTGGGCAGGGTTTCATAGCCACCGGAAGCGAACCGCTTGGCACCGTGATTGTAGATCTGCCAGTGATCCCGCGCCATGTGATAGCGGCAGGCATAAATGGCGCGGCCGGCCAGCACCCCCACCCGCCAGTCAAAGTCTGTGTACATGTACTCCTGCACCAGTACCAATGCAGTATCGCTGAGCAGCTCCTGCAGGCGGGACTTCAGTTCCGCCCGGTCCGCTACCTTGTAGATCCCCTTGGAAAAGGACCCCTCGGGCATTTTCAATACACAGGGGTAGCTGAACTGGGCTTCGATCTCGTCCAGCTCGGCCTCGGACACACCAATCACAGTACGGGTTTTCAGTGACGGTACCCGGTGGTAGCTGAAGGCGTCGTGCAGGAATACCTTGTTGCAGCAGCGCAGAATGGAGGCCGAATCATCTATCACCACCAAGCCTTCGCGCTCGGCCTTGCGGGCCAAGCGGTAGGTGTGATGGTCTATCGCCGTGGTTTCGCGAATGAACAGCGCATCGTACTGGGCGATCTGGGACGCCTGAGCCGCGGTGATGGTCTCCGCATGCATTCCCACCTTCGCCGCCGCCTTGATGAAGCGCTTGATCGCCTCGGCGTCGCTTGGCGGTATGGCCTCGTCGGGATTGACCAGGATCGCGAGGTCCCAGCGCAACTGCTTGCGCGCGTCCGAGTTGCGCCAGACCTGCTCGGTAAACAGGACCAGGCGTTCTCCGAACCGTTGCCGCTGGGCCGCGTCCAGCCGGTTGTAGCCATGGCGCCTGACCGTGAGCTGCAACTGGCCATCCTCCGAGGACAGGCGGAACCACAGAATAGGGGCTGGATAGCGCTCGAACATGCGGCGTGTCAGTTTGGTCCAGCGTTCATCTTCGGCCCAGCCAAAATACGCCAGGAATTCCGCTTCCCCCTCCCGGTCGAACTCCGCGGCAAAGGCGGCCAGATTGAGTCCGTCATCGGCCCCCGCCGACAGCGCGCGCAGGTCATTGATAGTGCTTACGCTGGGCAGCACCTTGTGCTGGCGGGCTTCGGCCAGCAACGAACAATAATAACCCCGGCTGAGATAGTACTCAGTGTCGCAGAGATTGATCAGCCGGGTCTTGGGTTCATTGCGCTTGGGATAATCGTTGAGATAGCGTTCGAAGGAGACCACCTCCAGGTGTTCACTGGCCAACTGGTGATCTTCGCCATCCACGACAACAATGGTTTTATGCATAGGGCGGATGCTCGTCTGGTGGGCGCACAGGGCCTGACACAGTGGGCGGCACGCAGACCGCGGACCGTGGTCATGAAACCCGCAGGAGTCTGCCGGGCAGACTCCTAGGGCCTGTTCACACTATTCACATAGCCCCTGTTGTGGCTAAAACCGCGCCAGTCAAGGCGCGAGGAGCGTGGTTTGGTCACTCCAAATGAGCGACGAGCAACGCCGAATGGCGCGGTTTTAGCCGCAACCCGAAGGGCTGGGGCCAGTTTGCCGCCCAGCCGCGTTATCAGTCGCTTATGTAGAGCCACTACACGGCGCTCCTTCTGCCTTGCTGGGCGGCAAACTGGTCGCCAGCAGGGGCTATGTGAATAGTGTGAACAGGCCCTAGATACCATGCCCCCCCAGCCGCTGGCAACCAAAACCTGCAATCGTGCTGCGGGTCCCCTGGCAGCGATGCGCCAAGCGGGCAGCGGCCGGGCTGGCCCGCGGCGCAGCACTGCGGTAGGCTTGCCCTGACCCGGCTCCGTGAGACGGCGATCTGACCTGGAACAGGAACGCGGACGTGCGAAGCTACAAGATTGGCCTGACCCTGGCATTACTTCTGTTGCTGGCAGTTTTGTGGATCAATATTGTGCCGGCGTTGCTGGAACGGAGCATGAACATCACTCTGTCCCACGAGGCCGCGGCAGTTGGCCCCGCGGCCTCCAGGCTGCACAGCAAGCTGGTGGTCGGCGACCTGCACGCGGACAGCCTGCTGTGGCGTCGCAACCTGCTGCGGCACAGTAGCCGGGGACACGTCGATATTCCCCGCCTGCAGGCGGGGAACGTCGCGCTGCAGGTGTTCACCGCGGTTACGCAGTCGCCCGCCGGCCTGAATTACGGCCAGAATGCCCGCGACAGCCGCGACAACATTACCCTGTTGGCCCTCGCCCAGGCCTGGCCGGTGGCCACCTGGACCAGCCGTTACCAGCGGGCGCTGTACCAGGCAAGACGCTTGCACAGGTTTGCCGAACGGGCGCCCCGGGACTTGCAGGTAATCACCAACCGGCAGCAGCTGCGTCAGTTACTGCAGGCCCGGCAGCAGGGTGCGGCACTGGTCGGTGGCATCCTCGGCACCGAGGGCTCCCACGCGCTGGACGGCGAGCTGGACAATATCCGCGGTCTTCATGAGCACGGCTACCGCGTCATGGGACTGCACCACTTCTTCGACAATGCCCTGGGCGGATCGCTGCACGGAGAGAGCGGCCAGGGATTGACAGCCTTTGGCGAGCAGGCGGTGGATCAGATGCGATCGCTGGGAATCATTATCGACGTCGCCCACTCCTCCGAGCAGGTGGTCAGGGATGTACTGGCCCGAGACGAGACCCCCCTACTGCTCAGCCACAGCGGCTTCCAGGGTCACTGCCCCAGCCAGCGAAATATCAGTGACGAACTCATGCAGGCCATCGCCGCCGGCGGCGGCCTGATCGGGGTCGGTTTCTGGGAGGCCGCGGTGTGCGACGCCAGTCCTGCCGGCATCGCAGCGGCCATCCGCTACGGCATCGCGCTGGTTGGAGCCGATCACCTCGCGCTGGGCTCGGACTTCGACGGCGCTGTCAGCGTCCCGTTCGACAGCTCGGAGCTGGCCACACTCACCCAGGCCCTGCTGGACGCAGGCATCAGCCCGCAGGATATCCGCAAGGTCATGGGCGGAAACCTGGTGCGTTTCTTCGACGCGCAGCTGCCCGCGGATTGAAGCGATGACGCCGCCTTCCCCGGACAGCGCTGTCTGTGCCGCCACCCTGTTCGACGGTGAAACCTGGCAATACGACTGTGCGGTGCTGCTGGCGGCCTCCACCGTTGTTGGGGTTATGCCAGCCGCCGAATTGCCGCGCCAGGTGCCACGGGAAACCATCGCCGATGGCCTGCTGGTACCGGGGCTCATCGACCTGCAGGTGAACGGGGGCGGCGGCCTGCTGTTCAACAATGCTCCCACTGCCGACACTGTCAGGCAGATCGCCGCCAGCCACCGCCACCTCGGCACCACCGCGTTGCTGCCCACCCTGCTCAGCGATAGTCCCGAAGTGATGCGCGCGGGGGTGGCCGCCGTCCGCGAGGCGCGGCGGGATGGCGCCGCCGACATCCTGGGCATTCACCTGGAAGGCCCTTTTTTCGCTGCGGCTCGCCGCGGCACTCACCGGGAGGACAGGCTGCGCGCCCCGGAGGCCGCCGACATCGACTGGCTGTGCAGTCTGGGAGACCTGCCCTGTGTGCTGACCCTGGCGCCGGAACAGATGCAGCCGGGCCAGATACGTCAGCTGACCGCGGCCGGAATCAAGGTCTGCGCCGGTCACAGCAATGCCAGCTACGCCCGGATGCAGCTCGCCCAGCAGGAGGGGCTGCGCGGTTTCACCCATCTGTTCAACGCCATGAGTGCACTCACCGCAAGGGAGCCCGGCGTGACCGGCGCCGCCCTGGATAGCCAGCACTGCTGGCTGGGGATTATCGCCGATGGTCATCATGTTCACCCGGCCAGCATTCGTATCGCCCAGCGCAGCGTCGCGCAGGGCAAACTGTTGCTGGTGAGCGATGCCATGGCCACAGTAGGCAGTGACGATCCCGGCTTTCAGCTCTACGGCGAGCATATCGAGCGCTGCAACGGGCAGCTGCGCAACAGTGCCGGCGTGCTGGCGGGCAGCACCATCAGCCTGCTGGAAGCCGTGCGCTTCTGCCGGCAGGAGGTGGGTCTGCCGCTGGCAGAATGCCTGCGCATGGCATCGCGCTACCCGGCCGACTTCCTGGAGCAGCCGCGGCTGGGGCGCATAGCGCCGGGCTGCCGCGCCGACTTCCTGCTGCTCGATGACAAGTTGATGCCACGTGCCACCTGGGTCGCAGGTGAGCGCAGCGCTCCCACCCCCGCCGCGTAATACCGGGCCGCAGCATCCTGCCGGCCGCCGTCGGCCCCGGTCCGCGTCGGTACCTGCGCAACGGACCGGAGCGCATATCGGAAATGGCTCACAGTTTAGCGATTTGCTCCCGCTGGCCGTGGAATTTCGGCGGACGATCCTCTACTCTGCGCGCTGGGCGGTGCGAACGGAAATTTCGCGCCGGGGGAAGGGGCAATGTGAGACACCCATGGACGCAGATCCAGTGCGCCACAATGGCGGTAACCACCACAGCTGTGGCGGGGACTTCAGTACAAATACAACTGTTGCAATACGTATTCATCGAAGCGTAATGCTGGCGGCATTGACGCTTGCCTGCGGCAGTGCCCACGCCTCACTGCTGACCCTGCAGGGCCAGTTCGACAACGCCGTGGAAGAGTCCGCGGCCGTGGCCAACCAGGCCACCTACGACGCTCTGCTGATGACCAATGGCGGTCCCTGCGATCCGCGCCAACGCCGCTCGCAGGGCAGTTGTTCCGGCAATGTCTTCAACGTCTTTGCCAGTACCCGCGAGTTGGTCGAGACGGCCAATGAACTGACGGGCCGGGGGCCGACCGAATTCAGCCTCGGGGTGGATCTGCAGGGCCTGGGCACTGCCCTGCGCTGGACTGCCGGCGAGGAATTTTCCGCCCAGGAATCCCTCAACGCGGATTTTGTCAGTGGACAGCTGTCGGGACTGGCCACGCGCATGGCCGCTCTGCGCAGCGGCGCCAGCGGTTTCCAGCTCGGCGGCCTGGCGCCGGACCGTGAGCTGGTGGCCGGGCTGCCCGCCGCTGCACGCGGCATGGGTGCCAGTGCCGACGCTGCCGGCGAGGTCTACGCGCCCTGGGGCGGCTTCCTGACGGCCAGCTACGGCTATGGCGACCGCCAGGCCACGGGCAACGAGGATGCCTTCGACTTTGATGGCCATGAATTGTCTGCCGGGCTGGATTACCGTATAGGTAACCGCTGGGTAGCCGGGCTTATCGCCGGTAGCAGTGAGCGCGAAATCGACTTCGAGTTGGTGGATCAGTATGTCGTCGATGGCGGCATCAGTTCCACCGGCTACAGCCTGCTGGCCTTTGGCCTGTTTCACTCGGACACACTCTATGTCAGCCTCGCTGCAGGCTGGCAGACAATGGAGTTCGAGACCGACCGCGCCATCAAGTACCCTTCGCTGAACCCCGATGTCGCCAGCGTGAACACCAGCACTGTCAGTACCACCGACAGCCAGTCCTGGTCCTGGAACGCGACTGTCGGCTACGGCTTCAGGTTCGCCGCGCTGGCGGTCGAGCCCTATCTCAAAGTCGACTATACAGACACCACCGTTGACGGCTTCACCGAAGCGGACATCAACAACGACGGCTTTGAACTGGCCGTGGCCCAGCAGGACATACGTTCCCTGGAAACGGTCGTGGGGCTTCGCGCGCAGTACACGCTGACCCCGCGCTTCGGGGTATTCACGCCCTACCTCGACGTGCAGTGGCACCGCCAGTTCGAGGCGGACAGCAGGGACATCAGCGCCCGCTACGATGCAGCCACCGGCAGTACTGATGACCGGTCCCTGGAATTTCTGGTGCCCACCGATGCGCAGGACCCGCAGTACTATGTAGTGTCGGCCGGAGTGTCCGCCGTGCTGCGGGGTGCACGCCAGCGCGGCCCCGACGATGCCATCTCTGGCGGCCTGCAGGGCTTTGTCGCCTGGCGCTCGGTGCAGGCGCTGGAATATTTCTCTCATGAGGTGTTCAGCGTGGGTCTGCGCTATGAATTCTGAAGCGGTCTTTGCCGGCACCGTCACTTCTGAAACCTCCGCCGAGAGCCCCTGTGGCACCCTGCGGCGCAGGGCCGGCATTCTGATCGCACTATTGATCCTGCAGGCCTGCGGGGGGGTGGTGGCAGCGAAGTGGGCAAGCAGGCCGACGCCAAGCCTGAAGCCATGGCCCAGCTGGTCGGTGCCTCGGCCAGCACGACCGGCACGGTCAACGCCCGGGCCGGCGCTGAGGTGCTGCTTACCGGCAAGGACAGCGAGGGCTACGACGATCCCATCCTGACGTTCAGCTGGCGCCAGGTGGACGATTCCGGTGTTCGCGTCGACCTGGTCGAACGCACCGCCAATTCAAGAGCATTCTCCGTGCCCGCCGTTACGGCTCCAACCACGTTGAGCTTCGAACTTACCGTCACCGACTCCGAAAACGAAAGCAGCACCGATCGGGTCAATGTCCGGGTGGAACCTGTGGCCGATGCCGACCTGTTCCTGCGCCTGAAGGTGACCGAACCCGCCCTCTATCAATATGCGCTGGTAGTGGGCAGAGAGCCGGGGGAAGCCGGTGCCGGCGAGTTTGTGCTGCGGCTGGACACCGTGGCCCGCTGGCCGGACCGCAATGGCGATCCGAGGCAGCGGCTGATCAGTTCCGAGACCATCCGCGGCCAGTGGCCACAGCAGGCGAGCGGCGCAGGGGCCATCGCTGACAGCCCCGCCAATCCGCGCTTCCTGCGGCGGCTGCCCACGCTGGACGCCGATGAGATCAACCGTCACTACGAGGCAGAGGCCGATCGCGATCTGCGCCTGGAGCCGGACCAGATCGACCGGGCCGGCATCTACCTGCGCGTGGTACTGGAATCCTTCGACCGCAATGCCCGGGTCCTGGCCCTGACCGCCGACGGCAGCAGCCGGGAGCTTTTGGCCACGGTCAACGGGGTGATCGACAGCGGCCTGGTGGCGGTGGACTCCCTGCACAGCAGGCCAGGGCTGGAATCGCTGGATTCCGCCAACAAATACTACGCGCTGATCGACGCGCCGCCGACGCTGGCCCAGTGGAAGGCACGCGCTGGGTTTCAGGCCGACCCCCGGGACCAGCCCGGGGTGGCACACGCCAACTACAACAACAATTATGACCTGGGTTTCGGGCGCGAGATGTACCTGCGGAGGGACCGGGACTGCGGCAATGTCTACTCCTATGTCAATAACTACCCGACCCTGGAGACCGCGCTCCAGGGGCGCAATCGCTTCGCCACGGTGGCGATGGAATACAGCCCGCTGGACCACGGCTGCCACGGCGACAAGCTGGTCAAGTTTTACGCCTTTGTGCCGGACCAGACCACCGGCGAGGACGTGCTGGCACGGAGCATGAACTTCGATGGCCGCGGCGAGCGCTTCGTGCCCGGCGTCTGCGTCGCCTGCCATCGGGGCTCCGTACCCGACCTGTCCGCCATCCCGCTGGCGGAAATTGATGGACTGGACGAGGCGCGCCGCTTCCAACTGGCCCACCTGGAAAGCAGCTTCATCCCCTGGGACATGGACGCCCTGCTGTTCGCCGATGACGATCCCGCCATCACCAGCGACTACAGCCGGCTCACCGAAGAGCAGCGGCAGCGCAATTCACGGGCCAGCCAGCAACAGCCGATCAGGGCGATGAATGAAGCTGTTCTGGCCACCTACCAGGCCCGACCGGAACGGTTTGCGGCCTCGATCAAGCTGATCCACGGCTGGTACGGTGCCTACCGCGACGCCGGTCCCTGCGAGCCGGACGGCTCCGACCCCATGCCCGCCACCATCACTCAGCTGCCCGACCAGACCTTCGACGGCAGCTTCGTCCAGTGCGGCTGGCGCGGCGAGGAGCCCCTGTATCACGAGGTGTTCGCCAAGCACTGCCGCAGCTGTCACACCCAAACCGATAACCTGGCGAAGAATTTCGAGACCGCGGCTGAACTGATGGACAATGCGTCGCTGCTGCCCTTTGTCTTCGACAGCGGCAGTATGCCGCTGGCCCGCCTCACTTACGACCGCTTCTGGGTGGACTTCAACAACGGCAGCTCCGCCGCTGCCACCCTGGCTGCGCGCCTGGGCCTGGATTCCACGCGCCGTCCCGGCCGGCCCCTGGCCCGCTTCGCCGTCACCGCGATCGACCCGGCCAGCGGCACGGTCAATGACTCCCCACGAACGGGAGACAGCGTCCGGCTCGACGCCTCAAGCAGTGACTTCGCCGAGCGCTTTGCCTGGTCGCTGACCAGCGACTGCGGTTCCACCCCCACGCTGGTGGGCGCCGCCGAGCGCGCCGCAGCCTTCAACCTGCCACAGCGCGACTGCGCCATCACCGTCACGCTGGAAGTCAGCAATGCGCAGGGCAGCGATATCAGTCAACAGACGATAGCAAGCCACCCTGGGCCCTGAGCCCTGAGCCCTGAGCCCTGAGCCCTGAGCCCTGAGCCCTGAGCCCTGAGCCATCAGGATGATTTCACGGCCAGGGTACCGGCGCGGCCCAGCGGCGAGACCGGCTCAGCCCTGCTCGCGCCAGTGGAGGATATGCCCCTGTACCGGTTCGCGGGCATTGCACTGTGCATCCAGCACAGCGATAGACCTGAACACGCCGGTCAGCTTGCCGGCGATCCAGGTTGTTCGAGCGTTTCCAGACGCAGTTCCAGCTTGTCAATAAGCCCGAACAGGGCCTCCCGTTCCTCCCCTGACAGCGGTTCCAGCAGCTCCGCCTCCCAGGCCAGGGCCTGGGGCTCAATGCGCTGATACAGGCTCTCCCCGGCATCGCTCAGGCACAGCCAGGCGGCGCGGCTGTCGCGACTGCAGGGGCGGCGCAGCAGCAGGCCGCGCTGTTGCAGACCGGCCACGGCCCGCGACACCCGCACCTTGTCCATGCTGGTCAACTCGCCGACCTGCTTGGCCTGGCGCTCACCGTATTTGGCCAGAGTAACCAGTACCCGCCACTCCGGGATGGTGATACCGAAGCGATCCACATAGATTCGCGACAGGGACAGGCTGATTTTCTGGGCGAGGTTATTGCAGCGGTAAGGCAGGAAATGATCCAGGCTCAGGGTGTGACTCATGGCAACCTTGGGGCGTGAGAAAACTGCGAGTATAGCGAGCGGGATGGATAGTTGCCATTGTAACTATCTTCGGTCTGTTGGAGAGAGCCGGCCGCATACGGCGATCATGTCCCAGCGCCTGGCCCGGTACCAATTATGGCAGGTACTTTAGAGTTTTTGGGACTTCGTAGCACGGTCGGCATCCTGCGAGGGTGCTTTCGAGACACGCCGTACCCAAAGCACTCGCTACGCTCATGGGGCAGGCTCTAAACCCGCACCCGATAAAGCGGGGGTGGGCTCTCCCTGGGGGCTCGGATGCCTAGGCGGCCCCGCGCATCCATGTCGCATACGGTCTCGAAAGCACCCTCGCAGCACGTCGACCTGCTGTCGGAGCGAGCTGCTGATCACCGCCGGTAATCCAGCGGCGGTTCGCGATCGCCCAGCAGCGCGCGATATTCAAAATCCTCGCCCCGGCGCTGGAGGAATTCCCGCTGCGCCGCGCGCACCAGTTCTGGGTCCTGGAACAGGTCGGCCGCGGTCAGGGCCATGGACTTGGCGGCCACCATCATCCCCTTGCTGCCGATCGCGGTGCCGCCGGCGGCGACCGCCTGCCAGGTATGGGGCGCAGTACCGGGAACCCAGGTCGCGGCCCGCAGCTCCGTCGTCGGGACCTGCCAGCTGACATCGCCTACATCGGTGGAACCCATGCCCTGTTCCAGTTCCATCGGTTCGATACGCGCCGCCGCAGCAGCAAGATCGTCGGCGTTACCCTGCAGGGATTTCGCAAGTTCACGGGCATAGGCCAGATCCTCGATGTCGTACTCGACCCCGCCGACCTGGTTCAGGTTGGCATACATCGCCTGTGCCAGCGTTTCATTGGGCAGGACACTGTGGTTGCCATGGATGACCTCGAAATCCATCTCGGTGCCGGTGCCCTGGGCCGCGCCCTCGGCGGTGGCAACCAGCCGCTCCCACAGTTGTTCCAGTTCACTGGCCTGGGGATGACGCAGGTAGTAGAACACCTCGGCAAAATCGGGAACCACATTGGGGGCGGAGCCGCCACTGGTGATCACATAGTGCATGCGCGATTCCTGAGGCATGTGCTCGCGCATCATGTTGGCCATCAGGTTCATCGCCTCAACCCCGTCGAGCGCGGACCGCCCCCGCTCCGGTGCTACTGCCGCGTGGGATGAAATACCGCGGAAGCGGAATTTGGCAGACTTGTTGGCCAGGGTTGTCGCAGGGTTGGCGGCATTGCGGTCAGAGGGATGCCACACCAGCACCGCATCAACATCGGCAAACAGACCGGCCCGCACCATATATACCTTGCCCGAGCCCCCCTCCTCTGCCGGCGTGCCATACAGCCGCAGTGTGCCCTCTATCCCGTTGTCCTCCATCCAGTGCCGGACCGCGATCGCCGCGGCGGTGGAACCGGCACCGAACAGATGGTGGCCGCAGGCATGGGCACTGTGCTTGTCGGGGTCTTCTTCGCGGTGCGGGGCTGCGGTCTGGGAAATACCGGGCAGCGCATCAAACTCCGCCAGCAAGCCGATCACCGGCTCGCCCGAGCCGTAGCTGGCGACAAACGCCGTGGGCAGGCCCGCAACGCCCGCCTCAATGGCAAAGCCCTCCGCCGCCAGGGTCTCCTGCAGCAAGCCCGAACTCTCGGTCTCCAGATAGCCCAGTTCCGCCTGCTCCCAAATGGCATCGGCGATACCGGCAAAGCGCGCCTGCTCCCGCTCCAGATAATCGAGCATGCCTGTCTCATCCGCGGCCAATGCCGCGGCGGGTAACAGGCCCAACAGCAAACCCAGGGATTTCAGCGTGAATGTCATCATTCTCGTCCTTGCCTGCGGGTGAATGACAACCTTACCACCGCATCGCGACGCCGCAAATGTTTGTCACGGTAATGGAAAAAGGGAATCGCGCTCCAGAGCGATTCCCTTGAGGCTCCTGACAGGGGTTGCAGGAGCGGAATGGTGTACTTGCTGTCCCAGAGGTCAGAGGTCGACTACCAGGGTAGAGCCATCGACCGGGGTGCGGCACCCCGGTCGATGGCTCGGCGTTCGAAGTGCCAGCCTGATGCCCGGGGAGCTGGTGCTAGTCGTCAAGGCTGGCCATGCGACCGGCCGAGGCCTGGGCCAGCGCGTCGGACAACGCCTGGTGATAACAGGCCTGGTTCCTGGCGGCCTGCCGCGCACCACCGGCCTGCCGGTAGCCGCTGGGGCCACAGACCTCTCGGGCAGCCTGGCTGAGGCGGTAATACATGGTGTCCTGGCCCTCGCTGGATGCCAGGTCGAGATCGGCCACGGACACCGCGACACTGCGTACGGCGACAGCCTGTGACTGGACCAGTGTTTCCGTGTACGCTTCCGCCATGGCCGAGGTTGTCAGCAGGGTGCTGATGCCAAAGACAAGTGCGCCGATACGGGTGCTAATCTTGCTGCTGTTCATGGTGCTCTCCTAACGGAATGTCCGTGTCTGTCTGGGTTCGATGAACCGCGACCCTTGTCGCTGTCCGTGAACACAAGATTAGGAGAGCACCGGGGCTGGCAAAAGATGCTTTCGGCCAGTTGCCAGGTGGCGTCGATGAAGCGTGCGAATCCGGCGACGAACGGCTGGCGCCACATCGTCCAAAGGCGGCCGGCGCCGCCCCGACAGGCATCCATTTTCACTAACGGACGGAACTATACGCCCATGCGCTATCGCGGAACCAATGACTACGATCACAGCCAGCCGCCCAGGGTAGGTGTACTGCTGACCAATCTGGGAACGCCGGACGCACCGGAGAAATCTGCCCTGCGGCGCTATCTCAAGGAGTTTCTGTCGGATCCACGGGTGGTGGAAGTGCCGCGCCTGCTGTGGTTTTTCATTCTCCACGGCGTCATTCTCAATGTGCGCCCCGCGCGCTCAGCCAAGGCCTATCGCAGCGTCTGGACAGACGCCGGGTCACCGCTGCTGGTGAATACCAAAGCCCAGGCGGAGGCGCTGCGGGCCAGCCTGGGCGCCCTCCATGGCGATGCCGTGGTGGTGGACTATGCGATGCGCTATGGCTCCCGCTCCATTGCCGAGCGGCTGCAGGCCCTGCTTGCAGGCGGCGTCCAGAAACTGCTGGTGCTGCCTTTGTACCCCCAGTACAGCGGCCCCACCGCGGGCTCCACCTTCGATGCCCTGGCAGCGGATTTCCAGCAGCGGCGCTGGCTGCCGCAACTGCGTTTTGTCGCCCAGTACCACGACCACCCCGCCTATATTGCGGCCCTGGCCAACAGCGTCAAGGCGCATCGGGAACAGTACGGTAGCGCCGACAAACTCTTGATGTCCTACCACGGGGTGCCGCAGCGCTATCTGGATCAGGGCGATCCCTATCACTGCCAGTGTCACAAGACCAGCCGCCTGCTGGCAGCGGAGTTGGGACTGATGGAGGGAGAATACCTGACCTGTTTCCAGTCCCGCTTCGGCCGCGAGCCCTGGCTAACACCCTATACCGACGTGACCCTGCAGGGCCTGCCCGCCGCCGGTGTGCGCTCCGTCCAGGTTGTGTGTCCGGGCTTCGCAGCGGACTGCCTGGAGACCCTGGAGGAAATCGGAGTGGAGAACCGCGATTATTTCCTGACAGCGGGTGGCGAGCGCTACGAGTACATTCCCTGCCTCAACAGCCAGCCCGCTCATATCGAAGCGCTGACCCGCATAGTCAACGAGCAACTGCAGGGCTGGTTGCCGCTGGACGCGGACGGCGAGGCGACGGCGCGCCGGGCACGCCTCCTGGGTGCTGACCGGTAGCACCCCACCCGACCGAACGCGGCCCGACCGAACGCGGCCCGACCTGAACACCGGCCGGCGTTACAGCCAGCGCCGGACCCTGCTGCGGTAGGCGGCGAATTCCTGGGGAAACAGATTCTGCAACAGCGCCTCTTCCGCCCGGATGTAGCGCCACTCAATGATGACCATGAACAGGGGCGGCACCAGCAACGCGGTGGTGGCGCCGACAGTGATCGCGCAGCCGAGCAGAATGGCGGCCATACCCAGATACATTGGATTGCGGCTGTAGCGGTAGACACCGCGGGTCACCAGCGCCGACACATTGCCGAACGGAATCAGGTCGGTGCCGGCGCGTTTGAACAGGCCTCCGGCGAGCACCAGCAGCGTGAGCCCGGCAATCAGCACCGCGCCCCCCAATAGCTGGCTGGCCGTACTGGTAAAGCGCGGCCCGGGGAAGAACTCATTGCAGGCGAACACCAGCACAATACCCAGCACCAGCCAGATGGGCGGGTAGATGATGCGTTTGACCATAGCGCGAACCTCCTGATCGCCTCAGTGTAGGGGCAGGTGTGCGTTGCCGGGCTCCACGGCTCCAATGGCGTAGGCCAGGACGATGCCGGCCAGGAACACCAGCGTCAGCTTGCCGCGATCGTGACTGTGGAAGTGGACTTCCGGCAGCAGGTCACTCAACGCGATACAGATAAACGTGCCGGCGGCAAATGCCAGCGCCACCGCCACCGCATAGTGGCGGGCATCGCCCAGCAGGTCCACCCCGAAGTAAAACAACATCGCGCCCAGTGGACACATCAGCGCGAAACCCAGGTTGGCGCAAGTCCGGGACCGCGCACTCCAGCCGCCGGCCTCCATGATCGTGGTGATCGACATTGCATCCAGCGGCTTGTGCAGCAAAATCGCCAGGAATACGCCCACCCCGGCCGGGCCTGCCGCGTGCCCCGCCTCGCCCTGCAGGACCGCACCCAGTGCCACGCCGTCGATCAGGGTGTGCAGGCCCAGGCCCAGCGCCAGTCCCACCCAGCTGAAGCGGTGCGCTGCCGCGGGCGCATGGTTGTGGGCATGCGGGTGGCCATGGTCATGGTCATGGTCATGGTCATGGACGGCAGCGTGAACCTGCTGCCGGTGCCCCACATCGCTGAAGTCATGTTGGTGAAAGTGGAACATCCGCAGCAGCAACAGCATGACGATCAAACCGATCATCAGCCACCAGACAGAGCTGTCCGCGCCACGGCCTTCCGGTTGCAGGGCAAGGCTGTGTGGCAGCAGATGGTAGAATGCCACGCCCAGCATCAGCCCGGACACGAAGCTCATCACCAGCTGGGTGCGGGTATGAGTCATCCTGATCCAGGAGGGCAGCAGCCCGCCCGCCAGCGACAGCAGTGCAATCGCCACGCTGTAGGCGAGCAATAACCATTCAGTTGAAATATTCATTGAAGCCTGCCGTCCATCGATCCCTCGTGCGGTCCTCGCGTTCCATTGTGCCCGGAACATGCCCCGGGGCTTTACAGCAGTACCAGATTATCGCGATGGATCAGTTCCTCATCGCCCTGGTAACCGAGTAACCCTGCTATCGCTGCGGATGGCTGGCCGATGATGCGTCGGGCCTCCTCGATGCTGTAATTGACCAGGCCCCGCGCCACCTCGCGGCCGTCGGGGCCGTGGCAGGAAACCATGTCGCCGCGCCTGAACCCGCCCTGCACGGCACGTACCCCTACCGGCAACAGGCTGCGTCCCGCTTCGCGCAGGACCCTTACCGCGCCGTCGTCCAGTTCCAGGCTGCCGGCAATCCGCACCATGCCCGCCAGCCACTGCTTGCGCGCATTCTGGGGCTGCTTGCCGGTGCGCAACCAGGTACCTATGCCGGCGCCGGAGGCCGCCAGCGCAACGACATCCGTCAGCCGGCCACTGGCGATCAGCGTCTCGGTGCCCGAGCGGGCCGCCAGACGCGCCGCGCGCAACTTGGTCACCATGCCGCCGCGGCCCAGTGCGCCGCCCTCTCCCGCCATGGCGTCCAGGGACGGGTCATGCACCTCGCAGCACGGCACCAGCCGGGCCTGCGGGTTCTGGCGCGGGTCCTGCTCGTACAGGCCCTGCTGGTCCGTCAGCAGCAGCAGCGCGTCCGCATCGATCAGATTGGCCACCAGGGCAGCCAGGGTATCGTTGTCGCCAAAGCGGATCTCGTCGGTCACCACGGTGTCATTTTCATTGACTATTGGCACCACGCCCAGGCGCAACAGCGTGGTCAAGGTGGCGCGGGCATTCA
Organism: Kineobactrum salinum; assembly: GCF_010669285.1. Lineage (GTDB taxonomy): Bacteria > Pseudomonadota > Gammaproteobacteria > Pseudomonadales > Halieaceae > Kineobactrum > Kineobactrum salinum. Next base: position 3,023,282 of record NZ_CP048711.1, on the reverse strand, counting down.
GGTAGCGGTCGCGGGCAATGATGTCGTCGTGCCCGAGCAGGATCTGCGCCGTGGCGATGCCGTGCTGGCGGAAGGCGGTTTCATAGCTCTGGATCAGAATGGACTGCCCCACCGCGGCCGCGGCCTGCAGATCATGCAGCGATGCCGGCCGCCGGGGCCAGCCCAGCCGCACGATCCCCGCAGCCACCGCGCCGCTGGACACCAGCACCACCTCGCAACCGCGCTGACGCAGGTCCGCCAGCTGGTTCACCAGCTGAGCGATGATTGCGCTGTCCAAACCGCGGCCATCGTCGGTGAGCAGCGCACTGCCCACTTTCACCACCCAGCGCCGGGAGGCGGCGACTTCAACCCGAGCGACTTCAGTGTTCAATGTACGTACTCCACCTCCACGTCGATATCATCACTGTCATCATCATCGCTTGCGCTGCGCCGATGTCGGGCCCGCAGTTCCTCGATCCGTTCCCGGGCCTCCTGCTGCATGCGGGTCTGCTGCTCTGCTTCTGCCTCGGCCACCTCGGGATCCTCTGCCTCCAGTGCCTGCTGCTGCTCCAGCTGGACCATCATGTCCTGGCACAGGCGCTCGGTGCCAAGGCCGCTGATGGCGGCAATTTCGTACACCGGTGCCTGCCAGGCCAGGGTCTGCAGCAGGGCTTCGCGTCGCTGGGCCAGCTCTTCGGGACTCAGCAGATCGGTCTTGTTCAGCACCAGCCAGCGTGGACGCCGGGCCAGGGTTGGACTGAAGCGTTCCAGTTCGCGCTGGATCGCGAGCGCCGCGGCAGCCGGCTCGCTGCCGTCGAAGGGCGCCATGTCGACCAGGTGCAGCAGGATACGGTTGCGGGTCAGGTGCTTCAGAAAGCGGATACCCAGCCCTGCCCCTTCCGAGGCACCCTCGATCAATCCGGGAATGTCGGCCACCACGAAACTGCGGTGGGAATCGACCTTGACCACGCCGAGATTCGGTATCAGGGTCGTGAAGGGATAGTCCGCCACCTTCGGCCGGGCCGCGGATACAGCCCGGATAAATGTGGATTTGCCGGCATTGGGCAGTCCCAGCAGCCCCACGTCAGCCAGCACCTTCAACTCCAGCTTCAGCGAGCGCTGTTCACCCTCGGAACCGGCTGAAGTCTGTCGTGGAGAGCGATTGGTACTGGATTTGAAGCGGGTGTTGCCCAGGCCGTGAAAGCCACCCTGGGCCACCACCAGCCGCTGCCCGTGACTGGCCAGGTCACCCAGTATTTCGCCGCTGTCCTCATCGATGATCGTGGTGCCGAGCGGCACCTTCAGTACCAGGTCCTCACCACTCTTGCCGGTACAGTTGCGGCCCTTGCCGGCCTCGCCGCTATCGGCCCGATAGCTGCGCACGAACCGGTAATCGACCATGGTATTGAGGCTGTCGTCCGCTTCGATGATGACACTGCCACCGTCGCCGCCATCGCCGCCGTCGGGCCCGCCCCGGGGGATGTACTTCTCCCGCCGGAAGCTCAGGCAGCCATTGCCGCCGTGACCTGCAAACACCTTGATACTGGCTTCATCTACAAATTTCATGGTCCTGCCACTTCACCGCTCGCCGGGGCCCGCACACTGCCGGCCCGAACTCGCTGGAGTATAGAAAAAAAAAGCCCCGTCAGTTGACGAGGCTTCTGTTCAATCACCGGGATCGCCGTTCAGGCGCTCACCACCTGAACGAACTTGCGGTTGTTGGGACCCCGGACGACAAATTCAACCTTGCCCTCGGCAGTCGCAAACAGCGTGTGATCCCTGCCACAGCGAACGTTGTCACCGGGGTGGAAACGGGTACCGCGCTGGCGCACGATGATGTTGCCCGCCTTGACCGCTTCGCCGCCGAAGCGCTTGACGCCCAGGCGTTTGCTCTCGGAATCGCGCCCGTTACGGGTACTGCCACCTGCTTTCTTGTGTGCCATTGTCGCTAACCTCCTTTACGCCGTAATGCCAGTGATTTTCACTTCGGTAAACCACTGCCGGTGGCCGGTTTCCCTGCGATAGTGCTTGCGGCGATTGAATTTGACGATCTTCACTTTCTTGTGGCGGCCATGATTGACCACCTCGGCGGTCACCTTGCTGCCGGCGAGCAGCGGCGTGCCAATTTTGAGCTCGTCGCCGCCGACCATCAACACCCGGTCAAACTCGACCGTAGCGCCAGTGGCCGCTTCAATTTTTTCCAGCTTGAGGGTTTCGCCCTCCACTACACGGTGCTGCTTGCCACCGCTTTCAATCACTGCGTACATGGTATTCTCCGTTCAGTTAGCCTGCTCGCAATCCGAAAAAAACCCTTTGCAATCAAAGGGGGCAGAGCGAGGCACAAACAGTGTTCCAAGGGACTCTGAACGGCCGCCATGACGCGGGCCCGTGACAGAGGGCGGCGATTTTACTGAAATCGGTGGCCGCAGGCAAGTTTAATCGGCCCTGAGTTCCAGTTCTAGCAGCTCAACCAGCGATTGGTCTCACGTTCGGCTCTGACGACGCTACAGCGAGTTGATACGCCCTGCGGGCGCCACCTTGTCCGGTTACGTTGGTTCGGGAGTTCCCTCAGGGGACCAGCTCCAGTGCCTTGACGCTGCCGTCCAGGCTGGCTGCGTCGATGTAGCCGATCATGCCCGGTGTGGCCGCGATCAAACGCTTCACTTCCTCGTCGTTCGCTACTTGCCGGGGTGGCCGGCCCCGGCCAGTGAACAGGATCTTTGACCAGTGCGCCTTGATCTGGGCCGGGGACCGGCCCAGTATGTCGCGGTAGAAAGCTTCCCTGATATCGCGGCCTTCGGCCTGATCCAATGGCACGGCCCGCAACTCGCCAGGCAGGTAGCTGGACCGGCCCAGAAAGACGCTCTCAAGTTGCGACGCCGGCAGACTCTCCACGGGGGTGTCGCCGGAAACGACCACAGCCAACTCCGCCCAGCCGTTCGGGCTGGCCAGTACGCAAAGCGCCGCCACCGCTGACCTGATATTCGCTCTGTTGAAACCCATCAGAACACAAAGTCCATTGCAATACTGATGACATTGGTGCTGTCCCCGGGGGTAAAGGCGGGGCCAGGATTGGCCAGGCGGCCCGCGTAAGGCGCTTGTGTACGGATATGATCGATCTGTAGTTTGAGCACGGCATTCGGGCTGAAGTTCCAGCGCAACCCGGCCGCCACCCGCTTCTGGGATTGAGTCACTTGATCGATCAGCCCCTCCACCCCACTGTTGAGAGCCGCCGCGACCAGGGCCAGGTCGGGGGGGAGCCCCTCGGTGGGAATGGCGGCGGTGTCGCCCCGAGCGGACTGTACCCGGGCAAGCGTCAGGTAAGGCGTGACGTGAGTGAGATAGTAGCCGGCCGTGAGGTACCAGGCATTGGACTCGGACAGGAAGCTGGGTCGGTGAATGTCCGTGCTCGCCCATTCACCCTGCAGCAGCCATCGGTCGTTCTGGTATTTGATGCCTGCCGAAAAGATTTCAAATCGTGAGCTTCCCCCCAGTAGCGGTTGGCAATGGTCAGCGCCTGCTCCCCGGCCGGACCCGGTACCGCTGCGCCAAATTGCGCCATGCCATCGAACAGGTTGGCGATGCGGGGCTGGCTGATTTCCGTCTTCGAGGTGCTGTAGCCCAGCTTGAACGTGGCGGGGCCGGACTCGGCGATGTACTGCAGGTTGAGCGCCTGGTCCACGTCGATCACGGCGCCGCCAGAGGTCTTGGTTTGGATACCACCATAGGAAAGCTGCAGGCTGTTGAATACCGTCCCTGTGGCAAAGCGGTACTGGAGATCAATGCCATCCTTGTTGGTGGCCGGGTTGACGTCATAGACCTCCTGGGGCGGGCGCACCCAGGGATAGGTGTAGCCGACCAGCCGGGTCTCCGATTCCAGAAACGGGCCCACAACCACGCGGCCGAGCCTGATGGTCAGATCCGGGCTGACCTGGTAGTCGGCATAGGCCCATTCCACCCTGGGACGATACTTTCCCTGGTAATCGTACTGGGCGACCACTTGCAGCACCGCGGACCATTGCGGGTTCACGTGGGCATTCAGCTGGGCTCCCAGCTTGCTGTCCACTGAAGCCGCCCACGATCTGGTCCGGCCGGCACCATCGGGTTGAAACGGACTACCCCTGAAATCCGCATCGTCCAGGCTGGAGTAGACCCCACCGAGAGTGCCGAAGCCGTTCAGGGAATACTCCGCAAAAGCCTCTCTGGCCCCCGCTTCGGGAGAGTGGACAGCGGTTGCCAGAAGCAGGGCAGCAACACCTGCAAGTCCATCGGGTATACGGATATCGCTGTATCTCGCCGGCTGAATCAGCATGGAGTCCCCAGGGCTTGCGCGCTGCCAGTGGGCCCTTCACAAGACCCTCTGCATTATAGTTTTTCCAGGAGCAGTTTACGACCCTGGCGGGTCCTGCGCAAAGCCTGGTTAGCGAACGTCACGCAGGGCCCGTCCTGTTCCGTCGCACGATGCAACGGCCGATAGCCGCAGGACACACACCACCCGCCGCTTGACAGCTCCGCGACCGCACCCTAGCATGCCCGGGCACTTACCACGCCTCCCATCCTATGCAGACAATACGCGCCAGCGTTGCCGGTGAATTCGAACAGATGAACCGGCTCATCATCGAGCAACTCCAGTCCCGGGTTCCCATGGTGGAAAACGTTGGCCACTATATTATTGACGCTGGCGGCAAGCGGCTGCGCCCCCTGCTGGCACTGCTGACAGGTGCCGCGCTCGGCGGTTGCCGGGCCAGCCATGTGACCTTTGCCGCGGTCATAGAGTTTATTCACACCGCCACGTTGCTGCATGACGACGTGGTTGACATCTCCAGCCTGCGCCGCGGCCGTCCCACTGCCAATGCCGCGTTCGGCAATGCCCCCAGTGTACTGGTGGGAGACTTTCTGTATACCCGGGCATTCCAGCTGATGGTGCAGCTGGAAAACATGCCGGTGCTGAGACACATGGCAGATACCACCAACACCATCGCCGAGGGCGAAGTCATGCAGCTGGCGCGGGCCGGCGACCCCGACACCAGCGAACAGGATTATCTCGATATCATCACCCGCAAGACTGGCGTCCTGTTTGCGGCTGCCTGCTTCGGCGCCGCGGTGCTCAGCCAGCGTCCGGCCGGGGAGCAGCAGCGGATGGCGGATTTCGGCCTGCACCTGGGCATTGCGTTCCAGATGATTGACGATGTCCTGGACTACGAGGGCGATGCCGCCACCATGGGCAAAAACGTGGGCGACGACCTGACCGAGGGCAAACCGACCCTGCCGCTGATCCACATCCTGCGCGAAGGCAGCACCGCCGAGCAGGCTCTGGTCAGGCATGCGATCAACGCCCGCACGGCGCAGGATATCGGGGCGATAGTCGCCGCAGTCCGGCGTTGCGGTGCCGCAGACTACACCCGGGAACAGGCCCGCCTGCACCACGATCTCGCGCTGCAGGCGCTGGACGGCCTGGGCGCGGGCGAGGCCCGCAACGCGCTGCAGGAACTGACCCGGCTTTCCCTGGAGCGGGATCACTAGCAGACTGCTGCCCGCCAGCCGTGAATGCCGCCACGTCCCGGCAGCGGGCGCTGTCGGTTGATCTACCGCAAATACCACAAATTGCAGCGCCCCGTGGCGCTGCCTATACTGAAGCCTCACTCCGGCGGGGCCTCCCATGACAGATACCGACACCCTCACCTCCCTGGCAGGCTGGCCATCAGTGCAGGCACTAGTGGCCAGGCTCGAGGATACCCCTGTGTCCACGCTATTTGCCGATGACTCGCGGCGGGCGGTGGACTTTAGCGTCAGCGCCGCCGGCCTGACGCTGGACTATTCCAGGCAACTGCTGTGTCGCGACAGCCTGGCGGCACTGCTGCAGCTAGCGGTCCAGGCGCAATTGCCCAGCCGGGCCCGGGAGCTGGTCGGCGGCGCGCCGCTGAACAACACCGAAGCGCGGCCCGCCCTGCACAGCTTGCTGCGGGCCCGGCAGGCGCCGGCCGCCCTGGAGGCGGAGTTCAGCGAGGTCCAGCAGACCCGGGAACGGATGCGGAGCTGGAGCGAACGGCTCAACCAGGGCCACCAGAAGGGCTTTTCCGGCCGGCCCATCACCGACATCGTCAACATCGGTATCGGTGGCTCGGATCTGGGGCCACGCCTTGTCAGCGAGGCTCTGCGGCCATTCCAGGGCCTGCTGGACTGTCACTACGTGGCCAATGTCGATCCCGCCGACCTGCAGCACACCCTGCAGGGTCTTGACCCGGGCTCTACCCTGTTCATCATCTGCTCCAAGTCCTTCCGCACCGAGGAAACCCTGGCCAACGGCCTGGCCGCACGGGAGTGGCTGCTGCAGGCCGGCGCCAGCAGCGATGACCTCGACAAGCACTTCCTGGCCATCACCACCAATCTCGCGGCCGCGGAGGCCTTCGGAGTGCCCGTCGGCAACTGCCTGCCGCTGTGGGACTGGGTCGGAGGACGTTACTCGGTGTGGTCGGCGGTGGGGCTGAGCTGCGCCATTGCGCTGGGCTGGGACAATTTTACCGAGCTGCTGGCAGGGGCCGCTGCGATGGACAGCCACTTCCTCGAAGCGGAGCCCGGCGCCAACATGCCGATGCTGATGAGCCTGCTGGAGATCTGGTACTGCAACGGCTTCGGCGCCGGCAATCATGTGGTACTGCCCTACGACCAGAGCCTGCGGCGGCTGCCGGATTTCCTGCAGCAACTGACGATGGAAAGCAATGGCAAGCGGGTGAGCCGTGATGGCGCCCCGCTGGCCTACCAGACCGCGCCGGTATTGTGGGGTGCCGCCGGCACCATGGGACAGCACTCCTTCCACCAGCTACTGCACCAGGGAACCCGGCTGTGTCCGGTCGACTTCATCCTGCCACTGACCACCCACACCGGCATGGCCGAACAGCACCGGATGCTGGTGGCCAATGGCCTGGCCCAGAGCCGCGCACTGATGATTGGCCGCAGCGAGGACGCCGCCCGGGACAGCCTGGTGCAGCGCGGCCTGGACCGGGCCGAGGCCGAACGCCTGGCACCACACCTGGCAATGCCGGGCAGCAGGCCCAGCAGCGTGATCAGCCTGGACGCGGTAACCCCCACAGCCTGGGTGCGCTGCTGGCCCTGTATGAACACAGGACCTTTTGCAGCGGCCAGCTGTGGGGTATCAACCCCTTTGACCAGTGGGGCGTGGAGCTGGGCAAGGAGATCGGCGTGGAGATCCTGGGGCGCATGCAGGACGACGAGGCCGGGCCGGCAATGGACCCGGCCACGGAGCGATTGCTGGCCCAGTGGCGAGCGGCACAGCCTGGCTAGTGTGGTACTGTCTGAGCTAAGAATGGAACTTACTTCAGGATTTGGACTTTGTAGCCCGGTCAACATCCTGGGAGGGTGCTTTCGAGACACGCCGTAAACCCGTCCCTGGGGGCTCGGATGCGACATCCATGTCGCATACGGTCTCGAAAGCACCCTCCCAGGACGCTGACCTCCCATGGGAGTGAGCCAAAGTAGGTGCCACTCGTCTACTAAATATCCAGCAACGCCAGCAGTTCAGCGGTTTTTGCCTCCATCAGCGCGCTGTCGCCCCGGCTCTCAACATTCAGCCGCACCACCGGCTCGGTGTTGGAGCAGCGCAGGTTGAAGCGCCACTGCTCGAATGCCATGCTGAGGCCGTCCACCTCCTCCACCTGCAGCGCCTCGGGCCCATAGTGTCGTGCTACCGCCTCCAGTGCCGCGGCCGGATCGGCGATGCTGCGATTGATCTCCCCGCTGCAGGGAAAGGCCGCCACCCGCTCCGCCACCAGCTCTGACAGGGTCTGGCCGCGGCTGCCGAGCAGGGCCGCCACCAGCAGCCAGGGAATCATGCCGCTGTCACAGTAGGCAAAGTCACGAAAGTAGTGGTGGGCGCTCATCTCACCGCCGTAGACCGCATTTTCCAGCCGCATGCGCTCCTTGATAAACGCATGTCCGGTCTTGCTCTGCACTGCGCGCCCTCCCATCCCCTCCACCAGCGCGACCGTATTCCAGGTCAACCGCGGGTCGTGCACGATACTGGCACCGGGATGGTCCTTCAGGAAGGCCTCTGCCAGCAGGCCGACCAGGTAGTAGCCCTCGACAAAGTCCCCGTGTTCATCAAAAAAGAAGCAGCGATCGAAGTCGCCGTCCCAGGCGATGCCGAGATCGGCTCGCTGCGCCACCACCGCGGCGCTGGTCACGGCCCTGTTCTCCGGCAGCAGTGGATTGGGGACGCCATTGGGAAAGTGGCCGTCGGGCTGGTGGTGCAGCTTGATAAATTCGAACGGCAACCGCGGTTCCAGCAGATCTATCACCCGGCCGGCACCGCCATTGCCGGCATCGACCACGATGCGCAGTGGCGGTAGCGACGCCACCTCCACGTAGCCCAGCAGGTGTTCAATATAGGCGCCAGAGGTGTCCAGCTGCCGCAGCTGGCCCGGGCTGGCGGCAGCGGATAACTGATTGCTGCAGACCAGGTCACGGATCGCGAACAGGCCACTGTCGCCGGAAATTGGCCGCGACTGTTCGCGCACGAACTTCATCCCGTTGTAGTCTTTCGGATTGTGGCTTGCGGTAACCACGATGCCGCCGTCCATCTGGGCGTGGGAGGTGGCGAAGTAAATCTCCTCGGTGCCACACAGGCCAATGTCGTAGACATCCACACCCTGCATCAGCAGGCCTTCCGCCAGTGCGGCCTTGATCGATTCACTGCTCAGACGGATATCGTGCCCCAGCACGACCTTGCGCGGCCTGATCACCTCGGCATAGGCGCGGCCGATACGGCGGGCGATGTCCTCGTTGAGCTGGTCAGGTACGCGCCCACGCACATCGTAGGCCTTGAAACATTCTGCTGCCTGCAAGGTCACCGGCTCCTGTATCACTTGGGCGAATAGTGGTTTTCATACACATAGTTGGTGGCTTCGACAAAACCGGGAACGCTGCCGCAATCAAAGCGCCGCCCCTTGAACCGGTAGGCCATCACGCAGCCCCGCTCGGCCTGGGTTTGCAGCGCATCGGTCAGCTGTATCTCGCCGTTGGCGCCCGGCGGCGTATCGCGGAGAATATCGAAAATATCCGGCGTCAGAATATAGCGGCCGATGATGGCCAGGTTGGACGGGGCCACATCCGGCTGCGGTTTTTCGACCATTTTCTCCACCCGGTAGATACCGTCCCTGAGACTCTCCCCCGCGATCACACCGTATTTGTGCACATCCTCCTTCGGCACCTCCTGTATCGCCACGATGGAACAGCGGAATTGCCGGTACAGCTCCTCCATCTGGCTGAGTACGCCGGGGCCGTCGTCGTTCAGGCACAGATCGTCGGACAGGATCACCCCGAAGGCCTCGTTGCCGATCAGCGCCTCGCCGGTGAGAATGGCATGGCCCAGCCCCTTCATCTCGCGCTGGCGCACCATGGTGAACACGCCCTTGTCCAGCACGTTGCGGATACTCTCGAGATAGACTTCCTTGCCGGTGCCCGAGATCTGCTGTTCCAGCTCGAAGCTGATGTCAAAGTGATCGGCAATGGCGCGCTTGCCGCGCCCGGTCACCATCGCGCAGGTCGTCATCCCCGCCTCGATAGCCTCCTCTACCCCATACTGGACCAGCGGTTTGTTGACGATCGGCAGCATTTCCTTGGGCATGCTCTTGGTGGCCGGCAGGAAGCGGGTGCCATAACCGGCAACGGGAAACAGGCATTTCTGGATCATTGGGTTTTCTCCGTAGCTGAAGTGTTGGGTGTGTTGCGCCCGTAGACATCCTCAAAGCGGACAATGTCGTCTTCCCCCAGATAGGTTCCGGATTGAACTTCGATCAATTCCAATGGTATCCGGCCGGGGTTGGCCAGCCGGTGCTTGTGTCCCAGCGGGATATAAGTGGACTCGTCCTCGGCCAGCATGAAGACCTTGTCCTCGCAGGTCACCTCCGCAGTGCCATGCACCACGATCCAATGCTCGGCCCGGTGGTGATGCATCTGCAGGGAAAGGGTCTGGCCGGGATTGACGATGATGCGCTTGACCTGGAAGCGCTCCGCGGTGACCAGCGATTCATAGGAACCCCAGGGCCGGTAGACCCGCGAATGCAGGGCAACCTCGGGACGGTGCTCCTGCTTGAGACGATTGACGATGCGCTTCACATCCTGCACCTGATTGCGGTCGGCGACCAGAATGGCATCGGCAGTCTCTACCACCACCAGGTCGGCGACCCCGGTGGCCGCCACCAGGCGTGATTCACTGCGGAAGTAGCTGTCCCGGCAGTTGTCCAGCATGACATCGCCCTGGCACACATTGCCCTCCGGGTCCCGGGTGCCCACATCCCACAGCGCCGACCAGGCGCCGACATCACTCCAGCCGCAATCCAGGGCCACCACCCCGCCCTGGGCGGTATGCTCCATCACCGCGTAGTCGATGCTGTCCGCCGGACAGGCCCGAAACGCCTCGGCGTCCGGACGAATAAAATCCATATCGGCGGTAGCAGCGCTCATCGCGCGCCGGCAGGCAGCGAGCATCTCCGGCTGGAATTCGCCCAGCTGCTCCAGATAGGTCGCCGCGCGCAACAGGAACATGCCGCTGTTCCACAGGTAGCTGCCACTGTCCAGGTATGACTGCGCAGTGGCGGTGTCGGGTTTCTCTACGAAAGACTCCAACTCGAACAACTCATCGCCCAGCGCCGCGCCACAGCGAACATAGCCGTAGCCGGTCTCGGGGGCCGAGGGCACCACCCCGAAGGTCATCAACCGGCCGGCCCGGGCCAGCGGCAGGGCCCGGGTAACCGCCGCCGCAAACGCCGCAGTATCCCGTATCAGGTGGTCGGCCGGCAGCACCAGCAGCACCGCTTCCGGATCCCGCGCAAATTCCTGCAGCGCCGCCAGCGCCACGGCGGGTGCCGTGTTGCGCCCCTCGGGCTCCAGCAGCAGCGCGCTGGCGGTAATGCCGACCTGCCGCAGCTGCTCGGCCACCATGAACCTGTGCTCTTCATTGCAGACCACGATGGGTGGGCTGGATTCCAGATCGCCAGTGCGCTTCAGGGTTTGCTGCAGCATCGTGAGCTCACCCGCCAGCGCCAGAAACTGCTTGGGATGCAACTCCCTGGATACTGGCCACAGCCGGCTGCCGACGCCGCCAGAAAGCAAAACAGGTGTGAGCATGGCCATCCTCAAGGTCAAAATGATAGCGGCAGGCCGGCGATTTTCGCTGGCGCTGCATCGCAGACGTGCAAGACCACTATCTTAGCCGATGGATACCGGGGGAAGCCAGCGCGCGCCGCGCGGCGGCGCCGCGATGCTGGACTTGTGCCCCGCAGGTATTAGAATGGGCGGCCATGAACCGGTTTGCCCTCCCGCAGGCAGCCGTTTGCCTGATCCGCTGCTGTTGCAGCACTGACCCGAGGCTGGACTGGACAACACAATATGACTGGACAACACGCATTCACCAAAGAGGAGCTCCTGGCCTGCGGGATGGGAGAGCTCTTCGGTGCCGGCAATGCGCAATTGCCAATCGGCAAAATGCTGATGCTGGATCGCATTACTCATGTCAGTTCCGAGGGCGGACACTACGGCAAGGGCGAAATTATTGCAGAACTCGACATCCATCCCGACCTCTGGTTTTTCCAGTGTCATTTTCCCGGTGATCCGGTCATGCCCGGTTGCCTGGGGCTGGATGCCATGTGGCAACTACTGGGATTTTTTCTGGGCTGGCGCGGCAATCCCGGTCGCGGACGCGCGCTGGGCTCCGGTGAGGTAAAATTTACCGGCCAGATCCTGCCCACCGCGCACAAAGTGGTCTATCACATACATATGAAGCGGATCATAGAACGCCGCCTGATCATGGGCATTGCAGACGGCATCGTGGCCGTCGACGGGCGTGAAATCTACACAGCCAACGACCTGCGGGTAGGGTTGTTCAAGTCAACGGAGTCTTTCTAGCACTATGGACAAACGGGTAGTAATCACTGGCCTGGGCATTGTCTCCTGCCTGGGCAACGATGCCGATTCGGTCGCTGATGCACTGTTCCACGGCCGCTCGGGCATAGCACTGCGCCAGGAGCAGATCGACATGGGCATGCGCTCACATGTCGCTGGAGCACCGCAGATCGACGTGTCGGAACATATCGACCGCAAGCAACTGCGCTTCATGGCCGACGCCGCCGCCTACGCCTATATCTCGATGCAACAGGCGATAGCGGATGCGGGCCTGGAAACCGCACAGGTCTCCAATGTCCGCACCGGCATCATCGCCGGCTCCGGTGGCGCCTCCTCCGCCAGCCAGACCGAGGCTGCGGACATTCTACGCGAGCGCGGCCTGCGCCGGGTGGGGCCCTACCGGGTGACTCAGACCATGGGCAGCACCGTTTCTGCCTGTCTGGCGACTCCCTTCAAGATCAAGGGCGTCAACTATTCCATTTCCTCCGCCTGCTCCACCAGCGCCCACTGCATCGGCAGCGCGATGGAGCAGATCCAGCTGGGCAAGCAGGACCTGGTCTTTGCCGGCGGGGGTGAGGAGCTGCACTGGACACTCAGCAGCCTGTTCGACGCGATGGGCGCGCTGTCCACCAAGTACAACGACAATCCCGAACGCGCATCCAGGGCCTACGATGCCCATCGCGACGGCTTCGTGATTGCCGGGGGTGGCGGCATGCTGGTGGTGGAGGAGCTGGAACACGCCCGCGCCCGGGGAGCGAAGATCTACGCCGAGCTGGTGGGTTACGGCGCCACTTCGGACGGCTACGACATGGTGGCCCCCTCTGGCGAGGGTGCGGTACGGTGCATGCAGCAGGCGCTGGCCACGGTGCAGGGGCCGGTGGCCTATATCAATGCCCACGGCACCAGCACGCCAGCCGGAGACATCCAGGAGCTAAAAGCGGTACGCGAGGCCTACCGGGACCAGGATATTCCCGTGATCGGCTCCACCAAGTCCCTGACCGGCCACTCACTGGGGGCCGCCGGTGTGCAGGAGGCGATCTACTCGTTGCTGATGCAGCAGCGCGGCTTTATCGCCGCCTCTGCCAATATCGAGACCCTGGATCCGGAGGCCGAGGGCCTGCCCATCGCCATCCAGCGGCAGGACAATGTGGATCTGCAGCGGGTGATGTCCAACAGCTTCGGCTTCGGCGGCACCAACGCCTCGCTGGTCTTTCAAAAATTCAGCGACTGAACAGCGCGATGATCTGAACCGGGGCCTCCATGTGCGGCCGAAGGGCCGCCCAAGGACGCACTCAGGTCAGCAGGTCCAGCAGCATGACCTCGACCCGGTCGCCTGGCGCCACTGTCGTGCCCTCGGGTACCACAGCCAGCGCATTGCTGTGGGCCACGGAGGTGAGCACGCCGGAGCTCTGGTTCGCAAATCGCCGCGCCACCAGCTCGCCTTGCTCGGCGGCAACGGTGACCCGCAGATAATCCCGCCGTATACCTGGTTTCTCCACCGCGAAGTCCGCCCGCGCAGTCAGCTGCGGAGGCGGTTCCTCCAGTGCGCCCTGGCAGCGCAGCAGAAAGGGCCTCGCCAACACACAGAAGGTCACGAACACCGATGCCGGGTTACCGGGCAAGCCGAGGAAGGGCACTCCCCCCAGCTTGCCAAACGCAAAGGGCTTGCCCGGCTTGAGGGCCAGGCGCCAAAGAAACAATTCACCCAATTGCTCCAGTTGCCGCCTGACATGGTCTTCCTCTCCCACCGACACGCCGCCGGAGGAAATCACGCAGTCCGCCTCGGCCGCGGCCTGCTGCAGCGCGCTGGCAGTTGCCGCCGGGTCATCCCCGACCACCGGGCCCGTCACCACCTCCATATTGAGGCTCTGCAGCAGGCCCGCCAGGGTGAAGCGGTTGGAGTTGTACAACTGGCCGGGCTGCAACGGGCCCTGGCCGGGTTCGCGCAGTTCATCGCCGGTCGCCAGCACGGCCACCCGCAGGGGCCGGTAAACCGGCACTTCGGCACAGCCCACTGAGGCGAGCAGCCCCAGATCCTGGGCCCGCAGGCGCCGACCCCGGCTCAGCACCCGCGTTCCCGTGGCGATATCCTGGCCACGGGGACGGATATTGTCCCCGCGTTCAACCTCACCCTCGATCCACAGGCGCCCGCCCCGCTCGCAGCAACGCTCCTGCATCACCACGGTATCCGCGCCGGCCGGTATTGCTGCACCGGTAAAAATCCGGGCTGCGGTGGCTGGCGCCAGCGGTGCCGACGCCCCGCCGGCAGCGATGCGCTGCGCAATCACCGGACCCTGTCCTGCCTCGGCAGCCCGCAGCGCGTAGCCATCCATCGCACTGTTGTCCACGCCCGGCACGTCAATCGCAGCCTGCACATCGCGGGCGAGGACACAGCCACGGACCTCCAGCAAGGGTCTCAATACGATCTCGGGCGGAGGCGGCGACTGCTGACAGATTTGCGCCAGTGCCTCCTCTACCGGAATCAGCCTGCTCACGGCTCCTGTCCGCCCACCCGCAGCACGCCGACGAAATTGCAGGGGCGATGTGCGGCATCCAGCTGTTCGCGAATGATACCGTTCCAGGCGGTGCGACAGGCGCCGGTCGAACCCGGCATGCAGAAAATGACGGTACGGTTTGCCAGACCCGCAAGTGCTCGCGACTGTATTGTCGAGGAGCCGATCTCGGTCAGGGACAGCGCGCGGAAGGTTTCGCCGAAGCCGTGGATTATCTTGTCCAGCAGTGGCGCCACCGCCTCGGGGGTGGAGTCGCGGCCGGAAAACCCGGTGCCACCGGTGATCAGCACCGCGTTCACCGCCTCATCGGCAATCCAGCCCGACAGGACGGCCCGGATCTGGTAGATATCATCCCGGACGATGCATCGCTCACGGCACAGGTGGCCCGCCTGCTGCAACGCATCAATCAGATACTGGCCAGAAGTATCGGTGGTCTCGTTGCGAGTGTCGGAGACGGTGAGTACCGCAATAGTCAGCGCGGCGGACGCAGCATCGGGTTCAGACATGACGGGAACCTGCCTGTTGTTGGTGTTGATGAAAATACTCGCGCACGGTCTCGGCGACAAAACCACGCCAGGGCACCTGCTTGATCGCAAAGGTATTGCGGATCTGCCCACAGTACAAGATCCGGCTGCGCTGTCCTGTGTCTGCTGTGGTTGCCCGCAGCTGGACTGCGTCAGGTGAAAACTCGGAAAACTGTGAGGCCGACGCCAACAGCACCTCCGCGAATTCATAGCAATTGGTAGGGTCCGGGCTGCAGTAGTGAAACGTACCCCAGCCGTCAGCACCCGCGCCGAGCTGGTCCAGCATTCCTGCCAGCACCCTGGCGGCATCCGCGGCGGCAACCGGACAGCCCCGCTTCTGGTTATCGAGTAACAGTTTGCCGCCTGCCATCAGCTCATCCAGAATCCGGGGCAGCGCATTGCTGCCCTGCGCTGAAAACACCTGTCCCAGCCGCAGCACCAGGTGGCGCTCGCAACTGCTGCGCACCAGCGTCTCCGCACGCTGCAACAGCAGGCCCGGCTGCGCCTCCGCATCCGGGCTCTCATGCTCACGGTAGGGCCGTTCCGACTCTCCCGAGAATACCCGGGCACTGGACAACAACAGGTAGCCACCGCCGCTGCGCTGGCAGGATTTGGCAAGCCAGTGGCTGCGCTCCACATCCAGTTCGGTCAGGCGCTCGCCACTGTCCAGCACAGCCTGCAGCCTGACATCCACCACGATATCCGGCTTGTTCCGGCGAACCGCCTTTTTGGCGTGACGTTCACTCTTCCAGCGTGCGGTAGCGGTGGAGACCTGCTCCAGATCATGCCTGCCCCAGCGCTGTAGATGTTCCGTCAGGGCAAGCCCCAAAGCGGTATCAGATCCGATCAGCAAAACGCGCAACGAAGTAATGTCCCCAATCAGGCCTGCAGGTACGCCGCAGGAACTACGCGGTCAGAATGGAATGTCGTCGTCGAAGTCGCCAAAATCGCCCGCAGGGGACCACTGGATTGCTTCCCGCCACCTGCCGGGGCCTGGGGCGGGGCAGCCGCGGCCCGCTGCGGAGCGGGATTATTGCTGCTGCCGTAATCGTCCTGGGAATAGCCGCCTCCGCCAGTCTGCTGACCGCCACTGCGGCTATCGAGCATCTGCATTTCGGAGGCAACGATTTCGGTGGTGTAGCGGTCTTGCCCATCCTGCCCCTGCCACTTGCGGGTCCGCAGGGAGCCTTCGACATAAACTTTCGAGCCCTTTTTCAGGTATTCACCGGCAATTTCCGCCAGACGATTGAAGAATACCACCCGGTGCCACTCGGTTCGCTCCTGGGGCTGACCGGTCTGTTTGTCTTTCCAGCTCTCCGACGTGGCGACATTGACATTGGTCACAGCGCCGCCAGAGGGCATGTAACGGGTCTCTGGATCGGCGCCCAGGTTGCCCACCAGGATAACCTTGTTAACGCCCCGTGAAGCCATAGCAACTCCTCTGTCATGGACGGTTTGTGGATTGAGAGTATGCCGGCGACTATAGCAATCCCACCCCGCAATTGCACCAGCATTGTCGGCAAAGAAACATCAGATGTGCGTCAGCAGGAGCGGGGTCAGCTCGATGATGTTCCTGCGCTGCGGCGCAGTGCAGCGCGGGGAGCCGGCAATGCCCACAGCAGCCACAGCCCCCCAGGACCAGGCATAGCTCGATAAGACCGGCCACCCCGAAGCGCTGCAGCACCCAGCCGCCCGCCACCCCGCCGGCAAAAACGCCCAGAAACTGGGACGTGGAATAGATACCCAGCGCAGTGCCCTTGCCATCGGCAAACACCGCCTTGCTGACCATCGACGGCAGTGCCGCCTCCAGGTAATTGAAACCCACGAAGAACACCCACAGCCCGCCGTAGACCAGCCATGCCTGATGTGCCAGACCCAGTGTCGCCAGCGCCACCAGCAACAGTACAATGCTGCTGACAAAGGCCAGGTGAGGACGGCCGCCACGTTCGGCCAGGCGCATCATCGGCAGCATACCCAGCACTGAGAGCAGCACCACCGGCAGATAGACCTGCCAGTGATCCTCGCGCGCGATCCCCAGCGAATCCTGCAACATCCCCGGCACGAACTGGAAAATCGCCATCAGGATGAAATGCAGCGTAAATACGCCTGCATCCAGGCGCAGCAAGGTCACGTTGCGCAGACTGCGTCCCACCAGATTGCTGCGCGTGCCCACTTCCGCGTAGCGCGCACCACTGCGGTCGGGAGCAGGTACCTGCCAGACCACGATCGCGATGCCCGCCAGCGCCAGCAGCGCGGTCAGGCCGAATACCGCCTCCAGCCCCCCGAACCCCGCCACCACAGGACCCAGCACCAGGGCCAGCGCGAAGGCCAGCCCAATACTGGCGCCGACCACTGCCATGGCCTTGGTGCGCTGCTCTTCCCGGGTCAGGTCTGCCACCAGTGCCATGATGCTGCTGGCGATGGCGCCGGCTCCCTGCAATACCCTGCCGGCTATAATGCCGTAGATACTGTCAGCCACTGCAGCCAGCACGCTGCCGGCGGCAAAGATCAGCAGGCCGGCGATGATCACGGGCTTGCGTCCGACCCGGTCCGACAACCAGCCAAAAGGGATCTGCAGCAGCGCCTGACTGAGGCCATAGACACCCAGCGCGATGCCAATCAGCGCCGGCGTGGCACCCTCGAAATCCGCCGCATAGAGTGCCAGCAGCGGCAGCACCATGAACAGGCCCAGCATGCGGAAGTTGTACAGCAACGCCAGCGACGTTACCGAGCGCCTCTCCAGCGCGGTCATTGGATGTTCTGTAATCAAGGGAGGGACCAGCTAGCTTCGCGAAAAAACAGCGCTTTATACTACCAGCTTCAGGCGCGGGACGACATCCACAGCACGGCCTGGCGCTAACTCGCCAGATATTGTTGTCCCATACTTTTGCATACTATTTGGCCGGGGGGCCGACGGGGGGGTACTTCGAGCGCCGAGTCATCGACCAGGATGTGGGGCTCAAGACACCCCGGTTGATGGCTCGGTAATCGAAGTGCCGATCTCCCGTCCGCCGGTGCCTCCACCCTCGGAGCGAGCCCCTGGAACAGCAATATTGCCAGTATCATTTGCCTCGACAAAGCATCGCCCTATACTAGCGTGTTCAATCGGACTTCCCCCGGAGACTCATGGACACCATTCACGTCCGCGGCGCACGTACGCACAACCTGAAGAACATCGATCTGGACATTCCCCGGGACAAGCTGGTGGTGATCACCGGGCTGTCCGGCTCCGGCAAGTCCTCGCTGGCCTTTGATACCCTCTATGCCGAGGGGCAGCGGCGCTACGTGGAGTCCCTCTCAACCTATGCCCGGCAATTCCTGTCGATGATGGAAAAGCCGGACATGGATCATATCGAGGGCCTGTCGCCGGCAATTTCCATCGAACAGAAATCCACCTCCCACAACCCCCGCTCCACCGTCGGAACCATCACCGAAATCTACGACTATCTGCGGCTGCTGTTTGCCAGGGTCGGGGATCCGCGCTGCCCCGACCACGGCGAAAGCCTGCAGGCACAGACCGTGAGCCAGATGGTGGACTCTGTGCTGGCGCTGCCGGAAGGCAGCAAGCTGATGCTGCTGGCACCGGTGATACGCGGCCGCAAGGGCGAACACCTGCACGTCTTCGAGGGACTGCGGGCCTCCGGCTTTGTCCGCGCCAGGGTCAATGGCATCGTCACGGACCTCGATGACCTGCCCGCCCTCGACAAGAAACGCAAGCACACCATCGAGGTGGTGGTGGACCGTTTCAAGGTGCGCCCCGACCTGGCCCTGCGCCTGGCGGAATCCTTCGAAACGGCGCTGGGTCTCACCGAGGGTCTGGCCACCATCAGCTACATGGAGGGAAATGGCGAGGACATCATGTTTTCCTCCCGTTTCGCCTGCCCGGTCTGCGGCCACAGCATCGACGAGCTGGAGCCGCGCATGTTTTCCTTCAACAATCCGGCCGGCGCCTGCGGCAGCTGCGATGGCCTGGGAGTGAAGCAGTACTTCGACCCCAGCCGTATCGTGCTGCACCCCGAGGCCAGCCTGGCCAGTGGCGCCATTCGCGGCTGGGACCGCCGCAATGTGTACTACTTCCATATGCTGACCAGCCTGGCGGAACACTACGGCTTTTCCATCGACAAGCCCTTCGGCAAACTCAGCAAGAAGCATCGGCAAATCGTGCTGCACGGCAGCGGTGAGGAAGAGATTGCCTTCGCCTATGTCAACGACCGTGGTGATGTCTACCGGCGCACCCACCCGTTCGAGGGCATCATCCCCAATATGGAGCGCCGCTACCGTGACACTGAATCCCAGTCGGTGCGGGAGGAACTGGCCAAATTCCTGGCCAGCCAGCCCTGTCCCGAGTGCAACGGCACCCGTCTGCGGCGCGACGCACGTCACGTCTTTGTCGACGAGCGCAATCTCCCCAGCATAGCCGAAATGCCGGTAGGCGAAGCCGAGCTGTACTTTGGCCAGCTGCAGTTGCCCGGCCGCAGGGGTGAGATCGCCACCAAGATCCTCAAGGAATTGCGGGCCCGTTACCGCTTTCTGGTGGATGTGGGGCTGAACTACCTGACATTGAGCCGCAGCGCGGAAACCCTTTCGGGGGCGAGGCCCAGCGTATCCGGCTGGCCTCGCAGATCGGCGCCGGGCTGGTGGGCGTCATGTATATTCTCGATGAACCGTCCATCGGCCTGCACCAGCGCGACAACGAGCGTCTGCTGGGAACTCTGACGCATCTGCGGGACCTGGGCAATACCGTCCTGGTGGTGGAGCACGACGAGGATGCTATCCGCAGCGCCGACCATATCATCGATATCGGCCCCGGCGCCGGAGTACACGGTGGCCGCATCGTAGCCCAGGGCAAGCTGAAGGACATCATAGGCAACAAGGAATCCCTGACCGGCGCCTATCTGTCCGGCAAGCGCAGCATTGCCATCCCCTCCAGACGTACGCCCCGCGACCCGAAACGGCAACTGCTGCTCAAGGGAGCCAGCGGCAACAACCTGCAACAGGTCGACCTGGAACTGCCACTGGGGCTGTTGACCTGTATCACCGGCGTGTCGGGTTCCGGCAAGTCGACGTTGATCAACAATACCCTGTACCCGATCGCCGCCACCGAGCTCAATGGCGCCACCACACTCAATCCCGCGCCCTACAACAGCATCACCGGCATCGAACATATCGACAAGTGCATCGATATCGACCAGAGTCCCATCGGCCGCACCCCGCGCTCCAATCCGGCCACCTACACCGGCATTTTTACCCCGGTACGGGAGCTGTTTTCCGGCACCCACGAGGCACGGTCGCGGGGCTACAAGCCCGGCCGCTTCAGCTTCAACGTCAAGGGCGGCCGCTGCGAGGCCTGCCAGGGCGACGGCGTCACCAAGGTGGAGATGCACTTCCTGCCGGATATCTACGTGCCCTGCGACGTCTGCAAGGGCAAACGCTACAACCGCGAGACCCTGGAGATACGTTACAAAGGGAAGAACATCCACGAGGTGCTGGAGATGACGGTGGAGGACGCGCTGGCGTTTTTCGAGCCGGTACCGGCGCTCGCCCGCAAACTGCAGACGCTGATGGACGTGGGCCTGTCCTACATTCGTCTGGGGCAGGCAGCAACCACCTTGTCAGGCGGGGAGGCTCAGCGGGTGAAGCTGTCACGGGAGCTGTCCAAGCGCGACACCGGCCAGACGCTCTATATCCTGGATGAGCCCACTACCGGGCTGCACTTCGAGGATATCCGCCAGCTGCTGGATGTGCTGCACCGACTGCGGGATCACGGCAATACGGTGGTCATCATCGAACACAACCTGGACGTGATCAAGACCGCCGACTGGATCGTCGACCTGGGCCCCGAAGGCGGTTCGGGGGGAGGCCAGATCATTGCGACGGGTACGCCCGAGCAGGTAGCAAAGGTGAAGACCTCCTATACCGGCCAGTTTCTGGCGCCCATCCTCAAGCGCAAGACCGCAACCGGCAAAAGCAGGACTGCCCGCAAGTCCGGCAAGGCGGCCTGACAGCAGGATAGAAAGCTGACAGACGGATACAAAAAAGCCGGGATCCAGTCCCGGCTTTTTGGGTGAAGCGAGGGCGAATTACTCGCTGCTGCTACTGTCGTCGCTGCTGCTGTCACTGTCCCGCTGCGGACGATCAACCAACTCGACGTAGGCCATCGGCGCGTTGTCGCCGGAACGAAAGCCGCATTTCAGGATACGGATATAACCGCCGGGGCGCTCCTGGTAGCGCGGCCCAAGCTCGGTGAACAGCTTGCCTACTGCCGCCTTGTCGCGCATCCGATCGAAGGCCAGCCTGCGATTGGCCACGCTGTCGCTTTTGGCCAGGGTGATCAGCGGCTCGGCAAAGCTGCGCAACTCCTTGGCCTTGGGCAGGGTGGTCTTGATCAACTCGTGCTCAACCAGAGACACGGTCATGTTACGGAACATGGCCTTGCGGTGTGAACTGTTCCGGTTCAGCTGACGTCCACTGTGACGATGACGCATTTTTCCTATCCTATACTGTCTGTGCTATCTCAGCACTGCCATCTGGTAAACTCGGGTGCCCTGGGCCTTAAAGGCTCAACACCCGGTCGTCGTTTCTGAGGCTGGCTGGAGGCCAGTTGTCCAGGCGCATACCCAGCGACAAGCCGCGGGACGCCAGGACGTCTTTGATTTCGGTCAGTGATTTCTTGCCCAGGTTCGGGGTCTTCAACAGCTCGACCTCCGTGCGTTGAACCAGATCACCGATGTAGTAAATATTCTCCGCCTTCAGACAGTTGGCGGAACGTACCGTCAGCTCCAGGTCGTCCACCGGACGCAGCAGAATCGGATCGACTTCGTCCTCCTCGACCACCGACTCGGATTCGCTCTCGCTCTCCAGGTCAACAAATACGGCGAGCTGCTGTTGCAGGATCGTGGCGGCGCGGCGAATGGCTTCTTCGGGATCGATGGTACCGTTGGTCTCCAGATCCAGGATCAGCTTGTCCAGGTCAGTACGCTGCTCGACGCGGGCCGCTTCAACCACGTAGGACACCCGGCTGATGGGTGAAAATGTGGCATCCAGGTGCAGGCGGCCAATGGAACGGGTCTCCTCTTCCGGATTCTCGCGAGAGTCAGCCGGCGAATAGCCGCGCCCACGCGCCACGGTCAGCTTCATGCTGATATCCGAGCTGCCGTTCAGGTGGCAGATAATATGTTCAGGGTTGCGGATCTCAATATCGTGATCGACCTGGATATCACCGGCGGTCACCGGGCCAGGGCCTTTCTTGATCAGGGCGAGTTCGGCCTCGTCCTTGCCGTTCATGACCAGTGCTACGCCCTTGAGGTTGAGCAGGATCTCGATAACGTCTTCCTGCACGCCCTCAATCGCACCGTACTCGTGCAGGACACCCTCTATCTCTACTTCAATGATCGCGCAGCCGGGCATGGAAGACAGCAGTATGCGACGCAGGGCGTTGCCCAGGGTGTGACCGAAACCACGCTCCAGAGGCTCCAGGGTGACCTGGGCGCGCGTACTGGTCTTCTCTTCGACATTGATTACACGCGGAGTCAAAAATTCGTTTACTGCAGTCTGCATTCTGGCACCTGTATTGGTAGGTTAGTCCTAAGTCGGATTACTTGGAGTACAGTTCCACGATCAGGTTTTCATTGATCTCGGACGACAGATCCTGACGCTCAGGAACAGACTTGAACACTCCTTCCAGCTTATCGCTATTGAATTCGATCCACTCGGGATCACCGCGCTGTGCCGCCAGCGCCAACGCCGACTGGACCCGCAGCTGCTTCTTTGCCTTTTCCCGCAGGGAAATGATGTCGCCGGCCGCTACCTGATAGGAGGGCACATTGACCACGGCTCCATTGACCAGGATGCCCTTGTGGGTCACCAGTTGCCGCGCTTCTGCGCGGGTGGAGCCGAAACCCATGCGGTAGACCACGTTGTCCAGCCTGCTTTCGAGCAGCTGCAGCAGGTTCTCGCCAGTAGCACCCTTGAGCCGTGCGGCTTCCTTGTAATAGTTGCGGAACTGCTTCTCCAGGATGCCATAGATACGACGCACCTTTTGCTTTTCGCGCAACTGCACGCCGTAATCCGACAGCCGGCCACGACGTGCGCCGTGTTGTCCTGGCACAGATTCCGGTTTGCATTTGCTTTCCAGCGCGCGCACACCGCTCTTCAGGAACAGATCGGTTCCTTCACGACGGGAAAGCTTGCACTTGGGTCCAATATATCGAGCCATGTCAATTCTTCCTGTAAGCCTTTATACGCGACGTTTCTTGGGCGGACGGCAGCCATTATGGGGGATCGGCGTCACGTCAGTGATGTTGCTGATCTTGTAGCCGCAGGAATTGAGCGCGCGTACCGCCGACTCGCGACCGGGCCCGGGACCTTTCACCTGGACGTCGAGGTTCTTCAGACCGTATTCCTTGGCCGCCTCGCCTGCACGCTCCGCCGCCACCTGGGCCGCGAACGGGGTGCTCTTGCGCGAACCCCGGAAACCGGAACCGCCGGAAGTGGCCCAGCTCAGGGTATTGCCCTGGCGATCAGTAATGGTAATAATCGTGTTGTTGAAAGACGCGTGGACGTGGGCGATCCCGTCTACCACGGTCTTGGTGATCTTCTTGCGAGTGCTCTTGGCACTTGGCTTGGCCATGTTGTCTTTCCTGCTTTAATATCAACACTGCACTGCTGTGCAGCTACACTAAAAAGGATTCGCGATGCAAAGCGCCTGCTTTACTTGCGAATCGGCTTGCGCGGACCTTTACGGGTACGGGCATTGGTCTTGGTGCGCTGGCCGCGCAGCGGCAGGCTGCGGCGATGACGCAAGCCCCGGTTGCAACCCAGATCCATCAGGCGCTTGATGTTCATCGACACTTCCCGGCGCAAATCACCTTCGACCGTCAACTCACCCACCTTGTCACGCAAGGTGTTCATCTGCTCTTCGTCGAGCTCGCCAATCTTGACGTTCTCAGCGACACCAGAATTAGCGCACAGCTTTTTGGCCTGGGTGCGCCCCACGCCGTAAATGTAGGTCAAGGCGATAACAGTATGCTTGTTATCAGGTACGTTGACGCCGGCAATACGAGCCATCCAACTCTCTCCAAATACTCTTAGTCGTCGCTGTGGGCTGAACGAACACGTCCGGGCCCGCTTGCCAACCCGGCACAGGGGGCGCGGCGCGAAAGGCGCAGCATTCTAGCGATATGTTTACTAAAAATCAACAGTCAATAGTGTTTGAGCTGCGGACTCAGCCCTGGCGCTGCTTGTGCCGGGGGTCGGTCTTGCAAATGACGCGCACCACACTGTTGCGGCGCACGACCTTGCAGTTCCTGCAGACCTTTTTAACTGATGCACGTACTTTCATTTCTTTATCTCCAATGACCGGCCGCCTGTCAGCGTCCGGAACCACCATAGGTGTTCAACTTCGCTTTTTTCATCACCGAATCGTACTGGTGAGACATCATGTGGCTCTGTACTTGAGCCATGAAGTCCATCACCACTACCACCACGATCAGCAGGGAGGTGCCGCCCAGATAGAAGGGCACATTCCACATCACTACCAGGAACTGCGGCATCAGACACACCAATGCAATATAGGCAGAACCAAACACTGTCAACCGGGTCAGTACGCCATCGATATAATTGGCGGTCTGCTGACCAGGACGTATCCCGGGAACAAATGCGCCGGAACGCTTCAGGTTGTCTGCCACTTCCTGCGGGTTGAACATCAACGCCGTGTAGAAAAAGCAGAAAAACACGATAAACGCAGTGAACAACAAAATGTTCAGCGGCTGGCCCGGCCCAATGGCCAGCGCCAGATCCTGCAGCCAGTCCGCCGAGCCGCTGGAGCCGAACCACTGCGCAATCGAGGCCGGGAACAGCAGGATACTGCTTGCGAAAATGGCCGGAATCACACCCGCCATGTTCACTTTCAGCGGCAGGTGCGAGCTCTGGGCCTGCATCATCTTGCGCCCCTGCTGGCGCTTGGCATAGTTCACGGTGATCCGCCGCTGGCCGCGCTCGATAAATACGATCATGTAGATCACGGCTATTGCCAGCGCCAGCATGAACAGGAGGATCAGGATGTTGAGCTCACCCTGCCTGGCCTGCTCCAGCGACTGGCCGATCGCGGACGGCAGGCCCGCGACAATCCCGGCGAAAATCAGCAGTGAAATGCCATTGCCCACGCCCTTCTCGGTAATCTGTTCACCCAGCCACATCATGAATACCGCGCCGGTCACCAGGGACGTAATCGCAATGACAAAGAACACCACCGAGGTGTCATATGACATGCCCTGGTTGGCCATCCCTACCGTCATGCCGGTAGCCTGGATGATGGCCAGCACCACTGTCAGGTAGCGGGTATACTGGCTGATCTTGCGCCGCCCGGACTCACCCTCCTTCTTCAACTGCTCCAGCTGCGGTGTCACCGCCGACATCAACTGCATGATAATGGACGCAGAAATGTACGGCATGATACCCAGCGCGAGAATACTCATGCGCTCTAGAGCGCCACCCGAAAACATGTTCGCCAGGCCCAGAATAGTCCCCTGGTTCTGGTTGAACAGGGCGGCCAACTGCGCCGGATCTATTCCCGGCACCGGTATGTGCGTACCGATGCGATACACGATAATCGCCATCAGCACAAAACGAAGGCGAGCAAAAAGCTCGCCCAGTCCGGCCTTCTTCGCTGCGGGCAGCTGAGCTGTTGCCATTTATTCCTCTACTTTCCCACCGGCCTGCTCTATCGCTTCGCGGGCACCCTTGGTGACCGCCAGACCTTTGACCGTAACAGCCTTGCCCAGCTCGCCCGACAGAAAAACACGTGCACGCAGGACATCCTGACGAACAAGATCTGCTTCCTTGAGCGCCTCCAGGTCGATCACCTCAGCCGCCACGGCATTGAGTTCGCCCAGGCGAACCTGGGCAGTGGTACGGGAAACACGCGAGCTAAAGCCGTACTTCGGCAGTCGCTTCTGCAGCGGCATCTGGCCGCCCTCGAAACCTGGCCGTACCTTACCGCCTGAACGGGATTTCTGGCCCTTGTGGCCCCGGCCCGCAGTCTTGCCCAGACCACTGCCGATACCCCGGCCGACGCGCTTGGCGTCCTGGCGGGAACCTGGCGCCGGGCTCAGGGTGTTCAGTCGCATATCTTCTGACATGATTTACTCCTCGATCCGAACCAGGTAGTTCACTTTGTTGATCATGCCACGTACCGAGGGCGTGTCTTCAACCTCCACGGTGTGACCGATACGCCGCAGCCCCAGGCCAGCAATACAGGCCCGGTGGTTCTTCAGGCGACCATGTTTGCTCTTGATCTGCGTAACCTTGATAGTTGCTTTAGCCATGACTAGCCAATCCAGTAATTAGTTCAGAATTTCTTCAACGGTCTTGCCGCGCTTGGCCGCGACATCGTCCGGCGAAACCATGTCCCGCAGCCCATTGAACGTCGCGCGTACTACATTGACCGGGTTGGTTGAGCCGTAGCATTTTGCCAACACATTGTGCACCCCTGCGATCTCGAGAACCGCACGCATCGCGCCGCCGGCAATAACACCGGTACCCTCGGAGGCCGGTTGCATATAGACCTTGGACGCGCCGTGGTTTGCCTTGACCGGATACTGGATGGTGCCATTGCTCAGCTCCACCTGGATCATGTTGCGGCGGGCAGCTTCCATGGCCTTCTGGATCGCAACCGGCACTTCCCGCGCCTTGCCGCGGCCGAAACCGACCTTGCCTTTACCATCGCCGACCACAGTCAGTGCGGTAAAGCCAAAAATACGGCCACCCTTTACCACCTTGGCAACCCGGTTGACCTGCACCAGCTTTTCCTGGAGGTCGCCGTCCTGCTGCTGCTTTTTCTGATCGTTAAACGCCATAACTCTACCCTAGAATTCCAGTCCGGTTTCACGGGCGGCATCGGCCAGCGCCTTGACACGTCCGTGGTACTTGTAGCCGCCGCGATCAAATGCGACTTTTTCCACTCCGACAGCCCGGGCGCGTTCGGCGACCAGCTTGCCCACTGCCGCAGCTGCTTCCGCATTGCCGGTGCTGCCGCTGCGGAGACTGCTGTCCAGCGTCGATGCACTGGCCAGTACGCGGTCACCCGCAGCCGTAATTACCTGGGCATATATGTGCCGTGGAGTACGGTGCACGCTCAGACGGTTGACACCGAGTTCACGCATGCGATTGCGGGCACGGCGTGCACGGCGCAACCTTGATTCATTCTTAGCACTCATCTCAACCTACCTACTTCTTCTTGGCTTCTTTACGGCGAACATTTTCATCGGCGTAACGAATGCCCTTACCCTTGTAAGGCTCCGGCGGACGGAAGCTGCGAATCTTGGCAGCCGCCTGGCCAACAGCCTGCTTGTCGATACCCTTTAACACGATTTCGGTCTGGGTCGGTGTTTCTGCACTGACGCCTTCCGGCAGCTGATAATCCACCGGATGCGACAACCCCACCGTAAGGTTGATGGTCTTGCCGTCAGCCTTGGCCCGATAGCCAACACCGTTGAGCAGCAACCGTTTCTCCCAGCCCTTGCTGACGCCGTGGACCATGTTGTTTACCAGCGCCCGTGTGGTCCCGGCGAGCGCCCGGACCTTTTCATTGGCATAGGCGACGTTGAGCACGCCATCTTCCTGCTTGATGTCGACACCCTCGCCGAGCACAAACGCCAGCGTGCCCATCCCGCCCTTGACGGTTATATCCCGGCCATTGAGCGTAACTTCCACACCCTTGGGCAGTGGTACCGGATTTTTCGCGACTCTAGACATGCTAAATGCCCTTCAATTCAATAATTCCTAAAAAACGGTGCAGAGCACTTCGCCACCAACACCCGCGGCACGGGCGGCACGGTCAGTCATCACACCCTTGGAGGTGGAAACAATCGCCACCCCGAGACCACCACGTACCGTTGGCACCTCGCCCTTGGCCGCATAACGGCGCAGACTCGGACGACTGACCCGGTCTATCTCGGCGATGACAGGCTTGCCCTCATAGTACTTGAGCTCAATGCTCAAGCGGGGCTTGCCGTTCTCGGAAGCTGCGGCGAATTCGCCAACATAGCCTTCTTCCTTCAACACTTGGGCAACGGCCGCCTTGAGCTTGGAACCTGGCATCTCGACGCGGGTTTTTCCCGCCATCTGGGCGTTGCGAATACGGGTCAGCATATCTGACAGCGGATCTTGCATACTCATTTTTGAATCTCTCCGTTACCAGCTGGCTTTAACCAGACCAGGTACATCACCGCGCATCGCCGCTTCCCGCAGCTTGTTGCGGCACAGGCCAAACTTCCGATACACGCCATGGGGCGGCCAGTTACCTGGCAGCGACGCTGCTTGCGAACCGGGCTCGCATCACGAGGCAATTTCTGCAGCGCGATCTGGGCGTCCCACTTGGCATCGTCAGACGCGTCCACATCACTCAGAACGGCCTTGAGGGCGGCTCTTTTGCCGGCATATTTCACTACCAGAAGAGCACGCTTCTTTTCCCGTGCGACCATCGATTTCTTAGCCATTAAATATGCCTCTTAAGCTTTCAGGGGGAAGTTGAATGCACGCAACAGCGCGCGACCTTCATCATCCGTGCGAGCGGTGGTGGTGATGGTGATGTCCATACCGCGCAACGCGTCCACCTGGTCGTACTCGATCTCCGGAAAGATAATCTGTTCACTGACGCCCATCGCAAAGTTGCCACGACCGTCAAAGGACTTCGGGCTGACGCCGCGGAAATCCCGTATCCGGGGAATGGCGATGCTGACCAGGCGCTCAAGAAACTCGTACATCCGGTCCGCGCGCAGGGTCACCTTGCAGCCAATGGGCCAGCCATCGCGAATCTTGAACCCGGCGATGGACTTGCGCGCGAGTGTCACTACCGGCTTCTGGCCAGAGATCTTCTGCATGTCGCCAACCGCACTTTCGAGCACCTTTTTGTCGCCAACCGCCTCACCCACACCCATGTTCAGGGTGATCTTGGTAATGCGCGGGATCTCCATCACATTGTCCAGACCCAGCTCTTCCTTCAAACGCGGAGCAATCTCGGTCCTGTATTTGTCTTTCAACGTTGCCATGTCTTTTACCCTTGACCCCCGACTCAGGCGTCTATCGCCTCGCCACTGGATTTGAAGATACGCTGTTTGGCATCCCCTTCCACCTTGAAACCAACACGGTCGGCCTTGCTGGTGGCCGGATTGTAGATCGCGACATTGGACACCTGGATCGGGGCCTCACGCTCTACAATGCCGCCAGCCACGCCCATCTGCGGATTGGGCCGGGTGTGCTTCTTCACCATATTGATGCCACTGACGACCACGCGGTTGTCTGCGAGCACCTTGCGAACCTTGCCGCGCTTACCCTTGTCCTTGCCGGCCAGGATAATCACTTCGTCATCGCGCTTGATCTTGGACATTTTCCTTCCTCTCCCTGCTGGCCGGATCAGATAACTTCCGGAGCCAGAGAAATAATCTTCATGAACTTTTCACCGCGCAACTCGCGAGTCACGGGGCCAAATATACGGGTGCCGATCGGCGCCTGCTGGGTGTTGAGCAGCACAGCGGCGTTATCGTCAAACTTGATGAGTGACCCGTCGGCCCGGCGCACACCTTTGCGAGTCCGCACCACCACGGCAGTCATCACCTGGCCCTTCTTGACCTTGCCGCGGGGAATGGCTTCCTTGACAGTAACCTTGATCAGGTCCCCGACACGTGCATAGCGGCGCTTGGAGCCGCCCAGTACCTTGATACACATCACCCGGCGGGCGCCGCTGTTGTCAGCAACTTCCAAATACGACTCTGTCTGAATCATGCTCTACTCCAAACTGCGACTGTTGTCGCAAAATCCTGCGCTTAAACCTGCGGGGCGCTTTCTACCACTTCCAGCAATTTCCAGGTCTTGCTCTTGGAAATCGGGCGCGACTCAGTAACCTTGACCGTATCACCAATACCACATGAGTTGTCTTCATCATGGGCGTGGATCTTGGACGAGCGAGTGATGTACTTGCCATACACCGGGTGCTTCACCCGACGCTCGATCAGCACAGTGATCGTCTTGTCCATCTTGTTGCTGACAACCTTACCGGTTGCAGTACGTACACGTTTCTCTGCACCTGACATGCTCAGTTACCCGCCTTTTCTCTCAGTACAGTCTTGACGCGTGCGATGTCGCGCTGGTTCTGCTGGAGCAGGTGAGTCTGCCCGAGCTGACCAGTGGACTTCTGCATGCGCAGCTTGAACTGCTCCTCACGCAGGGTGAGCAGCTGCTTGTTCAGGTCCTCATCGGACTTATCACGCAATTCGCTACCTTTCATCACATCACCGACCGTTTAACAAATGTTGTTTCCACTGGAATCTTGGCCGCGGCAAGCGCAAATGCCTCACGAGCCAACTCCTCGGAAACACCCTGCACTTCATACAGCACCTTGCCGGGCTGAACCTGGGCCACCCAGTACTCGACGTTGCCCTTGCCCTTGCCCTGCCGCACTTCCAGCGGCTTGCCAGTGATGGGCTTGTCCGGAAAGATGCGAATCCAGATTTTTCCACCGCGCTTGATGTGGCGGGTCATTGCGCGACGGGCCGCCTCGATCTGGCGCGCGGTGATACGGCCGCGCCCGATCGCTTTCAAACCGAATTCGCCGAAGCTGACCTTGCTGCCACGCTCGGCCAGGCCGCGGTTGCGGCCCTTCATCATTTTGCGAAACTTTGTACGCTTTGGTTGAAGCATCTGCGTAACCCTTAATTAGTTGCTGTCTTCTTGGCGCTGTCGGATTGGTCGCCGGCGCCAATCACCTCGCCTTTGAATATCCACACCTTGACCCCGATAATGCCGTAGGTGGTCACCGCCTCGTAGGTCGCGTAATCAATGTCGGCGCGCAGTGTGTGCAGTGGCACACGGCCTTCCCGATACCATTCGCTGCGCGCAATCTCGGCACCGCCAAGACGGCCGCCCACCTGGATCTTGATGCCCTCTGCGCCCTGGCGCATGGCATTCTGCACCACCCGCTTCATCGCGCGGCGGAACATCACCCGGCGCTCCAGCTGTTGCGCGACATTCTGCGCCACCAGCTTGGCATCGAGATCCGGCTTGCGGATTTCCTCGATATTGATGTGCACCGGTACACCCATCTTCGCGGCCAGCTTTTTGCGCAGGCCATCGACATCCTCACCCTTCTTGCCGATAACGATACCGGGGCGCGCCGTGTGGATGGTGATACGCGCGGTCTGGGCGGGACGCTCGATAACGATACGGCTGACGGAGGCATGCTCCAGCGCCTTCTCGATGTACTTGCGCACCTCGAGATCGGCAATCAGCGTCTTCGCATAATTCTTGCTATCGGCATACCAGATCGAATTGTGATCCTTGACGATGCCTAACCGTATGCCGACTGGATGTACTTTCTGACCCATTTGGTCTTCTCCTGAACCTTAGCCTTCGCTGTCTGCAACTTTAACCGTGATATGGCAGGAGCGCTTGAATATACGATCCGCACGACCCTTGGCCCGTGGGCGAAGGCGCTTCATGGTAGTGCCTTCATCCACGAAAATAGTGGACACCTTCAATTCGTCGACGTCCGCGCCCTCATTGTTCTCCGCATTGGCAATCGCAGAGTCAAGAATCTTCTTGACGAGATGGGCCGCCTTCTTGGGGCTGTACTCCAGCAGGCTCAGCGCTTCTTCAACAGGCTTGCCACGCACCTGGTCTGCGACCAGCCGGGCCTTCTGCGCCGAAATTCGCGCGCCTTTAAGTCTTGCTGCAACTTCCATTTTCCTAAACCTCGCTATAGACCCGCGCCTAGCGCTTCGCCTTCTTGTCCACAATATGGCCCTTGAACGTGCGGGTTGCCGCAAATTCACCCAGCTTGTGACCAACCATGTCTTCGTTGATCAGCACCGGGACGTGCTGACGACCATTGTGAATGGCAATCGTCAAGCCAACCATGTCGGGCGACACCATGGAACGACGCGACCAGGTCTTGATCGGACGACGATCGTTGCTTTCAATCGCTGCTTCAACCTTCTTTACCAGGTGAAGGTCGATAAAGGGACCTTTCTTCAGTGAACGCGGCACTATTTCTTCCTCTAATCTCTTGGCTCTATCGACCGAACTTACTTCTTGCCACGACGGCGCACAATCAGGCGGTCCGTGCGCTTGTTCGAGCGAGTCTTGTAACCCTTGGTAGGCGTACCCCAGGGACTGACCGGATGACGACCACCGGAGGTACGACCTTCACCACCGCCATGCGGGTGATCTACCGGGTTCATCGCCACACCGCGAACGGTGGGCCTGACCCCGCGCCAGCGCGCGGCACCTGCCTTGCCCAGCTTGCGCAAGCTGTGTTCGGAATTCGACACCTCGCCCAGCGTGGCGCGACAGTCGGACAGCACCTTGCGCATCTCACCTGAACGCAGACGCAGCGTGGCATACTGCCCTTCCCGCGCCACCAGCTGCACCGAGGCACCGGCGGAGCGTGCAATCTGCGCCCCTTTCCCGGGCTTCATTTCCACTGCGTGAATCACTGAACCCACAGGGATATTGCGCAGCGGCAAACAGTTGCCCGTCTTGATCGAGGCCGCGGAACCGGACAGCAGTGTATCACCGGCCTTCACCCCCTTGGGGGCGATGATGTAGCGGCGTTCGCCATCGGCGAACAACAGCAGCGCAATATGGGCGGTGCGGTTCGGGTCGTATTCAATGCGTTCCACCTTGGCGGGAATCCCGTCCTTGGCGCGCTTGAAATCGATAATCCGGTAGTGCTGCTTGTGGCCACCGCCAATGTGCCGGGTTGTGATCCGGCCATTGTTGTTGCGGCCGCCATTGCGGGTCTGCCGCTCCAGCAGTGGCGCATAGGGATCACCCTTGTGCAGGCCCTCGCTGTGTACGCGGACGACATGACGACGGCCGGGCGAAGTGGGTTTGCTTGTCAGAACTGCCATCTTGAACCTACTCCTTACTCAGCCACGGCAAAGTCGATGTCCTGACCCTGCTCCAGGCGCACGTATGCCTTCTTCCAGGTCGACTTGGCACTGAGGCCATAGCGATTGCGCTTGACCTTGCCTTTTACTTTCAGGGTCTGGACTGCGTCCACCTTGACCTTGAACAGCTGCTCGACCGACTTCTTGATCTCCGCCTTGGAGGCGTCCACAGCCACCTTGAACACGTACTGGTTGTTGCTGTCTGCCAGCACCGCCGCCTTTTCGGATACGTGCGGGGCGAGCAACACCTGGAAAATGCGCTCCTGGTTCATGCCAGCATCTCCTCAATTTTCTTGACCGCGTCCACTGTAACCATGACCTTGTCATAGGCGACCAGGCTCACCGGATCGACGCCATCCACATCGCGCACATCTACCTTGTGCAGGTTACGTGCGGCCAGATACAGGTTTTCGCCCAGCTCTGACGTCACGATCAGCACGTTATCGAGGCCGTATTCGCCCAGCTGCTGTGCCAGCAACCTGGTCTTCGGCGCCTCGATATCGAGGCTTTCCACTACTATCAGTCGATCCTGGCGCGCCAGCTCCGACATGATGGAGCGCATCGCGGCCCGGTACATCTTGCGATTGACCTTCTGCGAGTGATCCTGGGGCTGGGCAGCAAAGGTCACCCCGCCGCTGCGCCAGATGGGGGAACGAATGGTCCCTGCCCGGGCACGGCCGGTGCCCTTCTGGCGCCAGGGCTTCTTGCCACCGCCCCTGACCGCAGCGCGGTTCTTCTGAGCGCGAGTACCCTGACGGGCACCGGCCAGATAGGCAGTAACAACCTGGTGAACCAGGTCCTCGTTGTATTCGCGCGCAAAGGCAACATCGGAAACGGATACTGTACCCGCTGCAGCGTTACCCGGCTTCACTACACTCAATTCCACGTTAGAGACCCCCTAACCTTAAGCCTTGACTGCGGGACGTACGATAACGTCTCCGCCGGGTGCACCGGGTACCGCGCCCTTGATGAGCAGCAAATTGCGCTCAACATCGACCCGGACGATTTCCAGCCCCTGGGTGGTGACGCTCTCAGCGCCCATGTGCCCGGACATTTTCTTGCCCTTGAAGACACGGCCAGGCGTCTGGCACTGCCCGATGGAACCCGGAGCGCGGTGCGACAGGGAGTTGCCGTGAGTGGCATCCTGCATCGAGAAATTCCAGCGCTTGATTACGCCCTGGAAGCCCTTGCCCTTGGATTTGCCGGCAACATCGACCTTCTGTCCAACCTCGAAACGCTCGACAGTCAACTCGGAGCCGATCGACGGGGCCTCATCAGCCTCTGCCAGCCGAAATTCCCACAGACCGAGGCCCGCTTCGACACCCGCCTTGGCGAAATGTCCGGCCGCTGATTTACTCACTTTCGAGGCCTTGCGGCTGCCCGCGGTGACCTGGATTGCGCGATAGCCATCGCTATCGAGCTCTTTGATCTGAGTAACGCGGTTTGGAGCTACCTCCACTACGGTTACTGGAATGGATATGCCGTCCTCGGTAAAAACGCGAGTCATACCGGACTTACGGCCGACTAAGCCAATAGTCATTATGCTAACCTCTCAGTGTACGGGGCTTACCCTCTATGGCCGCCCCGCCTGTCTGTGACAGTGCTGGGCGTTACACACTCGGGACTCCTGCCCCAAGCAGGTCTTGCTACTAGTTGTAGTTAACCAAGACTGATCTGTACTTCGACACCTGCTGCCAGGTCCAACTTCATCAGGGCGTCTACAGTTTTCTCTGTAGGCTCCACGATGTCCAACAGACGCTTGTGGGTACGAATTTCGTACTGGTCACGCGCATCTTTATTTACGTGCGGAGAAACCAGCACGGTGAACTTTTCCTTCCGGGTGGGGAGGGGGATGGGGCCTTTGACCTGGGCACCGGTACGGCGCGCCGTTTCCACGATCTCCTGAGTAGATGTATCTATCAGGCGATGATCAAAAGCCTTGAGACGAATTCGAATGCGCTGACTCTGCACCAGTCTAACTCCAGCCAATAAAAAACCAGGGGTCCGCAAAGGAGCCCCCCGAAAAAGGAACGCGAATTCTAAAGAGCGGGCAACATCCTGTCAAGCACGCCCTGCGATATATTTTGGATCCCCGGCGGGTCAGGCGGCACAGTTGACACAAAGCACTGCTTCCGGCAGCACCGCCAGCCTCGCCGGGGCGATTTCCTCGCCGCAGCGCTCGCAGATTCCGTAGCTGCCGGCTTCCAGCCGGGCCAGGGCGGCCTGTACCTCCCGCAGCGACTGCGCGGTCTCCACCCCGATGGCGTCCACCACCTCATCGTTCTCGCGCTCCTGCGCCTGCTCGGCGGCATCCAGCGAGTGCTCTTTGCCAATGTCCCGCCGGATTCGCTCCAGGCGCTCCTGCAATCTCGCGAGTTTTTCCTCAAGCTGGCGCTTCAGCGCGGCATTGGTCACGGTGCTGGTCTCCTTCATTTATTCAACTGCATTGAGCATGCAGTAGAGTGCGTCCTTAAGGTGCAGCCGCTGCACCTTGGCGCGCTCCTCTGTACGTGTCGCGGCCGGCGTCACTTCATTCTCCATATTTTCGATACTGCGGGTCAGTTCGTGATATTCATCGAACAGCTTGCGGAAGTGGGTATCAGTTGTTTTCAGCTTGTGTATACGCTCCCGGAATTCGGGAAATTCGTGTACCAGATCGTGATGTTCTACAGACATGCTGGGGGCCTCCTCGCCGCGCCGGATGGTGCGTCTATTACTACTGCCCAGCATACGCTCTTTGCGGTCGAACCGCCTTGATCCATATCAGCACGACCCTGTGATGCGGTCTGGAGAATAGCTTGACCGCCGATCGTCGCAGGGAGACCATGGTACCCGCCAGGGCAACGGGAAGGCAACGGGAAGGCAACGGGAAGGCAACGGGAAGGCAATGATGGAGCGGCAGATCGAACAACAGGTCGAGACTCACTCGGTGGTGATGGGCTATTTGTTGTGGATTTTCGGCTTTATCGGCGCCCACCGCTTCTACTATGGCCGCCAGATTACCGGCATTATCTGGTTTTTCACGCTGGGGCTGTTCTTCATTGGCTGGATCATCGACCTGTTCCTGATTCCCGGCATGTCACGCGATGCGGACCGCCGCTACCAGGACGGCCCCGTCGACTACAATCTCGCCTGGATCCTGCTGACCTTTCTCGGGGTGTTCGGGATACACCGCTTCTATATGGGCAAGATATTCACCGGCCTGCTGTACCTGCTGACCCTGGGACTGTTCGGGTTCGGGGTGCTGTATGACTTCCTGACGCTAAATGGGCAGATTTCGGAGAAAAACCACCGCTAAGTAAGGGGCCCAATGCCTACCCATAGGGTGCGTTGAGGCACGAAACGCACCGGATAGCTCCCGCCACGACCTGATACCTGAAACAAAGACCAGGGGGACGATGGTGCGCTTCCTTTGTCAGCGCACCCTATGCAGGCGGTGCACCCTATTCAGACCGATGCTGCCTCTGCAGGCGGTGCTGCCTTGAGGACATAGGGTGCGTTGAGGCACGAAACGCACCGGATATGGGCATACCCTCAGACATCTGGAGCTTGAAACAAAAAATGGAGGGAAATAGCCCTTAAAACGTATACATCCCATACATAGATGGTGCGCTTCCTTTGTCAGCGCACCCTATGCAGGCGGTGCACCCTATTCAGACCGATGCTGCCTCTGCAGGCGGTGCTGCCTTGAGGACATAGGGTGCGTTGAGGCACGAAACGCACCGGATATGGGCATACCCTCAGACATCTGGAGCTTGAAACAAAAAATGGAGGGAAATAGCCCTTAAAACGTATACATCCCATACATCCGGCCCAAAAAAAAGCCCGGCACATGGCCGGGCTTCTGGAACTGCAGGGTACAGGCTTACTCGAGGATTTTGGCCACCACGCCGGCGCCCACGGTGCGGCCGCCTTCGCGGATTGCAAAACGCAGCCCGTCTTCCATCGCGATCGGCGCTATCAGCGTCACCACCATCTGGATGTTGTCACCCGGCATCACCATCTCAACGCCCTCGGGCAGCTCGCAGGCACCCGTCACGTCCGTGGTCCGGAAGTAGAACTGCGGACGGTAGCCCTTGAAGAACGGCGTGTGACGGCCACCTTCATCCTTCGACAGCACATACACCTCGGCCTCGAACTTGGTGTGCGGCTTCACCGAACCCGGCTTCGCCAGCACCTGCCCACGCTCCACTTCCTCGCGCTTGGTGCCACGCAGCAGCACGCCCACGTTCTCGCCCGCCCGGCCTTCGTCCAGCAGCTTGCGGAACATCTCCACACCGGTACAGGTCGTCTTCACCGTGTCCTTGATACCGACAATCTCGATCTCTTCACCGACCTTGATCACACCGCGCTCAACACGCCCTGTCACCACCGTGCCGCGGCCCGAAATCGAGAACACGTCTTCCACCGGCATCAGGAACGCCTGGTCTACCGCCCGCTCCGGCTCCGGAATGTAGGCGTCCAGCGTCTCCACCAGCGTCTTCACCGCCGTCACACCCAGCTCGTTCTCGTCTTCGCCGTTCAGCGCCATCAGCGCCGAACCACAGATGATCGGCGTGTCATCGCCCGGGAAGTCGTAGGTGTCGAGCAGCTCGCGCAGCTCCATCTCCACCAGCTCCTTCATCTCTGCGTATTCTTCGGAATCCGCACCGCCGCAATCTTCCGCCAGCAGGTCTGCCTTGTTCAGAAACACCACAATGTAGGGACACCCACCTGGCGGGACAGCAGGATGTGCTCACGGGTCTGCGGCATCGGGCCGTCTGTCGCACCGCACACCAGAATCGCGCCGTCCATCTGTGCCGCACCGGTAATCATGTTCTTCACATAATCCGCGTGGCCAGGGCAGTCAACGTGCGCGTAGTGACGCGTCGGGGAATCATATTCCACGTGCGAGGTCGCAATGGTGATACCGCGCGCCTTCTCTTCCGGCGCATTGTCAATACCGTCGAACGCAATCGCGCTGCCGCTGCCCCAGGTCTCGGCACACACCTTGGTCAGCGCCGCCGTCAGCGTCGTCTTGCCATGGTCAACGTGTCCGATTGTTCCCACGTTGACGTGGGGCTTGTTACGTTCAAATTTTTCCTTTGCCACTTTAATTCACCTCTGTGAGATAGCTGAAAATTACTTGGTTGTGTTCTTGGAAATAATTTCCTGCGCGATATTGTTCGGCGCCTCGGAGTATTTCATGAACTCCATCGTATAGGTGGCCCGGCCCTGCGTCGCTGAACGCAGGTCGGTCGCATAACCAAACATCTCCGCCAACGGCACTTCGGCATTGATGACTTTGCCGGACACGCTTTCGTCCATGCCTGAGATAAGGCCACGGCGCCGGTTGAGGTCACCGACTACGTCACCCATGTTCTCCTCAGGCGTGATGACTTCCACTTTCATGATGGGCTCCAGCAACACGGCGCCACCGTGCTGCGCCAGCTTCTTGGTTGCCATGCTGGCAGCAATCTTGAACGCCATTTCGTTGGAGTCCACATCGTGGAAGGAGCCGTCAAACAGGGTGGCTTTCAAGCCCAGCAACGGGTAGCCCGCCAGGACACCATTCTGCATCTGTTCTTCAACCCCTTTCTGCACCGCGGGAATGTATTCCCGGGGCACGGTACCACCGACCACCTCATTGACGAACTCGAGGCCCTCGGCGTTCTCGTCTTCGCCCGGCTGAAACCGGATCCAGACGTGACCGTACTGGCCGCGGCCACCGGATTGGCGCACGAACTTGCCTTCGATCTCACTGGTATTGCGGATTGCTTCGCGGTACGCCACCTGCGGTTTGCCGATATTCGCCTCGACGCTGAACTCGCGGCGCATCCGGTCTACCAGGATATCCAAGTGCAACTCGCCCATGCCCGAGATAATGGTCTGCCCTGACTCAGGATCCGTCTTGACCCTGAAGGAAGGATCTTCCTGGGCCAGCTTGCCCAGCGCAATACCCATTTTTTCCTGATCGGCCTTGGACTTCGGCTCTACCGCCACCGAAATCACCGGCTCGGGAAACTCCATGCGCTCCAGGACGATAGGCTTGGTCATATCACACAGGGTATCCCCCGTGGTGGTATCCTTCAGGCCCACTGCCGCCGCGATATCACCGGCCAGTACTTCCTTGATCTCTTCGCGACTGTTGGCGTGCATCTGCACCATGCGGCCGATACGTTCTTTCTTCTGCTTGACCGAGTTGAATACGCCGGTACCGCTTTCCAGCTTGCCGGAGTAGACCCGGAAGAAGGTCAAGGTGCCGACAAAGGGGTCGGTGGCAATCTTGAAGGCCAGCGCGGCAAAGGGAGCATCGTCATCCGCTTCCCGGGTTTCGACAGTGTCGTCCTTGTCCAGCAAGGTGCCTTCGATCGCCCGCACTTCTGTGGGTGAAGGGAGGTATTCGATCACTGCGTCCAGCATCGCCTGTACGCCCTTGTTCTTGAAAGCGGAACCGCCCAGCACTGGCACGATCTCGCCAGCCAGGGTGCGGGTACGAATACCCAGCTTGATTTCTTCCTCGGTCAACGAGCCGCCTTCCAGGTACTTGTCCATCAGCTCTTCATTGGCCTCGGCAGCGGCTTCCACCAGGAATTCCCGCATTTCCGCGACCTCATCAACCAGGTCCGCCGGCACCGGTGCATGTGTAAAGGTCATGCCCTGGTCGTCTTCGCTCCAGATGATGGTCTTGTTCTTGATCAGGTCAACCACGCCGCGGAACCCGTCCTCGGCGCCAATGGTCATCTGCAGGGGCACCGGATTGGCGCCCAGGCGGGTCTTCAACTGCTCGACTACCCTGCGAAAATCGGCACCGGCCCGGTCCATCTTGTTGACGAAGACCATACGCGGCACTTCGTATTTGTTGGCCTGACGCCAGACCGTCTCGGTCTGCGGCTGCACGCCGGAAGAACCGCACAGTACTACCACGGCACCGTCCAGCACCCGCAGGGACCGCTCCACTTCGATCGTGAAATCAACGTGTCCGGGGGTGTCGATGATATTGATGCGGTGCTCGTCAAACTGGGCATCCATGCCACGCCAGAAACAGGTGGTCGCCGCAGAGGTGATGGTAATACCCCGCTCCTGTTCCTGCTCCATCCAGTCCATGGTGGCTGCACCATCGTGCACCTCACCAATCTTGTGGGACAGTCCGGTGTAGAAAAGTACGCGCTCGGTGGTTGTGGTTTTACCCGCATCCACATGGGCGCAGATACCGATGTTCCGGTATCGCTTGATAGGAGTCTTGCGTGCCACGATAAAATCCCCAATTACAGGTTGCTGGGCAACAGATTAAAAACGGTAGTGAGAGAACGCCTTGTTCGCTTCCGCCATGCGGTGCACATCCTCGCGCTTCTTCACGGCATTGCCCTTGCCCTGGGAAGCATCGATGATTTCACCCGCCAGACGCTGGCGCATCGACTTTTCGCCACGATTGCGGGCGTAATCAACCAGCCAGCGCATGGACAGTGCTACCCGGCGGGCGGGACGCACTTCGACAGGTACCTGATAGGTGGCCCCACCCACACGGCGGGATTTCACCTCGACCATCGGCGCGATATTCTCAAGTGCCTCGTCAAAGGCTTCGATGGGGTCTTTCTTCAGACGCTCCTGGACGATCTCCAGGGCACCGTAGACGATACCTTCGGCCACGGATTTCTTGCCACTCACCATGACATGGTTCATGAATTTTGCCAGCGTGGTGTTGCCGTATTTGGGATCTGGCAGCACTTCGCGCTTGGCGACTACTCTTCTTCTCGGCATGATTGTGCCCTTCTCTCTTCAGGTTGATCCGAACACCGACCTGCCACATATGCGGGGGAGGCAGGGGTTCAGCCTTACTACATTCGTTTGCTCAGGCGCAGCCTGGAGCCGGTTTACTTGGGACGCTTGGTACCATACTTGGAACGGGCCTGGCGGCGATTGGCCACCCCGGAGGTATCCAGGCTGCCGCGGACGGTGTGGTAACGCACCCCCGGCAAGTCCTTGACCCGACCACCGCGTATCAGCACTACACTGTGCTCCTGCAGGTTGTGTCCCTCGCCACCGATATACGAAGAGACTTCGTAACCGTTGGTCAGGCGTACACGGCAAACCTTGCGCAGAGCCGAGTTCGGCTTTTTCGGGGTCGTGGTGTAAACACGGGTGCACACACCGCGGCGCTGCGGACAGCTTTGCAGGGCGGGCACATCGCTCTTTGCCACTTTGCGCTTTCTGGGCGTACGAACCAATTGGTTGATCGTTGCCATTCAGTTAGAACTCCAAACATTCTGTTGATTTTCATGGCCCTGGGGCCGGCCTTCAGGCCCGGGGGCGGCAGCGGCCAGCGCTGCAACGATATGCGTCCGCGTTCGCCCAAACAAGGACGCACGAAAACACCCCGGGAAAGAGGAGGCGGCATTCTATAGACGCCCCCCGTAGTAGTCAAGGGTCAAACGGGCGGGGAATACCCCGCCCGTGCCGCGCAATGATGCGACTAGCTGTTGCTGTCCTGCAGTGCCTCGGTCAGTGCTGCTTCGATTTCCTGGGCCGAAACACTCATTTCCGTCTCGCCACCGCGGGTGCGCTTGCGCT
This sequence comes from Kineobactrum salinum, assembly GCF_010669285.1. GTDB lineage: Bacteria > Pseudomonadota > Gammaproteobacteria > Pseudomonadales > Halieaceae > Kineobactrum > Kineobactrum salinum. The sequence goes on along the minus strand of NZ_CP048711.1, from coordinate 2,981,852 downwards.
CGGCATGATAGGCCAGGCCGGTGCCCGCCGGAATCAGGCGGCCCACAACGACGTTTTCCTTGAGTCCGCGCAGATAATCCCGCTTGCCGGTGACAGCAGCCTCGGTGAGGACGCGGGTGGTCTCCTGGAACGATGCCGCCGAGATAAAGCTCTCGGTCGCCAGCGATGCCTTGGTGATGCCCAGCAACTCGCGCTCGGCAGTGGCGGGCACCATGCCCTCCGCCAGCAGGCGTTCGTTCTCTTCCAGGAAGGTCACATGCTCGACCTGCTCGCCCTTGATCAGACTGGAGTCCCCGGACGAAGTGATGACGACCTTGCGCAACATCTGGCGCACGATGACTTCGATGTGCTTGTCATTGATCTTCACACCCTGGAGGCGGTACACCTCCTGGATCTCATTGACAATGTACTTCGCCAGCTCCTTGACGTCCTTGAGGCGCAGGATATCGTGCGGGCTCAGCGGGCCCTCGGAGACCACCTCGCCTTTTTCGACAAACTCGCCCTCAAACACCGACATGTTGCGCCACTTGGGAATCAACGCCTCGTAGTGATCCGAGCCATCCGCCAGCGTCGTGCTGTCGGTGGGCGTGATCACCAGCCGCCGCTTGCCCTTGGTTTCCTTGCCAAAGCTCACAGTGCCGGAGATCTCTGCCAGGATGGCAGGCTCCTTGGGCTTGCGAGCCTCGAACAGGTCCGCCACCCGCGGCAGACCGCCGGTGATATCCCGGGTCTTGGAGCCTTCCTGGGGAATCCGCGCAATAACGTCGCCCGCCTCCAGATTGGCGCCATTCTCCGGCGCCACCAGGGCGTGGGCCGGCAGGAAGTAGTGAGCCGGCACATTGGTGCCAGCCAGGCAGAGTTCGTCACCGTTGCTGTCCACCAGGGACACCGCCGGACGCACATCCTTGCCCGCCGCCGGCCGCTCACCCAGATCCAGCACCTCAATGTTGGACAGACCCGTCAGCTCGTCGGTCTGGCGCTTGATGGTAATCCCCTCCTCCATACCCGAGAACCTGGCGATACCCGCCACCTCGGTAATGATCGGGTGGGTGTGGGGATCCCAGTTGGCGACGATGTCGCCGGCGGATACCTCGGCGTTGTCATGCACCTTGATGATCGCACCGTAGGGCAGTTTGTAGCGCTCGCGCTCACGACCCATCTTGTCGAGGATGGACAGCTCGCCGGAACGGGATACTGCAATCAGGAAGCCGTCCTTGCGCTCTACAGTCTTCACGTTGTGCAGCCGCACGCTGCCCTCGTTCATCACCTGGATGTTGTCCTGGGCCGTCTGCCGCGACGCCGCCCCACCAATGTGGAAGGTGCGCATGGTAAGCTGGGTACCCGGCTCACCAATGGACTGGGCCGCGACCACACCAATGGCCTCGCCCATGTTGACCCGGTGCCCGCGCGCCAGGTCACGCCCGTAGCAGGTGGAGCAGATCCCGTGGCGGGTCTCGCAGGTAATCGGCGAGCGCACTTCCACTTCGTCGATGCCCATTTCCTCAAGCCGCTTGATCCACAATTCATCGAGCATGGTGCCGGCAGTGATCGCAATTTCCTCACTGCTGCCAGGCTTGATCACGTCCTTGGCCACAATCCGGCCCAGAACACGGTCACCCAGTGACTCGATGATATCGCCGCCGTCGATGACCGGTGTCATCAGCAGGCCGCGGTCGGTGCCGCAATCCACTTCGGTGACCACCAGGTCCTGGGCCACGTCGACCAGGCGCCGGGTCAGGTAACCGGAGTTGGCCGTTTTCAGTGCCGTGTCCGCCAGACCCTTGCGGGCCCCGTGCGTGGAAATAAAATACTGAAGTACGTTCAGACCCTCGCGGAAGTTGGCGGTGATCGGCGTCTCGATGATGGAGCCGTCCGGCTTGGCCATCAGACCGCGCATACCCGCCAGTTGACGGATCTGGGCGGGTGAACCGCGCGCGCCGGAGTCAGCATAGATATACACCGAGTTGAACGAGGCCTGATCTTCTTCCTCGCCATCGCGGTTGATCACCGTCTCCTTGGACAGGCCATCCATCATTGCCTTGGACACCAGATCATTGGCGCGTGACCAGATATCGATAACCTTGTTGTACTTCTCGCCCTGGGTGACCAGACCGGCCGCATACTGGTCTTCGATCTCCTTCACTTCCCGGTCCGCGCGGGCGATGAGCTCGGCCTTCGCTTCGGGGATCACAAAGTCGTTCACACCGATGGAGGAGCCGGAACGGGTGGAGTACTCGTAGCCGGTATACATCAACTGATCGGCAAAAATGACCGTGGCCTTCAGACCCACAACGCGGTAGCACTGGTTGATGATCCGGGAAATCGCCTTTTTGGCCATATCCTGGTTGACCATCTCATAACCGATTCCCTCGGGGACAATCTCCCACAGCAATGCCCGGCCGACCGTCGTATCGGCGATGAAGGTGCGCTCCATGCGGTCACCTTCTTCGGTTTGAACCACTTCATGGATACGTACCTTGACCCGTGCCTGCAGGTGTACGTGACCCCCGCGATAGGCGCGGTTGACCTCGGAAACGTTGGCAAAGATCATGCCCTCGCCCTTGGCGTTGACCCGGGAGCGGGTCATGTAATACAGACCCAGCACCACGTCCTGGGACGGCACGATGATGGGATCACCGCTGGCCGGCGACAGGATGTTGTTGGTGGACATCATCAGCGCCCGCGCTTCCAGCTGGGCCTCGATGGTCAGCGGCACGTGGACCGCCATCTGGTCACCGTCAAAGTCAGCGTTGTAGGCGGCGCAGACCAGCGGGTGCAGCTGGATCGCCTTGCCTTCGATCAGCACCGGCTCGAAGGCCTGGATGCCCAGGCGGTGCAGGGTGGGTGCCCGGTTCAGCAGCACCGGGTGCTCGCGAATCACTTCGGCGAGGATATCCCATACTTCCGGCGGCTCGCGCTCGACCATTTTCTTGGCCGCCTTGATGGTGGTCGCCAGACCGCGCGCCTCCAGCTTGCCAAAAATGAAGGGCTTGAACAGTTCCAGCGCCATTTTCTTGGGCAGTCCGCACTGGTGCAGACGCAGGGTGGGGCCCACCACGATCACCGAGCGGCCGGAGTAGTCCACCCGCTTGCCCAGCAGGTTCTGGCGGAACCGCCCCTGCTTGCCCTTGATCATGTCGGCCAGGGACTTCAGTGGCCGCTTGTTGGAACCGGTGATGGCCCGGCCGCGGCGGCCGTTATCCAGCAGCGCGTCCACAGACTCCTGCAGCATGCGCTTTTCGTTGCGCACGATGATGTCCGGTGCGTTCAGGTCCAGCAGCCGCTTGAGGCGGTTGTTGCGGTTGATCACCCGGCGGTACAGGTCGTTGAGGTCGGAGGTCGCAAAGCGGCCGCCATCCAGCGGCACCAGCGGGCGCAGGTCCGGCGGCAGTACCGGCAGGGCATTGAGTACCATCCACTCGGGCTTGTTGCCGGAGCCGGCGAAGGCCTCCATCAACTTCAACCGCTTGGACAGCTTCTTGATCTTGGTCTCCGAATTGGTGGCCGGGATCTCCTCGCGCAGGTTGCTGATTTCGCGCTCCAGGTCGAGCTGCTTCATCAGATCCTGAACTGCTTCAGCACCCATTTTCGCGGTGAATTCGTCGCCGAACTCCTCCATCGCCTCGTAGTATTCCTCATCGGTCAACAACTGGGCGGGATTGAGCGTGGTCAGACCCGGATCGGTCACCACATAGGATTCGAAATAGAGTACCCGTTCGATATCGCGCAGGGTCATGTCCAGCAACAGGCCGATACGCGAGGGCAGCGACTTCAGGAACCAGATATGCGCCACTGGACTCGCCAATTCGATATGGCCCATGCGCTCGCGGCGGACCTTGGCCAGCGCCACTTCGACACCGCATTTTTCACAGATGACACCACGGTGTTTGAGGCGCTTGTACTTGCCACAGAGGCACTCATAGTCCTTCACCGGGCCAAAGATCTTGGCGCAGAACAGGCCGTCGCGCTCCGGTTTGAAAGTCCGGTAGTTGATGGTCTCCGGCTTCTTGACTTCGCCAAAGGACCACGCGCGAATCATCTCCGGCGACGCCAGGCCGATACGGATCGCATCGAACTCTTCTGACTGTCCCTGGGATTTGAGTAGATTAAGTAAGTCTTTCAAGGTCTTTCCTCCGAGAGGTTTTCCTTACAGCCGGGGTGGCATCAACTGCCACCTCAGCCCCGAGTCCATAAAGCTGTTAACCAGGCACTAGTCACTCTCCAGCTCGATATCAATACCGAGGGAGCGTATTTCCTTGACCAGCACATTGAAGGACTCGGGCATGCCCGGCTCCATACGATGGTCGCCATCCACGATGTTCTTGTACATCTTGGTACGGCCGGCAACGTCGTCCGATTTCACGGTCAGCATCTCCTGCAGAGTGTAGGCGGCGCCGTAGGCCTCCAGGGCCCAGACCTCCATCTCCCCGAAGCGCTGACCACCGAACTGGGCCTTGCCCCCCAGCGGCTGCTGGGTTACCAGGCTGTAGGAGCCGGTGGAACGGGCGTGCATCTTGTCGTCAACCAGGTGGTTCAACTTCAACATGTACATGTAGCCGACTGTCACCTGGCGATCAAAGGACTCGCCGGTACGGCCGTCATACAGTGTGAACTGGCCGCTCTCCGGCAGGTCCGCGAGCGCCAGCAGTTCCTTGATGGCGCCTTCTGCCGCCCCGTCGAACACCGGCGTCGCCATCGGCACACCCGCGCGCAGATTGTTCGCAAGTGCCAGTATTTCGGGATCGCTGAGGGACTTCAGGTCCTCGCTGCGACCGGCACCATTGTTGTAGATCTGCTCCAGGAACTTGCGCAGTTCGGCAACCTTGCGCTGCTCGCGCAGCATGTTGTCGATCTTCACGCCCAGGCCCCTGGCCGCCATGCCCAGGTGGGTTTCCAGTACCTGTCCCACGTTCATGCGCGAGGGCACACCCAGCGGGTTCAGCACGATATCGACAGGCTCGCCGTTTTCGTCGAAGGGCATGTCTTCCACCGGCATGATCACCGAGATCACGCCCTTGTTGCCGTGGCGGCCGGCCATCTTGTCACCGGGCTGGATCCGGCGCTTGATGGCCAGATAGACCTTGACGATCTTCAGCACACCGGGCGCCAGATCGTCGCCGCTTTGCAGTTTGCGCTTCTTGTCCTCGAAACGTTCTTCCAGCAGGCGGTTTTGCTCGTCCAGCTGGCGCCGGGCAGAGGCCAGCGCCTCGTTCAGCTCGGCCTCGGACAGCTTCAGCTTGAACCACTGGTCCCGGTCCAGCTCAGCCAGTACCGCTTCATCCAGCACGGTACCCTTGGCCAGACCAGCGCCGCTCACCGTCGTGGCGCCGGACAGCTGGTTGGCCAGCAGGGAGAAGGTGGCCTCCTCATAGATCCGGTACTCTTCCTTCAGGTCCTTGCGGAACTGGTCGAGCTGGTATTTCTCGATCTGCAGTGCGCGCTGGTCCTTCTCCAGGCCATCGCGGGTAAAGACCTGCACATCAATCACGGTACCCTTGGTGCTGGAGGGCACCCGCAGGGACGTGTCCTTGACGTCCGAAGCCTTCTCGCCAAAAATCGCACGCAGCAGCTTTTCCTCCGGGGTCAGCTGGGTCTCGCCCTTGGGCGTAACCTTGCCCACCAGGATATCGCCAGCTCCCACCTCGGCACCGATGTAGACAATGCCGGATTCATCCAGCTTGGCCAGGGCACTCTCACCGACATTCGGAATGTCCGCCGAAATCTCCTCCGAACCCAGCTTGGTATCGCGGGCGATACAGGTCAGTTCCTGGATATGGATGGTGGTGAAGCGATCCTCCTTCACGACCTTCTCGGACACCAGGATGGAATCCTCGAAGTTGTAGCCGTTCCAGGGCATGAACGCGATGCGGATGTTCTGGCCCAGGGCCAACTCGCCCATATCGATGGAGGGACCGTCGGCGAGAATATCACCGCGGGCCACTACATCGCCCTGGCGTACAATCGGACGCTGGTTGATGCAGGTATTCTGGTTGGAGCGGGTATATTTGGTCAGGTTGTAGATATCCACCGGCGCTTCGTCCGGGCCGACATCATCGTTGTTGATCCGTACCACTATCCGGCTCGCGTCGACCGAGTCGATCACGCCGTCGCGGCGGGCGACCACACAGACCCCGGAGTCCGCCGCCACATAACGCTCGATGCCGGTACCCACCAGCGGCTTCTCGCATTTCAGCGTCGGCACGGCCTGCCGCTGCATGTTGGAGCCCATCAGGGCGCGGTTGGCGTCATCGTGTTCCAGAAAGGGGATCAGCGCCGCGGCAACCGACACCACCTGTTTCGGCGACACGTCCATATACCCCACCCGCTCGGGCGGCATGACGGTAAATTCATTCATGTGCCGCACAGCGATCAGGTCGTCGACAAAGCGGTTGTCGGCGTCCACCGAGGCCGAGGCCTGGGCAATCACATAATCGGCCTCATTGATGGCGGACAGGAATTCGATCTCATCGGTTACCTGGCCGTCGACCACCTTCCGGTACGGACTTTCGAGAAAGCCGTACTCATTGGTACGAGCATAGGTTGCCAGCGAATTGATCAGGCCGATGTTGGGGCCTTCCGGCGTCTCGATCGGGCATACCCGGCCGTAGTGGGTCGGATGCACATCGCGGACCTCGAAGCCGGCGCGTTCGCGGGTCAGACCGCCCGGGCCGAGCGCGGACACCCGGCGCTTGTGGGTCACTTCCGACAGCGGGTTGTTCTGGTCCATGAACTGCGACAGCTGGCTGGAGCCGAAAAACTCCTTGACCGCGGCCGAGACCGGCTTGGCGTTGATCAGGTCCTGCGGCATCAGGCCTTCGCTCTCGGCCATCGACAGGCGCTCTTTCACCGCCCGCTCGACCCGCACCAGGCCGACCCGGAACTGGTTTTCCGCCATTTCGCCGACACTGCGCACCCGGCGGTTGCCCAGGTGATCGATGTCATCGGTCATGCCGCGGCCGTTGCGGATGGACACCAGGGCCTTCAGCACATCGACTATGTCCTGCCGGTCCAGCACCCCGTTGCCGGTCACTTCCTCGCGACCCAGACGGCGGTTGAACTTCATCCGGCCTACAGCCGACAGATCATAGCGATCGGCGGAGAAGAACAGATTCTGGAACAGGTTCTCGGCCGACTCCTTGGTAGGCGGCTCGCCCGGGCGCATCATGCGGTAGATTTCCACCAGCGCCTCGAGTTCATTGCGGGTGGTGTCCTGGCGCAGCGTGTCGGAAATGAACGGACCACAGTCCAGCTCATTGGTGTACAGGGTCTCGATGGTCTCGGCACCCGTTGCGGTCAGCTTGTCCAGGATTTCCTCGGTCAGAGCCGAGTTGCACTCGACCAGGATCTCACCGGTTTTCTTGTCGACCACGTTCTTGGCCAGCGCGCGGCCGTAGAGGTACTCGCGTGGAATTTCCAGTTCGGACACTTCTGCCTGTTCCAGCTCGCGAATATGCCGCGCCGTAATACGCCGGCCCTGCTCGACCACAACCTTGTTGCCGACCTTGATATCGAAAGAGGCGACATCACCACGCAGGCGCGCGGGAATCAGCGCCATCTTGTAGTTGCCTGCCTTGTCGACGTGGAAGGTATTGACCTCGTAGAACATGTCGAGGATTTCTTCGGACTCGTAGCCCAGCGCCCGCAGCAAAATGGTCGCGGGCAGCTTGCGGCGCCGGTCGATACGGACGAAGACCAGATCCTTGGGATCGAACTCGAAGTCCAGCCAGGAGCCACGGTAGGGGATCACCCGGGCCGAGTACAGCAGCTTGCCGGACGAATGGGTCTTGCCCTTGTCGTGGTCAAAGAAAACGCCGGGCGAGCGATGCAGCTGGGATACGATAACGCGCTCGGTGCCATTGACGACAAAGGTGCCATTGTCGGTCATCAGGGGGATCTCCCCCATGTAGACTTCCTGCTCCTTGATATCCTTGATGGTCTTGTTCGACGAGTCCTTGTCGTAGATGATCAGCCGCACCTTGACCCGCAGGGCGCAGGAATAGGTCACGCCGCGTAACTGGCACTCGCTGACATCAAAAACCGGCGTTCCCAGCCGATAATCTACATATTCGAGTGCCGCGTTGCCGCTGTAGCTGACAATCGGGAAAACAGACTTGAAGGCTGCGTGCAGACCATAGTCGCCGCGCTCTTCCAGGGGGACGCCCTGCTGGGTAAACTTCCTGTATGAATCCAGTTGAATCGCAAGCAGGTATGGAACATCCATAATGTTCGACAGTGTGCCGAAGTCCTTGCGAATACGTTTTTTCTCAGTGTACGAGTATGCCATCAGTACTCCCCAGCGTGTTTAGCCTGTCACCGCAGCGAGCGGACAACGAAACTTTTGACGGGCTGCGCAGTTGGTGCTTGCCAGCCCTGAAAAACTGTTCTCTTGAAGCGGGAAAAGGCCGGCGGGCAAAACGCCCACCAGCCTGACCCTTGCCCGGCAACATGCCAGACCAACATCGAGCGTCTTACTTGAGCTCGACAGAACCGCCAGCTTCTTCAACCTGCTTTTTGATGTCCTCGGCTTCCGCCTTGGTAGCACCTTCCTTGACCGGAGCAGGAGCGCCATCAACCACAGCCTTGGCTTCTTTCAGGCCCAGGCCGGTTACTGCCCGCACAACCTTGATGACGTTGACTTTCTTGTCGCCAGCGGCAGTCAGGATAACGTCGAACTCGGTCTGCTCTTCAGCAGCCGCTCCGGCGTCACCGGCGGCGGCAGCCGGCGCAGCAGCGACAGCCGCGGCGGCGGTTACGCCAAACTTTTCTTCCATTGCGCTGATGAGCTCAACGATTTCCATTACGCTCATTTCAGCGATTGCATTCAAAATGTCGTCTTTAGACAGAGCCATGACTCATATCTCCTGGTTAGCTGATAAATAAATGACGGCCGTGGCTTACGCCGCTGCCTCTTTCTGATCGCGTACTGCTGCCAGTGTGCGAACCAATTTTCCAGGTACTTCGTTCATTGTCTGTACCAGCTTGGTTACCGGCGCCTGCATTACACTCATCAACATCGAGAGTGCCTGATCACGCGTCGGCAATGTAGCCAGTACATCCAGTTGATCCGCACCCAGCATTTGGCCGCTCACCGCCAGTGCCTTCACCTCGAAGTTTTTATTCTCCTTGGCGAATTCCTTAAAGAGTCGGGCCGCTGCGCCCGGGTCTTCCATAGAAAACCCGAACAGGGACGGACCCACGAGTACGTCATAAATGCACTCATAGTCCGTACCTGCCAGCGCGCGCTTTGCCAGTGTGTTCCGCACAACACGGAGGGTCACTGCATTGTCGCGCGCATCCTTGCGCAGAGCCGTCATCCCGCCCACTGATACGCCACGTGCATCGGCGATCACAAGGGACAGGGCACTGGTGGCAGTCTCGTTAACTTCAGCAACGATCGCTTTCTTGTCTTCGAGTCCAATTGCCACTGGTATTACTCCTGGATTAACATTTACGGTCTCATCAACGCTATGATGGGACCGACTCGCGTGGTGAACAATTCCACCATCTGCGTAGGCGTCGCAGCCCTTGCGGACCGCGTGATTAAGCCGACGCTGCAACGAACACAGCCCCGGCACCTACGGTCTTTGATGGCCTTCAGTTCTCAGCTAAATAGGCGCTTGTTGCCTGAGCCTGCTCCAAAGACCTCAAAGTAGACGAACGCAACCTGGGTTGCTGCCGTCCGTGACTCCCCGTCCCTGGAGAGCCCTTGAGGAACCGCCCCGACGGGGCAGTCCGATCAAACCGCTATCGACCCCTGGTCGACAGTAACACCCGGCCCCATGGTGGTGGACAGAGTGACTTTCTTCATGTAAATGCCCTTCGCAGCCGCCGGTTTGGCCTTGCGCAGGTCCGCCAGCAGTGCTTCCAGGTTGCCCCGCAGGGATTCCACATCAAAATCGATCTTGCCAATTCCACCATGGATGATGCCGTTCTTGTCGGTGCGGAAGCGCACCTGACCGGCCTTGGCGTTTTTCAGCGCTGTCATTACATCGGGAGTCACGGTGCCGGTCTTGGGGTTCGGCATCAGGCCGCGCGGGCCCAGCAACTGGCCCAACTGACCCACCACGCGCATGGCATCCGGCGAGGCGATAACCACATCAAAATCCATCATCCCGCCCTTGATCTGCTCGGCGAGCTCTTCCATGCCGACAAAATCGGCGCCAGCGGCCCGGGCCTGCTCGGCGGCATCGCCCTGGGTGAATACTGCCACCCGCACCACACTGCCGGTACCGTGCGGCAACGTGGTCGCCCCGCGTACGGCCTGATCGGATTTACGGGCGTCGACACCCAGATTGATTGCCACCTCCACGGTTTCGTTGAATTTGGCCGTGGCAAACTGCTTCAGCAGCGCTACCGCCTCTTCCAGCGGATAGGCTTTGCCTGGCTGTATTTTTTCCTGGAAAGCGCGCACGCGCCTGGATAACCTGGCCATCAGTTCACCCCCTCTACTTCGATCCCGGCAGAGCGAGCACTGCCTGCAATAGTGCGTACTGCCGCATCCATGTCCGTCGCGGTCAGGTCCGGCCACTTCTGGGTAGCCACATCTTCGAGCTGGGCGCGGGTTACCTTGCCTACCTTGTGGGTATTGGGGGTGCCGGAACCTGACTTGATACCGGCGGCCTTGCGCAGCAACACTGCCGCGGGCGGGGTTTTCTTGATAAAGGTAAACGAACGGTCACCGTAGACCGTGATGACCACAGGAATCGGCAGACCGGGCTCCAGACCCTGCGTCTCGGCATTGAATGCCTTGCAGAATTCCATGATATTGACCCCGTGCTGGCCCAGCGCGGGACCAACCGGAGGGCTGGGGTTGGCCTGTCCTGCAGCAACCTGCAGCTTGATATAGGCCTGGACTTTCTTAGCCATGCGTTTTCTCCCGGGTGCTAACGCCGTTCAAACAGCCGCTACCGGCCTGCTGTCGGGCTCCCCATTGTGACAGCCAGAGGCCGTCAGTTAATGTCGGTGGGCATGCACTTGCCGCCCACCATCCAATCGCTCAGGCCTTTTCGACCTGGCTGAATTCCAGCTCCACCGGCGTGGAACGGCCAAAAATCAGCACCGCCACGTTCAGGCGGCTCTTTTCGTAATTCACTTCCTCGACAACGCCATTGAAATCGTTGAACGGGCCATCGATCACCCGCACCATCTCGCCGGGTTCGAACAGGGTCTTGGGGCGTGGCGCTTCCACTCCGGCCTCCACCCGCTGCAGGATGGCGGCGGCCTCGGCTTCGGTAATCGGCGCCGGCGCATCCGCCTTGCCGCCGATGAAGCCCATTACCCTGGGAGTCTCCTTGACCAGGTGCCAGGTCGAGTCATCCAGCTCCATCTGCACCAGCACATAGCCGGGGAAGAATTTGCGCTCGCTGCGACGCTTCTGTCCCGCGCGCATTTCCACCACTTCCTCGGTGGGTACCAGCACTTCGCCGAAGCGGTCCTGCATGTTGTGCAGCTCGATACGCTCCTTCAGGGCTGCCGCGACTTTCTTTTCGAAGCCCGAGTAGGCATGAACCACATACCAACGCATTGCCATCGGCTATCCCTTATCCTGTTGCACTAACCAATTGCCAGTGACACGAGCCAGCCGAGGAAGGAATCCAACCCCCACAGCATCAATGCCACCACCAATACGAAAACCACGACGATCAGCGTGGTTTGTACCGTCTCCTGGCGGGTGGGCCAGACGACCTTGCGAATCTCGGTGCGGGAGCTTTTCACCAGGGACCAGAAAGCGGCACCCTTGGCCGTCTGCAGGGCTACCATCGCGGCCACGATGGCCACGGCGACAATACCCAGCACACGGTACAGCAGCGATTGATCCGAGAAATAGCTGTTGCCCACCACACCTGCCGCCAGCAGGGTGATCACAACGACCCATTTCACGGAATCGAACCGTCCGGCGGTCGTTTCCACACTCATTTACACTGTCCTTTGTCTAAGGCAGCACGTTCCGCGCACTGCCTCCTGCCATAAATGGCAGGCCAGGAGGGAATCGAACCCCCAACCTGCGGTTTTGGAGACCGCTGCTCTGCCAATTGAGCTACTGGCCTAAATCGTATTCTGAGACAACGAAGCCGAACTGCCAGCAAGCGGTTCGGCTCGTCGAATTAGGGGGCGACAATTGTACAGGATTATCGTCTCCAGGGGGATGCCAATTAAGGTAATTATCCCCCTACGCGCAAACCCGGCAGCACCTATTCGAGGATCTTGGCCACCACGCCGGCGCCCACGGTACGGCCACCTTCGCGGATTGCAAAGCGCAGCCCGTCTTCCATCGCGATCGGCGCTATCAGCGTCACCACCATCTGGATGTTGTCACCCGGCATCACCATCTCAACGCCCTCGGGCAGCTCGCAGGCACCTGTCACGTCCGTCGTCCGGAAGTAGAACTGCGGACGGTAGCCCTTGAAGAACGGCGTGTGACGGCCACCTTCATCCTTCGACAGCACGTACACCTCGGCCTCGAACTTGGTGTGCGGCTTCACCGAGCCCGGCTTCGCCAGCACCTGCCCACGCTCCACTTCCTCGCGCTTGGTACCGCGCAGCAGCACGCCCACGTTCTCGCCTGCCCGGCCTTCGTCCAGCAGCTTGCGGAACATCTCCACACCGGTACAGGTCGTCTTCACCGTGTCCTTGATACCGACAATCTCGATCTCTTCACCGACCTTGATCACACCGCGCTCAACACGCCCTGTCACCACCGTGCCGCGGCCCGAAATCGAGAACACGTCTTCCACCGGCATCAGGAACGCCTGGTCTACCGCCCGCTCCGGCTCCGGAATGTAGGCGTCCAGCGTCTCAACCAGCGTCTTCACCGCCGTCACACCCAGCTCGTTCTCGTCTTCGCCGTTCAGCGCCATCAGCGCCGAACCACAGATGATCGGCGTGTCATCGCCCGGGAAGTCGTAGGTGTCGAGCAGCTCGCGCAGCTCCATCTCCACCAGCTCCTTCATCTCTGCGTATTCTTCGGAATCCGCACCGCCGCAATCTTCCGCCAGCAGGTCTGCCTTGTTCAGGAACACCACAATGTAGGGGACACCTACCTGGCGGGACAGCAGGATGTGCTCGCGGGTCTGCGGCATCGGGCCGTCTGTCGCACCGCACACCAGAATCGCACCGTCCATCTGTGCTGCACCGGTGATCATGTTCTTCACATAATCCGCGTGGCCAGGGCAGTCAACGTGCGCGTAGTGACGCGTCGGGGAATCGTATTCCACGTGCGAGGTCGCAATGGTGATACCGCGCGCCTTCTCTTCCGGCGCGTTATCAATACCGTCGAACGCAATCGCGCTGCCGCTGCCCCAGGTCTCGGCACACACCTTGGTCAGCGCCGCCGTCAGCGTCGTCTTGCCATGGTCAACGTGTCCGATCGTTCCCACGTTGACGTGGGGCTTGTTACGTTCAAATTTTTCCTTTGCCATTACGACGGTCTCCTATACACCGGCCTGATCCTGCAGTGGTACCGCATACTATCTATCTGTATCTGTGCTTTACCCTGCAGCGCAACGCTTGCTTGCGCCCGGGATGGATGGAGCTCATAACCGGATTTGAACCGGTGACCTCTTCCTTACCAAGGAAGTGCTCTACCGACTGAGCTATATGAGCCTTGCCTATCACCCAACTGGAGCGGGTAGCGGGAATCGAACCCGCACCATCAGCTTGGAAGGCTGAGGTTCTACCATTGAACTATACCCGCCGAACTGCCATTACAACCTGTTCGAACCCACCCTGCCAACTTCTGTACTACTTCAACCTACAGCACGAGTGCTGAATTTACTGCCATTACAACCTGGTGGAGGGGGGTGGATTATTCGGGCCTGCGGCCCTCACCCTTCGGGTCGCCGCTTTTCAGCGGCGCTCCGGGTGGCTGCGCCACCCTGGTCGAACCGTGTGGTTCGAACCCACCCTGCCAACTTCTGTACTACTTCAACCTACAGCACGAGTGCTGAATTTACTGCCATTACAACCTGGTGGAGGGGGTGGATTATTCGGGCCTGCGGCCCTCACCCTTCGGGTCGCCGCTTTTCAGCGGCGCTCCGGGTGGCTGCGCCACCCTGGTCGAACCGTGTGGTTCGAACCCACCCTGCCAACTTCTGTACTACTTCAACCTACAGCACGAGTGCTGAATTTACTGCCATTACAACCTGGTGGAGGGGGGTGGATTATTCGGGCCTGCGGCCCTCACCCTTCGGGTCGCCGCTTTTCAGCGGCGCTCCGGGTGGCTGCGCCACCCTGGTCGAACCGTGTGGTTCGAACCCACCCTGCCAACTTCTGTACTACTTCAACCTACAGCACGAGTGCTGAATTTACTGCCATTACAACCTGGTGGAGGGGGGTGGATTCGAACCACCGAAGCTTTCGCGTCAGATTTACAGTCTGATCCCTTTGGCCACTCGGGAACCCCTCCGAAAGGCGGCATATTGTCCAGACCGGGCTCTCCATTGTCAACCGATAACTCGCACTATAATTATGACCTCGCGTTGGTTCCGGTGATCGCCTCCAGAGGGCCTGGAAACGGGCACTTGCCGGTTTGTTTCTAGCACCAGATGGTGGTGGGTCATCTCCGGTGCGTTTCGTACCTCAACGCACCCTATGCCCCCGACCGCCCGCATCGCCCGCATCGCCCGCATCGCCTGCACCGCCCGCATCGCCTGCACCGCCTGCACCGCCTGCACCGCCTGCATGGGCGGCATGGGCGGCATGGGCGGCATGGGCTGCATGGGCTGCATGGGCTGCATGGGTTGTATAGGGTGTGCTGACGAAGGAAGCGCACCATCGCCTCCTCATCTTTGTTGCAAGCGCCATGTGTCGGCGGGCCATCTCCGGTGCGTTTCGTGCCTCAACGCACCCTATGCCCTATGCCCCCGACCGGTTGCGGCCAGGGCAGGTCGAGGCCTGGGCAGCACAGGCTTCACGCCTGTTCCCGCCAGTCATCGGCGACCGTGGCTCCGCGTGCCTCGTTGACCGGCAGCACGGCCACTATTGCCACCACAAACAGCAGTATGCAGAACAGGATGGCATCGGCCAGCCCCAGCGCCCATTGCAGCAGCCCGAGGCCGAGTATCCCGAACACCGCGGCAGCCTTCGCAGCCATGCCCCAGAAACCAAAGAATTCGGCTGCCTTGGAGCGCGGCGCAAGCGCCCCCACCAGGGCTCGCGCGGCCGACTGGGACGAGCCGAGACTCAGGCCAGCGAGCACACCGGCCACCAGGAATACGTATTGCGCCTGCCAGTCGACCGCCAGCCACCGCCCTGCCAGCGCCGTCAGCACGGGTGTCTGCCAGATCGCCAGAATGGCGACAATCCACAGCGACAGGGTAATGATATAGGTCTTGCGCGCCCCCAGATGGCCCTGCAGCAGGCCGAAGCCCACCGCGCCGACCGCAGCCGTGATCTGCACCGTCACAAACATCAGTATGCGCACCTGCTCGTCCCAGCCTATCACCTGGGCTCCGTAGATAAACGAAAAGGCAATGATGATGTAGATCCCCGACATTGCAAAAAACACGGACAACAGCAAACTGCGCAGGTCGCGGAAGCGTTCCAGCTCCGACCAGGTGATAGCGATCCTGGCAAAGCCCACTCGCACCAGCGCCCCGACCGGCAAGGGCGGGCGCGCCTCACCGTACTCCCGCAACCAGACAAAGGTGGGAATCGCGGCCAGCAGAAAGAAACCGCCAGCAAACGGACCCACCCAGCGAATGGTCGCGTAGTTCTCCAACGAGACATCGCCCAGGAAGTACAGGGTGAAGGCGGTCGCCACCAGGCCGCCGATATAACCCAGCCCCCAGCCCAGGCCGGAAATCCAGCCCAGTGCCCGGCGCGGTCCCAGCTCGGGCAGGAAGCTGGCGATGAAGCCCTCGCCCATGGAGTAGGCAAAGTTCGACACAATAACCAGCAGCATGGCGGGAACAATCCAGCCGGGCTCGACAAAGTACAGCAGCGCGGTGGCGGTCACCGTGAGCAGGTAGCTGGCAAACAGGAAGCGCTTGCGGCTGCGGGAATAATCCATGATCGCGCCGCAGACCGGGTTGGCGGCCACCACCATCAGGTAGCTGCACGCCAGGGCGATGCTCCACAGGAGGTTGCCGAGCCGGTAGTCGGGGCCATCCCCGACCACCACCCGGGTGAACAGATCCCCGAACACGACGGTGATGATCAGCAGCGTGTAGCCCTGATTGGCGAAATCGAACATCGCCCAACCGAAAATCTCCCGCTTGGGAGCCAGCCCGTCCCTGTGCATCAGCGCTCCCGCAGTGGTTTTCAGCCGAATTTCGCCCCGGCGATCTGGTCGTTGTTTTCCGTGCGCAATTCCCGCACCGGGCGCAGCTCGACGCTGCCGTAACGGGCCGGAGGAATGCGCGAGGCCAGCTCAACGGCCTCCTCCATATCCCGTGCCTCCAGCATGTAGAACCCGGCCAACTGCTCCCGGGTCTCAGCGAAGGGGCCGTCGGTGGTCGCCACCTGCCCGTCCCTCACCCGCAGGGTGGTGGCGGTGTCGGTGGACTGCAGCGCTTCGCCGGCCAGAAAGTGACCGGCTTGCTGCAGCCCCTCCACACAGGCCATGCACTCGCGGTTCAGAACGTCCCACTCCTGCTGGCTCAACTCGCGCATTTTGCCTTCCTGATAGTACACCATAGCCAGATATTTCATTGCCCGTTCTCCTTGCTCAGAATCACTGCCGTTGCAGCTTCACTCAGCGGGTTTTCCGATTGGTTTGCGATCAGTCGCCCCGGCGAAATCCGGATCGGCGACCGGCCCGCCTGCCTGCGCCTCCAGCGCGGCCAGTTGAGCAGCCAGAAAGCGCTGTTCCGGCTGCTGCTGCGCCAATGCAAGCGCCCTGCGATAGGCAGCCACCGCCGCCTCCCGCTCGTCCAGCCTGCGGTACAGGTCGGCGAGGGCTGCATGGGCCAGGTGGTATTCGGTCAGGCAGCCCTGCTGCAACAGGCTGTCAATGATCGCCACTCCCGCCGCGGGGCCATCGCGCATCGCGACCGCGACAGCCCGGTTGAGCTCTATCACCGGCGATGGCTCGCGCCGCAACAGAACGTCATAGAGCCCGACAATCTGGGGCCAGTCGGTATCCTCCACCGAGGCAGCCTGGGCATGTACCGCGGCGATGGCTGCCTGCAGGGCATAGCTGCCGAAACCCGGCTGGCCCAGCGCCTGCTCCACCAACTGCAGACCCTCGGCAATTCGGACACGGTCCCACAGCTGGCGATCCTGGTCCTCCAGCCGCACCAGTTCACCCCCGGCATCGGTACGCGCCGCGCTGCGCGCAGCATGCAGCAGCATCAACGCCAGCAAGCCCTGTACCTCGGGCTGCGGTGGCGGCAACAACTGCAGCAACAGACGCGCCAGCCGGACAGCCTCGCCGATCAAATCACCGCGCACAACCATGTCGCCACGGGAGGCCGAATAGCCCTCGTTGAACATCAGGTAGAGCACGCCCAATACCGTCTCCAGGCGCTCGGGCAACTGACTGCGCTCGGGTATCTCGTAGGGGATTGCGGCTTCGCGGATCTTGGTCTTGGCGCGCACGATACGCTGGGCGATGGTCTGGGGCTTGGCGAGAAAGGCCCTGGCCACCTCTTCGGTGGTCAGCCCACAGACCTCTCGCAGGGTCATTGCCAGGCGGGCAGGTTCGCCAATCGCTGGATGACAGCAGGTGAAAATCAGGCGCAGCTGATCGTCGTCGATATCAAAACCCGGGGGCACTTCCGGCTCCCCCGCTGCCAGCTCCAGCTGCTGTACCAACTGCTGCTGGGAGGCATCAAAACGTGCCCGTCGACGGATCTGGTCTATCGCCTTGAAGCGCCCGGTAGAAACCAGCCAGGCCCGTGGATTGGCGGGAATGCCCTCCTTCGGCCACTGCTGCAGCGCGGCCGAAAATGCCTCCTGTAATGCCTCTTCGGCCAGCTCAAAGTTGCCCAGCAGGCGAATCAGGGTGGCCAGCACACGCCTGGACTGCTCGCGGTATATGTTCTCTATTTGCTGCTGCATCGCTCCTGGCACCTGCAATCCACGCCTGTCTCCGGCTTCGCCCCTGCGCCGGACAAGATTACCAGCACCGCCCTGCAACCGCACCTGTTGCAGGTGACGGGTTGATGCCGGCCAAGCCGCAAGCGCTGCCAAAGCAGCTTGTCGCCGCGGACCCGGCTTGGTATTTTGGGACCAGCAATGCTTGTCCAGGAGGAGCAGATGTCTCTGCCCAAGCCCCAAACCGGTCGACGAATGGATAGCGGCCGGGTGAATGCCGAGGTCTACCCATGCGAGCTGCATCCGGCCCCGGCATCGACGGGTACAACTGCACCACGGCTCGGGAAGCGAGCAGCTACGGACGGCAGGCATCCTCCAGTACAAGTGGGCGCAAGCACTGAATGAGCTCCTGCAGCGAGCTGCTGGCCAAGGCACGCGCCTGCCGGATGTGCGAGGCCGATCTGCCACTGGGGCCCAGACCCGTATTGCAGTTGCACCCCGAAGCGAAGATCCTGGTGGTCGGACAGGCGCCCGGCAGGAAGGTGCACGATAGCGGTATTCCTTTCGATGATCCCAGTGGCGACCGCTTGCGGCAATGGCTGGGTATCACGGACAGGCAGTTCTACGACCCGCGACTGGTGGCCCTGCTGCCGATGGGGCTCTGCTATCCCGGCCGGGGCAAGGCGGGGGATCTGCCGCCCCGTCCCGAGTGTGCCGCCCACTGGCGCGAACCGCTACTGGGGCTATTAGGCCGGGTACAGCTCACCGTGGTGCTGGGCCAGTACGCACAGAGCTGGCATTTCGCCGGCCCGGCGCAGTCAGTGACGCAGCGCGTCAAGGACTGGCGGGAATATTGGCCGCAGCGGATACCCCTGCCCCATCCCAGCCCCAGAAACAATCTGTGGCTGCGGCGCAACCCCTGGTTCGAGGCCGAGCTGCTGCCCGCGCTGCGGCAGCGCGTGGCCCGGCTGCTGGACGCTAGGGCCTGTTCACACTATTAACATGGTCCTAATTCAACTCTTTAATTTGTACCCGGTTCTGAACATCCACCAGATTATCGCCAGGCACAGAAGCAAAAAGCCCACCGTCATCGCCAGACTGATGCCCACATTGATGTCGGATTCACCGTAGAAGCTCCAGCGGAAGCCACTCACCAGATAGACCACCGGATTGAACAGGGTGATCGTGCGCCAGACGGGGGCAGCATGTCGATGGAGTAGAAGGTCCCGCCCAGGAAAGTCAGCGGCATCACGATCAGCATCGGGATGATTTGCAGCTTCTCGAAGCCGTCGGCCCAGACACCGATGATGAAGCCGAACAGACTGAAAGCCACTGCTGTCAAGACCAGAAAGGCCAGCATCCAGAACGGGTGCAGGATCTGGTATTCGACAAACAGTCTGGCGGTAACGAGGATCAACAACCCCAGGATCACTGACTTGCTGGCAGCGGCCCCGACGTAGCCCAGTATAATCTCGATAAAGGATATCGGCGCCGACAGCACCTCATAGATAGTGCCTGAGAACTTGGGCATATAGATGCCAAAGGACGCATTGGAAACGCTCTGGGTAAGCAGCATCAACATGATCAACCCTGGCACGATGAACGCGCCGTAGCTGACCCCACCGATATCGGCCATCCGCGAACCGATGGCCGAACCAAACACAACAAAATACAACGAAGTGGAGATGACCGGCGACGCCACGCTCTGTAACAGGGTGCGCCACGTGCGCGCCATCTCGAACAGGTAAATTGCCCGCACAGCGTAAAAATTCATGCCCGGGCCCTCACCAGGTCGACGAAAATGTCCTCCAGCGAACTCTGGCTGGAGTGCAGATCCTTGAATTCAATGTGATGGGCATTCAGCTGCCGCAGCAGATCGGCAATCCCGGTGGGCTCATGCTGGGCGTCGAAGGTGTAAACCAGCTGGTGGCCGTCATCGAGCAGTTCCAGGCCGGCGGCACTCAGGCCCTGCGGCAAATGCTGCAGCGGTGCCTGCAGTTGGAGGCTCAACTGACGCTTGCCCATCTTGGCCATCAGTGTGTTCTTGTCTTCCACCAGAATGATCTCGCCGTGGTTGATGACCCCCACCCGGTCGGCCATTTCCTCGGCTTCCTCAATATAGTGGGTGGTGAGGATGATCGTGACACCGCTCTCGCGCAGACCGCCGACCATGTTCCACATTTCCCTGCGCAGGTCCACGTCAACCCCCGCGGTGGGTTCGTCCAGAAACAATATCGATGGCTCGTGGGACAGGGCCTTGGCGATCAGTACCCGCCGCTTCATGCCGCCGGACAATTCAATCAACCGGGCATCGCGCTTCTCCCACAGAGACAGATCCCGCAGCACCTTCTCGATATGGCGGGGATTGGGCGCACTGCCGAACAGGCCACGGCTGAAGCTGACAGTATTCCAGACGGTTTCAAAACTGTCGGTAGTCAACTCCTGGGGCACCAGACCGATCCTGGACCTTGCAGCCCGGAAATCGCGGACGATATCGTGGCCGTCGGCCCACACCCTGCCGCTAGTGGGATTGATCAGGCCGCAGATAATGCCGATCAGCGTGGTCTTGCCGGCGCCGTTGGGGCCCAGCAGGGCAAAGGTTTCGCCGCGGCGGATTTCGAGGTTAATGTCCTTGAGGGCCCTGAAACCGGAATCGTAGGTCTTGTTGAGACCCTCTATCGCAATGATGGGTTGCACCTGGTCTCCTTGTGCGCGTGTAGATGGACAGGGGAAGTAGACCGCTGTCGCGGCAATTAGTTTACCCAGTCGCCGCCGCGGGTTCCAACCCGGAGCTTCCGTGGCATTCGATCAGTTCGCCACCCCGAGACGCGCCGACCACCGGCCAGTGCCGGGAATCCTGCTCTGTTGCAATAATCATACAGCGGATGCGGAGTATTATTCACTCGCAGCCACAAGACGAAGCTGTAATACTTTGGCAGGACAACTTCCTCTGGCGCAGCCCTGCCTGGCGGAAAACGTCCGCGCAGCGACGCTATAAATCCTGTCACCAGGCACATCCTGTGAGGTCGTTCCATGACAACTACCAACACCACAAGCTCGAGCAACAATGGACGTCTGCTGGAGCGCTACGCCTGGCTGCTGGACAGCAGCATCCGCCTCCCTTTCGGTCGCAGCATCGGCCTCGATGGCATCATTGGACTGATACCGGGTATCGGTGATGCACTTGGTGCCATTCTGTCCTCAGTGGTGATATTCAGCGCCTGGCGCAGGGGTGTGCCGCGTGCAGTACTGGTGCGGATGGCCGGCAACGTCGCCATCGAATCAGTGATCGGCAGCATTCCGGTCATTGGCGATTTATTCGACTTTGCATTCAAGGCCAACCTGCGCAACGTCAAGTTGTTGCAGCGCTTTGAACACGATACCGCAACCGTCCAACGCCAGAACCGCTGGGTGCTCGCCGGCACTGTCACCGCCGCGCTAACGCTTCTGATAGCACTGGTCACCGGCGTGACTCTTCTTGGTATAGCCCTGGCCCGGTTGCTCACCGGCGGTTGACAGCCAGTCAGCGGCCCTGTATCACCCCGGCTGTCACTCTCTTATTCCACCGCGCGACGCGCGGTTTCTCGACTGTTCGTTCCCGCACAGAATTCCACCCGTCTTAAGCACACACTGTCAGCAAGCTCAAGCCGCAGCACAAGCATCTCGCTGCCGCCCGGAGCCGTTCCAACGAGAATGTACACCAATTGCCACAGTGAAGGAGTTCACAATGAAAATACCATTTATCAAGAAGCTCGGCGCGCCGCTGCTCGCAGGAAGCCTCACCTTGAGCTTCTCGGCCATCGCGGCACAAGGCCTGTACTCAGCGGACGAGCTCATGGACGCTGACGTTTACGACTCCACCGGCGAGGAAATCGGCGAAGTCGAAGACATTTTGCTGGGTGACGACATGTCAATTCAGGCCCTGGTCATCGAAACCGGCGAGATACTCGGCCTGGGCGGACGTGAAGTCGTTGCGAAACGCGGCACATTCACGGTTCGTACCGAAAGTGACGACGACGAATTCGATGATATCGAGTACGAAGTCCACATGGAAGCCACCCAGGAGGCCTTGAAAAGCTTCCCCCAGTACGATGAAGACTGGTGGACCGAGACCCGGCAAGAGCTGAAGCAAGCCTGGAAAAAGACCAAGCGCAATACCAAGAGCGCCTGGGAGAGCACCAAGGAAGCAAGCGCTTCTGCCTGGGACAAGACCAAGCGCGGTGCCGAAAAGATGGGCGACAAGATGGAGAGAGCGACTGACGATCTGTAACCTGGAATATCACGGTCACAGAGGATAGCCAGCGCGTTATCCGACGCTGCGGCAGCATGGTTCATGCTGTCGCAGCCCCGTCACCGTCCCGTATGTCCGATACCCGTTCGGCTTGCATCGTACAGCCCACAGGCTCAGGTGCCGTCCACAACTGCGGTGTATCTGGACACCAGAATCTGGAGGTTCTTATGAAAAATGACCGAACCCTGACCAAAAGCTATCTGCTACCGCGCGCAGCGATCCTCGCCGTACTGGTAGCGATTATCGGCTGCGATCCCGGCCGGGACGACACTACCCCGCCTCCGACAGACTCTGCTCCCGCAGAGGGCGCGGCAGATTCCAGACCTGACTACACTGACCCTCCCACCACGACCGGCCCGGAACAGCCCACCTACCGCGACCAGAGCGTTAGCGAAGCGTCAGGCGAGGCCGCGGCCAACGCCCAGTATTCAATGGTGGAATCAGCGGTAGCGCAGATCAAACCCACAAGTAACGGCAACGCAGAGGGCACCGTGACTTTCTCGGCAGGAAAAGATGACCGGGAAATGCAGGTCACCGTCGAGCTCGAGGGTCTGGAGCCCGGCCCCCACGGGCTCCATGTTCACGAAGTGGGTGATTGTTCGGCGGATGACGCCTCGTCCGCTGGCGGCCATTTCAACCCGTACGATACTCCCCACGGCTCACCGGACGCCGCCGAACACCACGTCGGCGACATGGGTAATATAGAGGCCGATGAAGATGGCCGGGTCTCCAGCGAACTGGCCTTCCGGGGTCTCGCCTTTTCCGGGCCCGCGTCGATACTGCAAAAGGCCCTCGTGATTCACAGCGACAAGGATGACCTGGAGAGCCAACCCTCCGGCAATGCTGGTGAGCGGGTAGGCTGCGGCGTCATTCGTATTGACCGGGAAGTGCTGGCGGAGTGAGGTAATAGCCATGGCGGGACCTGAGGTCCTTGACGAACGGTATCCCTGCAAGGTTACCGCTGAGTTCGGGAACCGGGAAGCGGCAGAGACCGTCGTGGCCCAGCTCGCCGACGACCCGGGGTTGCACCACTCCCGGATAGAGCTGGTGGTGCCGGGGGATCAGCGGCTGGGTTCAAAGCTTGAGCCCGAAGACCGGGGTATCGCCCGTACCGCGTTGAAGTCGCACGTTGTACTGGGCCTGGCCTTCCTCGTGCTGGGGCTGGCGATCGCCTGGCTGCTGGTCAGCTTCGGCCCGCCCTTGACACGCTCCAGTCCGGTAATGGTGTTTATCGCCTCGGGCGGGCTCCTGACCATGATCGGGCTGATGCTGGCGGGGGCAATCACATTGCGGCCCGACCACGATCCGATGATTGCCTCAACGCGCACAGCGGCCCAGTCCGGGCGCTGGACCGTCGTCGTGCATTGCGAGGACGAAGCGGAGAAACAGCGCGTCAAGGAGCTGGTGGATTACCGGGCGCAAACCCTTTAACGCCGTCACTCTTACATCATTGAGCCAAGGACTCCCGCCCTCAGGATCCGTGGCAAAGGTCAGGGAGTAAACGCCCGCACGCAGCGCGCCCTGCTCAGGAAGTCCTTGTTCACAACAAATGTCAACCCGGAGTCAAACAACCGAATCCAGGCAGACATCACCGGATCTCCAGAAGACTCGGTGGAGCTCCAATACGCAGTGCTGGCATAGCCGCCGACGGCCACCCGGTTGTCAAACAGCGCGTCGAGCTGGCCCCTGGCTGGCAGGAACCAGTCGTTGTAACAGGCATTGCCCGCCTGGCAGGGTGTATTGCCCTGGGAATCCACCTCGAAGTCGTTACACAGCTGCGCGGCGTAGGGAGTGCCCCCGTTGGGCCCGAGATCCGCGACGATGGCCGCCGTATTGCCGGCACCGTCGGTATCGCTCTGGGCAACAATGGTCGCAGTGCCCAGTCCTCCCCATTCGATCGCGGGACTGTTGTCCGCCGCCGCGGCAACCAGGTTCTGCAGCCCACCGTTCAGCGCGGCAATGGTACCGCCGCTCGCGGATTGCCCCACCGCCGTGGCCAGGTAAGTATAGCCATTCACCAGCGTGGCTGAGCCGGCCGGCGTGGCAATGGCCACATCAACCGCTCCCGCCACCTGAGCCGGCGTCACCGCGGTCACGGTGGTGGAATTGACCACATTGACGCTGGTGGCGGCGACCCCGTCAAAGGTGATACCGGTGGCGCCGGTCAGGCCGGTGCCTTTCAGGATGACGCCGGTGCCGCCCGATGCAGCGCCCTGGACCGGATTGATCTCCGTCAGGGTCGAACCCGATTGCACCTCGATTGCCGCCGTTACGGTGTTGGTGTCATCGCCGCTGATAACCAAATCGGTGACCGGCACTACTGTATTACCCGGGGTAAAGGTCAGGGTACAGCTGCCACCCGGTGGTACCGCTGCGCAGGTATTGCCGGACTCGGTGACATTGCCCGCCAGCGCGGTACCGGCAAAGCTCGAAGCAATGCCGGTGGCGGTGACCTGGGTGGAGGTATTCGTGACGGTCATTGCCCCCGCCGCGCCATTGACTGTCAACGTCAGTGGCGAGCCAGTCAGGCTGAGTATGGCCAAACTGTTCTCGGCCTCGGCCCGGCAGATACTGTCCACATTCACCCGGCAGTTCGCCCCATCGGCCAACACGCCAGTACAAGCGTCCGGCGATGCTCCGCCGCCACCCCCGGCCGGCAACAGCTCGCCGCTCAGACCACCCGGAAAGCAGTCTTCAAACACGGGCGGATCCAGGCTGGTTATCACCAGAGGAACACCGGAGGCATTGCTGAAATCCGCCATCTCAAAACCAGCCACATCTGGGCCAGCGGGAATCTGCGTGACCGGGATCGGCAGGGTCTCCCCGTCGGGGTTGGTGAAGGCTGCCAGCAACTGAGCACGCAACGCCGGACTCTGCCAGGTCGCGCCCACAACCGTCCCGACCACAAGCAGTGACAGCAGCGTGCGTTGCAGCCCGACTCGGCGCAACATCCGCAACGCCAGCGCCAGTACCAACACTGTCATCAGCGCCAGCACTACCGGATTGGTGACCGGCACTGGTATCGCCGATCCCGGCGCAACCGCACTGGTAGTGATGCTCTGACTGAACACCGGCGCTGCCAATGCCAGTAGAAATGCCCCAATCCCGCGGCCCATCAATCGACTTGATGCCATTCCTTGTTCCCCCTGTCCCCTGCCTGGCAGTTACTGCGCCCAGGCCGCTCGAGTTGGCCTCTCTCCCAAGCGTTCCACAACATGTCCCAGCATATAACCTATTGTTATTGGACACCACCTTCTTGCGTCGGCCGACATCACGACGATTGAGCGCAGCGATCTTCGCTATTATTTTGTTTGGCGCGAGATGAACTTTCCGGGCGCGGCGCCTGTTGGCTTGCCGTCTTTCCAAACAAGTTCACCATTCAGAATCACGCTCATCACCCCCGTCGCCAACCTTTTCGGATGCGCGTAGGTGGCGTGGTCCGTTATCGTAGAGGGATCAAAAATCACGATATCGCCGGCCAGGCCCGGCTCGATACGTCCGCGATCATGGATGCGCAGGTGATCGGCAGGCAGGGATGTTAGCTTTCGGATGACTTCTTCCAACGGCAGCAATTTCAGGTCCCGGCTATAATGCCCAAGCACTCGTGCGAAGGAGCCGCTTGATCGTGGATGCGGCGATGCGCCGTAAACGCTTTCCGGTCCGATATACGAACCATCGCTGGAGATCATGTTCCAGGGCGCGAGAATAAACGCTTGAACGTCTGCCTCGTCCATGGCGCCGACGGTAACGATGATGTCACCTTTTGCGTCCAGCAGGAGGTCTGTCATCGTGTCGAACGGATCCTGGCCACGCTCATCCGCGAGAAGAGTTATATATTGGTCGAGCAATTCTGGTTGCTGGGGGGCGTCGACAATGCGCACGCTGTCGTAGCCAACTGCCTTGATCCACGAAAATCCCCCGTCAACGCCCTGTTCCGTTGCTTGCTTGAGCGCAGCTTCGCTTTTGGAATCCTTGAGCTTTTCCCGCAGCAAATCCATGATTGAAGCTGTCGAGCGATCCGCCCCGATAGGCCCTTCGCCGGGGAAAACGAGAACGGCCGCCAGGCGTCGCGTCTGGGCGCCATCATAGGGGTAAACGTCCCCTACAATGTCATGGCCCTGGGTGCGCAGCGCGTCGACGCGCTCGATCAGTGTGTTCGCCTTTCCTTTGTGGGAGAGTCCAACAGCTTTAATATGCCCCAGTTTAGCGGGAATGCCCGCTTTGATACCAATCTCCGCGGTTTCAAGCTCTGAGTTTAAAAAGTCTGTAACGGGATTGCGCGAATGTGAGTCATAGGTTCCGTCATAGGGAGCCGTCGCCTTCGCAAGTTCGACAATTTCCTCAGGCGCGCTATACATGCCCGGATCATACATAAGGCCGGCGGACAACCCCGAGCACCCCATTTCCATGCCGTCGCGAACCAGCGCTTTCATCTCATTCAGCTCGGCGGAAGTCGCCTCTCGTTTGGCGTGTCCCATCACCTGGGTGCGAACGCCGTTATGTCCGACATAACAAAACCAGTTATTTGACACCCCGTTTGTATCAAGCTTTTCAAACAGCGTTTGCAGCTCGTTCGGGCTCATGCCCCCATCAGAGCCGAGGGCGGATGTCGTCACGCCCTGTGCGAGATTCTGCGTAACGATGAACGGACCGTCAAAATTAACGACCGACTCCAATATATGGCTGTGCGTATCAATGAAGCCGGGAGAAACAGCCATCCCCTGGGCGTCGATAACTGTTTCTGCGGTTTGCTCCGGGCTGGCGGATCCGACCAAAACAATTTTCCCGTCTGCAATTCCGACATCTGTGTTGATCGGCGGTGATCCGGTTCCATCGTAAACGGATCCATTGCGAATGAGGATATCCAGCGACTGTGAGCTGGCCGATGCCGTCATAGCCAGGCCACCAGCCATAATTGCGACAACGCTGAAAATTTTCCGCATATATAATTCTCCGATGATGTTCTGACATTAACTTATTGTATTGATATTCCACGTCGTCGCCAGCAGCATCCAGTGGTACGCAATCCGGTGCTCCGTCGACGGCCCACTGGACCGATGTCTCACCGGTTACCACCACTCTTGATCAGGGGCTGGGGGAATGTTGAAGCCGGAGAAAACCGTAGCATATGAATGTTGTCATAACAACATTAACATTGAAACGCGATCCTGGCGACCATGCTGGCGCTGGCAGCGTGTGCGGCACCTGTTCGGCTGGATACCCCGTTCTTCGCGGGCGTGTTCAATATAATCCTTCAGTTTGTCGAGCAGACGGCACATATCCCGTCTTTAATCACGAGGTAGCACTCCGGTGAAAAGCTTTTCCTGCTAAATGAAGAACGGATAGATCTTGTACCTGGGTATCGATGCGAGTTGCATTGAGTCGCCTTATTTGTATTCGGAATCGGCGCTTACGGACTGGGCTGCTTGATGATGGGAATTCGGAGATCACCTGTAGCGTTGTCACAACAACACTCTTGTGGTAGCTTCGTTTACGGATTGACAACGTTTCATATACTCAGCAAATATTTAGCGTTCCGGTGAGCTGACTCGCAAGCCTGAGCAAAGCCCGCCCCTGATTGCTGGCAGCCTATTGCTGGCCTCCATCTGCGGCGCCGGTGTCTGAGATCCAGCCCGGAGGAGGTATCACCCCCATGCACATATCCATCGAGAAAACTGTCTTCCCCATGGCCGCGCCCTTCGCCATTACTGGCCACGTATTCGAAACCAGTGAAACGCTGCGCGTCACTCTTACCGGCGACGGAGTGTCCGGCAGGGGAGAAGCCGTCGGCGCCTACTATCTCGGCGAAAGTCCCGATTCCATGGCCGCCCAGCTGGAATCGGTCGCAGGCAGCCTCAACAGCGACCTTTCGGTGGAACGGATTCAGGGCTTGCTGCCCCCCGGCGGCGCCCGCAATGCTCTGGATTGCGCCTTCTGGGATTATCGGGCCAAGCGATCCGGGAGAACGATCTGGGAACTGCTGTCGATCACACCCCGGCAGTTAAGCACGGTCTATACACTCGGTGTGGCGGCACCGGAAGTCATGGCCGAACAGGCAGTTCAGGCCGGCCGGTTTCACAATCTCAAGATCAAACTGGATGCCAATGACCCCGTGGCTCGCCTGGAAGCCATTCGCGCGGCCAGACCTGACGCTCATCTGATCGTTGATGCCAATCAGGCCTGGAGTCTTGCGGCCCTTCAGGAATACCTGCCACACGCACGGCGCCTGAACATCGCCATGATCGAGCAGCCCCTGCCGCGGGGTGAAGATGCGGAGCTGGAAGCCTTTGAATCGCCAGTGCCGCTGGGAGCCGACGAGTCCTGCCTGCACCTGGGTGAGTTCGTGACGGCGGCGAAACGCTACGACGTGATCAATATCAAGCTGGACAAGTGTGGCGGCCTCACCGAGGGCCTCGCCCTGGTTGAAGCGGCGCAACGCGCGGGACTCGGGCTGATGGTAGGCAACATGTGTGGCAGTTCCCTGTCCATGGCTCCCAGCTATGTGGTCGGTCAATTCTGCCAGTTCATCGACATCGACGGGCCACTACTTCTCAAACACGATGTGCCGCACGGGCTGGTTTACGGTGACGGCGGCATAGTGAGCCCACCCGAACCACAACTTTGGGGCTGACACCACGGTGACCAGACCGAGAACA
Organism: Kineobactrum salinum; assembly: GCF_010669285.1. GTDB lineage: Bacteria > Pseudomonadota > Gammaproteobacteria > Pseudomonadales > Halieaceae > Kineobactrum > Kineobactrum salinum. The sequence goes on along the minus strand of NZ_CP048711.1, from coordinate 2,952,929 downwards.
GGGTGGGGCCAGTAGGGGCTGGGCTAATCCCTTTGCTCCAAGTGATGGTGCGCTTCCTTCGTCAGCGCACCCTATCAACTGTAGTCATAAGGGATTCGCGCGGGCTCGCAGCCGCATAGGGTGCGTTGAGGCACGAAACGCACCGGGTATGGCTCGGAGCCAGCCGCTGCGAGCCCGGATCCATCGACGACAAAGGACCCTTGGGAATTTGGAGCTGGCGAGAGGAATCGAACCCCCGACCGGCTGATTACAAATCAGCTGCTCTACCTACTGAGCTACGCCAGCCATTTACCGCGGCTTCAAGGACAGCTGTGCTGTACTTGAAGGGCGGCAAGTTTAGACAAAGACCCGCGGCGATGCAACTGCCCGCTGCAGCCCATGGCGCCCTAACAGATTTCAGAGCCGGCGGCCCGGACCCCGGCCTGCTTCGCATTGCCAATGTCCCTGCGGGCGTGGCGAATCACGCTGATTCCAGCCACAATAGCCAGGCCACCCATCACGGTCGCCACTGCCAGGTCTGGCCAGGCGGTACCGGTACCGAAGACCCCCAGTGCAGCGATCATTACCGCCACATTGCCAATGGCGTCGTTGCGGCTGCACAGCCATACCGAGCGCATGTCGGAGTCGCCTGCGCGGAACCTGAACAGTAGGATTGCGACGCCCGCGTTGGCTACCAGAGCCAGCAGGCCAATAGTCCCCATGGTCAGGGGTTCTGGCGTGATTCCGCTTTGTGCAACCCAGATTGCCCTGCCCAGCACGACGATGCCGAACACGGCCATGGTGATGCCTTTCACCATGGCTGCCCTGCCGCGCCAGAGCATGCCCATGGACAGCACGTATAGCGACAGCAGGTAGTTGGCGCTATCGCCAAAGAAGTCGATGGCATCGGCCAGCAGGGACACGGAACCGGACTGAAGGCTGGCAATGCCTTCTACCAGGAACATGGCCAGGTTGACCCAAAGGGAAATCCATAATGCCTTGCGAAACCCCGGCGCGGGGGCTTGAGATTGTGGAGGGGTACAGCTGCACGCCATGAATATCTCCTGTGTCAGTACATATTCATTAAAAACCCTGTAGCTGCTACAGAGTCAACAGCGTGGCTGGGAGAAATGGTCAACGCGTTCCGTGAGTGCCCGGAATGTGATTATGCTTGCCGGGAGACGACTCCGGAGGAGGGTCCGAGCTCAAACCGCCGAGAATCCCGCACTCGCTGACGGTGCGGTTCTGCGAGCAGGCTTGCTGGAGTTGCTCGAGGGTCTGCTCCAGGTTTGCCAGTTCCCGCAGGCGCTCCCGTACATGGCTGAGGTGGCGGGCCAGCAGCTCATCCACCTCGCCGCAGTCGGCATCCGATTGGTCAGCCAGCCGCAGCAGTTCGCGAATTTCATCCTGGGCCATATCCAGGCTTCGGCAGCGCCTGATGAAACGGAGCCGCTCCAGATGGACGTGTTGATAGTCGCGGTAGCCACTGTCACTGCGGGCAGGCTCTGCCATCAGGCCAATCTTTTCGTAGTAGCGAATGGTCTCTACCGGCACTCCGACCTGGCGGGACAATTCACCGATCTTCATGGCACGGACCCTCCGGTATGACAAGGGCACCCTGAACGGGACAGTCATGTCCGGAGTGTGCCCTGATGCAGCAGGTCATATCAGAAATTATAGGCGACCTCAACGCCATAAGTCACCCCGACTGCCGGATAGTACACATCAATGCCCAATGGGTGTTTTGCACACAGGACATTGCGCCCGGAGGGTCATGCCTGAGGCGGCGCAAGGCCATGTTCCACCGCCATCGCCTCCAATCCCTCGAACACCAGATCCGGCAAGCACTCGCCCTGGCCGCCCAGCAGGCGCTGCAGCAGCTCCGCCCCACCGCCGCACAGATACAATCTGGGCGGCGGTTCGCCAGCCTGTTGAAGGGCCAGGGTTACCGCGGCCGCCTGGGCCAGGGCAATGCCATGGCGCACGGCTTCGGCGGTGGATGTGCCCGGCGCCAGATCGTAGGCGGCCTCTTCGGCAAAGCGCACGCGGTCGGTATCCATCAACAGTGCTCGCTCCATCAGGGAGGTGCCGGGAATGATATAACCGCCCTCATGATTCCCGCCCATTCCCACCAGGTCGATAGTCAGGGCCGAACCCGCGTCCACCACGCACAGGCGGCCGGGGCTGCGGCGCCAGGCACCCAGCATTGCAAGCCAGCGGTCCACCCCCATGTGCATGGGCTGGACATAACTGTTGACCAGGCCCGCGGTAGCCGCCTCGCTGCGTGCAAACCACGGCAGCACATGCCAGCGCTGCTGCAGCAATGTGGCCAGCTGGCATTCGGCCTCCTCACAGGCCACGCTGGCGACCCAGATTCCCTGCAACTGCTCGCAGCAGGACAACAGCCGGTCGCGGGCTTGCGCATCCTCGGGCTGATAGACACCACGAACCAGCACCTCGCCGTCCCGGACCAGGCGCCACTTGGCACTGCTGTTGCCAACGTCCAGCTGCAACCACGGCAACTGAATCACGGCGCCGCCCTCAGCGAAATCTCGCCACCGTACATGGCTTGAATCCCCAGGCTGGTTTCCAGTTGCAGGGCACCACGCCCATCCACACCACGGGCGATGCCGGCCAGACGCTGGTCACCGCTGTGCAGGACCACCTGCTTGCCGGCGTAGGCGTCCAGCCCCTGCCATTGGTCCTGCCAGGGGAGGAAACCGGTGCTGGCAAAGTCGGCCGCCAACGGCAGCAGTTCATTCAACAGGCTGGCCACCAGGGTATTGCGGCCAGGCAGGGCCGAACCCGCGACAGCGGCCAGATCAGTCCAGGCCTGATCGATGGCATCCGCCGCCGCGGCCGGCATGGCTACATTCAGGCCCACCCCCAACACCACCTGGCAGCGGCCTGTGGCATCACCCGCCATTTCCAGCAGAATCCCGCCCAGCTTGGCGCCATCGACCAGCAGATCATTGGGCCATTTGAGCTGCAGGCCGCTCATCCCCAGCTGTGCCAGGGCCCGCACCACGGCCACGCCCGCCGCCAGGCTCAGGCCCTCCAGGGCCGCGGCACCGTCGTGATATTCCCATCCCAAGGACAGATAGATGTTGCGGGCATAGGGGCTCACCCATGAACGGCCCCGCCGGCCGCGGCCGGCGGTCTGGATCTCCGCGGCGCAGACCAGGCCGGCCCCCGCATCGGTCGTGATCCGCCGCAGCGCTTCGGCATTGGTGGAGTCGACCGACTCCAGCAGCACGATTTCCCGCAGCAGGGCCCCCGCCTCGGCGCTCAGGCCGGCCTCGATCCGGGCGCTGTCCAGCAATTCGATCCCCCCGGGAATACGGTAGCCCCGCCCCGGCACAGAGTCCAGCTCCAGCCCCAGCCCCGCCAGCCGGTTGAGTTGCTTCCAGATAGCCGTGCGGCTCACCCCCAGCGTCCGGGCCAGAGCCTGGCCCGAGTGGAATTCGCCATCCGCCAGCATGGGTACCAATGTCGTCCTGGTCATAGGGGCCGTGTTTCCGTTCAATTCAAAAGCCAACTGCGGATGATAGCAAAAATGGACCCGCTTCAACGGGCTAAACACCGGCCCCGATGCCTGCGCCGCTGGCTGGCCACCCTGCCCCAGGGCCTGCGCCTGATGGGCGGCACCTCCGATTAATAGTTCAGGCCCCGAGCAACCGCCAGCGTGATCTGGCTACTCTCCGGCAGATCATCCTCATGGAATCCAGTAGCGATCATCTATACGTTTACGTCAACGTCAACTTGGTTTATAGTTCCACCATAGTTCACTGCCAGACCACAGAGGTCGCGCTCCGAATGACCGACAAGACCTACACCATCTCCGACCTGGCCCGGGAATTCGGCGTTACCACCCGGACCATCCGCTTTTACGAGGAGAAGGGCCTGATTCACCCCCGGCGCGAAGGCCAGAAACGGCTCTACAGCGCCGCTGACCGGGTGCGCATCAAGCTGATTCTGCGCGGCAAGCGTATCGGTTTGAGCCTGCAGGAGAGTGTCGAGGTCATCGACATGTACGACCCCGAGCACAATAATCGGGAGCAGCTACACTCCTTGATCAATACTGTCGGGGAAAAACGCGCACGGCTGCTGCGGCAGCAACGGGATATCGAGGAAATGTTGCGGGGCCTGGACGAAGTCCAGCAGCTCTGCGAACAGGCGTTGGTGGACCTGGCATGACCGTGCACCACCACTCTTGCCGCCGCCGCAGTCCGCCCCCCACTGATCACTGCCAGACCCGGGCCGAACCCGTATCGGCGCCAGCATCACCAGAGCCGGCCTTCGGGCACGCCACCTTTGCCAATTGACCACACAGGAACTGACGATGAACACCAGCTATCCCACCCTCAAGTTCGGCCTCGGCGAAGAACTGGACATGTTGCGCGACGCGGTCCACCAGATGTGCCAGAAGGAGATCGCCCCCCGCGCCGCCGACATCGACCGGGACAACGAGTTTCCCGCCGACCTGTGGCGCAAGTTCGGTGACATGGGCCTGCTGGGCATTACCGTGGCGGAGCAGTACGGCGGCTCGGACATGGGCTACCTGGCACACTGTATCGTGATGGAGGAGATCAGCCGCGCGTCGGCCTCGGTGGGACTGTCCTACGGCGCGATGTCCAACCTGTGCCTGAACCAGATCAGCAAGAACGGCAACGAAACACAGAAGCAGAAGTACCTGCCCCGCCTGTGCAGCGGTGAGCATGTCGGCGCGCTGGCAATGTCCGAGCCCAATGCGGGTTCTGACGTTGTGAGCATGAAGCTGCAAGCCCGCCGGGAGGGTGACACCTATTACCTGAACGGCGCCAAGATGTGGATCACCAACGGCCCCGACGCCGATGTCTACGTGATCTACGCCAAGACTGACCCCGAAGCGGGCTCGAAAGGCATTACCGCCTTCCTGGTGGAGCGCGACTTCCCCGGCTTTTCCCGGTCCCCCAAGCTGGACAAGCTGGGCATGCGCGGTTCCAATACCTGCGAGCTGGTATTCGACAACACGCCGGTGCCGGCGGAAAACATCCTGCGTGGCGAGGGTCAGGGCGTGAAAGTGTTGATGTCGGGCCTGGACTACGAGCGTACCGTGCTCTCCGGGGTCCCGTGGGCATCATGCAGGCCTGCCTGGACGAAGTGATCCCCTACGTTCACGACCGCAAGCAGTTCGGCCAGAGCATCGGCGAATTCCAGCTGATGCAGGGCAAGCTGGCGGACATGTACACCGACCTCTCCGCCAGCCGCGCCTACCTCTACGCCGTCGCCGCTGCCTGCGACCGGGGCGAGGAGAGTCGCAAGGACTGCGCCGCGGTCATACTCTACACCGCCGAAAAAGCCACCCAGATGGCGCTGCAGGCCATCCAGGCGCTGGGCGGCTTTGGCTATACCAATGAAGCCAACGCTGGCCGCCTGCTGCGCGATGCCAAGCTCTACGAGATCGGCGCCGGCACCTCGGAAATCCGCCGCATGCTGATCGGCCGCGAACTGTTCAACGAAACCGCCTGACCGGAGTCCGCCCCATGACCGTGTTGCAATCAAGCCTCAACCCGCGGGACGAAACTTTCCGGGCCAACCACGAGCACATGCAGGCCCAGGTGGACGACTTGCGCCAGCTGGTAGCGAAGATCCGTGAAGGCGGCGGCGAGAAGGCCCAACAACGGCATGTCTCGCGCGGCAAGCTGCTGCCCCGCGAGCGGCTGCAGGCCGTGCTGGACCCCGGCTCGCCCTTCCTCGAACTGTCCCAGCTGGCCGCCTACAAAGTCTACGAAGACGAAGTCCCCGGCGCCGGCATCATCACCGGTATCGGCCAGGTGGCGGGTCAGGAGTGCATGATCTTCGTCAACGACGCGACCGTAAAGGGCGGCACCTACTACCCCCTCACCGTCAAGAAGCAGGGCCGCGCCCAGACCATCGCCGAGCAAAACAGGCTGCCCTGCCTGTATCTGGTCGACTCCGGCGGCGCCTTCCTGCCGCTGCAGGATGAGGTCTTCCCCGACCGCGAGCACTTCGGCCACGCCTTCTACAACCAGGCCCGGATGTCGGCCCAGGGCATTCCCCAGATCGCCGCAGTACTCGGTTCCTGCACCGCCGGCGGCGCCTATCTGCCGGCCATGGCAGACGAGTCCATCATCGTCAAGAACCAGGGCACCATCTTCCTGGGCGGCCCCCCGCTGGTAAAGGCGGCCACCGGGGAAGTGGTCAGCGCCGAGGAACTGGGCGGCGCCGACGTCCACTGCCGCACCTCCGGGGTCACCGACCACTACGCCAACAACGATCACCACGCGCTGGAACTGATGCGGCGCGCAGTGGCCCGCCTGAACCGGGTCAAGCCGGTGACAATGGACCTGCGGGAACCAGTGGCGCCGCTGTACGATCCCAGCGAACTCTACGGCGTCATCCCCGCCGATACCCGCCAGCCCTACGATGTACGCGAAGTCATCGCCCGCATCGTCGACGGCTCCGAATTCGATGAATTCAAGGCCCTCTATGGCGAAAGCCTGGTCTGCGGCTTTGCCCGCATCCACGGGTACCCGGTGGGCATCATCGCCAATAACGGCATCCTGTTCGGAGAGTCGGCGCTCAAGGGCGCACACTTCGTCGAACTGTGCGCCCAGCGCAAGATTCCGCTGGTCTTCCTGCAGAACATCACCGGCTTCATGGTCGGCAAGCAGTACGAGGCCGGCGGTATCGCCCGCCACGGCGCGAAAATGGTCCACGCGGTCGCCTGCGCCAGGGTCCCCAAATTCACGATCATGATCGGCGGCTCCTTCGGCGCCGGCAACTACGCGATGTGCGGTCGCGCCTATGAACCCCGCTTCCTGTTCATGTGGCCCAACGCGCGCATCTCGGTGATGGGCGGGGAACAGGCGGCCGGGGTACTGGCGACGGTGAAGCAGGATCAGCTGGCGCGGGAGGACAAGACAATGAGCAAGGAGGAGGAAGCAGCCTTCAAGCAACCGATCCTGGATCTCTACGAGAAACAGGGCCACCCCTACTATGCCTCCGCCCGGCTCTGGGACGATGGCGTCATCGACCCCGCGGACACCCGCACGGTGCTGGGCCTGGCGATATCCGCCACCCTGAATGCCCCGGTGGAGGAATCGCGCTTCGGGGTGTTTCGGATGTGAGCCTGCTGATGTTGGTGGTTAGGATCGCTTCGAGATCGGTGTTGGGTGCTTCGAAGTCGGTGTTGCGGTCGGTGCCGGAGTCGGGGTTGGGTGCTTTGAATTCGGGTGCGGCGCTGGGTGCTTCGAATTCGGGTGCGGCGCCGTGGAGGCCTTCCCGGGACACGCTACAAGCACATCCATGTGCGCTCGGTGGCGGCCGTCCATGGCCGCCAACGGTCCCGGGAAGGCCTCCACGGCGCCACCCCCTTGCCTTGGGAGCGAGATCCGCTACCGGATGCACGAATCTGCCGGGACATGCTACAGGCACATACGAATGCGCTTGGTGGTGGTCGTACCCAATACAGTGGAGTGAGCTCTCAGTCACCTCCACTGACCCGAACTGGCCAAGGTCACGTCCATACCCTGACTACCCCGTCAAATTAAAATTCGCGAGCCCGAACCCCAGGTTTCCAGTAAGTGGAACACCCAAAATAACTACGAAGTCCGATAGTCGAGGCAGCGTGAGGGCGGGGGGCGCCTGGCGGGACCGTTGGCGGCCATGGATGGCCGCCACCGAGCCTACAGGGATGTACTTGCGGCGTGTCCCGCCAGGCGCCCCCCGTCCTCGCGCTGCCAGCGCCGCAGGTCATTCAGAACAGCAACCTGCGATCACGCTGCCAATGCCAATGCCACAGCTTATTCAGAACAGGAACTAAACAATGGTCACCGATACTGTAATCACCGACATCGACTCCCGCGGCGTAGCCACGGTCACGCTCAATCGGCCCGACAAGCACAATGCCTTCGACGATGCGATCATCGCGCGGCTGCGGGAGGGGTTCGATCAGCTCGCCGGGCGCGATGAAGTGCGGGTGGTGGTGCTGGCGTCCAATGGCAAGAGCTTCTCCGCCGGCGCCGACGCCGCCTGGATGCAGCGCATGGCCGGTTACGACTACGGCCACAACATGCGCGATGCCGAAGCGCTGGCGGGTATGTTGAAGGCCCTGTACGAGTTACCCCAGCCCACGATTGCGCGGGTTCAGGGTGCCGCCTTTGGGGGCGCGGTGGGGCTGGTCAGTTGCTGCGACATGGCCGTGGCCACAGAGGGAGCGGGGTTTGCGCTGTCCGAGGTCCGCATCGGGCTGGTACCGGCGACCATCAGCCCCTATGTCATCAAGGCCATCGGCGAGCGCGCAGCGCGGCGCTATTTTCTCACTGCCGAGCGCATCGATGCCCGCCGGGCGTTGCAGCTGGGGCTGGTCAGCGAGGTGGTGGCCGAAGCTGAGCTGGACGCCGGGGTGGAGGCGCTGGTGGAGCGTCTGTTGCAGAACGGGCCGCAGGCGGTGCGTGCCGCCAAGGATCTGATCCGCGGTGTCGCCGGGCAGGAGCTGGACGCCGAGCTGGTGGAGGATACCTGTGCCCGTATCGCCCATATCCGCGTGTCGCATGAAGGCCAGGAGGGCCTGGCTGCCTTTCTGGAAAAACGCCAACCCAACTGGATCGGGAATTGAGCCATGTTTAACAAGCTGCTGATTGCCAACCGCGGCGAAATCGCCTGCCGCATCATCAGAACGGCACAGCGCCTGGGCATCGCCACGGTAGCGGTGTATTCCGAGGCCGACCGCAACGCGCTGCATGTGCAGCTCGCGGATGAAGCGGTGCACATCGGTCCGGCCCCGGCGCGCGAGTCCTATCTGGTGGCAGAGCGGATTATCGAGGCCGCCCGCAGCACCGGCGCCCAGGCCATCCATCCGGGCTACGGCTTCCTGTCGGAGAATGCCGGTTTCGCCCGCGCCTGTGCCGATAACGGCATCTGTTTTGTCGGTCCGCCCACCGCAGCGATCGAGGCCATGGGTTCCAAGTCTGCCGCCAAGCACATCATGGGCGAGGCCGGGGTGCCACTGGTGCCGGGTTATCACGGCGATGACCAGGACCCGACGCTACTGCGGACGGAGGCGGACCGGATGGGCTACCCGGTGCTGCTCAAGGCCACCGCCGGCGGTGGCGGCAAGGGCATGCGCCAGGTGTGGTCAGGGGATGAGTTCGACGCGGCGCTGGCAGCGGCGCAGCGCGAGTCCAGCGCCAGTTTTGGCGATGCCACCATGCTGGTGGAAAAATACCTAACCAAGCCCCGCCATGTGGAGGTGCAGGTGTTCTGCGACAACCACGGCAACGGCATTTACCTGGCGGAGCGGGATTGTTCTGTGCAGCGCCGTCACCAGAAGGTGATCGAAGAGGCGCCGGCGCCGGGCATGACCGACGCGCTGCGCGAGGCCATGGGCACCACCGCGTTGCAGGCGGCCCAGGCCATCGACTACCGGGGCGCCGGCACGGTGGAGTTCCTGCTTGACGAAGATGGCAGTTTCTATTTCATGGAGATGAATACCCGCCTGCAGGTCGAGCATCCGGTCACCGAAATGATTACCGGTCAGGACCTGGTGGAATGGCAGTTGCTGGTGGCCAGTGAGGAACCGCTGCCGCTGCGCCAGGAGCAGCTGGTACTGCGCGGCCATGCCTTCGAGGCGCGCATCTATGCGGAGGATCCGGACAATGATTTTCTGCCGGTCACCGGCAAGCTCGCCTACCTTCGCCCGCCGACGGAATCGGCCCATGTGCGGGTGGATACCGGGGTCCAGCAGGGCGATGAAATCAGTGTCTACTACGACCCGATGATCGCCAAGCTGATCGTCTGGGACGAGTCCCGGGAGCGGGCCCTGCAGCGCCTGGCCAGCGCACTGGCGGATTATCGCATTGGCGGCACGGTCACCAACCTGGACTTTCTCTACAACCTCGCCACCTGCGCCCCGTTCCAGCGGGCCGAGCTGGATACCGGTTTCATCGAACGTCACGGCGAACTGATTTTTCACGAGCGCCAGCAGGACCTGCGGCGGGAGCTGCCGCTGGCGGCGCTGGCACTGCTGCTGTACCGGCAACAGCAGGCTGCACCCGGCGCCTGCAGCGACCCCTGGTCGCCGTGGCACAGCGGCAATGCCTGGCGCCTGAATGAGCCCCACAGCCACCGTTTTATCCTGCATTGCCATCAACAGGATTATACTGCGGCGGTGGAGCAGCAGCGCGACGGCAGTTACCGGATCACTGCCAATGACCAGGATACGGTCCTGCGCGGCGAGCTGGAGGGCGATGAACTGCGTTTTGAGCTGGCCGGGCACCGCCAGCGTGCCACGCTGGCCCGCACCGAGGACGGTTTTACCCTGTACCTGGCAGATGGCGCCTGCCACTTCCGTGAGCTGCGGCCGGACACCGGTGAAACCGACAGCAGCGGTGGCAGCGGCGGCCTGACCGCGCCGATGAATGGCACCGTGGTTACCTTGCTGGTTGCCGCGGGCAGCCGGGTGGAGGCGCAAACCCCGCTGCTGGTCATGGAGGCCATGAAAATGGAACATACCATTCGCGCCCCCGCCGCCGGCGTGGTAGAACAATTCTACTTCGAGGCAGGCGACCTGGTGGACGGCGGCGCCGAATTGTTGGTCTTTACCCCCGAGTCAGAGGACGCATAAATGGCATTGCCGGCACAGGTCACCCTGGTGGAAGTGGGCCCCCGGGACGGACTGCAGAACGAATCACAAACCATCCCGCTGCAGGCCAAGCTGCAGCTGGTCGACGATCTGGCCGCGGCAGGCCTGCCGGTGATCGAGGCAGGCAGCTTCGTCAATCCCAAATGGGTGCCCCAGATGGCCGACAGTGAGGCCGTATTCGCCGGCCTGCAGCGACGCCCCGGGGTGCGCTACAGCGCCCTGACGCCCAATCTGCAGGGCTTCGAGCGGGCGCAGGCAGCGGGGGCGGATGAAGTGGCGGTATTTGCCTCCGCTTCCGAGGCCTTCTCGCAAAAGAACATCAACTGCAGCATTGCCGAGAGCCTGCTGCGTTTCGAACCGGTGATGGCAGCGGCCAGGAAGGCACAGCTGCCGGTGCGCGGCTACGTCTCCTGCGTATTGGGCTGTCCCTATGAGGGCGACATCGATCCCGCGGCAGTGGCCCGGGTCAGTCACTCGCTGCTGGATATGGGCTGCTACGAAGTATCACTGGGCGACACGATCGGTACCGGCACCGCCGGCAGCATGGACCGCCTGTTGACAACCCTGCTGCAGGATATCGGCGCCGACCGGCTGGCTGTCCACTGCCACGACACCTACGGTCAGGCACTGGCCAATATCCTGGTGGCGCTGCAGCACGGTATCGCGACGGTGGATGCCTCGGTAGCAGGGCTCGGTGGCTGTCCCTATGCCCGCGGCGCCTCAGGCAATGTCGCCACCGAAGATGTGCTGTACCTGCTCAATGGCCTGGGCATAACCACCGGGGTGGATCTGCAGACAGTGGTAGCGGCCGGCAATCGCATCTGTGCGGCGCTGGATCGCGACAGTGGTTCGCGGGTGGCCCGTGCCCTGGGCGCCGGCTGAGTCCGGTCAGGCGCGCCAGTCCGCCCACCGCATCGCGATCAACAAGCCAACACGGGGAGACGGTCATGTTTGAGCGGCCCGCAATGCCTGCAATGAGTGAGCGCAACTGGGCGGCCCTGCTGGTGACCGCCAGCGGCCTGTGGCAAATCACGGGGCTGTGGCGCTACCGGCTCACCGAGGAGACTCTGCTGACAGCGCTGACCGGCAGCATCTATCTGCTGATGGCGATCGGGCTGTTTGGCCGCTCCCGTTTTACGCTGTTTCTCGCCATCGTCGTCTGCGGGACATTCACCCTGCTCGGCCTGAGTCAGACCGGGCTCTGGAGCTGGCCACCACTGGCGCTGCTGCGCACCGGCACCGACCTGCTGGCCACCGTGCTCTGCGCCAGGGTTCTGTGGACCCTGCGACACGCTGCCAGCTTCTGAGTCTGCCGCCGGCGCGGCCGCGTCATCCAGGGCCGGATCTGGCTAGTGCCGGTTTCCGCGGCAGACTATAGTGCAACCATGATGACCGCCGCACAGCCAATGACCGCCCCGCTGGACCCCGAAGCCTGCCGCCTGGCAAGACTGGCAAGGGATCCGCGCTTTGATGGCGAATTCTTCATCGCGGTGCGCACTACCGGCATTTACTGCCGGCCGATCTGTCCCGCCCGCACCCCGGCAGAAAAGAACGTGCGCTATTATCGCGAAGCCGCCCAGGCAGCCGCGGCGGGCTACCGGCCCTGCCTGCGCTGCCGCCCGGAAGCCGCGCCCGGCAGCCCTGCCTGGCGGGGCAGTTCGGTGACCGTCAGCCGCGGTTTGCAACTGATCCAGCAGGGCGCGCTGAATGGCGCCGGCAGCGTCGCCACGCTGAGCGAGCGGTTGGGAGTCGGCGAACGCTACCTGCGCAAACTGTTCCAGCGGGAGCTGGGCGTCTCGCCCCAGGCGGTGGCCCAGAATGCACGGCTGCTGTTCGCCAAACAGCTGCTGGCGGAAACCGCACTGCCGGTCACCGATATTGCCTTTGCCGCCGGCTTTGGCAGTGTGCGGCGCTTCAACAGCGCAATCCAGGCCACCTTCAAGACCACGCCCGGCGAGCTGCGCCGCCGCCAGCAACGGCGCCAGCCAGTGGCGGGCAGTGCCATTTCGCTGCAACTCCAGTACCGTCCACCCTACGACTGGGAAGGTATGGTGGACTTTTACCGGCGTCACGCAGTAGCCGGGGTAGAACAGGTCGCCGATGACTGCTACCGGCGGCGCGTGGCCGATGCCGGCGCCAGCGGATGGCTGGAAGTACGTCCCCTGGCGGGACGCAACGCACTGCAACTGACGCTGCAATGGCCCCGGCTGGAACAGTTGCCGGCGCTGGTCCATCGGGTGCGTCGCATGTTCGACCTGGATGCCAACCCCGCGGTTATCGCCACCTGCCTGGGCCGGGAGCCGGCGCTGGCGACCCTGCTGCAGCGCTTTCCCGGAATCCGCTCGCCACTGTGCTGGAACAGTGCGGAGGCCACCATCCGTGCCATCGTCGGCCAACAGGTCAGTATTGCCGCTGCGCGCAATGTCTGCTCGCGGCTGGCGCTGGCCACCGCCACAGATGCCACGGCAGTGGCGTTTCCCGAACCGGGCCTGATCGCGTTGCTTGGGGACGAGCATTTCCCGATGCCCGGGCGCCGGCGCCAGACCCTGCGCGACGTCTGCGCACTGCTGGCCGCCACCCCTGCACTGTCATTGACACAATTGCGCAGTGTGCGCGGCATAGGCCCCTGGACCACGGCGATGGTGGCTATGCGCGGCCACGGCGACCCGGACATATTGCCGCCACGCGACCTGGGCCTGGAGAAAGCCTGGCAGGCGCTGCCGGGAACCAGCGGGGAGCTGCAACAGGCCAGCGCCCGGTGGCGTCCCTGGCGCGCCTATGCCGCCAACCTGTTGTGGCGCAGCCTGGCTGGCAATCAACACTCGACGGCAACAATACAGGAGCAGGACCGATGAACTCGTGCACCATGGACAGCCCCCTGGGACCCCTGCAGCTGCTCAGCGACAGCGGCGCGCTGTGGGCAATCCATTTTCCGGAGCAGCACAACGGTGCCCCTGACACTCCCGATGACTCGGTACTACAGCGTGCCCGATACCAGTTACAGGAGTACTTCGCGGGCACCCGCCGCCACTTCGACCTGCCGCTGGCACCGCGGGGCAGCCCTTTCCAGCAGCAGGTCTGGCAGGTTCTGCAATCCATTCCCTATGGCGAGCTGCGCAGCTACCGCGACATTGCCCTCGCGCTGCGCAGACCGACAGCCAGCCGCGCGGTAGGCGCCGCCAATGGCCGCAACCCGTTGCCGATCGTGATTCCCTGCCATCGGGTGATAGGCAGCAACGGCCAGCTCACCGGTTACGCCGGGGGCCTGGATCTGAAACACACCCTGCTGTGCCTGGAGGGCGCACAATTGCAAGGCAGACTTGAAATTCAGCCCTAGCGCCCTCAGTTATCCTGCCGTGGACTTAGTGGCTCGGGCGTCCCGGCCGCCCGTTCCACACCGTTATCACACAGCAAACAAACACCGTACTTCGGTCAGGAGGATGCCCCTTATGGTCCAACACGACCCCTATGCTTCACGAACCGGTGGCGCAGAAGCCATCCATCCCCGCCTGGACCCGGTGGTCTACGGCGGCCCCCAACCCGGACAAGCCCACGCTCTGAACCAGGACCAGCTGGCCAGCTTCGAGCGCGACGGCTACCTGATATTGCCCGACCTGTGTGCCGACATGCTGGACCCGATCCGGCGGGAACTGGCGTCACTCAAACAGCGCATGGCCGGCGACGAGGACCTGTACACCGAGCCGGACAGTGACGAGCCACGCACCCTGTTCCGGGTGCACGCCTGGAGTTCACTGCTGGACCGCCTCATGCGCGACCCGCGCCTGCTGCAGCCGGTAGAGCAGATTCTCGGTTCCAGCGCGACGCTGATGCAGTCGCGCATCAATATCAAGCCCGCCTTCCGCGGCAAATCCTTTCCCTGGCACTCGGATTTTGAAACCTGGCATGTGGAGGACGGTATGGAGCGCATGCGCGCGGTCACCGCCTGGATCATGCTCACCGACAATCACGCCTGCAATGGTCCGCTCTATGTCATCCCGGGCTCCCACAAGCACTACGTATCCTGTGCCGGCAAAACCGGGCGCGAGAATTACCGTACCTCGCTGAAGCGTCAGAATCTGGGTGTGCCCCGGCACGAGACCATGCGCAGCCTGTTGCAGGATCGCCCGATCCGGGCCATTGAGGGAGGTGCCGGAACGCTGGTACTGCACGACTGCAACCTGCTGCACGGCTCGCCCGACAATATCTCGGCGGATCCGCGCAGCATTTTGATGTTTGTCTACAACAGCGCGGAAAACCCGATAGTGGCGCCTTTTGGCGGCCTGCCGCCGCGGCCCGATTACCTCTGTGATCGCGAGGCTGCACCACTGCAGCCACTGCCGCAGCCTTTGCAGCCGCAGGAGTTGGCAGCCTGAGACAGTAACGGCTGGTCGCGCAAGTCGCGTGGCCAGCCGCGCCGGCAGCCGGAGCCGGGCACTGTTGCCGGTTGCTAAGCGTTCAAGTCGGGAATCAATTCATCCTTGAGCCGTTCGATACTGTCCTTCAGGCGCAGCTTTTCCTTCTTCAGGCGCTGCAGCAGGATCTGATTCTTGTAGGGGAATTCGTACAGTTCGGCGATTTTCTCGTCCAGCGCCCGGTGTCTTGCCATCATCTGCAACAACCGCATCGCTGGTGTGAGTTCCTCATTGGCAGCGTCTTCCGGCCCGGTACCAAAGGTGTTGCGCGGCGGTTCATTCATACAGTGTTTGGCTCCAGCACCGGGATCACCCTGACAGCGGCTAACTCTATACCCTCTTGCTTTGGCTACACAAGGCCCGCCTCAGCGCCCCGCGTCATCCGCTTCCAGACTTGCCTGAAAAGCCAGCAGTTCGCGCCACAATGGGTGCCCGGCATCGGCAATGGCATAGAAATGCGGGCTCATCAGCGTGTCCCGGCAGTTATAGCGCAACGGCAGGCCATCCAGGCCCAGCACGCTGCCGCCCGCAGCCTCCAGCACTGCCTGGCCCGCAGCCACATCCCACTCGCAACAGGGCGAAAAGCGAGGATAGAAATCCCCCTCGCCTGCCGCCAGTTGGCAAAATTTGAGCGCGCTGCCACTGTTGTCGCGCCGCAGCGGCCCCCGGCGCGCGGCCAGCCACTCCAGGCAGGCATCCAGGCGCGGGTTCTGGTGGCGCCGGCTGGCCAGCACAGTCAACCCCGCAGCTCTCTGCAGCGGACGGGTCGCCAGTGGCCGGGTGTTCCAGCTCATGCCGTCATCGCTATGGTAGCTGGCGGCCAGGTGTCCGGGAATTCCCAGATAGGCGATTTTGCGCAGGGGATATAGAGCAGGCCCAACACCGGCCGGTGCTCCCGGATCAGCGCCACATTGATCGTGAATTCTCCGCTCCCCTCAATGAATTCCCGGGTACCATCGAGCGGATCCACCAGCCAGTAACAGGGCCACTGCAACCGGTGAGCCTTGTGCGCGGCAGAAGATTCCTCAGACAGCAGCGGCCACTGCGGCGCGAGCCGCGCCAACCCATCGCGCAGATGAATATGGGAATCCAGATCCGCGTGAGTCAGCGGCGAATGGTCGGCCTTGGCCTCGACACTGGTTTCGCCCGGCGCGTGGTAATGCCGGCAAATGAGCTCCCCTGCTTCAAAACAAAGGCGGCGCAGCGGTTCAACGAGTTCAAGCAGATCTTGCACGGTAGCATCCGGCAGCTGAGGGAGGTCAGTATACCACCGCCAGATCGCGATACAGCGCTTGTCCCGCCAATGGCGGCTTCGTTCTGTGTCTTTCGCGCCCTGCTGCAACCGCCGGCAGAAACCGGCATAATGCATCGTCCAAGGCAACAATGGTCCACGTATATGATCGACTGGGACAGCATCGATACGGTTCTGCTGGACATGGACGGCACCCTGCTGGACCTGCATTTCGACAATTACTTCTGGATGGACCACCTGCCGCGCCTGTATGCGCGCCAGCACGGTCTTCCCGAGGAACACGCCTCAGAAACGCTGCACAGCCGCTTCGGCAACAACCAGGGTACCCTGAACTGGTACTCGCTGGACTACTGGTCCGCCCAACTCGATATGGACATTGCGGCACTGAAGCGCGAATTGCAGCACATGATCTGCCTGCGCCCGTTCGCGCTGGAATTCCTGCAGCAGTTGCACGCCAGCCCGCGGGAGGTGGTTATGGTCACCAATGCCCACCGCGAGACGCTCGCGATAAAAATGGCGCAGGTTGATATCAGTCGCTGGTTCGATCGTCTGGTGGTTTCGCACGACCTGGAAGCGCCCAAGGAAGAACAGGCCTTCTGGCACAAGCTGCAGCTCCTGCACCCGTTCGACCCGGCGCGGACGCTGCTGATCGATGACACCGAGAACGTGCTGGATTCCGCCCGCCGTTACGGCATCGCCCACCTGCTCACCTTGTTGCAGCCCGACAGCCAACGCCAGAAGCGGCTCGACACCCGCTTTCCCGGCATTCACCATTTCGACGAGATCATGCCTGGCATCCTCTGCCCGGCCTTGCAGGCCTCGTCTGCGTGAATACCGCGGAAGACAAGCTGCGGCTGGACAAGTGGCTGTGGGCGGCACGCTTTTTCAAGACCCGCAGCCTGGCCAAGGCCGCCATTGAGGGCGGCAAGGTGCAGCTGGCGGGCCAGCGGGTCAAGGTGTCGAAGGAAATCGCGGTGGGTGAGGTGCTGGAGATACGCCAGGGCTGGGACCTGAAGGAAGTGGTTGTCAGCGCGCTGTCCGACCAGCGCCGCGGCGCCAGCGAGGCACAGCAGTTGTATAGCGAAACGCAAGCCAGTATTTCCCGGCGCGAAAGGGAAAGCGCAGCCCGCAAGGCTGCCGGCGGCATGATAGACCGGCCGGCGCAGCGCCCCAGCAAACGGCAAAGACGCCAGATCCACCGCTTCAAGGATTACCCGACCGACTAGCCGAGACATCGACCGGAGAGCGGTCAATCGTTACTGAGACGTTACTGCAATGGCATTGCGGCCGGCGGCCTTGGCCCGGTACAGGGCCTGGTCCGCTCGCCGCACCAGGTCTGAAGGCAGCGACTGGCTGCCGCTCTGCATTGTGGCGATTCCCTGGCTGACGGTGATGTACGGCGACACGGGCGAATCCCCGTGGGGGATTCGCGCCAGTTCCACCAGCTCCCGCAGGCGCCCGGCAATATCCAGCGCGGCATCCTGGTCCAGCCCCGGCAGAATCAGTATGAACTCCTCACCGCCGTAGCGGGCCGCCACCTCGCCCGCCCGGTTTACCGCCCGCTGCATAACGTCCGCCAGTTGCTGCAATACCCGGTCACCGGCCAGGTGGCCCTGGTTGTCGTTGTAGGACTTGAAATAGTCCACATCCAGCATGATGATCGCCAGTTCAGTGCCACTGCGCCGGGAGCGGTTGACCTCCTCCTGCAGCACCCGATTGACCAACCGCCGGTTGCCAAGACCAGTGAGTTCATCAACATTGGCGAGATCGGTCAGCTGGCGGCGGGCGTCGCGCAACTGCCGGTTGCGATCCCGCAGGGACACGGTGAGATTGCCCAAGTCCCGGGCCATGGCCTCTCGCTCCCAGGTTACCGCTATCAGATTGCGGATGGAGAGATACACCCGATTGCTGACCAGCAACAACAGTGCGCAGATGCCCAGCGTCACCCAGCCGATCAGCAAATTGTAGGGCTGATCCCAATAATGCACCATGCACCACCAGGCGATGGGCCAGAGTGCCGCGAACAGCTGTGCCAGGAAATACTCGCGCAGGGCCAGCGTCACCCCCATGGACAGGATGGTCACCAGGAAAATTAACAGCAGGAACACATAGTGTACGCTGGCTGGCGTCTGCGGAGCCGCAGCGATGAATGCCGAGGACCATACCAGACCGGTCACTACCGACCCCAGCAGCAGCCCCCAATAGACGCGCCGCGGGTGGGTGCGGAAGCGCTGCTCCAGCAATGCGTTGCTCATGTACCGCGAGCGGACCAGCAGCAGGACCATTACCCCGCCGGCCCACAGCAGCAGCCACATAAGGGGCATAAACTGCCAGAATAGAGCGACGGTCGCCAATACGCCCAGCAGGTTGGCGGCAATGGTCGCAATGCGGCCGTTCTGCATCAGCATTTCCAGCTGGGCAGCAAACAGCTCCTCCGGCGGTATGTGGCGCTGGTAGATCATGCTCCGGTACGACTCATGGGCCAATTATTCCCCGCTCAGTATGACTGCCGCGCAAATGCGAAACCCACCGGCTTGGTGGCCCGCCGCCACCTGTTGACACGCGCAAGCTGATTGTGATGCCGCCAACCGGGGCGTGCAACTGTCATTTCCGCGGTATTCTGAGCGTTGCCTTGCTCCCAATGATAGGCTAGTGTTGCCAGAAGCCCTGCAGGGATCGGTCAGGTCAGGGCCCCGGGGCCGGCAGGCCCGTCCATAATTCATCAAAAAGGCATGTAAGCACAAAAGGACGCTATGCTGATTTGTCTCGCCCGATGCGGCGACAACAGAGGACGGAAACCGCTGGGTACGATCTTCAGGGCAGCTATCGTAGCGCTGTGCGGACTGGTGAGCCTCCATTGCGGGGCCGAGGTCGCCGTTATCGTCTCTCCCTCGATCCCGGTGGATACCCTGCCTGCGTCCCAGGTCCAGAACATCTTCCTGGGCCGCTCCAGCTATTTTCCCGGTGAGTTGCGCGCCATTCCGGTAGACCAGGCGGAGGGCAGCGAGACCCAGCGGGCATTTTATCGTGATGTCATGGGCCAGTCCCCGGCCCAGATCAAATCTCACTGGTCGAAGATTCTGTTTACCGGCCGCGGCCGCCCCCCAGGCAGGTTGCCAACGATGAGGAAATGAAACAACTGGTGGCGGGCAATCCCGGCATGATCGGCTACATCGACGAGTCCAGCCTGGACAGCAGTGTCAAGGCCCTGGACCTGTCTCCCTAGCGAGGACGAGGCTACCATGCCCGAGGAAACTGCCACCTCCCCGGCCCCCCCCGGCCACAGCCCGTCGGCCGATGGCGCAAAGCAACCCAGCGCCTGCTCGAGTCCCACATCCTGTTTCCCGCCTTCGGCCTGGTGATCAGCGTGGGACTGTGGGCCGGAGTGTTCTACCTGATCGACGTGGAACGCCGCAATGCGGAGGCCGCAGCCCGGCTGTTGACCCGTGACCAGACCGAAACCTACGAGGCCCAGGTAGTAAGGGTGTTGCGCGAGATCGACAGCGACTTTCAGTTGCTTCAGTACGCCTCCGAGCAACACGGGATGGATGCGGCCCTGACGGTGTTGGAGCAGAGAAACCTGCTGCCACCGGCATTCCTGTTTACCGTTGCCCTGCTGGACCCGAACCGCGAATTGATAGCGAGCACCCAGGACGGCGACAGCACTGCGGACTACCGTGAACTACCCCCTGCCAGGCCGGACAGCGAACAGTTACAGGTGGCGCCACCGCGACGGGATCCGCAATCCGGAGAATGGGAGCTGGCTTTCAGCCAGGGCCTGAACACAGCCGATGGCAGCTTCGCGGGGACCGCCGTTATCACAGTGGATGCCGCGTTTTTCGTCGCTGGCTTCGAAGCCGGGAAAATGGGCGCCCAGGGCATGCTCGGCCTGGTGGGCACCGACGGTGTAGTGCGGGTGCGGCGCACTGGGGATCAGGTGGCGGCCGGAGACCAGATCGACTATCAACGCCTGGTGCCCGACCCCGACGCCGTGAACACCGAAGTGCGGCTGATAACATCCACCATCGACGGCACGGAGCGCTATCTCGGTGCCCGCCAGCTCTATGATTTTCCGCTGGCGGTATCTGCCGCGCTGTCCCGGAAGGAACAATTGGCTCCTACCGAAGCCCGTGTGCGCACCTACTACTGGCGCACTGCCGCGGCCAATGCGGTGCTGCTGTTGATTCTCGCGCTGATGGGGCTGATGAGCCACAAACTGGCCCGGAGCCGCAGGCAGGAAGTACGGGCCCGGATAGCGCACGCCCGGCAGGTCGAATACCTGGCCTATCATGACGGTCTGACCGGGCTACCCAATCGCAGCCTGTTCAGCAAGCTGCTGGCCCAGAGCATTGCCCAGGCGCAGCGTCACAACAGGAAGCTCGGGGTGTTGTTTCTGGACCTGGATCACTTCAAGCAGATCAACGACACGCTGGGACACGACGCGGGCGACCAGTTGCTGGAGGAAGTGGGGTCAAGGCTGAAAAGCTGTGTGCGCGAAAGCGACACCGTCGCCCGCCTGGGGGGCGACGAATTCGTCGTGGTCCTGCCCGAGATCACCGACGAAATCTACACCACGACGGTGGCACGCAAGATGATTGCCGCCATCGCCCGGCCCTACATTCTGGCGGGGCAGGAATTCCGGGTCACCGCCAGTATCGGTATCGCGACCTATCCCGAAAGCGGCCTCGACGAACAGACCCTGACCAAAAATGCGGACATCGCGATGTACAGGGCCAAGGAGGAAGGCAAGAACAACTTCCAGATCTACTCGGAAAAGCTGCACACGGAATCGCTGGACCGGCTCAGCCTGGAATCCAGCCTGCGCCATGCCCTGGAACTGGACCAGTTCACGGTGTACTACCAGGCCAAGCAGGACGTGACCACGAGCGCTGTCACTGGCATGGAAGCATTGCTGCGCTGGCAGCATCCGGACCTGGGGCTGGTCGCGCCGATGCGATTCCTTCCTCTGGCCGAGGAAATAGGCCTTGCTATCCCCATCGGTAAATGGGTGTTACGGACGGTCTGCGAGCAAAACGCCCGCTGGCAGCAACAGGGCTTCACCCAGGTGAGTATTGCGGTAAACCTGACCGAGAAACAGTTCTTCGACCCCAGCCTGGCGGAGGACATCGCTGCCATCCTCCAGCAGACCGGGGTAGCTGCGAACCTGTTGGAACTGGAAATCAATGAATCCATCCTGATGCGTGACACTGAACAGGCCCTGGCCGCGCTGAACGGACTCAAGGCAGTGGGCGTACGTATCGCGATAGACAATTTCGGCGTTGGTTATTCCTCACTCGCCATGCTGCGAGAATTGCCGCTCGATGCCATCAAGATAGACCGGGCCTTCATTCGGGACCTGTCCGACACCGCCGACGACAACGCCCTGGCCCAGGCCATCGTCAAGATAGGCCGCACCATGGGTCTGACTGTGGTGGCCCAGGGCGTCGAATCCGAGGAGCAGGTGGTGTTTCTGCGCGAACATGCCTGCGATGAAGTGCAGGGATTCTACTTCAACAACCCGGTGCCGGCAGAGGAATTCACCGCCCTGCTCACGCGCCACCTCGCTGCCAGATCCGGTGACACAGGCGGCGACTGACGCTCCCGCGCCAGGGATCCACGGCGCTCGCCGCCATTGACCCTGTTGGGGCAGGCGGATTGCCTGTGACGGATTTATCGCCCACACTGCGGAAATTGCCATCAGGGCCTGAAACGCCTGCTACCGGGCCGCTGTTGGAACGACTTCATGCGGCAAGATCATCTTGACGGGGTACAAGGTATGTATTCCTGGACGACCATCCGTGTGTTCTGTCTGGTATTGCTGCTACTGCCAATCGCCCACCTGGCCTGGCTGACCTCGCGCGAAGCCCTGATCGCAATGGACCACTCCCCCAGCGCCTGGGAGCACGAGGTCGCCGCTTATGCCCGGGCCGATCGCGAACGACGCCTGCCCACCGACCCCGTGGTGGTCGTGGGTGGGCGGGCGGTCAAGCTCTGGCAGGGTCTGGAGCAGCTCCTGGCACCCCGCCCGGTGCTGTTGCGGGGGCTGGGAGCAGCCACAGTCGATGACATCAACCATTACTATGAACAACTGATCGGTTTCTACCAGCCCAAGAGTGTGGTGCTGCTGCCCGGCACCAGCAATTTCCATGTCCGCGACAACAAGGACCCGGCGGAGCTGCTGCAGGCAGTGCAGGAACTGGAGGCCCAGGATGCTGCCCACGGCGTCACCCGGAACTTCTATGTATTCGCTCCGCTCAAATTGCCCTTCTATCCCGGGGATCACGAGCGGATGGCACAATCCGCCGTGCTGCTGCAAAGCTGGGCTGCCACCCGGCCACGGGTCACAGTACTGGACCCCAACCCCCTGCTGGCCGACCGCACAGGGGCTCCCGCGGCACAATTCTTCCGGCCAGGCGGCCGGCACCTGAACGAGCACGGCTATCTGCGCCTGGGAATGCTGCTGCGGGAGCACATCCACCGCCCACCAGGACAGGCCACCGAAGGCGAGACACTGGCCTCAGGCATCCGCTAACACCCCCTCAGGGTGAGATCGCGGTCCGCCGCCAGCCCGGCAGGGCTCCACTGCCGGGCACTTCCCCCAAGGCGCAGCGGGCACCACACAAAGGGTCACAATTGCCGGAGAATGCGCTAGAATCCCGCAATGCTGACCGAAATCCCTGCAACAGTGCCGGATACCCCTCTTCTGAACGCCATCGATCAGGGTGCCCGCCTGCGCGACCTGGACAGCGGCCAGCTCGCTCAGCTGACCGAAGAACTGCGTGCCTACCTGCTCTATACCGTGGGCCAGACTGGCGGCCACTTCGGTGCCGGCCTCGGGGTAGCCGAGCTGAGCGTCGCCCTGCACGCCATCTACGACACACCCCACGACCGCATCGTCTGGGACGTGGGCCACCAGACCTACCCCCACAAGATCCTGACCGGCCGGATGCAGCGCATGCACAGCATGCGCCAGGCGGGCGGACTTTCCGGCTTCCCCAAGCGCAGTGAGAGCGACTACGACACCTTCGGCGTGGGTCATTCCTCTACCAGCATTTCGGCCGCAATGGGCATGGCCCTGGCCGCGCGGCAGCAGGGGATAGCGCGCAAGGTGGTGGCCGTCATCGGCGACGGTGCCATCACCGGTGGCATGGCTATTGAAGCGCTCGCCCATGCTGGCCACGTGCGCCCGGACATGCTGGTGGTGCTGAACGACAACCAGATGTCCATCGGCCACAATACCGGTGGCCTGGCCACCTATTTTGCCAAGCTCTGGGCGAGCAAGACCTATATTGCGATGCGCGAAGGCTCCAAGAAGGTACTGAAACGCATCCGGCCCGCCTGGGATCTGGCCAAGCGTGCCGAAGAACACATGAAGGGCATGGTGGCCCCCGGCACCCTGTTCGAGGAGTTGGGCTGGCACTATATCGGCCCACTGGACGGTCACGACCTGCCCCAACTGCTGCAGACCCTGGAAAACATGAAGGACCTCGAGGGCCCCCAGTTCCTGCACATCCGCACCATGAAGGGCAAGGGCTTCGCCCCCGCAGAGACGGACCCGGTAGGCTATCACGCCATCAACAAGATTGAGGCCAAACCCAAGGGGCCCCAGCCCGCAGTGCCCGCCGCTCCCAAGAAGCCCAAGTATCAGGATATTTTTGGACGCTGGCTGTGTGACATGGCCGAACTGGACCCGCAGCTGGTCGGTATTACCCCTGCCATGTGCGAAGGCTCCGGCATGGTGGATTTTGCCCGCCAGTTTCCCGAGCGCTACTACGACGTGGCCATCGCCGAACAGCACGCCATCACGCTGGCCGCCGGCATGGCCTGCGACGGCCTGAAGCCGGTGGTCGCCATCTACTCCACCTTCCTGCAACGGGGCTACGACCAGCTGATCCACGATGTGGCGCTGCAAAAACTCGACGTCACCTTTGCCATCGACCGCGCCGGACTGGTCGGCCAGGACGGCCCCACCCACCACGGCGCGTTTGACCTCAGCTACCTGCGCTGCATTCCCAACATGGTGATCGGCGCGCCCTCCGATGAAAATGAATGCCGGCAGATGCTCTATACCGGCTACCAGCACCCGGGACCGGCCGCCATCCGCTACCCCAGAGGTACCGGCCCCGGCGCGATCATCGCCCATGAAATGGCCGCCCTGGAAATCGGCAAGGCGGTACAGGTACGCACAGGCAGCCGCGTGGCGATCCTGAGCTTCGGCACCCTGCTGCCCGAGGCGGTAACGGCTGCGGAGCGCCTCAACGCCACCGTGGTGGACATGCGCTGGGTGAAACCATTGGACGAGGACCTGGTGATCGCGATGGCCTCCCAGCACGAATTGCTGGTAACCCTGGAGGAAAACGCACTGGCCGGCGGCGCAGGCGCCGGTGTCAACGAGCTGCTGGCGGCCCGCGGCCTGGTGACAGCCGTTCTCAATCTCGGACTCCCGGACCAGTTCCAGGACCACGGCAGTCAGCAGGAGCAGCGCCGGGCGGTGGGGTTGGATGCGGAGGGGATTGCCGGCAGCATCCGGGCGCGCCTGACTGCCGGTGAGCTGCACGGCCAGAGGCTGACGCAGAATGCTGTGCCGGTGATGCGCTGAGTGGCGTCCACGGCTCAACTTTCCGGGTTTTCGATCCGCCGTCAATGAATGTGCTCTGTATCGCCACCTCCTATCCGGCGGACGAACAAGATTGGCGCGGAGTATTCATCCACCATCTGGTACATGCGCTCGCACGCAAGCCGGAGCTACAACTGTCGGTCTGGGCACCACCGGGAATACTGCCTTCAAATGTGCGCTACGCGGCCAACCCCCGGGAACAAGCCATGCTTGCTGCCCTGATGGCGGATGGCGGTATCGCCCACCTGATGCGGAGCGGCCGCGCGGCCGCGCTGAGCAAGCCCTGGCAGCTGCTGGGCATGTTGCGCTCCCTCTATCGTCGCGAAAATGCTACCGAGCTGTATCACCTGAACTGGCTTCAAACAGCTCTGCCACTGCCGGCAGACGACAAGCCAGCCCTGATCACCGTGCTCGGCACCGACCTGAAATTTCTCAAACTACCCTTGGTGAAGCCCCTGCTACGGCGAGTGATACGCAAACGGGCCGTCATCATCTGTCCCAATGCCGAGTGGATGCAGGCGCCATTGCAGTCTGCCTTTGGCGACGTCGCCCGTATTCAACCTGTGATCTTTGGCATCGACCCTGTGTGGTATGCCATGCAGCGCCAACCCAATACAGAGCACCCTCGTTGGCTGGCCGTCACCCGCCTGACCCGCGACAAGTTGGGACCGCTGCTGGAGTGGTCAGAGCCGCTGTTCAAGGGGCAAGCCAGACAGCTACACCTGTTGGGCCCGATGCAGGAGCAGATCACCTTACCAAACTGGGTGCACTACCACGGCCCGGCCACTCCGGAGCAATTGTCTACCCACTGGTTCCCGCAGGCGCATGGCCTTGTCACCCTGAGCAAGCATGCGGAAGGCCGGCCGCAGGTCATGCTGGAAGCCATGGCGGCGGGGCTGCCCATTATCGCCTCGGACATGCCAGCCCACGCCAGCCTTGTACAACAAAGTTCCACCGGGGAGCTTTGCAGCGACCTGGCAAGCTACAGCAGTGCTCTGCAGAAGCTTGAGGATCCGTCCACCAACCAGCAGTACGGACGCAACGCACGCGCCTGGACGTTGCAAGAGGTAGGCACCTGGGATGACTGCGCCGGACGCTACCTGGCACTGTATAAGGTGCTGCTGGCGGGCGGCCATGATTAAGCGCGTACTGGTAATCGGCGCTGGCGGCTTTATCGGAGGAACACTCTGCCAGGTTCTCAGCAACCAGGGCATTCATGTCAGAACTCTTTCACGCAGCGGACTTTACCCGAATCTGACTGGTGATGAACACATCGTCAGCGACTGCCATCAACCCTCCCAACTGGCTCCTTTGCTGGACAACGTGGACGCGGTAGTTTACCTGGCGGCGACAAGCACTCCCGGCAGCAGTGCCGGTAAACCGTCGGCAGAACTGGGAGGTAATCTGGCACCACTGGTTGTGACACTGGAAGCGCTCCAGGCGCAGCCGAGCATACCCCTCGTATACTTTTCATCCGCCGGAGCGCTCTATGACGAGTGCAGCCGGGAAGCCTCCTGCGAAAATGACTTGCCGCGGCCGCGATCCTATCACGGTGCCGCCAAAGTGGCCGCAGAACAGTTCATTGGCGCCTGGTCCCAGCAGTTTGGCGGCAGCGCCACCGTCATCAGGCCTTCAAACGTGTACGGCCCTGGCCAGGCAGAAAAAGCAGGCTTCGGAATTGTGCCGACCACCCTGGGCTGCATCAGGCGTGGCAAAACACTGACCGTTTGGGGCGACGGCTCCGCTGTGCGGGACTACCTCTATATCGACGACCTTATCAGCCTTACTCTGGCCGCGCTGGAACAGCCTCCAGCAAATGAAGTACGCACACTGAATGCCGCCAGCGGCGAGAGCGTCAGCCTCAACGAGCTGTTCGCCCTGGCCGAGTTGGCCAGCGGTCAATCTTTACAGCGCAGTCATGTAGGCAGCCGTGCGGTGGACGCCAGCAGGGTTACCATCAGTGCAGATTGGGCGCGGCAGACATTGGGCTGGCGGCCATTGGTGCCACTCGCAGAGGGACTCAAGCGGACATGGCTGTGGTTGAACACTACCCAGCCCTGAAGCGGGCTGATGCGCCGCTGGTCTCCGTCTGCGTCGCCCACTATAAGGGGCCTGAGCTGATAGCGACCTGCCTGGACTCCGTACTGGCGCAGGACTGTGATTTCGAAGTAGAGATCATCGTACATGACGATGCCTCTCCAGATGACTCAGTGACGTTTCTGCGGAAACGTTACCCCCAGGTAGAACTCCTGGTCAGCGAAAAGAACGCAGGATTTTGTGTGGCCAACAACCGGATGGTGGCCCACGCGCGGGGCAAGTATGTGTTGCTGCTTAACAATGATGCCGCCCTGTTCACTGATGCCCTGGCCACCCTGGCAACAGCAGCGGCGCAGCAGAAACCGCCGGGCATTCTCACCCTGCCGCAGTACGACTGGGAAAGCGGAGAACTGGTGGACCGGGGTTGCCTGCTGGACCCCTTCTATAATCCCGTGCCCAACATGGACCCCGAGCGAAGGGACGTGGCGATGGTAATTGGGGCCTGTTTGTGGATTGAGCGAGGCCTCTGGGACCGGCTGGGCGGGTTCCCGGAATGGTTTGATTCTATAGGGGAGGATCTTTACCTATGTTGTGCAGCCAGGCTGGTAGGGCTGTCGGTTCAGTCGCTAACAGAAAGTGGGTACCGGCACCGTCAAGGAGGGAGCTTTGGCGGCAACAAACCGCAAGGCGGCAGGCTTGCAAGCAACTACCGAAGAAGACGCTTTAGTGAACGGAACAAGACATTCACGCTTCTTGTCATGACACCGACCGCAGTAGTGTGGCCGCTACTTCTAACCCATGTGCTACTACTCGTGGCTGAGGGGCTGATGTTCAGCATCCTCCGCCGTGATCCGAGGTCGTTTGCCCAGATCTACCTCAACGTATTGCAGGAAGTCGCAAATAGAGGATCGCAACTCAGGACTGAACGCTCAAAATACCAGACATCCAGAGTGATAACCTTCTCCTGCTACTTTGGGCACTTCAGCTTGCTTCCGCACAAATTGGTCATGCTGTACCGTTACGGTTTACCCACGCTAACGCACAACACAAACCATTGACTACTGAAAACGTACCTCTAATGCCGACCATCACGAGCATCGTAGTCACATACCATCCCAAGTCAGATGAACTTGCGCCCTTACTTGAGCGTTTGCTACTGCAAACTGACCGGGTAATCCTGGTGGACAATACTCCGGGCCATGAAAACCCCGGACTTGCGGCTCTATGCTTGGAATCTTCCGCGCCCAAGCGATGCGTCACCATTCGTTTTGGCGAGAATCTTGGTATAGCCAAGGCGCTGAATGAAGGCTGCGAGCGTGCGAAATCCTTGGGCACGGAATTTGTTCTGCTCAGCGACCAAGACAGCCTGCCTAATACCGACATGGTAGCGAAGCTCATTGAATGTTACCAAGCTTGTGCGCAGCAATACGGCAATGTCGCTGCGGTAGGCCCCACATATACTGATATTCACACGGAATTGACTTACCCCTTCCAGATCCAGAAGCCCGGTGATATTTTCTATTCTCATGCGGTAGCAGATGAAAGCCAGCCTTACCTGGAAACATTCTCCTTAATCACCTCAGGCACACTGGTACCGATGTCGGCACTACTACAGGTAGGCCCCATGCGCGAAGATCTTTTCATTGACCAAGTAGACATCGAATGGGGAATGAGGGCAAGGCACCTGGGATTTCGGCTCATGGGCTGCGGATCTGCCAGGATGTACCAACGTATGGGGGAAAACTCTGTGCGGGTTTGGTATTTCGGCTGGAGGAATGAAAGCCTGTACAGCCCGTTGCGACTGTACTACCGATTAAGAAACTTTGTCGCCCTACTCAAGGATCCGAAAATCAGCTGGCGCTGGAAGGTTCGCAGTAGCTGGTATTCGCTAGGATTGGTGTATACCCACATTGTATTCGCACCTCAGCGTTACACTAGCGCTATATTCGCTATTAAAGGCCTGTACGATGGCATCAGAGGTCGGATGGGGAGATTACGGGGCACCTCGTTATTGGAAAACATTTCCACACTAGGTGGCCAGTCAAACATATCTCGCAAGAACTAGAAAAAATAGTCCTCTCCTAACATCAAACCTGCTGGGATGGAAGACCTAGAAAATATGATATATCTCCGAGCCGACAAGCTCTCGATACCATAACCTTAAAATATAGGAACCCAATTCGCGGCGACAATTTGGATATTGTAAGACACAGTAAATGTGCAAACCTAAACTCAGTATATCGATTAAATATCAACACGAGGTAATGAATAAACAAAACAAATTTTTGAATGAACCCTACGGGACGATACTTGAACAAATGTGGAAGATAAGTTTCCAAGTACGAGGTTTCGCAGTAGTCATGAAGCTGATGGTTACCATGATTTTGCCGAACTCTCTTTATCAACAAGTCACCCAGATGACATGGGTTTTCATGATATAAGATCATTTCGCTTGAATAAATCGAAAGCATGCCTAATTTATGAATTCTCGCTCCAAATTCCATATCTCCCCCATACCTTACAGGAAGAAACAAACCTGTCTTCTTAAGTACGTTGCTTCGGACAGCGAAATTCCTAGTGTCAACTCGTTTTAAAGCAGATTCATTTAAGAAATCAGCTACAATTCGGTCATATAGCATCTGCTCATACAATGCAATGGGATTTTTATTGATACCGAAAGATTTTCCAGTGACAGCTGCCACCGCATCGTTTTCGAATGTGTTTGAGATGGCGCTCAACCAGTCATCACTAACAATGCAATCTGAATCGATAAATGCCAAAACCTCTGCGTCTAGCTCATTCAACGCATATCTTATTCCTGAATTTCTGGCAACATACGAACCCGCGCCCAACTCTCTCAACAAGACAACTTGAGGCTGCGTACGACAATAATTTTGCATTTCGTTGTAGTTTCTATCAGACGATCCATTGTCCACAACCACGATAGAGAGACCGTCTCTGAACCCACCTATGGAAATCAACTTATCGAGTGCTGGAACTATGCGCGGATCATTTTTTACGGGAATTATTACAGCAATTCTATGCATGAGAAATTATCCTAGCTTTCTACAAATGAATATTCTTTCTCCGCGAGTCAAACCGTAATCAACCACTTGGGGCCCACGACCCACATACTCCTCCTCGATCATGAAGCCCACACTCCTCACCCTTTCACGAAAATCTGCTCCATACATCCTCAAATGATCTGATTGTCCGAAGTGTAAAACCCGCAACGCGGGATCAGTAATATTATCATTTTCATACGTGCTATCCCAACCTTCGACTAATGGCACCGTTACAACAAGAGACCCCCCAGTAACAAGAATCCGATAGAGTTCGGATAGCGCCTTTTGGTCATCGACATGCTCCAAAACATGATTACAAATAACACTTCCTTGGCTTTCTGAACGCAATTTGATGTCTTCTATATTCAATTGCAGGTCGGCGTCGGCATGGAGGTCAGCCGTCGAGTATTCTTCAAAGCAACCCTGCAAACGATCAGACAACATCTTTTCAGCGGCAAAATGTAACACAGGAGATTGCAAGCTTTTATTATCCGAGAACCATAACCAGAATAGTCTATGTCTTTCGAGCGACCCGCACGTCGGACATAAAGCATCGATTCTAGGTGGAAAACCTGCCAGTCCAAAATAGCCCGAAAAATTACAGACAGGACATCGTCGCTCGGCAATAGGCTGAGTCGCTCTGAGACGCTCAAGACCATCTAATACTGGCTTAGGAATAACCAGTCTCACCAACTTTCGAACAAGTCTTGGTATTTGAGAAATCATGATGTGAGAAGGACTCCAACTAACAACATAGCACCCAAGTTCACATAAATTATGTGCTTTGTAATACGATAAAAGAGTTCAGATCGCAAACTAAACGCTTATATATTGGTACAGTTTAGCTGACTGGATAATCCAAATAATTAACCAGATATATGCTACCGCCCCAACCACTGAGTATATCGCGACCGCCATCAAAACCTCCTCGAAAATCGACAGACAAATGTACAGAGCAAGTACCTTCGCAGAAGTGCTCAAGAGTTCGTATACCAAAAATCCGCTTTGCAATCGCAAAGCTGGCACGGCAGCCACAGCCGGCTTGTTGATAAACTGAAAGAAGAGCCAAAGAGCCAACCACTGGGAATACTCACCTGCAATTGACCATTCCAGACCAAATGCCCAGCTAAACAGCGAAGGGCCAAAAGCAACTATCAGCAGGTAGGGTAGAACGCCGACCATGGCCATCCAGAAGGTCGTAGTCACTATCATGCGCTGAACGTCAGCTCCAGCTCTTATTGCCTCAGCTACTTTTGGGTAAAAGACCGACATTACTGCACCGCCAACCAAGCTTGCTGGGGCGCTTAATATCATTAAAGCGAGACTATAGTAACCCACAGAGCCCACACCCGAGTAAGCAGCTATCATTATCATCGGCAAGCTGTAAGAGAACGCATTTATCAGATTCTGTGGCATTCGAAAGTATGGGAAATCTCTGTAGGCTACCGCCACTTTAAATATCGAATCATGAGAAGAGTTCCCTGGCTTAACCTTTTCACCACCAACCTCGAACAAGTAAGCCCTCAATGTCAATATTGCGCCGAATGCCAGCCCCACAATATTAGTGACGATCAATGCCAAGGCTGATGGTGCCAGCAGACCAATAGTAAACTTAAGAATATTTATTACCAGCGAAGCAACAACACCGTACTTTGCAGTGATCGAAAAGGCTCTCTTGCGAATTAGCCACTGGGCTACAATGATCGAGAGCAAAGAAGTAAAGGCTGCCAGTGGAAGCAGTAACTTATATGGCTCGAGATACTGAGCGTTCAAGACTTGAAGAAATTTTTCGCCTGCAACAATCAATATAAATGCAAAAACGAGCATATTGAGCAGCCCAAGTATCAGCGATAGTTTCACGAGACGGAGGGCGTCCCAATCGTCCCTCGGAAGTACAATTGCCGCCGGATAACTTAATGCCGCTGCAGTAGTTAATAGCGTAGTTATAGATACAAAAATACCGACGAGGCCGAAAGCCTCGGGGCCATAGAGTCGAGTGATCAACGGAGAAAATACTAAAGTAATGAACTGCGCAAATGCCGCACCTGAGGCAAGCGTCAACACGTTCTGAACAAACGGACGGTTCCTGAGTACGTTAACCTTTGACAGCACCTTTCACGATTCCTTAAGCTGCCATCTTAACCGGTTAGATTCACAAACCCTAGCCTCAATGAAGATTCACAGATTAGGAAACATGACCAAAAATCAGGCGATCACGCCTAATTTACCGGCACGAATATCGCTATGGCTGAGAATAATAAAATCCGCACCTCACGCTAGCTGATGAGGGAACCTTTCATCATCCAAACGAAGCCCCACCAACTACGCTACCAAGTACCAGCACCCGCCAACGCTGAGCCCACAAACTCACATTGGCTTTGAAAACCGCCCTCACAGGCAATGCTGGAGGGTATTGTGGCCGATACCCATGATCCTTTCAATGCTCGCCCTCCGTAATAGCCGGGAAGGGGCGAAGACGTTAGCTTCATCATAGCCGTTTCGATGTGCTAACCTACTCTCGCGACCTGGAAGCATCAGGGCTTTCCAGGCAGCAGGCGGAAGCCATCGCCAGGGGCATGATCCGTATGCTTGCACAGCAGCTCGACACATTGGTCACCCGCGATCATTTTGATCTGCACATGAGGCGGATAGAGCAGCGTTTCGAACAGTCTGACCACCGCATGAACGGCCTCGACGCGCGCATCGGCCGTTTGGAGCGCACTCAGGCAGCCCACACCGTTCTACTGAGTATCATTACCATCGTCGTTTTGATACCGCTGGTGCAGTCGGCACTGGCTGGCTGAAGACCAACAACTCCGTCACGCTGGCAACAACTCTGGCAACTACCATTCCTCGAATTCCGCTGGGTTTGCTACACTACATCCCCCGAGGAAGACGCGATTTGTCAGATCATGCCCAAGCCCCCCAAATCCATCGATTTTGCCACTACTCTCGCCGAACTTGAAGCCATCGTCGCCAAACTGGAAGATGAGGGCACCTCGTTGGAGCAGTCCCTGGCGGATTTCGAGAAAGGCGTGGGTCTGATCCGCGAAGCCCAGCAGTCGCTCAGCGGCGCTGAACAGAAAGTCGCCAAGCTGCTTGAGGTCCAGGGAGAGCCGGTACTGGAGCCGTTCCAGGATAGCGGAGACGCTGAGTGAGTGAAGAACTGGCCGGATTTCTCCGGCTCTGTGTTGATCGTTGTCAGGCCTCTCTCAATCAGCTCGCGTCTCCCGGTCCGGGAACAATACTGGAGCTGGATGACAGCCTGGGCGGTCTGGCGGTCGCGGTCGACTACGCGTTGTCGGGCGGCGGCAAACGGATCCGTCCCTGCCTGGTGTATGCCGCCGCGCAGGCAATCGATGGCTCGGCGCCCAATCCGTTGCTGGATATACCCGCCACCGCGATCGAGTTGATCCACAACTATTCTCTGATCCACGACGATCTGCCGGCCATGGACGACGACGACCTGCGCCGCGGCAAAGCTACCTTGCACAAGGCCTTCGACGAGCCCACCGCGATTCTCGTCGGCGATGGCTTGCAAGCACTGGCCTTCGAGCTGCTGGCGACTGCCCAGGATCTTTCCGCAGAGCAAAAAGTAAGCATGATCAAGGAGTTGGCGAAGGCATCCGGCCTGGCAGGAATGGTGGGAGGGCAGTATCTGGACGTCTGCGCCACCGGCCGGCCGCTGACGTTGGAGCAGCTCCAGGCGATGCACGAGCGCAAGACCGGTGCCCTGATCCGCGCTGCGCTGGCGCTGGGTGGCATCGCGGCTGGCGCCAGCAGTGATCAGCTCGCGGCGCTGGACGGCTGTGGCAGGCATATCGGCCTCGCGTTCCAGATCGTGGACGATATCCTGGACGTGGAGGGCGACACCCAGACCCTGGGCAAGACTCAGGGCAAGGATGCGCTGGACGACAAGGCGACCTACGTCAAGCTCCTGGGTCTCGCCAGCGCCCGGGAGTCGGCCGAGCACTTACTGGACGGCGCCCTGGATGCGCTGGAGGACTTCGGGAAGTCGGCGGACATGCTGCGGGGGCTGGCGCGGTTGGTGGTAGACCGTAAGGCGTAGCAAAGGGCTGCTTTTGATGTTTGCCCACGACATCCGGCCCGCCATAATTGCGTCAAACGCCCGGGGTACGACGCTGCAGACCATGCCACAACCTGATTTCGATGTGCTAACCTACTCCCGCGACCTGGAAGCATCGGGGCTTTCCAGGCAGCAGGCGGAAGCCATCGCCAGAGGCATGATCCATATGCTTGCACAGCAGCTCGACACATTGGTCACCCGCGAGCATTTTGATGTGCACATGGCGCGGATAGAACAGCGCTTCGCGCAGATGGAGCAGCGTTTCACTCAGATAGAGCAGCGCTTTGAGCAATCTGACCACCGCATGGACGGCCTCGACGCGCGCATCGGCCGTCTGGAGCGCACTCAGGCGGCCCACACCGTTTTACTCAGTATCATTACGATCGCCGTCCTGATCCCCTTGATCCAGTCGGCGATAGCGAGCTAGGTCCTAATCGGCGGCAAACAGGTGGCCCATCTTGGCCCCCTTGGTCAGCAGATACTTCTCG
Organism: Kineobactrum salinum; assembly: GCF_010669285.1. Classification (GTDB taxonomy): domain Bacteria; phylum Pseudomonadota; class Gammaproteobacteria; order Pseudomonadales; family Halieaceae; genus Kineobactrum; species Kineobactrum salinum. The sequence goes on along the minus strand of NZ_CP048711.1, from coordinate 2,918,344 downwards.
TTGTGGGGGTTGCTGTCGGTATGCAGGGCCAGCCGTTCTACGACTTCCACACCGTTTTCTTCCATCGCCAGCACCTTGCGCGGGTTGTTGGTCATCAGCAGCACGCGGGCGATGTGCAGGTGCCGCAGCATCGGGCCGAGGATGGTGTAATCGCGCATATCGGCGCCAAAGCCCAGTTGTTCGTTGGCTTCAACGGTATCGGCGCCAGCATCCTGCAGCTTGTAGGCCTTGATCTTGTTGAGCAGGCCGATACCGCGCCCCTCCTGGCGCAGATAGAAGAGGGCGCCGCGGCCGACCACGGATATGGCCTTGAGTGCAGCCTCCAGCTGGTTGCCACAGTCGCAACGCAGGCTGAACAGCGCATCGCCGGTCAGACACTCCGAATGTATGCGCGCCAGGACCGGTTCACCGTCGCCGACATCCCCCATGGTCAGCACCACATGCTCCTTGTTGGTGTCCGGATCTTCAAATCCATGGATGTCAAACACACCCCAGGCGGTGGGCAGGCGGGAGGATTCTACGTAACGTACTGACACGGGCCATTCCAGCTTGAAAAAGGGGCATAGTTTAGCACTTTATCGCCGCACGTGGGCCGGCCGGGGCCGTGCTGGGGCAGGGAGGCTGCAGCCGCTGCGCGACTACCAGGCCCGGGACAGAGACAGGACTCCGTCGGCCTCGCGCAGCTCCACATGCTGCAGGTAGCTCATGCCCAGCAGAATGGTAGCCGGGAACTTGCCCTCGGTAACCGAGGCGCGGACATTCTCGATGCGGATACCACCTACGGCCACGCTTTGCAGGTTCACACTCCAGGCCGCTACCACATCGCTGGCAGTTTCCATGTTGCCCGCCACGCCGGCGCGGTAATCAATCCCCAGCGCGGTGGCCTGGCTGGCATTCATCGCCACCACGTTGGCACCGGTATCGACTATCACCCGCACGCTGCGGCCATTGATCTCGGCACTGGTTATGTACTGCATGCGCTCATTGCGGGGAATGTCGAGCTGGCGCCGCTCCGGGGCGACGTAATTGGTGGTGACGTTGCGGTTCAGACCCAGGCGCTGGCGCTCGCCATTGATCTCCAGCACCGCGGCGCTGGAGTCGGCGCTGATCAGCACAATGCCCCGGAAGTTGTCGCCAACCCGCAGCGTCTTGCGTTCACCATCGACTTTCAGCACCACCGTATTGGGCAGCAAGGCTTCTATTGTCACTGACTGGGCCGCGATGGGCGCGCTCAGTACCAGGGCCAACAACAGGGCCGTCCGGCGGCCGGCGCGCAATGCTCTGGTAGTGGGCATCATCTCAGCGCACCGTCGTCAGCCACAGCGCGCTGTGCAAGGTGGCACAGGCCATCACGCCCGCCACGATATCGTCAATCATGATGCCGAAGCCCCCCTGCACTTTCTTGTCCAGTAGCCCTATCGGCCAGGGCTTGGCAATATCGAAGATCCGGAACACCAAAAAACCTGCCAGGACCCATAACCAATCCGCCGGCAGCGCCCACATGGTAATCCAGTAACCGACGAACTCGTCCCAGACGATGCCGGGATGGTCATGCACCCGCAGTTGCTGGCTGGCGCGCTCACAGATCCACACTCCGGCAGCAGCGGCAGCCAGTACCAAAGCGCTGTACCAGAACAGGGACCACTCGGACATCAGCAGGAATAACGGTATCGCGCACAGGGTACCCGCGGTGCCGGGCGCCCGGGGTGACAGGCCACTGCCGAAACCAAAAGCCAGGAATTGCACCGGACTGCGAAACGGGGTCGGGGCCAGAGGCAGGGAGGCGGGGTCAGCGGCCATGGGTTCTCACCAATCCGGGAAGTGCTCAGTGTACTGTGATTTGGCGATGCTGCGAACAGCTTTCAGAAATGCCGGTAACCGATGTCGAGCTGCTCGGCGCCGGCGCAACTGACGCCCTCCCCGGCAGCCACCACGCCAATGCGGGTGCAGTCGCCGGGCGCGGATACCCCGGCCGGCAGGCAGAAACAGAGCTCGTAGTCATCTCCGCCGGCCAGCGCCCAGCGCAGGGCCTGCTCCCGGTCCGGCTGCGCCAGCAGCGCGGCGGACAGCGGCAGCAACTCCGGCTGCAATTGCAGCTGCACACCGCTGGCGGCGGCAATATGGCCGGCATCGGCCAGCAGCCCGTCGGAGATGTCGATCGCGGCTGTGGCGCTACCCAACAGCCGGATTCCCAGCTCCAGCCGCGGCAGCGGACGGAAGAAGCGCCGTTCCAGATATTCCGCCAGCTCCGGCTCGGGCCGGTAGCGGCCCTGCAGTACCGCCAGCCCGGCGGCAGCATCACCCAGGGTACCGGAAACGTACACCCCGTCGCCCTCCGCGGCGCCGCCACGCAACAGGGCCTGCCCCCGGGGCACCGCACCGAGCACCTGGACAGTGATCGTCAGCGGGCCGCGAGTGATGTCACCGCCCACCAGCGGTAGTTGCAGCGCACTGACCGCAGCGGCAACACCCTGACTGAAACTGTGCAGCCACAGTTCGTCGGCCTCAGGCAGGGTCAGGGCCAGGGTCATGCCCAACGGCCGCGCCCCCATCGCCGCCAGATCGGATGCGGCCACCGCCACCGCCCGGAAACCGACGTCCTCAGGCAGGCTTTCTTCCGGGAAATGCACGCCCGGCAGCACGGTATCGACTGAGGTTGCCAGCTGCTCGTCCGGACCCAGGCGCAGAATTGCGCAGTCATCGCCCACCCCCAGCGTCACCGCCTCACCCCGCCCCAGCGCGGAGAAATAACGGGCAATCAGGGCAAACTCGTCCATGGGCATCAGGAGGCGGCGTCGATCTCGGGCTTGCGCAACTGGTGGGCGGCCCGGTCAAGCACGCCGTTGATATACTTGTGGCCGTCGGTGGCGCCAAATTTCTTGGCCAGTGAGACCGACTCGTTGATCACCACCTTGTAGGGTACGTCAATGCGCTGCATCAGCTCGAATACGCCCATGCGCAGCAGGCTGCGCTCTATGGGGTCGAGATCGTCAAGCTTGCGGTCCAGCAGCGGGCCAATGACTGCCTCCAGCTCATCGACCGTTGCCGGTACGCCGTGCAGCAGTGCCTGGAAGTACTCCAGGTCCACATGGGCAAAGTCGTAGTCGGTCCGGAACTCGGTCTCGATCCGGCCCAGTGGGGCCGCCGCCATATACCATTGGTACAGGGCCTGCAACGCGTAGTGCCGGGCCTTGTGCCGCTCCGCGGCGAGGATATTGCGGGGTTTGCTGCTCACCGGGACGGGCTCACTCGCCAATCCGGCCGCAGAGGCTGACCATTTCCAGCGCCGACAGCGCGGCTTCCGCGCCCTTGTTGCCCGCCTTGGTGCCGGAGCGCTCCACGGCCTGCTCGATGGAATCCACCGTCAGTACCCCGAAGGAGATCGGGATACCGTGCTCCAGACTCACCTGGGCAATGCCCTTGGTGCATTCGCCGGCCACATAGTCAAAGTGTGGGGTGCCGCCACGGATCACCGCGCCCAGGGCAATAATGGCATCAAAGCTCCCCTGGCGCGCCAGCTTCTTGCAGACCAGCGGAATTTCAAAGGCGCCCGGCGCCCGTATTACGGTGAGCTGCTTGTCGCTGACGCCATGCCGGCGCAGCGTGTCGACGGCACCCGCCAGCAGCTGCTCTACCACAAAACTGTTCCAGCGCCCCACCACCAGCGCAAACTGGCCCTTGCCGCTGGTGAAATCCCCTTCGATCGTCTTGATATCGGTCATGCCTGTTTCCTTGTGATACACGGCCTGTGCAGGGCCTATTGTGCTGTTCTGCAGGGCTGGTCGGTCCCGTTCAGACCCGGCTATCGGGCGCTACGTATTCAAGCACCTCCAGATCAAAACCCGAGATTGCATTGTACTTGATCGGCGCTCCCATCAGGTGGATTTTTCCCACCCCCAGGTCCTTCAGTATCTGCGATCCCAGGCCTACCGTGGTGTAGGTATCGGGTGGCGCTGCAGCGCTGGTAGGCACCCTGCCCAGCGCCATATCGATACTGTCGAGCAACTGGCCGGCGCTTTCCTCGCGAGACAACAGCACGATAACCCCGCGGCCCGCCGCCGCCACTTTCGCCAGACAGGCGCCGATATTCCACGATGGCCGGTCGGGCAGTTCGCTGACCAGCAGATCCCGCATGGTGGAGCCGACATGGACCCGTACCAGCGTGGGCTGCTCCGCGCGGATATCCCCGGTGGCCAGCGCCAGATGCACCCTGCCGGAATTGGTCTCGCGGTAGGCGGTGAGCTGGAACACGCCCTGGGCGGTCTGGATCTGCCCCTCGCGGATGCGCTCGATGGTGCGCTCATTGACCATGCGGAAGTGGATCAGGTCGGCGATGGTCCCTATTTTGAGCTCGTGCCTGGCGGCAAATTCGACCAGCGCCGGGCCGTCGGCCAGCACCCCCTCGGGAGTCAGAATATCGGCGATGACTGCGGCCGGCAGCAGGCCGGCCAGATGGGCGTAATCACTGGCGGCCTCGGTGTGGCCGGCGCGGGTGAGTACGCCGCCGGGCACAGCCGTAAGCGGAAAGATATGACCGGGCTGGACGATATCCGCCGGTACCGCGTGGGGTGCCACTGCGGCCTGTACCGTGCGGGCGCGGTCGGCCGCGGAAATACCGGTATCGATGCCCACCGCAGCCTCAATGGACAGGGTGAAATTGGATTTCTCGCCGCGCGCGGCCGCCACCATCGGCGGCAGGTCCAGCTGCCGGCAGCGTTCCTCGGTCAGGGTCAGGCAGACCAGGCCCCGGGCCTGGCGCGCCATGAAGTTGACCTGCCCGGCGTCGACATGCTCGGCCGCGACCATCACCACGCCCTCGTTGTGGCTGTCGGCGTCGTCGTCCACCAGCACCACCATGCGTCCTTGGCGTATATCGCTGATCAGTTCATCTACCGTGTTTACTTGCATCTCTGATTGCGTCCTTTTCCGGCTGGCGCTAGCGGCCCAGGTAGCCGTTGTCTGCGAGGGTTTGCAGCGACAGGCCGGCGGCCGCTGGCTGCGCTGCCGCCTCCCCCATCACCAGGCGTTCCAAATAACGGGCGATCACATCCACTTCCAGGTTGACTTGACTGCCCGGCCCATAATCACCAAATACGGTTTCCGCCATGGTCTGGGGAATGATATTGAGGTCGAATTCGGCGCCGTTCACAGCGTTGACCGTGAGACTGGTGCCGTCGACACAGATGCTGCCCTTGTGGGCAATGTATTTGGCCAGCGCATCGGGAGCCCGCAGCAAGACCCGGATCGAGCGCCCCTCCCCGCGCAGGCTGACCACCTCGCCGACGCCGTCCACATGGCCGCTGACGATATGGCCGCCCAGCCGGCTGGCCGGGGTCAGGGCCTTCTCCAGGTTGACCCGGCTGCCCGGCCTGAGCTGGCCCAGGGTCGTGTGGTCCAGCGTTTCCCCGGATACATCGGCCCAGAAGCCGTCTCCCGGCAATCCGGTTACCGTGAGGCAGACGCCGTTGGTAGCGATACTGTCTCCCAGCGCGACGTCGTCCAGCGGCAGTTTGCCGGTGTGGACCCGCAGACGCATGTCACCTCCTGTGGGTTGCAGGGTGGCGATACTGCCAACGGCCTGGATGATACCTGTGAACATGCTGTCGTCCTGCGCTGTGGCGTCAGTGGCGGGGCACGGCGGTGAAGCGCCAGTCCTGCCCGACCCGGCGCGCGTCCGTCAGTTCCAGCGCGACCTTGTCGGCCATGCGCTGCAGGGGCAGTTGCAGCAGCGGGCGGGCCAGATCCCCCATCAGGGTCGGTGCCATATAGATAATCAATTCGTCCAGCAGGCCCTGCTGCAACAGCGCCCCCACCAGACGGGGCCCAGATTCTACCAGAATTTCATTGCATTGCCGCCCACTGAGCGCAGCCATCAATGCGGCCAAGTCCAGCCCCTGGGTGCCGTGAGGCAGGGTCAGGGTTTCGACACCTGCCGGCAAAACAGGCCCGGAGGCGGCGAGTCCCTGGCGGTGGCAGATCAGCGTGGGTGCCGCGACGCTGCAGACCCGGGCGCCGGCAGGCGTGCGCAGCTCGGAGTCCAGCACCACCCGCAGCGGCTGGCGGACACTGGCCCGCGCCGTGCTCGCAGGATCCAGCCCCAACTCATCCGGACGCACGGTCAGTGCGCAGTCATCGGCCAGCACCGTGCCCACCCCGGTCAACACCGCACAGCTCATCGCCCGCAGGCGCTGCACATCCTGGCGCGCTGCGGGGCCGGTAATCCACTGGCTCTCTCCCGAGGCCATAGCTGTGCGGCCGTCCAGCGACATCGCCAGCTTGGCGCGCACCCGCCCGCGGCCACGCCGCATGCGGGCGATAAAACCCGGGATCACCCGCTCGGCCTCCTGCTGCAACAGACCACAACTGACTTCCACTCCCGCGGCCTGCAGTCGCGCCAGGCCGCGGCCAGATACCTCGGGATTGGGGTCCTCCATCGCTGCCACCACGCGGCTCACCCCGGCCGCCAGCAGGGCCTCGGCGCAGGGGCCGGTCTTGCCGCGATGGCTGCAGGGTTCGAGCGTCACATAGGCAGTGGCGCCGCGGGCATCGCCGGCCATCGTCAAGGCTTCGATCTCGGCGTGATTGCCGCCGGCCGGCTGGGTGTAACCCTCTCCGATAACGTGGCCATCGCGTACCAGCACACAGCCGACATGGGGATTGGGCATGGCCCAATAGCGCCCGCGGCGGGCCAGTTGCAGCGCCCGGGCCATCATCCGTGTATCAAGATCGGCAGTACTCATTGCGGTTCAGCTGACGCCGCGCTCCCGTTTCGGCTCGGCTTCCAGGCGCTCGATGGCATCGCGGAATTCCGCGATATCCTGGAAGCTGCGGTATACGGACGCAAAACGCACATAGGCCACCTGATCCAGCTGCTTGAGGTGGTCCATCACCAGCTCGCCCAGCACCCGCGAGCGGACTTCCCGTTCGCCGGTGGCGCGCAGCGCGTGCTTGATCTGGTTGATGGTGGCCTCTATGTCCTCCACCGACACCGGCCGCTTTTCCAGCGCCCGTTGGAAACCGGCGCGCAGCTTGTTCTCGTCGAAGGGCTCGCGGTTGCCGTTTTGCTTGATCACGCGCGGCATGACCAGCTCCGCCACTTCATAGGTGGTGAACCGCTCCTTGCAACTCAGGCATTCCCGCCGACGGCGGATCTGGTCGCCTTCGGCCACCAGCCGGGAGTCGATCACCCTGGTGTCGTCGGCGGCACAAAATGGGCAGTGCATGGGCTTACCCTCTTTTAAGTGGCTGAAGCCTAACATAATTCACCAGCAAATGAGCACGCCGAAGGACGCTCGCGAAGGACTGGCCACGGCTGCCGGCGCCTCGACGCGGCAAACGCAACCGCCGCGCCGGCCACGACAACACAAGTTTGCTATGCTGGGATGAATGGCACTTAACTTTAGCGATTGGGTGCCTATAATCCGGTCACTACTTCTGGAGAGTACTTTCGAGACACGCCGTAAACCCTTCCCTGGGGGCTCGGATGCGACATCCATGTCGCATACGGTCTCGAAAGTACTCTCCAGAAGTAGCGCCCTCACACCGAAGCGGACCTTAAGTAAGTGCCATTCGTGCTGGGAGAATTCCACAGGAGAATCCGATGTTTATAGCGTCACACGTTCACGCCCCGCGGCGGGCAGCCGTCACCGCCCTGGCTGCTGCCCTCTTCCTCAGCCTGGTGACAAGCTGGCCGGCCAGCGCCCAGAAAACCGCCAAACCGGTATTGATGGGCAAACACTGGGTAGCGGTAACCGGCAAACCGCTGGCCGCCACGGCCGGCGCGACGATATTCAACCGTGGCGGCAACGCCATCGATGCCGCCTGCGCGATGCTCGCGGCCACTGCCACCATGTGGGATGTACTGAGTTGGGGCGGCGAGACCCAGGCCCTGATCTACAACCCGCATACCGGCGAAGTGATGGGCATCAATGCCCTGGGAGTCGCGCCCAGCGGTGCAACCCCCGACTTCTTCCGCGACCAGGGTATGCTCTACCCGCCCGAGTACGGGCCACTGGCGGCAACGACGCCCGGCACCCCGGGCGGACTGTTGGTAATGCTGGCCGAGTATGGCCGCCTGAGCCTGGCTGAAGTACTCGCGCCCGCGATGCAGATGGCCGAAGGTTATCCCATAGAGGAATCCCAGGCGGACTTTATTGAAAGCCGCCGCGACATCCTCGCCCAGTGGCCCGCGTCCCGCAAAGTGTTCCTGCCCCATCTGGATGAGGATGATCCCGCTGTACGCGCCGCGCCGCGGCCGGGCGAGATTTTTCGTCAGCCCGAGCTGCTGGCAACCCTGCGCAAGCTGGTCGCTGCCGAGGCCGAGGCACTGGCGGCGGGCAAGGATCGCAAGGCCGCCATCCAGGCCGCCTACGAGCGCTTCTATCGGGGTGATATCGCCGCCGAGATCGTGCGCAGCAGTCGCGAACAGGGCGGCCTGATGACACTTGAGGATCTGGCCGACTGGGAGGTCAAGATCGAACAGCCGGTGAGCGTCAATTATCGCGGCATCGACGTCTACAAACTGACCACCTGGACCCAGGGCCCGGTCATGCTGCAGGCCCTGAACCTGCTGGAGGGCTTCGACCTCAAGGGCATGGGGTACAACAGCGCCAATTACATCCACACCCTGTACCAGGCCATGAACCTGGCCTTCGCCGACCGCGACTTCTACTACGGCGACCCCTACACTCCGCCGGCAGAGCCGGTCGAGGGCCTGCTGTCCAAGGAATACGCGGCCGAGCGGCGCAAATTGATGCCTGCCGACCGCAACGCCACCGATATCAAGCCGGGCGACCCCTACCCGTTCCAGGGAGACAGCAATCCTTTTGAAAAACTGCGCCAGCAATGGCAACCGGTACCGCCCGCGGCGGACGCCGAGGGTGCCGAAGGTTTCCAGCAGGCCGGCACAATGAGCCACGACGAAGCCTTCCTGGCCGGCACCACCTCCATTCAGGCCGCCGACGCCGAGGGCTGGGTCATCTCAGTGACACCCTCCGGCGGCTGGATTCCGGCCTTCGTGGCCGGCGAGTCGGGGATCGGCCTGAGCCAGCGCATGCAGAGCTTCGTGCTGGACGAGAGCCTCAACCCCTTCAATGTGGTCCGCCCCGGCCAGCGCCCGCGAGTCACGCTGACCCCCAGCCTGGCACTGCAGGACGGCAAGCCGTTGCTGGCCTTCTCGGTGCAGGGCGGCGACACCCAGGACCAGAACCTGCTGCAGTTCTTCCTGAACATGGTGGAATTCGGCATGAATGTACAACAGGCGGCCGAGGCCCAAAATATCCTCAGTTACCAGATGCAGAGCTCCTTCGGCGCCCACCAGGCCGAGCCCGGACGGCTGCAGGTCACGCCGCTGGTATCCCCCTGGTCGCAGGCGGAGCTGACGCGGATGGGCTATGAGGTGGAGAGTGTGGAGCGCACCTACAGCCCGGTCACCGCGATCTGGTTTGACCGCGAGAACGGGACCATGCAGGGCGGGGCCAGTGACTATGGGGATGATTACGGGATCGCGTGGTAGCGGTGGGCAACGCTGATTGGGTAGCTCGTAGCTCGGGCTGACGTGGGAAGCGCTGGTTGAGTACTTCGTCGCTCGGGGCAACGTAGGAGGGACCGATTTTCCGCGCTTTTTCGCAACCCGAATTACGCTCGACAAAAAGGGGCAACGTGGGAGGGGCTGGCGAGAACAATCAGGCCATCGCTTTCGTTTTCCATCATCGGAGGGAGCTTTACGGCGAGCACTGATCGAGTCCCGATTTTTGCGCAGCAAAAATGGTCGAGTTGCGCAGCCGCCCGGAGATGATGGAAAACGATTGGCCGTTCTCGCCGGCCCCTCCCACGTTGCCCCGAGCGACGAAGTACCCAACCAGCCGCCCCAAACGACCAAGCATCCGGCCAGCCCCTCCCACGTCGCCCCTTCTATCGAGCGTAATTTGGGTCGTGAAAATGCACGAAAAAGGGAGCCGAAGCTCCCTTACATGCACCAGCCGCAAACTGATCTACCGGCGGTAGACCGGAAAGCGGGCGCAGATATCCAGTACCTTGGCCTTCACGTCGGAGATCGTCGCTTCGGCATCGCCCCGCTCCAGCGCCTCCAACACATCACACATCCAACCAGTCAGCTCGATCGTTTCCGCTTCCTTGAAGCCACGGGTGGTGATCGCCGGCGTGCCGACCCGCAGGCCGGAGGTGATGAACGGCGAACGCGGGTCGTTGGGCACCGCGTTCTTGTTGACGGTGATATTGGCGTTGCCCAGGGCCTCGTCCGCATCCTTGCCCGTGTAGGACTTGCCGATCAGGTCCACCAGCATCAGGTGGTTGTCCGTGCCGCCCGAGACAATGTTGATACCGCGCTCGATAAAGGTTGCGGCCATCGCCCGGGCATTGGCTACCACCTGCTTCTGGTAGACCACGAATTCCTCGCTCTGGGCCTCCTTGAAGCCCACCGCCTTGGCGGCGATCACATGCATCAGCGGGCCGCCCTGGCCGCCGGGGAAAACCGCCGACTGGAGCTTCTTCTCCAGTTCCTCGTTGGCCCGCGCCAGAATCACGCCGCCGCGGGGACCGCGCAGGGTCTTGTGGGTGGTGGAGGTCACCACATCGGCATGTGGCACCGGGTTGGGATAGACCCCGGCGGCGATCAGGCCAGCGACGTGGGCCATGTCGATCATCAGCCAGGCGCCGACCTTGTCGGCAATGGTGCGGAACCGGGCCCAGTCCATGACCCGGGAATAGGCCGAGAAACCGGCCACAATCATGGTCGGCTTGTGCTCCAGCGCCAGCGCCTCAACCTGCTCGTAGTCGACCTCGCCGGTGGCTGCCACCAGGCCGTATTGCACCGCGTTGTACATCTTGCCGGAAAAATTGGGCTTGGCACCGTGGGTCAGGTGGCCGCCGTCGGCCAGGCTCATGCCCAGTACAGTGTCACCCGGCTTGCACAGCGCCTGGTAGACCGCGGAATTGGCCTGCGAGCCGGAGTGTGGCTGGACGTTGGCGTAGTCGGCCCCGAACAGCGCCTTGACGCGCTCAATCGCCAGTTGCTCGGCCTTGTCCACGTATTCACAGCCGCCGTAGTAGCGTTTGCCGGGGTAGCCTTCGGCATACTTGTTGGTGAGCACGGTACCCTGCGCCTGCATCACCCGGGGACTGGCATAGTTCTCGGAGGCGATCAACTCGATATGCTCCTCCTGGCGGCGCTCCTCTTCCCCGATGGCGGTAAAGATTTCGTCATCGAAGCCTTCAATGGTCATGCTCTGGTCAAACATTGGCGTCCCCCGGCGGGCGGGCCATCCGGCCCGTGAATGAAGCGGCGCATTTTACCCAAAATCGGCGCAGCATATAAGTGGCGCGCACCGACGCCGGTAATCTTGTATTATTTCTGTCATCTTGTTGACATAGAGTGTCAGGCTAGCAAGGCAAATCGTCTGGGGCAGAGGGAAACCTGTAGATCATGAATATCAGTATTTTCGGTAGCGGCTACGTGGGCCTGGTGCAGGCGGCCATCTTTGCCGACGTGGGACACCGGGTGATCTGCATGGATGTGGACGCCGGGCGGGTGGACCGCCTGCGCGACTGCGATGTGCCGTTTTTCGAACCGGGTCTGGCGCAGATGATCCGCAATGGCATGGACAGCAAGCTGCTGTCCTTCACCACCGATGCCAAGGAAGCCGTGCAGGCCAGTGATTATCTGTTTATCTGCGTCGGCACCCCCGCCGGCAGCGATGGCGCCGCGGATCTGAGCTATGTGATGCAGGTGGCCAGCTCCATCGCCCGCTATATGAGCAGCCGCAAGGTGGTGATCACCAAGTCCACGGTGCCTGTGGGCACCACCGACCAGGTGGAGGCCCACATCAACGAGGCGCTGCAGTCCCAGGGGCGCAATCTTCAGGTGGAGGTCGCTTCCAACCCGGAGTTTCTCAAGGAGGGCTCCGCCGTCGCCGACTGTCAGAGCCCCGACCGCATCATCATCGGCACCGGCTCGGCCCGGGTGCTGGAGGAAATGCGCGGCATCTACCGGGCCTTCAACCGCAACCACGAAAAAATCATGCCGATGGACACCCGCAGCGCGGAGCTGACCAAATACGCCTCCAATGCGATGCTGGCCACCAAGATCAGCTTCATGAATGAAATGGCGACCATCGCCGAGGCGGTGCGTGCCGATATCGAGCATGTGCGCCGCGGCATCGGTGCCGACCCGCGCATAGGCTATCACTTCATCTATCCGGGCTGCGGCTACGGCGGCTCCTGTTTTCCCAAGGATGTGCGCGCCCTGAAACACCTGGCGGAACAGCACGGCCACCGCGCAACCATTCTCACTGCGGTGCATGACACCAACCAGCGGCAGAAGAACAAGCTAGCGGAGCGGGTGATGGCACGCCTGGGCAGCGACCTGTCCGACAAGACCATCGCTGTCTGGGGGCTGTCCTTCAAGCCCAATACCGACGACATGCGCGAGGCTCCCAGCCGCTACCTGATCGAGGGGATCTGGTCCTATGGCGGCAGGGTGCGCGCCTTCGATCCTCAGGCCAACGGCGCCTGCCGCGAGTTGTATGGCGAGCGCGGAGACCTGGCGCTGTGCGGCAGCAAGGAGGAAGCCCTGCAGGGCGCCGACGCGCTGGTAATCTGTACTGAATGGAAGGCATTCTGGTCACCGGACTTCGAGCTGATCAAGCGCGAGCTGTCCCTGCCACTGATATTTGACGGACGCAATCTCTACAACCCCGCGCAGATGGAAGAACTGGGTATCGAGTACTACGGTATCGGTCGTGGGCTGACGCTGGTAGCGGCCGCGTGACCGATCGCGCCACCCTGGGCTGGCGCGAATGGCTGGCCCTGCCGGAGCTCGGTATTTCCCGGATCAAGGCCAAGATAGATACCGGGGCCCGCACCAGCGCGCTGCATGCCTTCTACCTGGAGCCCTTCGAGCGCGACGGCCAACGCTGGGTGCGCTTCGGCATACACCCGCGGCAGGGCAACACCGAGAGGGTGGTACACTGTGAGGCCGCGGTGCTGGACCAGCGCCAGGTAACGGATTCGGGCGGCCACCGGGAAGTGCGCTACGTCATCTGCACCACGGTTGTACTGGGTGATGAACGTTTCGCCGCCGAACTCACGCTGACCGACCGCGAAACCATGCGCTTTCGCATGCTGCTGGGGCGCACCGCAATGCACGGCCGCTTTCTGGTCGACCCGGGCAAATCCTATATGCTGGGCAAACCGCCACGCTAACGGAACACACGGAGGACCGACCCAACACCCATGCCAGGCAACGGCAGCAAACTGATCATCGGCGATAGGGAGATTGTTCCCGGCGAGCGCACCGTTATCGACATCCCGGTGGCACCCATGTACACCCACGACAATCTGTCGATCAGCGCCCAGGTCATTCGCGGCAAGCGCCCGGGCCCGGTGCTGTTTGTCTGCGCTGCCATCCACGGCGACGAAATCAACGGTGTGGAAATCATCCGCCGTCTGCTCCAGGACCCGCATCTGGAACGCCTGCGCGGCACCCTGATCGCGATCCCCATCGTCAACATCTACGGCTTTATCAACCACAGCCGCTACCTGCCCGATGGCCGCGACCTCAACCGCTCCTTCCCCGGCTCCTCCCGGGGCTCGCTGACCGGGCGTATCGCCCAAACCTTCCTGCAGGAAATCGTGTCCAAGTGTACCCATGGCATCGACCTCCATACCGGTGCCCGTCATCGCAGCAACTTTCCCCAGATCCGGGCCAACCTCGAAGATCCGGCGGTGCTGGCCATGACCGAAGCCTTCGGTGCGCCGCTGGCGATCGATGCCAAGATCCGCGACGGCTCCCTGCGCCAGGCTGCCGGAGACATGGACGTGCCGGTACTGCTGTATGAAGCCGGCGAGGCACTGCGCTTCGAAGAACTCTATATTCGCGCGGGGTCAAGGGGGTACTCAATGTGATGCGCCATATCGGCATGCTGCGCCGCAGCCGCGCCCGCATCAGGCCGCCGACCGTCAGCCGCAACACGCACTGGATACGGGCACCGGAGAGCGGAGTCCTGCGGGTCCTGGTACCGCTGGGCGCGGAGGTCAACAAGGGCCAGATCATCGGCTTTATCGCCGATCCGCTGGGCAGCAGTGAAGTGGATGTGGTCTGCGACAGCCACGGCATCGTCATCGGACGCACCAATCTGCCACTGGTGTACGAGGGCGACGCCCTGTTCCACGTCGCCGAGATCGGTGCCAAGGCCAACTGGGAGGTGGAGGAGTTTCACGAAACCTACAGTCCCGACGAACGCGAGTTGGACCCGGACGACCTGAGCTCGGCGCCGATCGCCGATTGACTGAAGCTCCACCGGTTTCCTGCTAGAATCCCCCCACACTTTTCATCATCACAGGTACCTCACCCAGATGGCCCAGTACGTCTACACCATGAACCGCGTCGGCAAGGTCGTGCCGCCGAAGAAGAAAATCCTCGAGGACATTTCCCTGTCCTTTTTCCCCGGCGCCAAGATCGGCGTACTCGGCCTCAATGGCTCGGGCAAGTCCACGCTGCTGCGCATCATGGCCGGCATCGACACGGACATTCTCGGTGAGGCCCGCCCCCAGCCGGGCATCAAGATAGGCTATCTGCCCCAGGAACCTCAGTTGAACCCGGACAAGGATGTGCGCGGCAACGTCGAAGAGGGACTGCAGGAGGCGGTGGACGCGCTGGCCCAACTGGATCGGGTGTACGCCGCCTACGCCGAGCCCGATGCGGATTTCGATGCGCTGGCCAAGGAGCAGGCCCGGCTGGAGGATATCATTCAGGTCACCGACGCCCACAATCTGGAGCACAAGCTGGAGGTGGCTGCCGATGCACTGCGGCTGCCGCCCTGGGACGCGGATGTCGCCACCCTGTCGGGCGGCGAGCGGCGCCGGGTGGCGCTGTGCCGGTTGCTGCTGTCGGCGCCGGACATGTTGTTGCTGGATGAGCCCACCAACCACCTGGACGCCGAGAGCGTGGGCTGGCTGGAGCGCTTTCTGCACGACTTCCCGGGCACTGTCGTCGCCATCACCCACGACCGCTACTTCCTGGACAACGCCGCCGGCTGGATTCTGGAACTGGACCGCGGCCGCGGCATTCCTTACGAGGGCAACTATTCCGACTGGCTGGAAACCAAGGAGGCGCGCCTGGAGCAGGAAAAACGCCAGGAGGCCTCGCATCAGAAGGCGATCAAATCCGAGCTGGAGTGGGTGCGCAGCAACCCCAAGGGCCGCCAGGCCAAGAGCAAGGCCCGCCTGCAGCGCTTTGACGAGCTGCAGTCACAGGAATTCCAGAGCCGCAACGAAACCAATGAGATCTACATTCCACCAGGGCCGCGGCTCGGCGACAAGGTCATCGAAGTGAAGGACCTGAAGAAGACCTTTGGCGACAGGCTGCTGTTTGAACATGTCAGCTTCAGCGTTCCCAAGGGCAGCATCGTCGGCATCATCGGCGCCAACGGCATGGGCAAGTCCACGCTGTTCAAGATCCTGATGGGCGCCGAACAGGCTGACGGGGGCGAGGTCACCGTCGGCGACACTGTGCAGCTGGGCTATGTGGACCAGTCGCGGGATGATCTGGACGGCAGCAAGACCGTGTGGGAGGAGGTGTCCGACAGCCAGGATGTAATCCGTATCGGCAACTATGAGGTCAACTCGCGCTCCTACGTGGGACGCTTCAACTTCAAGGGTGCAGACCAGCAAAAATTCGTCAAGGACCTGTCCGGCGGCGAGCGCAACCGCCTGCACCTGGCCAAGCTGTTGAAGCAGGGCGCCAACGTGCTGTTGCTGGACGAGCCCACCAATGACCTTGACGTGGAAACTCTGCGGGCGCTCGAGGACGCGATCCTGACCTTTCCAGGCAGCGCGCTGGTGATCTCGCACGACCGCTGGTTTCTGGACCGCATTGCCACCCATATCCTGGCCTATGAGGACGACGGCGAGGTGGTGTTCCACGAGGGCAACTACAGCGATTATGAGGAGGACCGCAAGGCCCGCCTCGGCGCGGCGGCGGCCCAGCCTCACCGGGTCAAATACCGCAAATTGAAGTAATCCAGCCCGCCGCCGCCTGCTGCGAACGGACCATGAAGACCACCGGGCCGTTCCCCGCGGCCACCTCGCATTGGTGGCAAGGCGGCGTTATAGTGGGCCCAGACACCTATTGCGAGTACCAGCATGAGCGATTTGCGCAATGAGCAGCAGGACTTCAGTGTCGTCAGCCTGGACCTGCCAGTCACCATCTTGCAAGGCGGCAGTGAGTGGCGGCAACAGCTGCTGGGCCTCTCCCTGGTCAGTGTTGCCACCAACCAGCCCGAGGGCTGGGATGCCCAGTACAACGAGCCTTTCACGCTGCTGATAGATACCGGCCAGGAACCGGCGCTGGAGCTTTTTGCCTATTTGCAGGATGTGGACAAGGGCCGCCTCAGCTTCGCGGTGGAGCATGTGGACCGGGAGAACATTGAACCGCTGCAGACGCTGCTACGGGCCCATATGGCAGATCCGGCAGTACTGGACGAGGAGCTGCGGCGCCTGGGACAGCGCTAGGCGCTGGGTGAGGGCGGCACCGCCCTCACCACTCCGTCAAGATAAAATTACCGGGTTATCACAGCAGGAACCAGGCCAGCGCCACCAGTGCCACCAGTACCGCAGCAGCGCCGGCCAGGGCGATGTTCCTGGGGCTGGAGCCGAAGCCGGAACCAGAGCCGGTCCTGGCCGTGCCAGAGGCAGCGCCGGTGCCGGGCCGGGGCGCCGCGCCTGCCGCGGGGGCATTGGCGCTGGCCCGGAAAATCAGGTTGACCAGGCCCAGGCGAATCTGGTCCCCGTCTGCCAGATAGGCGGTAAGCCGCTTTTCTCCATTGACGAAGATGCCGTTGGCCGACACCAGGTTGACCAGGCGCCAGCGCCCGCCCTGGTGAATCAACTGGGCGTGGCGGGCGGAAACACTGGGCTCCTGCAACATGATTTCACAGCTGTCCTCGCGCCCTATTTCCCAGACATCAGGCTCACTGCCGTTGCCCGGTTCCAGCTCCATCACGTCGGCCACCTCACCGCCGATGACCACCATCAGGTGCGGCAGGTCCGAACTGCGTCCGACCGGCGTCGGCGCTGGCGCCGCCTCGGGGACGGAATCTATGGACAGAAACTGGGTGTGTTCCCCGGTGCCCGAGTCCACCCAGCTGCCGGGCAGGTCGAAGTTCGAGGAGGCCGGTTTTGCCACAGCTGCAGGCTGTTCCGCGGGGGGAGCTTTCGCTTCGGGAGCCGGTTTTTCAGTGGCGGCCGGCGGCTCAGTGGCCGCCGGTTTTGCGGCGGCCGGCGGCGCTGCTTCCGCGGCCGCAGCGGGCGGGGCTACCGGATCCACCGGTTTGGCTGCGGGCTCGGCAACGGCTGCCGGCGGCGGTTCCATCGGCGAGACCACGGTGGCATCGTCCCCCACCGGCGCGACTATCGTCGCGTCGCTATCGGCCGCTGGCGGCGGTGCGCCGGTAATCACCACCCGGAACTTGTACTTGTCGAACTGTACCTCATCACCGTCGGCCAGCTCGACCGAGCCCACCAGCTTCAATCCATTTACTAAAGTGCCGTTGGCCGAGCCGAGGTCTTCCAGCACCACCTGCGGCTCTTCCACCCGCACCAGCGCGTGATTGCGGGACACACGGGGGTCTTCAATGGTTACATCGCATTCGGCGCTGCGGCCAACGCGCATTTCGCCACTCAGCGCCTGTTCTGTGCCATCCTGCGCCACCAGGACAACGCTGAATTTCTCGCTCATACCTCAAACTCCTGTTCAGCCGCCACTGCGGGGGCCGATCACAAACCAGGCCGCAATTGCCAGCAATGCAACCGCGGCGGCCATACTGGCGACCAACAGGCGGCGGCGACGTCGCCGCGCCGGCAATTCCAGCGCCTCCCTGCGCAATTCCGCCATTTCGTCCGCCGACATCATCTGGGTGGACTCCGGTGATCTCGGCGCCACCCGGGACCGTTTCGGGGCAATACTCGCCCGGCGCGCAGGTGCCGGTGGTTCAGACCCCGGCAGCCCGGGCTGCACCAGCTCGGGCAGGCCGTGGTATTCGCCCGAGGCGGGATCATAGCGCCAGACCACGTCCGGCTCCAGCGCTGCGGCGTCGGCGGCGGCATCGCTGCCGCCGCCGGCCAAGCCTTCCACCAGCACCAGCGTCACATTGTCGCGGCCGCCCTGCTCCACCGCTGCCATCACCAGGATACGGCAGCGTTCTTCCAGGGGCAGATCCTGCGCCAGCACCGACGCGAACCGGTCACAATCGAGCACATCGCTCAGACCGTCGCTGCACAGGGCCAGGATCTGTCCGGGCAGCAATACCCCCTGATTGGTACCCACCCGCAGCTTGTCTTCCTCCTGCAGCCCGATCGCCTGCACGATCACGTTCTTGCGGGGATGCCGCCGCGCCTCCTCAAAGGTGATCTGGCCCTTCTCGAGCAGGGCCTCCACATAGGAGTGATCGCGGGTCAGCAGCTTCAGCTGGCCATCCCACAGATAGCCCCGGCTGTCACCCACCCAGGCCAGTTGATAGTGGGCACCGCTGAACTGGGCCGCCACCACGGTAGTGGCCATACCCTGTTTGCCGCGGCCACCGGCCACCGCGTCGTGAACTTCCAGGTTGGCACTGCGTATCGCGGGTTCGAGGTCATTCGACTCGTGCACATCGCGAGCCAGCACTTCACAGGTTATCTGGCTGGCGACCTCGCCCGCCTGATGACCACCGACCCCATCGGCCACCACCATCAACCCCAGTTGGTGGTCGATCAGAAAGGCGTCCTCATTGTGCTCGCGGCGACCGACGTCAGTCTCGCCACAGGCCCGCCAACGGGCGTCGGGATCTCTTGTCATAGGGCTCCCATCAGTTGCCTGGCCAGGACCGCGAACTGCTGCGGCACGAAACGGTTTTCGTCCTCCACACTACCATACAGTGCGTCCAGCGGGGATTTCAGGCGCGGCGCGTCACCCAGTGACAGGGACAGTGTTTCAACCGCCAGGAAGGCCTGTTCCGCCGCGGTGAAGTGCCGGAAGCGCTGTGCCGCCGCCTGCGCCAGCAGTTCCCGCCGCAGCAGGCGCTGCTGTTCGGTGCCGTAGGTGTCATTGCCGAGCCTTTCGGCCAGCGGCTCCAGGCGCTGCTGCAGAGTGCGGGCCGCGGTCACGACCTGCTGGCGGGACTGCTGCGACGCCCGGTGCAGCGCGTTGAGGTCGCTGCGCAGCGGATCCACAGCGTCCGGCTCCAGGGTTTCCAGCACGGCCAGCAACAACACCAGACTGGCATCGTTGAGCCGCACACTGCCCGGCGGCAAGCCGTCGGCTTCCTCCGACCAGCGCAAGTCGTCCATGGGATGATGGCAGGCGTGACACTGGAAGAAGGACAGCTCCGGCACCAGCGAAGGCTTCGTGAACCAGTCCTCCTGCAGCAGCTCCAGGGTGTGCATGCCGGTAATGGCCAGCCCCGCCAGCCACATGTTGACCGGGGCTATCGCCGGCTTGCGTTCGCGATAGTCGGCATCCACCTCGTAATGGGCCGGCTGGTTGACGGTAAAGGTTTCCAGTTCAAAGGCCAGCCGGGGGTGGCCGGCGCCCATGATCTCGTGGGTGGCGAACTTGTCCTTGGTTCCCAGATGGCAGGACAGGCACAGCCGGGCGCGGGCCAGCGGCAGCTCGGTGGGATACATGCCCTTGGCCACATTGTCGGCATGGCTGGTACTGGCCTCGGCGTGGGACTCCAGCCACTGGCCGCCGCCACCGTGGCAGGCCTCACAGCCCACGCCGTCGGAAATCTGGAAACGGCGGCCACGGGCCTCGGCGGTGACATTGTCGGCGTGGCAGTCCAGGCAGATCTTGGCCGCATGCGCGCTGGGCAGGCCCAGCTTGGCGGCGATTGCCTGGGACTGGGCGCTCTGCAAGGTGCGGTAGGCCCGCGAATGATAGTCCTGGCGCAGCCAGATCCGGTACTCATTGAGCCACACGTTGGCGGCCGGGTCCGCGCTTACCTTGCCGTGACAGACACTGGTGGCACAACTGGCGACCCCCTCGTGTATATCGCGTCCCTCCTCGGGCAGGGGTTGTGCCAGCGCCGCGGTACCCGCCAGCCCCAGCAACAGGGCCAGTGCTGTCAGTTTTCTACGAACCATGGCTTGCCATCTTTGTCAGTGTACAGTTTGCGCATCTCCTCCAGGTTGAGGGGACGCGAACCGAGCCGGCCGAATACCGCCATCTGGCCACCGGTTTCGTCCACACCGCGATCCCGCTCCAGACCCCGGCTCAACGACAGCGCCGGCGACCGCGTGGCGTAGCTGGCAATCAACTCGGGACTGGGCTCAGGGGAAAAGCCGTAGAACTTGGGCTGACTGCTGGGCGAGGTCAATTGCACCACCTTGAGCCCGGCGGCGCCATCGGCAATGTAGGCAAACAGGGACGCATTGGTAGAGGCTACCACCACATCGTGGCTGTCGCTAAGGCCATCGCGGAATGTTTGCACCAATCGCATCCCGGTGGGCCGGGTAATATCGACAATGGCCAGCCCCTCGCTGCCGGCGGCGACATAGGCGTAGGTCCGCGCCAGATGCAGGCGCCGGGCCTGCTGCAGGGGAATCACGTTGTCGCGGTCCAGCACTGGCGCGGTGGGCCGGGTGATGTCAATCACCTTGAGCCCGTCGGCATCGGTCACGAACAGGTAGCGGAACTGCAGCGCGACCGAGTGGCCACGGTTGAGTGGCACCACTGCGGCCAGACGAGGCTGCAGCGGCTGATCCAGGTCCACTACCACCAGGCCGGCGTCAGCGACGATATAGGCGAAACTGCCTCCCAGCACCATGTGCCGGGCGCCGTCGAGAACGCCGTTCTCGTTCCAGGTGAGCGCCCGCTCCAGCTGGTTGTTGCGCGGCTCGCCGTCGGACAGGGTATTGACGTCGGTGAGGATCAGGCCTTCCCGGGCATCGGTGACCAGCGCGTAGTCGTAGATCGGATGGAAGGGCTGCTCCTCGTTGATCTCCCGCATCAGTTCACCCTCGTTGCGATCCGGGTGAATGGGCTGATTGGTGGGCAGCACCACACAGGTCGCGTCGGCGCTGGGGATGTGGGTGTCCTGGCCCAGTGGACTGAAGGGTGCGGTGATAATCCGCTGGGATACGCCCTTGTTGCCGATGCTGGCGATATCGTATATCCGCAGGCCCTTATCACCCTCGGCGGAAAACAGATATTCACCGCGATGCTGGACGCAGGAAGCGGGGCCGCTGCCGTGAGGATAGCCGTGCTGCAGCTGGTCGTTGTTGGCCTTGTGCTCGGCAAAGTAGTCCGGGTAGGCGTAGCGATGCAGATAACTGCCCAATACCGCCTGCGGCTCCTCCCACTCCGTCACCTGCACCCCGGTGACGTGTTCCTCGCCGCCAACCCAGGCGTAGTAGCCGACAAAGTTGACGAAGCCGGTACCGTACATCAGCAACTGCGCCATGATCGCGTTGTTGTCATTGTTGCGCGACAGGTGACAGTCCTCGCACTCCTTGGTCTCGGTCTTGCGCACCGTGTGGGCAAAATGCGGGTTGAAGGCCTGGGAGCTGAACCCGCTGGCCGCGATCGGCGGCTGCTGGATATAGATCTTCTCCCGGTTGGCATTGGTGGAGGACAACACCAGCGCCGAAGTGGAGCGCACCGGCGCAATTTTGCCGCCCTTGGCGGTCTCGCGCCGTCCCAGCAGGAACATCTGGTCGCGGGCCACCTGGGGATTGTAGGTGGCGTAGTTACGCGACGCACCGCCCTCGTAGTGATGCCGCTCGGTCTTGTTGTTGGCCTCGATCGGCAGGTGGCAACCGGCGCAACTGGTGGTCCAGGAGGTGTGGCAGGTATAGCACTCCATATTGTCATCGCTGTGGGCCAGGTCGTCGCCGGCCACCTCCGGCCCCCAGTCCTGTTCGGCGGTGTCACGGCTCATCAGCTTGGCGCGGGCGGCCTTTTCGTTGTATTCGCCGTGGACCGGGTCGACGCTGTCCTTGACCAGGCTCAGCTCCCATTCCAGTTCAGGGTCCATCACCGAGCGCTGGATCAGCTTGTTGCCCATCCACTCAAAGCGCAGGCGGCCGTCCGGATTGCGGATGGCACCCAGGTCGGTACCGCCCTCCAGCGCCGCGGGACCGGAAGTGAACAGGTTGGGATAGGCCTGGGCGGAGCCGTGGCAATCCTTGCAGTCGATTTCGACCGCCGCGGCTACCTCGCCGTAGATATGGCCGTTGCCGTGGTTGTCCTGGGCATAGTGGCAGTCGACGCAGTGCATGCCCTTGTCCAGGTGGATGGAGGACATGTGCACGGCCTTGTCAAACTTGTCAGGGTCCTCATCACTGACCACATCGCCCTCGGCGTCGAGCAGGTTGCCCTTGCGGTCGCGCTTGAACACGGCGCGGAAATTCCAGCCATGGCCGTGATAGTCGGCAAACTGGGTATCTTCCAGCGTTGGGTTCAATTCCGATACCGTCTTCAGGAACTCGACATCCGCCCATTTGCCGCGCGGGGCGGCGCCCTCGGGATTGCGCTCCAGCACGGCGCGCTGCTCTGCGTGGCTGGGGTAGACCTGTTCCTCCGGCCACATGGACGGCGCATCGGATTCATAATCCCACATGGTATAGCCCAGGTAGCTGTTGACGAACATATTGGGCTGGTGCATGTGGCAGCTCATGCACTGGCTGGTGGGAATCGCGCGGGTAAAGGCGTGGCGCAGCGGGTGCCCCGGACGGCCGCGCGGGATGGTCGGGTCGATCGACTGCGATTCACCACTGTGCCCGAACTGTGCGTACTGACCCGAGTGGCGCGGATCGCGGTCGTTGGCATACACCACGTGACAGGACGCACAGCCGGACTGGCGATAGTCGCCGGGCTGGTCGTTGGTGCCAATAAACCAGGTGTGGGGATCATTGAGCCGGGTCTTGGTGATGTTGATCACCGGCACCGAGATGCGCGCCCCGGTACCCGGGCCGCGGTTGGACTGGCGGAAATCCGGGCGCCCCGGCTCTTCCAGGCGCTGCAGCTGACCCAGCGCATTGGGCAGGCCGGTTTCCGGAAACAGGTTGGTGATGTTGCGGCCACCGCGCTCAAACACGCGGAAGATATCGCCGGGTTTGATGGTCTCCCAAGCGGGCAGCGGGTAGAGCTCCGGCAGAATACCCCGCCTGGTCATCTCGGCAGTCGGTTGCACCGGCCCGGGGATCTTGGCGGGCTCACCCTCGCGGGTATAGCCCTCGCCGAGAATATAACGCTTGTACGGCAGAATGCCGTTATTGTAGGCCGCGCCGCCCCAGAGCATGGCCGAGGTCGCCATCAGGCTGCGTTCAGCCGCCTCGATGATGGGTAGGTGGCAGGCACCACAGGCCTCGCGCGCAATGCGGTAGTCGGAGGGATTGATGAAACGGGTGAACTCGGGACTCTCCTTGTTGAGCAGGGTGTAGGTACGCTCCGGGTTGGCACTGGAGGGATAGTGCCAGGACTCGGGATAGCGCGGCAGGACGTGGGCCCGCTCCATCGCCGCCAGGTAGGCGCTGTCGCCGGCCACGGCACCGCCCGGAACATGCACCTCCGCCTTGCCGCCGTGGCAGTCGGTGCAACCCAGTTTCACCGCCGGATTGACGTGCATGGTCTTTTCATCGGTCTGGGTGTGGCAGCTGACGCAGCCCTCGGACTTCGCCGCCATCTGTTCATTGCTCTGGCTGGCCGGCGCGTTGGGTGCGGTGACATAACTGCGCTGCACGGGTTTTTCCCCGGCGGCAGCGAGCGCCAGGCTCACCGGCAGCGCCAGCATTACAGTCGCGACACCGGCCAGCCACCAGTGCAGTGGGTTCCCGAGGCGTCCAGTGTGATCAGGTCTGTTCATAGCGGCCACTCAGAAGGTCAGTATCAGGTTACACAGAAGGGAATAGGGATCCTCGTCCCCGTACAGGTCCTTGAACCCGTCACCTGCCAGCATCTGCGCGTAGGACAGGCGCACCACCACGTTCTGGCTCATGAAGGGCCGCCAGATCATCGCCGCGGACAAATCAATGCCAATTTCGCGATCGACATTGGCCTGTTGCCGCGCCACTTCCAGCACCTCGGTTTCAGCGAAGGCCAGGTAATTGGCGTTCAGGGACAGGCGCAGCTCGGGCAGGATATCCATATCCACCCCACCGCCAAGCAGAATCACGCCGGGGTTGGTGAAGTTGGACTGGCCGTGCTCCTTGGAGGAGCGCAGGGAATTGAGTACGCCGTTGCGCTGGGACAGGGCGACCCGGCCGCCGCCGATCAGCGGCAGGCCCTGGCGGATATAGTAGCTGGTATCGGCACCGGCAAACTGCGGGTTCTCGAAGATCGCATCGAAGCCCTGACTCTTGCCGTCGAAGGGATCGTCGTCGCCGCTGCCATACAGGAAGGACAGCCGTGCCCGGATCCAGTCGAAGTCCATGGACGGCTCGGCGGCAAAGAAGAAAGCCTCGATGTCCGAGGAGCGGCCGCTGAACACCGACTCCTTTTCCTCGCCCAGCGCCACATAGAATGAGGTGGTCAGGTTGAGGCGGCCGAAGTGGCCGTCACCGTTGTAGCCCAGGTAGTACACATCGTACTCCCGCGGCCGCTCCTCGCCGAGCGAAGCCGGGCGGGCGATGAAGTCATTGGTGTCGTAGAAGATATCGGTTTCGCGGTTGCGGTTGTAGATAAAGCTGAACTGGGAGAAGAAGCCCAGGCTGGGCTGGTCCTGCCAGTACAGGTTGGCAACATAGACGTCGTCGTCGCGCAGGCTTTCGCCCAGATCATTGAGGCCGCTGTTGATGTCCTTTTCCATGCGCCGGAACCAGGCCAGGTTGTACTGGAAGCGGTTATTGTCGCGGGTGCCGAACAGGCGCACCCCGAACGGCGCGTCCTGGAACAAAAAGCCGCGGAAATCGCTGGAGAAAGGCTGGATGCCGACCCGTACAGAGTCGAAGTCATAGCGCTCGGACACATCGCGCAGGTGCTTGTCGACAAAGGCCGCCTGAATACCGACGTGGTTGTCGTTGCGGGTGAAGCCGTCGCGCGGGTCCGCATTCACACCCAGGATCTCGTCCAGCTCGGTGTAGTTGTAGTTGAACACCGGGGTGAAGCGGAACTCCCAGTCCGGCGGCCGGAAAACGGTGTCGCCCTGGTAGTAGACCAGCTCCACCGCCAGGTTCTGGTTGAACAGGTATTGTTCGGTGCTGCCCAGCACATCCAGCGAACCGGGGTCATTCGTGCTCTGGCCGCCCACCGGTGTGGGGACTTCGCGGAACTCCAGCACCGAGTCGGATATGGCCGTCACGTTGAAGAACCAGTCGCCGTGGATGGGCTTGTCACCCTTGATCGTGTTCTGGTTGTACGGGTCCCACCAGTTGTCCTCGTAACCCAGGCTGTCGACGATGCGCCAGCGGTCGGGGATGGCCACCAGGTCCACGTACTGCTCGGCAGTGGGCCGGGGCACCGGCGAATAGCGCCGCGGCAGTACCGTGCGTGGCGCGGCTGCGACCGGTGTCTCGCGCAGCACCTCACCGGTGTCCTCGTCCACCACGGTCTCGCGGTAGGTGCAGTCCCGGTTGGAACCGCCGGCCCGGCGCCGGGTGCTGCGCTGGCGATCCCTGGGATCCAGGTCATCGCAGTAGATCACCTCCGGCTCAGCGGCCTGTGCCGCCACCGGTGCCGGCAGCGCCGCAGCTGCCAGCAGAGTGAGGCCACCGAGCAGGGGCAGGGTGGCTGTCGCGGCTATTGCCGATATCTGTAGTCTGGCCATTGCGCTCACTTCCCTGCGCACACGTGTTGTGCGTCGCTGTCGATATAGGGGGTTTGCGGACACTGGATATACCGCAGGCGAGTGCCGCCCGGAGTCAGCTGGTCAGCGCGCAGCCCGGGCGGCGCATTGTTGATGCTGCCACCCAGTGCCTCGCCGGCCTCGTGCACCCCGAGAAAGGAGATCATGTCATCCTGCTCGATACCGTCACCGGAGACGCCGATACCGCCGACCAGGGTATCGCCGCGATAAATCGGTACGCTGCCGGGAAATATCTGCAGGCCATTGGCCACCCGCGGCTGCGCCGACTGGGCACAATTGGCGCCGACGTCGGTGTCGCTGAGCCCCGCCACAAAGGCGATATGGGCGATGATATTGTTGAAGGCCAGATCCAGCTGCAGGCCGGTGGAAAACACGCTCCACTCATTGTCGAGGAAGGACTTGCTGAACGGGCCGGCGGGATTGCCGCGGATACCGTCGGGGTAGAAGGGCCGCGACAGGTTGCCGCCAGCCCGGTCCGAAAAGGCAGTGCCATCAGTCAGCGCCTGGGGGCCGATGAAAGCCTGGGCCGCGTCCACGTAGCTGCCTATCTCCACCTGCGCCGCCGGCGACAGGTCGGGGTTCAGGTATTGGGCGGGCTGATCAATACCGCGCAGGAAGTCGGCCGCATCCCGCGACGAGAACAACGCCGCGGTACGCGCTTTCTGCAGCGAGACATCGGCGCCGAACACCGGCGCGTCGCGGGTGCGCAGCATGCCGAGGATTTCTCCCTGGCTGTCGACAACCGACACCGTGACCCGGGCCTGGCTGCCCACCGGGCGCCGGATCTGGGCGCGCGACCGGTTGGCCACGGTAATTGCCGATATCAGCAACTGGCGTACCTCGCCTGCGGACAGCGCCTGGCCACCCAGCAGGGCAGCGTCGGTGCCGGCGCGGGGCGCGAAACGATTGTTGTTATCGTCGTCGACGAAAACGAAGGCGTCCAGGCCGGCAAAACCGGGGGCCGCCCGCACACCCGATGCCGCCTGGCCAAAGGCGGTCCCGCTGCGCACCGAAGCGCTGCTGTAACCGGTGACCGCCAGCAACTGGCCGGCAGCGCCAAGACTGTCAAATGCCGGCGCCTGCGCCGGATCCACCGGCAGGTCTTCCAGCCCGATATCGCTGAAGCGAAACACCTTGCCCTCAACCGTGATCCGGTCCGCCCGCCGATCCACCGGAGCGGTGAAGCCGAAGGTGGCAGCAAAGGCGATTTGCTCGTCGAGATCGACATCCCGGTCGAGGATATTTTTGTCGATGCTGTAACGGCCGTCGGCGATTACCCCTACCCCACCCACCGGGGTGCCATTCTTGTACAGCGGAAAACCGCCCGGGTCTGCCGACAGACCCAGCGGCGAGCGCCTGGGACCGGCGCCAACATCCGCCGAGCCCAGCGTAAAGTCGGAGCAGGCGAACTGGCTGAACTGGACCCCGAACAGGGGTCCGCCGGGCTGGTTCTGCTCACCCGGGTTGAAATGCTCCTGCACGATCTGGTTCGCGGTGCGAGTGCTGAAGGCGTTGCCTTCGCTGGAAAGATAGGCTCCCGTTACGGCCTTGGCGATAGCCGCCAGCGCGTCGCCACCCACCGCCACCGGCAGTACCACGCCTTCCAGGCCAGTACTGACCTGCGTGGGAAAGGTGGTACTGATGGTGATGTCATTGGCCGCTCCCACCTCCGCCATCCGGTACACCGCCAGCACATTGCCGACGCGATCCACCACCGCAATGGTCGCGGCACCGCCCAGCGCCTGCGCCTGGTGGACGCCCTGCGCCACTACCCGGCCAACATCGGCTGCGGTGAGAAAACTGCTGGCACCGGCGCACTGCCCGGTACACGGCACGTCGCTGGCGTCGGTGTCCGGCGAACTGCCGCTGCCGTCACCACCACCGCCACCGCCGCCACATGCACTCAGCACGGCCGCGCCCAACAACAGGCACCACAGACGCCATTTCATGGTTTCTCCCCCTGTAAGATGGCACTGTCACGCGCCACCCGGGACAGCGTCCCCGTGGCCTGGTGGAATGCGTGGCAGCTGACACAATCGAGGGCCGCGGCCCCCGTATCCTCAGCGTGACAGCCCAGGCAATCATCCCGGGCCGGCATCAGAATATCCCCGGCGCTGTCGGAGACCGAAGCCTCGTGACAGCTTTCGCATACCTCGTCGGGCCGGTCCGAAGCGCGGCTGAGGTGGCTGGTATGATCAAAGCGCGCATGCGGATACCAGTCTCCGGTGAGACGAATGGGCTGCACGAACCAGCGGTCGTTGATGTCTTCGAGACCTGTTTCCATTACCTCGTGGCAGGTTATGCAACCGGTATTGGCAAACTGGTACTGGGCCTCTTTCAGGGCTTCGGCGCGGCCGCAGTCCAGACCGCTGCCCTCGCAGCTGGCGGCCGAATCGCGCTTGCCCGGTACCCGCCGCGGCTTTTCCGCGGCCCGCTGGCGACGCAGCTCGGGGTCGGTGAACTCGCGAATGAAATGTGCCTCCATCGCCACAATAGCGGCCCGCAGATCACCGTGGGGCAACTCCAGCTCAGGCTCGAAGATATCGAAGCTGAGGCCGTGACAGCTGCGGCAGTGGGCATCCATGGTGATTGGCTCAAAGTGTTCCCCGTCGTCTTTCAGGGTGTGGCAGCTGGCACATTCCAGGGCCTCTCCGCTGCCCTCGTGCTGCACCTTGGCCGGGTCCAGGTGAACTTCGTGGGTGAACTTGAGATTGGACTGCTCGCGCAGCGGTTCCGCACCGGGCCGCTGCCGGTTGATTTCCCAGCCATGGGCCGCGCCCGGCCCCTGCGGCTCCAGCAATGCCAGCTGGAACTCTGGGTGCGCCGCGGCAGTAAACGCTTCCACTGCAGCCATCGTCTGCTCGCCAGCGACGGCCCAGGTCTCGGGCTCGGCATGGCAATCCACGCACAGTCCCTTGTCGCGGCGGGTGATCATCGCCGGCTCATTGTGCTCGCGGTGACAGGCGCCGCAGCGCACCTCACTGAAGGCGTGAGCATCGTGTACGGCGAGGTCCACATGCTCGTTGACACCGCGATGGCAATCCAGGCAGGCTGCGTCCTCCACCATTACAAACGGGGTCTGGTGACAGGCCTGGCACTCCTGGCTGACCCCGGCGGCCTGATGCGCTGACACCAGTGGCCCGCTGGACCACAGACCGTCATCCGGCAGCGGGGTGCTGCGCAGTGTACTGGCAACATCGGCGCGCCACAGGCCCAGTGCCGGGATCACCAGTGCCACCGCAAGCACCAGCAGGGCCAGTACCCAGCTACTGCGGCGGATGCTCCAGGTGTGCTCCTCCAGATTCACATTGCCAGCAAAGGCACTGACAGGCTTGCCCTCGGTAGCCAGCTGCAGGGCAAAATCAAAACCCTGTGGCGGGGCGATAACCTCCAGCGCATAACCGGGCAGACCGAAGCTGTCCCCCGGCTGCAGGCTCGCCCTGCGGCTGGCGACACCATCGACGGTGATGACCGGCCGCCGCGCGGTGATGCGGCCGCCACCGCCTCCTTCGGCCAGTACCGTGACGTCAGCCTCAACACCGGGCAGCGGCACCATCGCATTGGGCTCGGCGCCCAGGGTCAGCTTGTCGCCCTGGTACTCTGTTTCCAGCGCTTCGCCACTGCCGCGGCCGGTGAGTTTGCGAACCAGAAAATACATCGCGCTACCAGTAGAGGAAAACTACGACAATATGGACCAACAATGCCACCAGCAGTCCTGCCGTCAGGGGAATATGGACGTACAGCCAGATCTTCAGCAGGCCGCGCAGCTGCACTTCCCGGCGCAACTGGTGCAGCAGCACCTGGCGGCGGCCAAACAGGGCCAGCAGCTCATTGAGCACCTCGGCCTCGGACTGTTTGCGCGCATCCGGAATACGCGCGGCCAGATGCCTGAGCACCACCTCCTGTTCCGTGTTGCTGGCCGCCCGGCTCTTCTGGTCGTCCGCACCGGGTATCATCACCCGGGAACGGTCGCGGGCCAGCAGTTGCTGCCAGGCAGAACCCCCGACCCTGGTCAGCTCCAGCGCACTGATCACCAGCGACTGCAGGTTGGCATCACAACGTTCAGAAGCATCGCGGATACGGCCATCGACCTTCGCCAGCTCCTCAAGCCGACCCTGTTGATCGACACCTGATTCCAGCGCCGCCAGCCGCCCGGGCAGGTGCAAATAGGCGTAGAGTCCAAAAAAACCCGAGAAAATCACCGCGCACATCAACACGTAGGCCAGCGTATGCACGTTGATACCGAACTGCAGTGCGCAGTGCAGTGTGGCCACCACCAGCAAAATGGTGCCGAGATAAACGTGCGCCGATGCCCAGCCCTGGACCGTGCCGGCGTTGGAACGGTAGCTGCGTTTGCGTATACCCAGCGCACTGAGCCAGACAATCAGCAGGGCGCCCACGGTGCCCAGCACATAGCCCTGCCAGGTACCGCCGTTGGCCGGCTGGGCCGCTCCGCTGCCGCCCTGGGTGGCATACAGCACGACACTGATCACCAGCAGCGCCAGGGCCCATTTCAGATAGCGGTAGTGATGCCAGCCCAGCAGACTCTCCCGCATCGTCAACGGGCCTCGACCAGGGCCACGAACTGCTCTGGAGACAGCCGCATCGCGGCACCGGTGGGGCAGGCGCGGACACAGGCCGGGCCGCCGGCCTGTCCCATGCAGGCATCACATTTGACGGCCTTCTTGCCGCGCTCCTTGTCGGCCGGAGCCGGCTGGAAGGTCTCGGGCTGGCCCGGCCCGGTACCGCTGCCAAACAGCATCCAGGACCACAGCCCCGGCTTCTTTGGCGCCGCGTAGCTGAGTTTGATCGCATCGTAGGGACAGTTGGTCTCGCAGTTGCCGCAGCCGATACAGCTGTCGGTGATGAACACCTCGCCATCGGCTGAACGGCGGATCGCGTCCGGCGGGCAATCCTTCATGCAGTGCGGCAGCTCGCAGTGGCGGCAGGAAATCGGCACATGCAGGTTGGCAAAGGAGGGGCCGGCCTCCCGGTTCAGCCGCGACAGGCCGCCGTGGGTCTCGGCACAGGCCCGCTCACAGTTGTCACAGCCGACACAGAGGGACTCGTCTATCACCAGCGCATTGGTGGCCTCGCCCAGCCCCTGGTCCATCAGGAAACCGATGGAGCGCGCAGCCTCGGGCTGGGAAGCCATCGCATTGGTCTGTTGCAGCAGGGTGCTGAGGCGGCCCTGCAGCACGGCCACGTGGTCCGGCTGGCTGTTGACCAGCGCCAGAAACTCGGCCCGCTGCACTTTCAGGGTTTCGGTGCGCACCGCGGCCCTGGCGGTATCGCGCCGCAGCGGGGAACCCATCAGCGCCATCTGCCCCACCAGGTCACCGGAATGATGCTGGGCCACCACCATGTTCTGGCTGCCCCGCGACAGCACTACCGTGCCGCTGCGAATCAGGTGCAGGCAGTCGCCTTCCTCGCCTTCACTGAACAGGGCCTGGCCCGCATTGAAACGACAGCTCTCGACCCGATCGGCAATCGCGGCGAGCTCCGCCAGCGGCAGCTCGGGGCGGAAGGCGGCCTGCAGCGCGCGAACGATAAAGATCCGGTCGATCCCCTGGCGCACCTCCTCGTTGGAGTTCATCAGCTTGACCATGATGCGGCGCGGAGTCTCGATCAGGATGCAGTCTTCGCTGGCGATGGCATCGCCCTGCCGCGGGCGCCCGGAGATCAGGCTCATTTCGCCGAAGAACTGGCCCGGCTTCAGGCTGTGCCAGGGGCCGTCCTGCTCCAACTGTAACCGCACCTCGCCCTCCACCAGGGTGTAGAACGTGGTGCTGAACTCACCGTGGCGGTAGACCGGCTCTCCGGCCGGGATGAATACCGTCGAGCGCTCGCCGCGGGATTCGCTGCGGGCATACTCGTCCGGTGGCAGGCTGACCAGAATACGGCTTTCGATGATCAGCTCCCGGAACGCCAGCGGATTCATGCGCCGGAACATCGGAATGCGTTGCTGATACAGGTTCAGCACATCCTCTGCATCCATTACATAGGGCAGACCGGAGAACTGTTCCTGCAACAGCGGGTAATCGGCCGGTTTGGTGTCCTTGCCGTTGATGAACTCGATGACATCATAGCCCTGGTTCATCGCCTGCTTGATCAGCGGATAGCCGCCCAGCGCACCGATGATGTAGAGCCCGGGCACGTTGCTCTGGTAGTGGCGGTCGACATCCGGCACCGCGTCGGCACTGGCGCTCTTGATCTCGATGCCGCAGGACTCGACAAAGCTGCGCGGCGGCACTGTGCCCAGGCGGGCGATGATGCGGTGGCAGGGCAGGCGTTCTTCGCCGGCGGGCGTGTTGAGCACAATAGCGCCCATCTCGCCGGCGGCAGCGGGCAGTTCCAGGCCCGCGACGCTCGCCTCATAGCGGCAATGGAAGGGCCGACTCTTGTCGTTGATCGCGGCCAGTACCGCGTTCAGGTTGCCGTCCTTGGCCCGGGAGAATTCGTTGCGCCGGTTGATGATAAAGACCGTGTTGTAGTCCGACAGCGCAATCGCATTCTCGATCGCCGCATCACCGGCACCCACCACGACAACGGTTTCCTGCTTGAAATCCTCGGGGTCATCCAGGGTGTAGCGGACAAAGTCGGATTCTGCGTCGCCCGCCACGCCGAGGGTACGGGGGTTGCCCTGGGTGCCGATCGACAGCACCACGTACTCCGCTTCGATCTCGTCCCCACCTGACAGCGTGAGCCGAAAGTCACCCTGGCTGCCGTTGATGGCAACCACCTCACTGTCATAGCGGATGTTCAGACCGGCGGCGATGCTGTCCTGCCAGCCGCCGAGGATTTCCTCGCGTTTGCCGGCTACGAACGGGACCGGGCTGCGCAGTTGCAGAAACCCGGGCTCGTCCATGACGTGCTTGCCCTTCTGGTACTTCTGGATGGTCTTGGCGAAGGTGGAAAAACCCTCGAGCAATAGGTAGCCGGGGCTGTCGACGCCCGCTTCGCGATCGTAGTCAGCAGCCCTGCCCGCCGCGCTCAGACCGGCTGGCCCTGCGCCCACAATGACGGTGTGATACCTCTCCCCCAAGATCGGCGTCCCTGTTATCTTGTTTTCGTCCCCGGCGGCTGCCTGTGCCGCCATTTATTCCCCACACTATAGACGGGGAGATTGCCAATCACAAAATTTTATTGTTTTTTGCCGCACTATTCCACCGCCGCCAGCGCCTCCGCCAATTTGGATACCGCCAGCACCTGCATCCCCTTGATTTCGCTGCGCGGCGCATTGCCGCGCGGCACGATCGCCCTGCGGAAACCGTGCTTGGCCGCCTCCGCCAGCCGCTCCTGGCCACTGGGCACCGGCCTGATCTCCCCCGACAGGCCGACCTCGCCGAAAATGACCATGTCCCGCGGCAGCTGGCGGTTGCGGTAGCTCGACACAATTGCCAGCAGCAGCGCCAGGTCGGCACTGGTCTCCAGCACTTTGACCCCGCCCACCACATTGGCGAACACATCCTGATCCCCAACCTGCAGACCACCGTGGCGGTGCAACACCGCCAGCAGCATCGCCAACCGGTTCTGCTCCAGCCCTACCGCGACCCGCCGCGGGTTGCCCAGCGAGCTCTCATCGACCAGTGCCTGGATTTCCACCAGCAGCGGGCGGGTGCCCTCCCACACCACCATCACCGCACTGCCCGAAGCCGGTTCACTGCTGCGATCCAGGAAGATCGCGGAGGGATTGCGTACCTCACGCAGGCCCTGTTCGGTCATCGCGAACACCCCCAGCTCATTGACCGCCCCGAAACGGTTCTTCTGGCCGCGCAGGGTTCGAAAGCGGGAGTCGTGATCCCCCTCCAGCAGGATGGAACAGTCGATCATGTGCTCCAGCACCTTGGGGCCGGCCAGTGAGCCATCCTTGGTGACGTGACCCACCAGGAACAGCACGGTGCCGGTCTGCTTGGCGAAGCGGGTGAGAAAAGCGGCGCACTCGCGCACCTGGGAGACGCTGCCGGGCGCGGAACTCAACTCCTCCGAGTGCGCCACCTGGATGGAGTCCACTACCAGTACCCGGGGCCGGAACTGCTCCGCCGCGGCGATGATCGCCTCCACACTGGTCTCGGTCATCAGCCGCAGCTTGTCGGTGGGCAGACCCAGCCGCCGGGCACGCATGGCGACCTGCTGCAGGGACTCCTCCCCGGTGATGTACAGCGCGTCCATGGAGGCTGCCAGATGGCACATGGTCTGCAACAGCAGGGTGCTTTTACCGGCGCCGGGATTGCCCCCCACCAGGATCGCCGAGCCCGGCACCAGGCCGCCGCCGAGCACCCGGTCGAATTCCTCGGCACCACTGGAAAAGCGCGGCAGGTCCTGCAGATCAATATCCGCCAGGATTCGCGCCTCGGCGGTGGCCCCGGCATAGCCCCCGCGCCCGCCGCCGACGGCGCGGCCGGCACCGCCGCGGGCCGTGCCCCTGGCGGCAGCCGGCCCCAACCGCACTTCCGTCAGCGTGTTCCAGGCGCCACAATCGCTGCACTGCCCCTGCCACTTGGCATGGTCCGAGCCGCAGTCATTGCAGACAAACGCGGTTTTGCTCCTGGCCATCTCCTGCCCCATTTTCGCTGAATTTTTCCCGGTCCCGGCTGTCAGTGGCCGGGCAAGCCCGGTATCCTAGTCGACGCCAACCCACTTGCCCAATATTACCGGTCAGTCGATGTCTAATTCTTCCCTCATGCCCGAACAGCAGCTGGTTTTTTCCCCCAGCCTGGCGGCAACCATCGGCCTGGAGGAAGCCATTTTGCTACAGCAGCTCGGAGGCCTGTTTGCCCACCGGGCAGCCAGGCATCGCGATGGCTTTGCCTGGCTGGCAGTGGAACGTGACCAGTTGCTGCACAGCCTGCCGTTCTGGAATGCCGGGGACCTGCAGCGCATTGTCCGCAGCCTGGCCGACAAGGGCGTTATCCTGGTCGAAGCCGCGGCCACGGGCGGTCCCGGCAACCACCGGCTGGTGTTCGCACTCAATGAAGCCCGCCCCAAAGCTGGCGCGGTCGAGCGGGAGGCCGCCCAGGAACTGCCACGCAGGCAGTACGGGCCCGCCAGCCAGCGACCGCAACCGGCCCCGCCGGCTGCCCGCCCCGGGGCCGGCCAGCTGCCTCCCAACTGGTCACCCAGCGAGGACATGGTGCAATTGCTGGCCCTGAACCACAACATACCGCGCCAGTTCACGCTGGACCAGCTGGAGGATTTCATCTTTTACTGGCGCGAGCGCGGCGAGGCCCACCACGCCTGGGAAAACAAGTTCCGCCAGCATGTGATCGGCAACTGGCGCCGGCAGCAACAGCTGGAAGCGGAAGCCTTCCGCATAGAGCACACGCAGGAGTTGGACAATCACTGGCGCCCCAGCCGGGACGCGGTGGAGATCATGCTGCGCAGCGGCGTGGAGCTGGACTTCATCGATGAAGCCGTGCCCGAATTCATTCTCTACTGGCGCGAACGGGGCACCGTGCCACGGGAACTGAACTCGAAATTCATCCAGCACATACGCATCCAGTGGGCCAAGTACACCTCCAGTATGGAGCACAGCACCGAGCCCAGGCGCATCGACGAGGACTGGCAGCCCAGCGCCGACGTCTTCGACATTCTCCGGCTGTCGCATATCGACGAGCAGTTCGCGCGGACCCTGCTGCCGGAATTCATTGTGTACTGGCGCGACAGCAACCAGGCCCACACCTCCTGGAACAGCAAATTCCTCCAGCATGTCAAATTTCACTGGGCCAAACAGCACAGTATCAAGCAGGCAGGACACAGCCATGAAGGACAGCAAGGATCTCATTCAACAGGTCGGACAAGGGATCGCAGCCTCGAGGAAGACCTCAGCGACACCTCCTGGGCAGACTGACGAAGGCCGCAAATCCGCCAGTGAAGCCCATGTCGAAGCCATCAACCAGGTTTTCGCGCTGTTCCGGCTCAATTATCACAACCAGTACTACGCCGCCTACCCGGACGCGGGCCAGGTCAAACAGATCAAGAAGCTGTGGCTGGATTCACTGGCAGACTATCCAGTAGAGCAGATCCTGCGCGGCGCCCGCTATGCAATAGAGAACAGCGAGTACCTGCCGACCCTGCACCGGATGCTGGAGTGCTGCCAGCAGGGGCTGCAGGGGCTGGGCTTACCCGCGCCCCACGACGCCTACCGGGAGGCCTGCCAGGCGCCCAGCCCCAAATCGGCCCAGCGCTGGTCCCACCCCGCGGTCTACCTGGCGGGCCGGGACAGCGACTGGTTCTTCCTGGCCAACAACCCCGAACGCAGCAGTTGGCCGGTGTTCCGCGAGCACTATCAGCAATACTGCACCCGGGTGATGCGCGGCGAGACCCTGGAGCTGCCGACGGCCCCCGCGCTGGAGCAGCACCAGGCCGAGCCCCTGTCCCCCGGGAACAACTGGCGCGGCTGCGGGCGCTGCGGCAGCAGACCGAGCTGTAGCCGCAGCAAAAAAGCCCGGGCAGCGTTGACGCGGCCCGGGCGGCTAACGGCCTGTACTCAGGCAGCGCTGTCCAGCGACACCGGTGCGACCCCTGTCTCCCGCCCCATCGGCAGTTTCGATACATCGCGGGCGCGCAGCATGTCCAGGAGGCGCGCGGAGGCGCCATTGTAGAAGCCCGCCTCGACGCCTTCGACATCGCGCGGATTGCTGAAAGTGCCGAAGATCATGTCCCACAACGGCAGGTTGGCATAGTTGTATTCATGCCGGCCACGGGCGTGGTGCAGGATGTGGCTCTCCGGACGCTGTAGCAGATAGCCCAGCCAGTGCGGCGTACGGAGGTTGGCGTGCTGGAACATGGCGTTGAAGCCCAGCCAGACTGCGGCGAGGGCGCCCGCTTCCGGCAGCAGGCCCAGCAGCGGGAAGAACACCAGCGCGCTCGCGCTGGTGAAGCCAAACACATCCACAGGATGCAGATAGTTGGCGCCGAAGGCGTCGACCTTCTCTGCGCTGTGGTGCATCTGGTGCGCCGCCAGCCACAGGCCGTCATAGCGGTGTGCCAGCCGATGATACCAGTAATGGCACAGCTCATAGACCAGGATTCCCACCGCAGCGCCGCCCCATATCCCCAGCGACGCGCCATCCAACAGGCTCACGCCCTGCAGCAGCGAGCCCCAGAACAGGGTGACGGCAACCGAGCCGCCAAATACCGCCACGGTGACCAGCAGGCCCCGCAGGCGGTACCAGCGCGGCGCCTCAAAGGGCCTGGCCTGGTACAGCAGATCCAGCAGCATGAAGCCCGGGATAAAGCCCAGGGCAACCAGTTCAAGTATTTCAGTCATCGGATGTTCCTCTCTCAAGCTCAAAGTCGTATCGTGAAAGCCGCGGCCAGCCCGGCGGGTTGCTTTGGCTGGCGCGGCATGAGTGCAGCGTCGCACCGGCCGTGGCGTCAGCTCACGATGCCGGCGAGTTGCGCAATGCTGTAGCCGTAACCTGCCATCAATGTGGCGAACAGGGTCCAGCCAACCAGTTGTGCTACCACTCTTTGCTGCCATCGCTTGTCTGTTTTCATACCGGTATCTCCTCTGCATCATCGCCAGCACCAGCGCTGCCGATCCGGTGAATCATCTGGGAACCCGATTCCAAGCACCTGAAATTGCTGCGGTTTTTATCCGAAGAAAAACCGAAATTTGTCCTCAATCGGGTTGTGGTAGGATTTTGTCCACGCTGTGGGGGCACCAGGGCGCCGGTGCGGCCAGCGCTGCAGCAACCGGCGCAGGAGAGATCGAGGTGACGCTGAAGAGAGTTTTCCGGCTGGGCGACTGGGAGGTACTACCCCTGGAAGGGCGGATCGTCCGTGACGGCCAGTCCGAACGGCTGCGCCCCAAAGCCATGGACATCCTTTGTCTGCTCGCGGCCTCGCCCGGGGAAGTGATCGAGCGCGACACCATACTCGGCGAGATCTGGGGCCGCACGGCGGTGACCGATGAACCACTCACGGCCACCGTCGGCGAGTTGCGCCGGGTGCTGGGGGATCGGCGGGAAGCGCCGGTGTATATCGAGACTATCCCGAAGCGGGGCTATCGTCTGCTGGCGCCAGTGACGCTGCTGGAGGAGGCGCCGCCTGCGGCTGCCACGGGCCCGGCGCCCAGCATTCGGCGGCCCAAGTTCTGGCTGCCGGCGCTGCTGGCTCTGCTGCTCGCTGCCGTGTTGAGCTGGCAGGCCGGCAACCCGCCTCCACCGGCTGCAATGGCTCCGCCAGGCTCACTTGCAGTGCTGCCGTTCCGGGTGTTGGGCAACGAAGAGGTGGACCGTTACTTTGGCGATGGCCTGGCCCAGGAAATACTGACCACCCTGTCACGGCTGCGAGAGTTGCGGGTTGCGGCGCGCAGTTCCGCCTTTGAATTCCGCGACCGCGGCGATGCGTTGCAGGATATCCGCGAGGCACTGAATGTGGACGCCGTACTGGAGGGCAGCATTCGCCGCGAGGGCGAACGGGTCCGGATCCAGGCCCAGCTGACCGACACACGCTCGGGCTACTTGCTGTGGGCGGACACCTACGACCGGCCGCTGGACGATGCCTTCATTCTGCAGTCGGACATTGCGCTGGCCATTGCCGACCACTTGAGCGTGGCGCTGACCGAGGCCCGGCGCCTGGCCCCGAACCAGGGCCAAGCCGACTCCGGTGCCTACCTGGCCTACCTGCATGGCCGCTACCTGTATGAAACCTCCCGCGACGAGGCGGGGCTGCAGCAGGCGCGCCAGTATCTGGAGACAGCGCTGGAACAGGGCTCGGACCTGGCCACCGCCCGGGCGGCATTGGCCGGAGTGTGGGCACGGATGGCGGATTTTGGCTTTGTCCGGCCCTCGACTGCCTATGAGCAGGCGCGCGTGGAGGCCGAACGCGCAATCGCCCAGGCACCAGAACTCGGCGAGGCGCATCTCGTGCTGGGTTGGATCCGGCTGTACCACGACTGGGACTGGGACGGCGCCAGGGATTCGCTGTCACGGGCACTGGAGCTGAACCCCGGCGATGCGTTCACGATCAGCGCCAACGCTGCCCTGCACTACCATCTGGCCCAGCTGGAACGTGCAGTCTTGCTGGCGGAGATGGCAGTGGAGCGCGACCCGCTGCGGGCCAGCAGCTTCTACAACCTGGCCTATTTCCGCTACGCGGCGGCGGACTTTGAGGGCGCCGAGCAGGCGCTGGAGCGGGTCGAAGCCCTGGTGCCCGACTATCCGCGCGCCGGGTTGCTGCGGGTACAGATCGACCTGGAACGAAACGATGTCGCCGCCGCGGCGAGCCGGGTCGAAAGCCATCCACTGCTGAGCCTGATGGCCAGCGCGCTGGTGGCCGCAGCGCAGGGGGACCGGCAGACAGCGCTCGCCGCGCTGGCCGAAATGGAACGCGACCACGCCGAAACCAGCCCTACCAGATTGCCGAGGTTCATCTGCGGCTGGGCGACACCGAGCAGGCATTTGCCTGGCTGGAGCGGGCACTGACCTATCGCGATCCGGGCATCACCGATCTGAGAGTGGACCGGTTGCTGATGCCGCTGCACGGCGACCCGCGCTATCAGGCCATGCTGGCGGAGGTGGGTTTCAGCCCGCGGACCGAATAGAACGACGGCGGGCAGCAGTGCTCGACACGCGGCTGAGCGGCTGAGCGGCTGAGCGGCTGAGCGACTGCAAGATACCGCACTGCCCCGAGCGGCGGTGTCAGTGTTCTTCGTAATTGCCGCGGGCGAGGTTCTCAAAGCGGGTAAACTGGCCGATAAACGCGAGCCGGCAGACGCCGATGGGACCATTGCGCTGTTTGCCGATGATAATCTCGGCGGTACCCTTGTCGGGCGTATCCTCGTTGTAGACCTCGTCCCGGTAGATGAACATGATCACATCGGCGTCCTGCTCGATGGCACCGGATTCACGCAGGTCGGAGTTGACCGGACGCTTATTGGGCCGCTGCTCCAGCGAGCGGTTGAGCTGGGACAGCGCCACCATGGGACAATCGAACTCCTTGGCGATGGCCTTCAAGCTGCGGGAGATCTCGGAGATCTCTGCCGTGCGGCCCTCGGAGGATCCTGCAATCTGCATCAGTTGGATATAGTCGACCATGATCATGCCCAGCTGGCCGTGCTCCCGCGCCACCCGGCGGGCACGGCTGCGCACCTCGGTGGGCGTCAGCGATGGGGTATCGTCGATGAACAGCGGCATGTCCTTGAGCTTGGATACCGCGGTACTGAGCTTGGGCCAGTCCTCCTGCTCCAGCTTGCCGTTGCGGATCCGGGTCTGGTCGATGCGGCCCACCGATGACAGCATCCGGATGATCAGCTGCTGTGCCGGCATTTCCATGCTGAACACCAGGATGGGCCGGTTCTGGCTCAAGACCGCGTTTTCCACCAGGTTCATCGCAAAACTGGTCTTGCCCATAGAAGGACGGCCGGCGACGATCACCAGGTCGGCGGGCTGCAGGCCGGAAGTCATGCCGTTGAGATCCTTGAAGCCGGTACTGAGGCCGGTAATATCGGCGCCTGAATTGAACAGCTCCTCGATCCGGTCCAGCGCCGACTGCAGCAGCGGATTGACCTCCTGCGGACCGCCGGCCTTGGGGCCGTGCTCCGAAATCTGCATGATCAGGCGCTCGGCCTCATCGATCAGCTCGTCCGAACTGCGCCCACCGGGATGAAAACCACTCTCGGCAATCTCCTGGGCCGCCTCGATCAGCTTGCGCAGGCTGGCGCGCTCGCTGACCACCTGGGCATAGGCACGAATATTCGAAGCACTGGGTGTGTTGCTGGCGAGCTCGGCAAGATAGGCAAGGCCGCCAGCCGCGTCCAGCTCGCCATTGGCAGTGAGCTTGTCGGCGACGGTAATCACATCGACCGGCTCCGCTGCCTCCGCCAATTTGGCGATCTGGCGGAATATTAGCCGGTGATCGGGGCGGTAGAAGTCCTGGGCGGTTACCGCTTCCGCCACTGAATCCCAGCCATCGGCAGACAGCAGCAGGCCTCCCAGCACGGACTGTTCTGCCTCGATAGAATGAGGCTGCATCTTGATCCGCGCCATGTCCCGGTCATAACCCCGGCCGGCCATCGCCTCGGGATAGTCGTCCTGCTGGTCCACGACCGGGGCGCCCCCATAGGGCTCGGAGGCAATGCCGGCGGAATAATCGGGGTCAGACATAAATGGCGCTTGGTTCAGGGTTTTGGGACTTCGTAGCCCGGTCGGCATCCTGGGAGGGTGCTTTCGAGACACGCCGTGAACCCCTCCATGGGGGCTCGGTTGCAGCATCCATGCTGCAAACGGTCTCGAAAGCACCCTCCCAGGACGCCGACCTGTCACCGGGTGAGCTAAAGCAAGTGCCATTCGGGTCAGACATCAGCTTGGACTATCGCGGAAAACGGTAAACAGCTTAGCGGAAATCGGCCTGAGGCAAAACAGCCGGGGGAAGAACGGCGGGCGATGCCGCCGTCCAGGTACCGGGTGCCGCCGGGATGGCGGCATTCCGGCCAGGAGGGCAGCTGCCTACTCGGCAATGACCGCAATCGTCACGGTTGCGGTGACATCACTGTGAACCTGCACATCGACCTCGAACTCGCCCAACTCGCGCAACGCGCCCTGCGGCAACCGCACCTCGGACTTGTCGACCTCACAGCCGGCGGCCTGCAGCGCCTCGGCGATATCCCGGGTACCGACGGAGCCGAACAACTTGCCTTCTTCGCCGGCGTTGGCGCCAATGCTGATGGGGGCCAGGGCATTGAGCGCCTCTGCCCGTTTCTCGGCAGCGGCCAGCGCCTCGGCGGCAGCGGCTTCGAGTTCAGCGCGGCGTGTTTCAAACTCGGCCACATTGGCGGCAGTGGCCGGCACTGCCTTGCCCTGGGGGATCAGGAAGTTGCGGCCGTAGCCGGCTTTCACGTCCACTTTGTCACCCAGACCACCGAGATTGCCGATATTGTCCAGCAGTATAACTTCCATCTTGATTTCCTCTTTGCGGGGAGTTGCCTCCCACTCTTTCATCGATAATCGTCAGTCGCTGTCGTTGTCGTCGCGCCGGTCCACATCGGTACCGGCCCTGGCTGCCCAGCGCTGGCGCCATTGCAGCCAGCTGCCCGCGACGGCGGCGACAACCACCAGTATCTTGACCAGGTCAAAAATCACCCAGCTGAGGTAAAACCCCACCAGCAAAC
Source organism: Kineobactrum salinum (assembly GCF_010669285.1). GTDB lineage: Bacteria > Pseudomonadota > Gammaproteobacteria > Pseudomonadales > Halieaceae > Kineobactrum > Kineobactrum salinum. The sequence goes on along the minus strand of NZ_CP048711.1, from coordinate 2,876,428 downwards.
CCCTGCCTCCGCCGCGCAGTGCCTGCCACGCATGCAGCAGGGCCAGGCCTGCAAATGTCAGCGGCAGCAGAAAAATCGCGGCCCACGGGCGCCACTGCACACCCAGGCTGGCCAGACCCAGTGCCGCCAGCAACAGCAGCGCGCTGATTGCCGGCGGATAGTACAAGCGCCGGAACTCGGCGGCAAAGCCACCGGGGTTGTACAGCGCAGCCTGCCACCAGCGTGCCAGCAGCAGACACAATACGCTGAGCAGCCCATTGGCAACACCCAGCATGCCCGCCACCTGCAGCGCGGTGGGCCGCAGCAGCGTCACTTCCCCATCGCCGCCGGCGGGCGCCATTTGCTGCTCCACACTGGTGAGGAACTGGTCAAACACCGCGGTCATTTGTTCCAGCACTGCACCGCCAAACACGGCCACCGCGGCGCCCGTCACCAGCCCCACCGGCACACTGGCCAGTATGGTCAGTGGCAGGTTCACGCTCAGGCGCAACACCAGCGCCAGGGCCGCAGTGCCCAGCAACAAGGCCAGCGGGCCACTGTCCCCGAAGGCCAGCAGCAAGACCGCGGCCGGCAATATCGCCCACAACAACAGCCAGGCCCCCGGCCCGGCGCCTCGCCGCAACGTGACCAGACCGATGGCCGCTGCGCTGAGCCAGCAGAACAGCAGGCTGCCCGCCCCGCCACAGCCACCAGCAGGGCCGGCATGCGGCCGCGCATGATAAAACTGGCCAGGCCTTTCACATCGGGCCTCCGGTACTCAGGTGGCGGAACCCACCAGGCGCGTGCGCAATGGATCGCTTACTGATGCGAATCCGAATAAGGCAGCAGGGCCAGGAAACGCGCACGTTTGACCGCGGTCGACAACTGGCGCTGGTATCTGGCCTTGGTACCGGTTATCCGGCTGGGTACTATCTTTCCGGTTTCAGAAACATAGGCCTTCAGGGTATCCAGATCCTTGTAATCTATTTCCTTCACCCCTTCGGCGGTGAAGCGACAAAACTTACGGCGACGGAAAAAACGTGCCATGGTGCTACTCCTTGTGAATCCTGATAATCGTTACGTGAGCCGGAACAGGCTTTATTCGGCCGGTTCTTTTTCGTCGGTCTTTTCGGGCGCAGCTTCGGCGTCCCGGCGGGGCGCACGCTCCGCATCGGCTGACTGGCGCTCCTCGTAGCGGGTCTTGCGCTCGCGGCTCTCTTTCTCGGCCTTCATGATGAAGGACTCATCAGTCACGGCCTCGTTGCGGCGAATCACCAGGTTGCGCAAGACGGCATCGTTGTAACGGAAAGTGGTGGTCAGCTCTTCCATTGCCTCGTTGGACGCTTCAACATTCATCAGCACATAGTGTGCCTTGTGAATCTTGTTGATGGGGTAGGCCAGCTGGCGGCGCCCCCAGTCTTCCAGACGATGTACTGAACCGCCGTCTTTCTGGATCGTGTTGGTGTAGCGCTCGATCATGCCGGGCACTTGTTCGGACTGGTCCGGATGGACCATAAACACTACTTCGTAATGACGCATCGTGGCTCCTTACGGGTTAATGCTACCCATCAATGTGGTGTAGCAAGGAGGATCGGCCACCGGATGTGGCCGGGCAAAATTCAGGCAGCGGATCTTACAGAGTTTGTCCGCCCACCGCAAGCGGCGCGCCCCTCAACCGCCACGGCGCTGGCGCAGCACTTCGAACAGGCAGACGCCGGTTGCGACCGACACATTGAGGCTGCTGACCGAGCCTGCCATCGGCAGATACACCAGATGATCGCACAGCTCCCGGGTCAGGCGCCGCAGACCGGCGCCCTCCGCCCCATGACCAGGGCCAGATGCCCGGTCAAATCACAGTCGTAGAGCGACTGCGACGACTCCCCGGCGGTGCCATACAGCCACACCCCACGCTCCTTCAGAGCCGCGAGGGTGCGCGCCATATTGGTTACCTGCACGAAGGGTACGGCTTCCGCCGCGCCGCAGGCGACCTTGCGCACAGTGGGGTTGAGATCTGCCGATTTGTCCCTGGGCACCACCACTGCCTGCACGCCAGCTGCATCGGCACTGCGCAGGCAGGCACCGAGATTGTGCGGATCGGTAATACCGTCCAGTACCAGCAGCAACACCGGGCCGTCGCTGTCGTCCACCAGACGCAGCAGATCCGCCTCCGCCAGCAGGTTGCCACCGGAAGCGCCGTGGGCCAGCGCGGCATCGGCCACCCTCGCCACCACTCCCTGGTGGCGGGCGCTGACCAGCGCATCCAGCACCTGGCGGGGCTCCCTTGCTACCGCCACCCCTGGTTCTGCGCCAGCGTCAGCAGCGCGGCAATGCGCTTGTCCTCCCGCCCCTGTTGCAGCAGCAACTGCTGGATGGCGCCCGGATTGCGGCGCAGCAGGCCATCCACCGCGTGGATGCCATAGACATACTGCAAGGCCGGCGCCTCAGCGGCGCCGGCGCTGGCCGGACCTGGCCTTCTTGCGGGCCGGCGCTGGCTGCTGCTCATCCCCGCCGGTAGATTTGCCGGAGGCTGCCTTTGCCGGCTTGTCACCCGCGGGGGCCTTGCGTTTGGCCCTGGGCTTGCGCGTTTTCTTCGGCCCGCTGCGCACCGGCGCCTGGGCATCGATCAGTTCCAGATCGATCTTCTTATCGTCCAGATCCACCCGCGCCACCTGTACCCGCACCTTGCCGCCCAGCTTGTAGCTGTTGCCGCTGCGCTCACCGATCAGGCGCTGGTGGGAAGCGTCGAAGCTGTAGTAGTCACCGGGCAGGGCACTGATATGCACCAGTCCTTCTATATAGATGGGCTGCAATTCCACGAACAGGCCAAAGCTGGTCACCGCGGCAATCAGGCCGTCGAACTCGTCTCCTACATGTTCCTGCAGGTACTCGCATTTGAGCCAGGACTCCACATCCCGGGTGGCGTCGTCGGCGCGGCGCTCGGTCATCGAGCAATGCACACCGTAGGCCGCCATCGCCTGTTCGTCGTAGGGGAATACCTTGTCTTTCGGAATCTCCTCTGCACCCTTCTGCCGCACCACGGCCTTGGTCCGCACCTTGGAGCGAATCACATGGCGCAGGCCGCGGTGCACCAGCAGGTCCGCATAGCGTCTTATCGGCGAAGTGAAATGGGTATAGGCCGGGTAATGCAGGCCGAAGTGGCCCTCGTTCTCCGGCTGGTAGACCGCCTGGCTGAGCGAGCGCAGCAGCATGGTCTGGATCACATTGCCGTCGTCCCGCTCTTGCACCTGGTCCAGCAGCTTGGCGTAGTGCTCGGGTGTGGGCTTGTCGCCGCCGCGCAGGTCCAGGCCCAGCTCGCCCAGGAAGGCGCGCAGATTTTCCAGCTTCTGGGCTTTCGGTCCCTGGTGTACCCGGTACAGCATCGGCAGCTTGTGCTCTTCGAAGAAATGCGCTGTAGCGACATTGGCGCAGAGCATGCACTCCTCGATCAGCTTGTGGGCGTCGTTGCGCACCACCGGCACGATTTCCTCGATCTTGCGCTGGGCATTGAAGACAATGCGGGTTTCCACCGTCTCGAAGTCGATCGCGCCGCGCTTGTCGCGGGCGCCGCGCAGCACTTTATAGAGGCTGTGCAGACGTTTCAGGTCCTTGATCACCGGCTTGTCCACTCCTGCCAGCTCGCCCTCCTCCAGGACCTGCGCCACCTGGTTGTAAGTAAGGCGGGCATGGGAGTGAATCACCGCCTCAAAGAAGCGGAAGCGGGTCAGCTTGCCGGCGCCGCTCAGGTCCATTTCGCAGACCATCGCCAGCCGGTCAACCCCCGGTTTCAGCGAGCACAGGCCGTTGGAGAGGGCCTCCGGCAGCATCGGCACTACCTGCTCGGGGAAGTAGACCGAGTTGCCGCGAATGGCGGCTTCGTCATCCAGCGCCGAACCAGGGCGCACATAGTGGGACACATCCGCTATCGCCACCCACAGCCGCCAGCCGCGCAGCCGCTTCTCGCAGTATACGGCGTCATCGAAATCGCGCGCATCCTCGCCATCGATAGTGACAAAGCCCATATTGCGCAGGTCCGCGCGGTGCTGCTTGTCTTCCTCCCGCGGCTCCGATTCCAGCGAGCCCGCCTCCTTCAGGACCGCCTCGGGCCACTCGTGGGGAATATTGTGGGAGCGTATCGCCACGTCGATTTCCAGGCCCGGGTCCAGATGATCGCCCAACACCTCGACAATGTGGCCCTTGGCGCCCAGATGGCGGGTGGGGTAGTCGGTAATCTCGGCCGTCACAATCTGGCCCGAGCGGGCCTTGCCCTTCGCCTGCGGCGGAATCAGGATGCGGTGATTCAGGCGGCTGTTGTCGGGCACCACAAAGCCGATGCCCCCTCCTCCTCGTAGCGCCCCACCACCCGGGTGGTGCCCCGGTGCAGCACCTCTACCACCTTACCCTCGGGCCGGCCGCGCCGGTCCAGGCCGATGATGGCTACCAGCACTTCATCGCCATCGAACACGAACTGCATCTGCCGCGAGCTCAGGTAGACATCGTCGCCCTCGGCAAGTGGCATCGCGAAGCCGTAGCCGTCACGGTGTCCCTGCACCTTGCAGTGCAGCAGGTTGAGTTTGTCGGTGAGCCCATAGGCGCCGCGCCGGTTGACCATCAACTGGCCATCGCGCTCCATCGCGCGCAGGCGCTTGCGCAGCGCCTCCACCTGTTCGTCTTCCTCCAGGTTCAGCTGGCGGGCGATCTGGGCGTGACTGAGGGGTTTGTCCGCTTCCGTGAGCAGCTCGAGGATGACTTCGCGGCTGGGAATGGGGTTGTCGTAGCGGGCGGCTTCGCGCTCCGCGTGGGGATCGGCAATCTTGCCTTTTTTGGCCATAGAGCGGGGCATGTCCTTGAATGTAATAGAATATGAATTTTGTCAGCCCCCAAGTATACGCGAGGATTGACAACGCTGCCCGGGAAAAGTAAAGTGCGCGCCCTCGGATAGTGAGATACTGCTGTCCAGAGCCCAGGTGGTGAAATTGGTAGACACGCTAGCTTCAGGTGCTAGTGCTCGAAAGGGCGTGGAGGTTCAAGTCCTCTCCTGGGCACCATCAGATCAGTAAACACAAGCCCACAACTCAGCAACACTTACGCCGACATTTCCGGCAAACCACAAAAAACCCGATCCGACCTGGACGTGCCAATTGGCGTTAGTGGTGGTGGAGGCGTCGCGGTAAGTCGCAAGTGTTTGCCGTACCGCCATAAACCCCGACGGGTTCTACCCCGCTTCCACGGACGGTTCTAAAACGGCTGAATACTCAAGATCACGCTTGGCCACTCTCCGTCGCTTTCGCGGATTATGAAAGCGCTCAATGTAATCGAACAAATCCGATTTGGCGATATCCCTTGTCCGGTACTTGCTCCGGTTTACACGCTCACGCTTGAGCATACCGAGGCTCCAGCGCACTGAAGTCACGCTCTAACCGGTTCTCAACACCCGGAGGTGAAAGTGTTGGTTGCGCCCGCTGACCTCGCCTCTTTTTCCGTGGCCAGCCCTGAAGTACATTCATGGCGTTTAACGCTCTTATGCCTACAGCGACAACAGGGGAAAATCGAGGAATCAACAATAAGAAATATGGATCTACGGTAACTCGGCTCACAGCGAGTCTTATCAGACAAAGCAACAAATGCGTTGCAATTTAGCAAAAATCGGGCCTGATCAGCATAAAGCAATTTTTATATTGCTTTTAACTTTTAAGCAACCAATATATTGCTATAATAGCTTTAGGAAATTTATGCGTTTCTTGGAAGGGATTCAGATGAGCAAGATACACGATCAGCTAAAAACACGGCGCAAAGCAATCGGTCTCAAGCAGGAGGACATGGAGCTGCGTGTTGGCATGTCACGCCAGCAATACCAACGCCTGGAGTCCAAGGGCAACCCGCGCCTGGATACGCTGGAGCTAGTCGCCAAGGGTTTGAAAATGGAACTCATGCTCATCCCGCAGGAAAAACTGCGGGATGTTGAGGACTTCTTGGCCGGCAAAAAGAAAATCGGTGGCGGGCTCACATTGACCGCAAGGGGCTCTGTCGTAAAGCCCTCCCCCGAGGACAACCCCTGGGGCGATCTGCTGGAAGGTGACGATGACTAATAGCGATACCGTCAGCGTGCTAGAACTCGCTCTCCATGGAGCAACTGTGGGCTTCCTGGCGGGGTATCGAGATGGGCGCACCACCCTGACCTTCGCGCCCGAATTTGCCTCCGATGAAGCTCGCCCGACGTTTAGCCTGATTACACACCCGGCCTTTCCCAAAGCAGAGGCGATAATGGAAAAGCCCTGGGTCAAACGGCAGAAGCTCCATCCTGTGCTTTCCAACCTGTTGCCCGAAGGGGCACTGCGGGAGTACCTGGCACAGGCGCTTAAAACACATGCGGACAACGAATTCGAGCTTTTCGCCTATCTGGGTCAGGACTTACCCGGTGCGCTCATTGCCACTGCAATCGAGCCGGACGCCGTTCCCGATTACGTCCTGGACGATACGGCCAAAGCCAGCGCGGTCAAATCCGTAGTTCAAGACGAGAAGAAGCGATTCTCGCTGGCAGGCGTCCAGATGAAGTTCTCCATGCGGGAAAGCGACGGACGCTATCAGATCGCCGAGTCAGGGGGACTGGGGGACTGGATTATCAAAACGCCCTCTACCACGCACAAGCATGTACCCCTCAATGAATATACGGCGATGCACCTGGCCGAGCTAGCAGGCGTCACCATCCCTGACATCCGCCTGGTCGAGATGGACAAGCTGGAGCAACTGCCCGCCATCAACCTGCCCAATGAACACTACGCCTTTGCCATCAGGCGCTTTGACCGTCATGAGGGAGAGCGCATTCACATGGAGGATTTCGCACAGATACTGGTGAAATACCCGCAGGAGAAATACCGCTCTGCCAATTACCAAAACATCGGTAAAATCCTCTACGCCTACGCCGAGGATGGCTTGGGTGACGTGCAGCAATTCGCCAGGCGATTACTGGTCAATATTCTGCTCGCCAATGGCGATGCCCACTTAAAAAACTGGAGCGTACTCTACCCGGACAAAGTGACCCCTACCCTCTCCCCGGCTTACGATATTGTGACCACCCGCGTTTACATGGGGGATGAGCGAGAGTTCGCTCTCAACCTGGGGAAGAGCAAAGACTGGTATCAGGCCTCGATGGCGCAATTCGAGTACTGGGCGGGTAAGGCCGATATACCGTGGCGCGCCATCCGGCCACACCTTCTGGACACAATAGACAAAGCCCGCAGCCTATGGCCTGAAGCACTGCAAGACTTGCCGATGGATGAGAAACACAAGGTGGAATTGAAAGAGCACTGGCGCGACCTGCATCCTGATTTTCGTATTGACGCGCCGTAGTTTGCACACAATACGTTCAGGCCTTCACGATGAGGTAACCGCCCGCCCCTACCAACAGGCCACCGGCGATGACTTTTGTCTTCCGCTGAAATACAACGCCTTTCGGTAGATAGGCCATCCGATTGGCCACCAGTGCATAGACAACCTTGACGCCGCCAACGGCAACGACTGTCACCAGCATGATGAGCCACACTTCAGATTTTGTCAGGGACGCAATATCGACAAAGGCGGGAAAAAAACTGGCATAAAACAGGATGGCCTTGATATCGCCCAAAGTCAGCGCCAAGCCGGATATAAAGCTGGTAGCGACGCTGCCTTTGGCCTGATCCGCATCCACAGGCCTGATCTCAGCTGCGTGACGGATCAGCTGACAACCCAACCAAAGCAGGTAACCGGCGGCCAGGTAGCGGACCATGGCGAAGAACGCCCCCATGATTTCAGACAGCGCCACCAGCCCCATCATGACCATGGCAATAAAAATCAGGTCTCCCGTCACAACCCCAATTGCGGTGGCAATACCATTGCGGACATTCACCGTGGCCGAGCGCACAACCACCAGCGCCACACTGGCACTGGGTATTGCCGCCAAAGCAATCATGACAACAAATAGCCCGAGTAGATCGTGTGTAGTCATTCCTTTTCTCAGTTAATTTACGGTGAATCCCTTTCTATCAATTTTATCGAACCAATTGGCAGGGTGCGGACATTTCCATCAGCAAAAACGCCATTAACCTCCCTATATTCCGACAATAGTTCCAACGCCACGTTGATTTGCCTGATCAAAGACATAGCGCGCCACCGCCAGGTCCTGCGCGGCTATGCCGACTGACTTGTACAAAGTAATATCATCATCAGAGAGTCGGCCAAGTTTGCTGTTCAATATCAGGCTTCCGATTTCACAAATAATATGATCCGCTGCAATGGTTCCCGCCTCGAACGCTCTGATCAGATCCCCAGCCTGCGCCAACGCAGATGCCTCATAGTCAATATATACCCGTGCGCGCCGGATACAATCCGAATCCACTTCGGCTTTGTGTGGATATCCGGAACCGACGACATTCAGGTGCATACCAGGCTCCAGCCACTCGCCGTAGAGTAAGGGATCAGTTGCGGCGGTTACCGTGCAGATAATATGCGAGTCTTTTATAGCAGTTTTGATCTTGTCTGCAACAATAACTTTCCGATGAATGTCATCTGCGTACAAGCTAGCGAGTCTTTCCGCATGATGGCGATTACGGCCCCATATGCGAATTTCTTTGATATCACGCACCAGGGTGAGGGCCGCAATATGAGATTGCGCCTGTTCGCCCGTGCCGATAATCGTCAGAATTTTGGCATCTGTTCTAGCGAGATACTTGCTGGCCAACGCGCTGGCTCCCCCGGTGCGAATCGCGGTCAGGACACTACCGCTCATAATGGCGAGAGGTAAGCCGGTGTCGATCGAAAACAATACAAATAGTCCAAGATGAGAGGGAAGATTATTCGCTGCATTATCGGGATAGAGTGACAGTAGCTTGATACCGAATACACCGGGGTCCGCGGTAAGCGCCCCTGGCATCATGCCGAATAAGCCCTTACCCGGAATCGCCATGCTGGTACGAAACGGCATAACGGCTTCGCCTTGGGAAACTTGGGGCATGGCGTATTCGAGAACACGGACGCATGCCTCATAGGTGAGCATTTCGGCAACCTGTGTAGCGCTCAGCCAAATGACACTGGATTTGGACATTTGCTCCAGGAAATCCTCGTTTAACGTACACTTTGTCTCAGTCATGCCAGTCCCGCGGGGTCGAATAGATGCTCATGCGGGCAAGCCTAGAGTCGTTAGAAGAGGTGTACAACGATGATCGAGTAGGGGGCACGGCCTTTTTTTGGGTAGGGCGGCGCTATCACAGAATCGTTGGTTGTCAGTATTGAAGACGCCGGCACGCTGCCATGAATAACTTATATAGTCAATAAATTCAAGGTGTTAGCCGCAGCCTGCCCGGGGTGCGTGCGGTCGCCCGGCCACGTTATGGCAGACGGCGAGAGGCGCCCAGACGACGTCCACCTTTAAAAATATAATGTACCTGTTCAACTATTGACCATAGACTTAATCGGAGCTTCCCGAAACGTGGATAATTCTTCATGAAAGACACTCCGCACAGGCATGAAGAGAGAACGGCCAGCAAGCCCAAAAATGTTGTGGCAATACCGCAGGCGGCCACCTCTACCAATCCGTTGAATACCGGCCTGCCGTTGATCTACGCGGATACGCTTCCCCGATCCGATATTCTTGATCATCTGGATGACGTGTTCAGACACAAACTGATTCTTATTGAAAGTCCGGTGGGATACGGAAAGACGCTTACGCTTGCGCAGTGGGCGCTAAGACTCCACCGATGTGGCGTCGCGGTATTCTGGGCCGACCGGGAACAAACAGATTTTGAAATCAGCGATTTCTCACGATTATTACACAGCTTTAGGGCCAATCAGAACAAGCAGTCAGCAATAAACAGTGACAACAACAGCGAAGATAGTCATCACCGCCCTTTCCCCGTGGGGGAACGCCTGTTGGTTATCGATGAATACCATCTGGTTTCCAGTAAGCGTACGGATGCGCAGCTATCGCGGCTGATCGATAACCTACAGATTCATGAGCATCTGGCGCTCGCGGTGCGCAGCAGGCCGAAAATTTCCTGGGCAAAGCGGTTTGCGGCGGGCGATGCAGTCATTGTTGGAGCGGATCATTTGAAATTCACATCCGGGGAAGTTCGAGAGCTGCTGGGCAACCACAGCCTGACGGACAAAGAACTCAGCAACCTGGATAAACTGTTCGCCGGCTGGCCGGCAGCATATGGTTTCCTTTTGGCACGGCTACGGAAAAGCGCGATTGAAATTACGGATGCCAGCCTGACGGCGCTGTTTCAGGATGTGGAAAGTTACCTGTGCGAAGAAATCTACGACGAGCTGTCCGCAGAACAGCAGCAATTCTTAATGCAACTCTGCGTGGTGACAGATTTCAGCGCCGATCTGGCGCACTGCCTGACCGGGCGTGACAATGCATCCAACGGTCTACGCGAACTGATAGATAGAAACCTTTTCCTCTCTGAGGTACGCCGGGAAACGGAACAATCCTACACCTATCAATTTCATCCTGTATTTAAAAAGTTTCTGTTGCGACGACTACAACGCCAGGGAGAAGCTCGGATTAAAGAACTGCATCAGCTCGCGGCAGAATGGTACGCGAAACGAAACGACACAGCCAATGCTGCGTATCACTCCGCGCATGCCAGCGACATCGAGTCGGCCGCAAATATCATCGAAACAGCCGGCGCGATGAGAATCGGCATACGCGAAGGTATACCGCGTTTGAAACATTATCTGAATCAGATTCCGACAGACATCGTTCACAATTTCCCAAGGATTGAGTTGGCGAACGTCTATTACCTTATGAAAAATGGAAAGATTCAGGAGGCACTGGATCGGCTTGAAATCTATCGTGAGCAAGGAGCCGCCGCGCAAAATGCCGCATGGACAGTGGAATCGGAACTGGATCAGGACTTCTGGATTATCGATCGCTTTGTCGACATCTTTTCAGATCGCCCCTTGGAGGAAGCAGAACACGCAAACATAGAGAAACTATTGCATAACACTCCCAGTTCAGATTTATTTTCGTTGTGTTTTCTGAATATTCTGCGCTATTTTTACTCTTTGCGAGGGGGGCATTTGGATGACGCCAAGCGGGCAGCCGAAAAAAGCCAGTTGTGGTGTGAAGACTTAAGGGCACATTATTGGAGCTTTTATACTGATCTGCACCTTGGCAATGTCTTGCTGTTACAGGCACAGACCAAGAAGGCCCGAATGTGCTTTGAAAACGCGGCGCGCACCGCCGCCGACATGTTCCCCCTGGAACCGGCCCTGCAGATTCAATACCGCGCGTTTATGGCGGCAACTTTGCTGGAAGCGAATGAGCTGGAAGCCGCGGATGACCATGCACGGGGCCTGCTTAACGTCATTGATATGATGGAAGGGTGGTTTGATTTTCTTGCTGTGGGCTTTACCACGGTCGCCGCTGTTCGCGCAGAACAGGACGGTCTTTTTCCGGCGCTTACCGTGCTTAAACAGGCGCATCGGGTAGCCGACAAGCGGCATATGCCACGACTTAAAATAATGGCAATACTCACTGCCGCCGACCTGTGTTCATTACACAATAATATCACCCAAGCCACCCTTGTTTTTCGCAGCCTTGATATCGACTGGGAGAGAGACGATGTCAGCGCGCTTGAAAGCTTTACCTGGCGGGAACGTATCACTGCGCAGCTAACGCAGGCACGGATGCTGACCAGGACACAAAGGGCGGCATCGGCAGTGCCGTATTTGGACAAGATTATCCTGGAGAGTGATCAGCGGGGTTGGGGGGAATTCCTGCTCAAGGCGCGAATATTGAAGGCACTGGCATTGGAGGCCGCCGGGAAAAAGGACATCGCCATTGCCCACATAGTCGCCACGATTGACAACTGTATGCAGCAGGGTCTGAAGCGTATTCTTCTTGAGGAAGGCGAGCCAATGCGTCGTCTTCTAAGGATCGCGGTTCGTGAATGTGGACTTTCTGCAATGCATACGGACAAGGTAACTTACATCTCAGAACTGTTGCTGGCCTTGAACCGGGTGGATAAAACGCAGACTGAAGCGGAACTGTCGCCAATTTTCACCGGCCGCGAGCTTGAGATCCTTGAGGAGCTCACCAAGGGTAACTCGAATAAGCAGATCGCTCGCAATCTCGACATTGAAGGCAATACGGTTAAATTTCATTTGCACAATATCTATGAAAAACTCGGTGTCAACAGACGGGAACTGGCTATCGCACTGGCGCAAAAGCTTTCACTGGTCAAGAACCAGCAGGAACGCCCCTTGGCCTAGGGATCGCCTTACTGCCCTCTGTGCATGCCGCTGATATCGATATAAATTACTTGCTTTTCAAGGAATTGCACTTATCGTCCAAGGTGACCTACCCCTAATAGCTACCCTCCCCCTCCTTCGTTCTCATTGTTTGCAGGTTGTTCTGACATTATGGTGGCGACAACACCACAAGAACATACTCCTGGGTACCAACTCTAGATTGCGGGGAAACAGAAATGATACCAGTTGCTCACGTCAGACATACTGTGTGCGCTCTCAGCTTGGGCCTTCCACTACTGTTTAACACTACCGTTGCTACTGCTGAAATGGCCTTGGAGGAAGTCACCGTTACCGCGACGCGGCGTCAGGAATCGGTCCAGGATGTACCCTACAACATCTCAGCCTACTCCGCGGACTATCTGAAAAGGCTTGGCGTCGGCAGTCTTTCCGACATTGCGCATATCGCGCCCGGTATCGCCTATATTGACGAGGGGTCGCGCCCGGGCGCGAACAACAATGGATTTATCATCCGTGGCTTGCGCGGAACACAATTGGCTTCTGCCAATGATGAGCCGGATACTATTGAGGCCAGTGTTTCCACGTATTTGGGCGAAACGCCGTTGTTCTTTCCATTGGTTATCAAGGATATCGAACGGGTCGAAATTCTACGCGGGCCACAGGGTACCCTGTACGGTTCCGGCGCCGTCGGCGGCACCATTCGCTTCATTCCGGAGAAACCTGACCCCGCTGCGGGATTTACCTATGAACTGAGCGGCGCCACCTCACTCACCAAGGCAGCCGATGAGCCGGGCTACGAGGGCAACGCCATTGTCAACATTCCGCTTGCAGAAAATCTGGCTTTGCGTGGGTCATTCGGACATATACGTGAAAGCGGCTTCATCGATAACAACGGTGTAGCCAGACTGGATGCGGCAGGTGAGCCGATATTGTCTAATCCCGCGGACTTTCTGGGCAGTGGAATTGAAACCAAAAAGGTAGAGGACCTGAACGAAACGGATACCAGTTACGGCAGGATGTCATTGTGGTGGGGCGCGGGTGAAACGGTGGATGTCGACCTGGCTTATCACTATCAGAATATCGAGAGTCACGGCAGACAGGTACACAACCCTGGCTCTCCCGCAAATGATCGCTATGAAGTATCAATGCCCTACGAGGAGCCGCAGGAGAGCACTCTGAACCTATTAAGTCTGGATGTTGGTATCGATACGGCAATAGGCCAGTTGACGTCAGCTTCAGCGTATTATCAAATCGACACCGACCTGTTTGCTGATTCAACCAATCTGTACAGCTCCCTGCTGGCGGGTAACTTTATGGGTTTCCCGCGGATCATTGCCTATCGAGGCTCGGCCGACCCGAGTGGAGGACCGGGCTATGGCATCTACGATCAGAGCGCCTTCGTCCAGGAAGTCCGCCTGGTGTCAAATCCCGGCAAGCGTTTTGACTGGGTGGTCGGCGGTTACTATATGCAGCGCGATACCGACTACGATCTCGCCGACCATGTCCCTGGCTTTGCCGATTGGGCCGATGCTTTCCTGGGTATGCCTTTGGGCGCTCAGGGTCTTCCTCAGCTCAGATCACAAATGGACAGGGACTTCAAGGACAAGGCCTTGTTTGGTGAATTGACCTGGCACATTACCGAACGCTGGCAGGCGACCGTGGGTGCGCGTGCATTTCGGCAACAAACGGACGGTATCAAGACCCTGGCAGTTCCCTCGGCATCGGCGATCATGACAACGCTTGATTCTGGCGTGGCGGACCCCGACTTTCTCACCAACTCATTTTCCCTGGATGATTCGGTATCCGATCAGATATTCAAGTTCAACACCAGTTCACTACTGTCCGGTTAACTAAGTCCATGATTCACGTAACTGTATGAATAGGCTAATTTTTTCGCCAAATATTTGTGGTGTCGACTTGAGCGCGACTGCGCTTTCAGGTGACCTTCCGGGAATCTATTCCCAGAGGACTCCCCATGTACACCGGCAAAACTCTGTTTGCGCAGTTGATGGACTTCCTGCCATGGACTACGTTCACGCGAATCGTCGATCGGTATGCAGGAAATCGTCGTGTACGCACGCTGCCGTGCACCGAACATTTTCGTGTGCTGGCATTTGCGCAACTGACCTACCGGGAAAGCCTGCGCGATATAGAAGCGTGTCTTTCGGCGCAATCGGCCAAGCTCTACCACATGGGCATTCGTTCGCCGATCAAGCGCTCTACGCTGGCCGATGCCAACGAGCGGAGAGACTGGAGAATCTACGCCGAGTTTGCGCAACGGCTGATTGCACAGGCCCGCAAGCTCTACGCCGAAGAAGACCTGGGGCTCGATCTGTCGAACACGGTTTACGCGCTCGACTCGACAACCATCGACCTCTGCCTTTCGCTGTTTCCGTGGGCACCATTTCGAAGCACCAAGGCAGCGGTCAAAATGCACACGCTGCTGGACCTGCGCGGAAATATCCCGAGTTTTATACATGTTTCCGACGGCAAGATGCACGATGTCAACGTGCTCGACCTGCTGATTCCGGAGCCGGCAGCAATCTACGTAATGGATCGTGCTTACCTCGATTTCGAACGGCTCTTTGGGTTGCACGACGCCGGAGCGTTCTTTGTCACCCGCGCCAAATCGAATACCGACCTGCGGCGGATCTACTCTGCTCCGAGCGACCGGACGCAGGGCATTATCTGCGATCAGACGGTGGCGCTGTCGGGATTCTACAGCCACAAACATTATCCCCACCATCTGCGTCGGATTCGCTTCAAAGATCCAGAGACAGAGAAAACACTCATTTTCCTGACCAACTTGTTCGGTCCTCCACCAATAACCATCTGCGAGCTGTACAAGGCCCGCTGGCAAGTCGAGTTATTTTTCAAATGGATCAAGCAACATCTCCGGATCAAGAAGTTCTACGGCACATCGGAGAACGCGGTGAAGGTGCAAATCTGGACCGCTGTGTCGGTATATGTGCTCGTCGCTATCATCAAAAAGCGCCTCGATTTGCAGCCTTCGCTCTACACTCTATTACAGGTATTTTCCATCACCCTGTTCGAAAATATCCCTTTAAACAAGGACTTTCTCGACACCAAACAGATCCTGGAGGATGACATGATTTCTAACCAACTGAATTTGTTCCATAATTAACCGGACAGTAGTGACACCAGTTATGAATTGAATGATGATACCAAGCTGTACTTTACTTGGGCGGAAGGATTCCGCCGGGGTGGAGCCAACGCCATCTATGTCAATCTCGGCGCCGACCCAAATCTGCTCACCTATGAGCCCGACACGGCAACAAACTGGGAAGTCGGTTTCAAGGGTGCCATCAAGAATTTTGCGACCTACTCAATTGCCGGATTCTATATTGACTGGGAGGGGTTTCAGTTCTCGGGTACCGAGCCTGTCAATAAGAATCTTTTTGTCGGCAATGGCGAAGAAGCACGGTCAGTCGGCGTGGAGTCAGAGTTAATGGGCTACTTGGGTTCGCACGCTCGCATCAGTCTTGGCTATACCTACACCGATGCCGAAGTGACCGAGGACTTCCTCATATCGCCGGGCGATCCCGCCACCCGGGTATCGTCCGGTGACCCGTTACCAGGCACTCCCAAACATATGATTACCGCCATGATCGACTATACGCTATCGGTCGATAACGCCAGCGAATTGATATTCCGCCTTAATGGGTCCTACCGCAGCAAAACCGTCAATGCTTTTAATCCAGTGGATTTCAATTATGCGAGGATCGCCGGCTTCGGTATGCTCAATGGCGCTGTCACCTACCGACGTGATAGCTGGGACGTCTCATTATTTATCGATAATCTAAGCAACGAGGAAGGGGCAACGACAGGGTTGTTTACCCCATACTTCCCGCAGGAAATGGCTACCCGGCAAATAGCGCGACCGCGTACGGTGGGTCTGCGTTTCACTTTCGGCGGCCACTAGTCATGCTTATACAACTGAGCAACTGCACGATTTTCGACGGAAGCAGCGCGCAACTGATTGAGGGAGGCTCGGTGATCATAGAGGGAGATGTGATCAAGGAAGTCTCTCAATCGGGGAAGCGGCTTGAACGCGCACAATCTGTTGACTGCAAGGGCATGTTTTTGATGCCGGGGCTGATCGATGCACACTATCACGCCTATATGTCGACATTTAATGTCGCTGCCATGGAAAAAATGCCCTGGTCGCTAATGGCCTGCCATGCGCATCAGTTTCTGGAACGGAGCCTCGAAGCGGGATTCACCACCGTCAGGGATGCAGGCGGAGCCGATGCCGGCCTCGAAATGGCGCTGGCCAAGGGACTTATTGCCGGTCCACGCCTATTCTATTCCGGGCGGGTGATCAGCCAGACTGGCGGACACGGCGATCTCCGCGGCAAGGGCGAAACCAGCGCCTGTAGCTGCTCGCTGTCGGGAAAATTGGAAGTGATCGTCGATGGCGAAACGGAAATGCGCAAGGCGGTACGCGAAGAACTGCGCAGGGGCGCACACCAGATCAAAATCTTTGTTTCGGGCGGGGTGATCTCCCCAAGCGATCCGATCTGGATGCCGCAGTTCACCGAAGCGGAAATACGGGCCGCGGTGGAAGAGGCAGCCACCAGACGCACCTACGTGATGGCTCATTGCCATACGGATGACAGCGCCAGACGGTGTGTCGAGTACGGCGTCCGCACCATTGAACACGCAACGGAAATTTCGGCCCCCACCGCCGCCTTAATAGCAGAAAAGGGCGCCTATGTGGTACCCACGCTTACGATTCTGAAAACCTTGCGCGACCACGGGCCCACACTCAATCTACCGTCGGGCAGCGTGGAAAAGATAGACGGGCTCTTCGAACAATCGCTCCGTTCGATCGAGCGTTGTGCTGAAGCAGGAGTCAAGATCGGCCTGGGCACTGATCTGGTTGGAGAAAAATTCTATTCACTCCAAGGGGGCGAACTCAGCCTGCGGGGTGAAGTGCAGAAGCCCATTGACGTACTCAGATCGGCGACATCGGTGAATGCGGCCATCCTTCAAAAGGACGGTTTACTTGGCACTGTCAGCGCCGGTGCCTATGCGGATCTAATTTTACTGCGGCGCAATCCTCTGGATGATCTCTCCCAGTTTTCCGATCCCGGTAAAAATATGCCGCTGATCATGAAGGCCGGCAGCCTGATCCGCAACGAACTCTGAACAATCCTTTCACACTGATCGCAAGCAGGATGACTTGATGCAGCAATATACGTGCAATGACAACTATTGGCCGAAACACAGATCAGGCACTGATTTTCAGTCCCTGGTGGGAGGTAGCAGGTGAAGTCAAATCCAGAACAAGTGCCGCATCTGCGGGTGGCAATCGATGTGGGTGGCACATTTATCGACTATGTCGTACTCGATGAGAAATCGGGGGACATTCGCGTGGATAAACAGCCGGTCGCCTCCGCCGAACTAACCACGGCTGTGCTGGAGGGACTTGAGCGAACTGTCAGCGACGTAGGCACCATCGATCAATTACTCCACGGCATGACGGTTTCCCTGAACGCTCTGGTGGAAGGACAGGGCGTGCCGGTCGGGCTGCTCACCACGCGCGGCTTCCGCGATGTGTTGGAGATAGGCCGGGGCGGCCGCAAGCAGGTATATAATCTTTTCTATCGTGAGCCGCCGCCACTGGTGGAGCGCCATTTGCGTCGTGAAGTAGACGAGCGGATTGACGCACAGGGAAACATTCTTCTCCCCATCGACCTGGATGCGCTGGATAGCGAGCTGGATTATCTGATTGCTGCCGGAGTACAAGCCATTGCCATATGCTTTTTGCACGCATACAGAAATCCTCTGCATGAACAGCAGGCAAGAGCTCATATAAACGGGAAATATCCGCAGCTCGCCACTAGCGCGTCCCACGAGATCGCCTCTGAGTGGCGCGAGTATGAGCGCACATCGACCACCGTGTTGAACTGCCACATTCAACCGCCCGTGAACGATTATCTTACGACACTGGTCAATGAACTGGCACACCAGGGCTACCAGAAGCCCGTGGCGGTAATGCAATCCAGTGGCGGCGTCTGTTCTCCCGAGGTCGCTTCCAGTAAACCTGTATATACGCTGATGTCCGGCCCCTCTGGTGGTGTCGTTGGGGCCCGCAAGCTGTGCGGTGAACTGGGCTTTTCCAATGTGATTTGCGCGGATGTCGGCGGAACGACTTTTGATGTCGCGCTGATCGAACAGGGTGAAGTTGTTGAAGTGACCAGTACGGAAGTGGCACAACGGCCTATCCTGGCAGCGAGTATCGACATCAAGTCGATCGGGGCGGGAGGCGGCTCGATTGCGAGAATCGATCACCGTGGCAGTATAGTGGTCGGCCCGCAGAGTACCGGCGCAAGACCCGGTCCGGCATGTTTCGGCTTTGGCGGCACTGAACCAACGGTAACGGACTGCCAACTGGTGCTGGGTTATTTCGACGCAAATAAATTGCTGGGCGCGCAGATTTCACTGGATGTCGAAAGGGCGCGCGAGGCTATTCGGACCAAGCTGGCGCAACCGCTGGACCTGCCGGTAGAACAGGTCGCCGCCGGCGTGCTGGCTATCGTTGAAGCCAATATGAGTAACGCGATACGTTACATGACAGTGGAACGTGGTCTGGACCCACGCGACTTTGTCCTGATGGCCTACGGTGGTGGCGGCGGTTTATTTGCGCTGCGCATGGCGGAAGAGCTCGATATCCGGACAGTGATCGTACCGCGTTTCGCGTCCAACTTTTCTGCCTGGGGATTGATGATGTCAGATTACATGGAAGATGCCTCACAGACCTTTGTGCGGGAATTCGTTGAAGCGGAGTTCCCTGCCATTCAGGCTTCGTTGCGTGAATTGGCCCAGCGAACCACCCCGATTATCGCCGCATACGGTTTTTCACTCGAAAGCATCGATCATCTGTATCGGATCGACATGCGCTACGCCGGCCAGGACTACACCATCGGGGTGCAGTTGCAGGAAGCATGGCTGGAGAACGAGGCGCAATTTATGCAGAACATCCGCCAACGGTTTACCGAAGCTCACCAGCGGCAGTATGGACACGGCGACGCCGACGCCCCCATGGAATTGGTAGTAACCCGTTGCCGCGCCATTGGCAGAATCAGTAAACCCGCTCCGGCTGCCTGGACCGGCGGCACACCGGAATTTGAGCAGCGGGGACTGCGCAAAGTCTTCTTTACCGGGCGAAACACGTTCCTTGATGCGGCAATCTACGAGCGCGATGACATCGCAGCGGGCGCAGGTCTCGACGGACCTGCGGTTATCGAGGAATGGTCAACGTCGGTTCTCGTTCCGCCGGGCTGGCATGCGATGACCGATACAGCCGGCAATATCCTTGTACAGAAAATAGACGTGTAGGGGCAAGATGAATACAGTCGCAGAAATCGATATAATCACGACGGAAATTATTCGCTCCGGACTGGTCGCCGCCAGTGAAGAAATGGCGAAGACACTGGTACGGACCGCATTCAACCCAGTGCTTTACGATATCAAGGATTTTGGCATGGCATTGATCTCGGCCGAAGGTGAACTGTGGTCCGAGGCGCCGGGGTGCGTGATTTTCGGCCGATCATTGCCCAGCACGATTCGCAATGGGTTGAATAAGCATGGCGCCGACGGATTTCGTGACGGGGATGTGCTGATAGTCAACGATCCTTATGAAACCGGCACTCATCTTGCAGACACCACCATTTATATCCCGATTTTTCACGATACTCAGTTGATCGCCTTTGCCGCCTCGACCGCGCACTGGATCGATCTTGGCGGCATTACCTCGGGAGGTGTCTGCCCGTTTTCCAAGGACATCTATCAGGAAGGACTTTGTTTCCAACATCAGAAACTCTATAGTGCCGGCCTGAAAAATCAGGATCTGATGGATATTGTCAAAAGCAATGTGCGCATACCACTGATTGCCATGGGTGATATGAACGCACAGATTGCCGCTTGCAGGCAGGGTGTACTACGGGTGAAGGCCCTGTGCGCAAGATACTCGCCGCAAACAGTTACTGCAGCAATGAGCCAGGTTATTCAGCGCACCGACCAGGCGATGCGCAGAATGATTCGCGAACTTGACGACGGCAGTTATACCTCTTCCATCCTGCTGGATGCCGGACCCGATGTCAGCAGCGAGAATCCGGAGTTATGTCTACAGGTGACAATTGTCGGCGATGAAATCACTATCGGTTTCGACGGCACCAGCGCCGCCAACAACGGCCCGCTGAACCTCCCCAAGATTGGCGCCGAGGCCGAGATCAGCGCCGTGATGAAAAGCATTTTGCTGCCCGATGACGCCTCCAATGAAGGGCACACCAAAGCGTTGACCTTCACCATTCCGGATGGACTGATGGTAAGTCCGCAGCGTCCCACGCCGGTGGATTGCTATGCGTTTGTTGCGGAGTGTCTGTTCGAATCAGTATTGCGTATTTTCTCGGGGATTGTGAGAGAGAGGTGCCCCGCCGGCGGTTACCAACTCTGCGGCATCGGGATAATGCGCACCGATCCGAAATATGGGGAACCTTTTGTGTTGATGGAACCGCTGGTCGGCGGGAACGGGGCGCTGCCCCACGATGATGGTCCAACGATGATGTTTATCGGCAATGGCGATGTGCCCAACCTGCCGACTGAAGTGCTGGAAAATCGTTATCCGCTGCGGGTCGAACGCTATGAATTGCTTCCCGAGGCCGCCGGATGGGGGAAATACCGCGGCGGCTGTGGTCTGCGCAAGGACTACCGAGTATTGGAGGACGGCGTCTATCTACTGATAGGCACCGACAATTCCCACAATACCACTGCACGCGGCTTGTTTGGCGGAGAGGACGGCGAGCCCAACGAGTTTGTCTGTTGGCCGCGAACTGATAAGGAAAAAGTGTTGCGCGAACGGGTTTCGAATTACGGTCCGTTTTCCCGGAATGATCTCATCAGTGTTAGAAGCGGCGGAGGCGGTGGCTGGGGCCAGCGATCCGAGCGCGATCCACAGCGCGTTATTAGCGATGTCAGAAATCAGTACCTGGATGTATGGCAGGCCGAAGAACTTTACGGTATCCGGGTATGGGAGGAAAACGGGTCGTGGCGTTCTGAGCCGATTGGAATCAGTTAACACCGGGCGGGGTACAGCGCCTCCATCGGGTACCACGGGTTTTATTGATCCACTGCCGTGGCGTCCACGGGCTGGTCAAAGGAAATAAACAGCATACAGTCTTCCCTCGACTCGCAGGTGGCCGTATGAGCCAGCTTCGGCGGCCCGTAGGCATAGTTGCCGGGCTTCAGCACCACCGCCGCCTGACCGTCGTAATCCACCCGCATTTTGCCGGCAAGCAACACCATTCGCTCGGCCGATGTGTGTCGGTGGTGCGGCGCCGTGGTACCAGCGCGCAGTCGGAACAGCACATCGGTGTTGTTTTTCGCCGGATCCCCCTGCAATATCGCCAGGCCGCAGGATTCGGGCATGAACGCCGGGCAGGCGCCCCACTCTATCGCCGCACTGTCATATGCCCGAACGAAGGCTTGCTCGTCTTCGGCGAAACCTGGAACGGCCAGTAATAGCAGGACTGCTGCCACCCATATCCGGCCTCGGGAAACCGCGGACCGAAACGCAGGCATCTCACCGGTTTTCGCCCTTTGCGGTCGTGTTACAAACCTCATCGTCATTCCTCCCTATATCGGTTTGCGTTGGTCGCCGTTGGCAGGAACCACTATACGCTGAACCCGTGCGCCGGGAATGATAAGGGCATGAGAATATCATGAGAATCCGCCGCCCCCTGTAATCATGCGCCTGGCGCGGTACCATTGGGCGAACCGCAGGAGGTGGATATGCGGCGGAAACACAAGTTATTACAGTCGATCGACCCGGTATTCGTCGGCCGGGACGCCGAACTGGAGGTTCTGCACTCGCTGCTTGAGCCGGATGGCCCCGGCGCCATGCACGTTTACGGCATTGCGGGTATCGGCAAGAGCCGGCTGCTGGCCGTGTTCGCCGGTCAGGCCCGGGCGGCGGGGGCGACCTTCGTCGTGCTCGACTGCCGTGCCATGGAGCCCACCGCCGAGGGCTTTCTGCAGGAACTGGGCCCGGCCATCGGCGGGCAGACCGGAGATGTTCGCCAGGCGAGTCGTCGCCTGGGCGAGTTGGGCACCCGGGTCGTATTGGTGCTCGACACTTACGAAGTCTACCACCTGATGGATTCCTGGCTGCGCCGGACGCTGGTCGCGGCGCTGCCCGCCAACGTCCGCCTGCTCTGCCTCGGCCGGGAGCGGCCCCTGACCGCCTGGCGAACCCTGCCCGGGGTGCGCTTTCACGCCCTGGCGCTGGGGCCTCTGGAAGATGCAGAGGCCGTGGACCTTCTGAAGTACGCCGGTGTACCGGACAGGGCCGCCACACGGATCGCCCGGGTCACCCACGGCCATCCGCTGGCCCTGCAACTGGCGGCCTCGGCCTATGTCGAACGGCCCGATCTCGTCTTCGATGAGATCACTCTGCAGCAGGCTCTGGAAGAACTCACTGCCATGTATCTGACCGACGTCCGGGACCCGGTCACCCGCCGCGCACTCGAAGCCTGCGCCGTGGTCCGCCGCATCACCGTCTCCCTGCTTCAGGCTCTGCTGCCTGACCGGGCGCCACGCGACACCTATGACCGGCTGAGCAGCCTGCCATTTGTAGACCCGGCCGATGATGGACTGCTCATTCACGATTCGGTGCGCGAAGCCATCGCCCGCTCCCTGCGGGCACGGGACCCCAGCGGGTTCCTCAACTACCGCAAGGCCGCCTGGCTGCAGCTCCGGGAGGAAATGCGGGCCGCCGGCCGGGATGAGCTCTGGCGCTATACCGCCGACATGCTCTACCTCATTGAAAACCCGACGGTGCGCGAGGCCTTTTTCCCCAGTGGGACTCGAAGCCTGGCCGTGGAACCGGCGACCAGCGATGACGGCGACGCCATTGCGGAGATTATCGAAAGCCGGGAAGGTGCCGATGCGTCGGCTCATCTGCAGCGATGGTGGCGGCGACGGCCCGATACCTTTACCGTGGTCCACGGCCGCGATGGAGGGGTACAGGGGCTGTGCTGTAAATTTCTCAGCGATCAGGTGGAGCCCGGCTGGCTCGAGGAGGACCCCATTACCGCCGCGTGGTGCCGGCACCTGGAACAGCATCCCCTGCCCGCGAGGCAACAGGCGCTCTTCTGCCGGCGCTGGCTTGGTGCTGCAGACGGTGAGGCCCCCTCGGAGGTCCAGGCAGCTGTCTGGCTGGACCTGAAGCGCACCTATATGGAACAGCGTCCGCAGTTGCGGCGGGTCTATCTGACGGTCAAGGATCTGGCCGCCTATGCACCGGTAGCCACACGCCTGGGCTTCGAGGTGCTGGATGGCTGGGAACAGCAACTCGACGGCGCGGTCTTTTCCAGCGCGGTGCTGGATTTGGGTCCGGATTCTGTGGACGGCTGGCTGGCCACGCTGGCGGCAGCAGAGCTGGGTATAGAGCAGAGCTCCCTGCTGGACGCTGACGCCCGGGAGCTGGTGGTAGACGGCACCCGGGTGGCGCTGACGCCTTTGGAATTCGGGGTTATCCAGTACCTCAGCAACCGGCAGGGGCAGGCGGTGTCACGAACCGACCTGCTGCGCAACGTCTGGGATACCGAGTACTTTGGCGGCAGCAATGTGGTGGACACGGTGGTGCGCAGCCTGCGGCGCAAACTGGGGTGCCATGCCGGGCGGGTAGAGACCGTAACCGGTGTGGGTTACCGCTTGCGGTCGCAGGCCTAGCGCGACGCCGGGCACAGGTCCCGAGCCGCGGCTCTATTGCGCCCTATTCCTCCGGTACATAAACAAAGGAACCATCAGGCAAGCGATAGGCAGTGCCGGCCAGCACGCCCTGGCCTTCACCTATCTCCTCGGAGCTTTCATAGCGGGTCAGTTCCTGCCCATCCTTGATGATCATTTGCATGTTGTCTTCGCCGGGGTTGGTGACCACGACCACCCGGTCTTCGGCAAACGGATTAAGCGGATTGGAGGCCACTATCACCAGCAATACCGCAATAATCACCAGAAACACATCGATCACATTTACCACTGACAGAATCGGGTCGTCGTCCTCATCCAGGTCGAGGAAGCGGCGGTTCAATACCGATTCACCACTCGGGCGAACGCTACTTTTTATTGCCGTGCTCATCACACCACCCCTTCACGTTCAAGGGTGTGCAGCGCATCCAACAGCCAGCGCCGCCGCACGGTGAGGATCAGGAAGGTGATGGACGCCGCGATCAACGCGATAATTACCGCGGCAAAGGCCACCACCAGATTCTCGCCAACCTGTGCCAGGTCGCCATCACCCAACGCCAGCAGGGCAGGCGCCAGTGGTATCATGGTTGCGACCAGGCCCAGCATGGGCGCGATGCGGGTAGTCACACGCAGCGGTTCCAGTAGTTGCAGGATTTTCAGTTGCAGGGATTCCGAGCTCACTCCCGAGTGACTGTCGTCGCGGGTCAGATACTGGCGGAGGGGGCACAACGCGGCCCTGCGCCGGACGTTGCGGCGCTGAACCACTTCCACTACAAAGCCGCCCAGAGACACAAATGCAAACACAAACAGGCCGGAAATAATTAGCAGTACCGGCACCAGGAACAACCGGGCCACCTCGTACATCGTAAGTTCCAGAAAATTCATCGAGGACTCCTGTAAATAGTAAGGATTAACGGCCGGACAGGTGGCGTAGCCGCCACCCCTGACGCAATGCGCCTGCACCCAGCATCAACAACAGTGCGAGGGAGGCGAGCCAGGGCCGCGGATCCGGCACCGCTGCGGCCGACTGGCTGTCCACCTGGGTCAGACGCTGGCCGGTAACGGATTGCGCGCCTCCAGCGCCGGCGGTCTCCATGCCAAACCCGGCGGACAACGTTTCGATATATTCGCCAAGCTTGCCGCCGGCGCCATCGCTACCGGCCAGTTCGCGATGCCGTTCCACCAGATCCTGCACGGTGGCAGCGTCCGCCTGCCAATAGTCGCGGCGCACGGCATCCAGCATGCGCTCTACAATGCGCTGCATCGCGTTTTCGTTGTGTTCCTCAAACCATGCCTGCAGGCCAAGGCCGAGACTGTCCTGCAGGTAGACCTCATGAAAGGCCTGCCACTGGTCATCGCGCACCATCGAGGGGTCGGTGACCTGCCAGCCATAGAAATTGTTCACCACATTGAGCAGCTCCAGGGTGCCGGCGTAGCCTTCATCCTGCATCGCGCTGATCCAGCCCGGGTGCTGATAGCGGCTGCGCAGTTCCCCCGCCAGGAAGCGCGCGGCGCTGACATTGCGCTCACCACCGGCCGTACGCAGGTTGCTGATGTAGAGCGCCGGGGTAGTGCCGCTCAGGCTGCGTACCGCCATGGCAATACCACCCAGATACTCAAAGGGGTGATCGGTGGATAGCAGCCCGTGCAGATTCGAGGAACGGCCCAGTATCGCGCCCTGCACGCGGCCCAGGTTTTCTGCGTACAGATTGACATCCTCCAGGCTGACAGCCCACATACCGTCCCCGGCGCCGTAGCCATATTGCATGCGCGCCAGATAGGCCTGGGCCAGTTCCTCATCGTGATCCCAGCCCTCGGTGTCCAGCACCCCGTCCGGCACGCCGGTGCCGTAGCTGCCACTGGCGGACGAAAATACCCGTATGGTTGCGAGCTGCCTGGCCCGCACCGGGTCGGTGCCACTGCCGACCAGTTTTTGCGTCAGCATTTGCACATGCCGGGACACCGGGTTGGCGGGCTCATCCAGTGCAGCCAGTTCGGTCAGGGCATGGGCCAGGTGCTCGATGAAGTGCGGGAACTGGTCGCGGTAAATACCGGTAATCGAGGCCACGACGTCCACCCGCGGCCGGCCCAGTGTTTCTGCGGGCACTATCACCAGCTGCTCCAGACGACCACCGCGGTCCCAGCGCGGCTCCAGTCCCAGCAGATGCAGCATCTGGGCTTCCATCACGCCCTGCTGGCGCATGGCTTCGGAGGACCACAGTGAAATGGCCAGGCTTTCCGGGTAGTCCTGATGCGTTTCAAGGTGCGTGGCAATCAGTTCGTCCGCCAGTTCCCGGCCCACCTGCCAGGCGCGCTCGGTGGGCAGGCGCGAGGGATCGAAGCCGAAGATATTGCGGCCGGTGGGCAGAATGCCGGCATTGCGGATCGGGTCGCCGCCGGTTGTCGTCGGAATATAGCGGCCTGCCAGCGCCGCCAACAGGTGCCGGATTTCGTTGTTGTCCAGCATGGCGCGATCCCACTGCACAGCCTGTACGGCCAGTTCCCGCAAGGTGTCGTCCGCGAGCAACTGTGGGACTTCGCCCTCCAGCACAAAGCGTGAGACAAAGCGGTAGGGTTCGGACCCGGTAAGTTGGGTGTAGTCATCGACAAACAGTTCAGATGGATCCTCCAGGTCCAGGGCGTTATAGAGATCTTCGCCCAGCATTTGCATCAGTGTGCTGACCCGGTGCTCGGGGTCGGGGAAGCTGCCGAATACGTGCAGGCCCAGAGGCTGGGCATCCACCGCCAGCTCGTGCAGGTACAGATGCAGCTCATGCTGGAAGGCCGGGAAATCGGCTTCAATGCGCTGCCTCTCCCAGCCGAGATCCCGGTACAGAGTGCCTTCAGCGATGCTCGCGATAATGGCGGCTTCGGTGCGGGAGCGCACCGGGCCGTCATCCAGCAATTGCCATTCATGCAGCAGGTCATGTACCTGCAACAGCTCGCCATGCAGGCCGGCAGGCGCGAACGGCGGCGTCTGGTGGCTGATGGTAACGGCCTGTCCGCGGCGCCTGGCCTGCAGCGCTTCGCCGATGTTGTCGGTGATGTAGGGATAGATGACCGGCAGGTCGCCAAGCGCCAGCCAGGCTGCATCATCCACTGACAGCCCGCGCTCCTTGCCGGGCAGGAATTCCTGGTTGCCGTGGGTGCCGAAATGAATCAGCGCATCGGCGGCAAAATCCTCGCGCAGCAACCAGTAGGCCGCCAGATAGGCATGCGGTGGGGGTAAGTCGCCATCGTGATAGCTGGCCAGCGAACTGTCGGCAGGCATCCGCGCCGGCTGCGGCAGCATCACCAGTTGCCCGAATTCAATTCGGGGAACCACGATAGCGGCGTCTTTACCACTGCCCAGTACCATGGCGTCCTGTTCCGGCTCTCCCCACCGGGCCGTGATCTTGTCACGCACAGCCGCCGGCAGCTGGCCGAACCAACGCTTGTAGTCCGCCAGCGGAGCCGGCGCCCAGAACTGCGGGTGCTGCGCGGTCCATTGTGCCAGTGGCACCTGGCCCAGCCAGGGGTCGAGCAGCTGGGGTAACTGCGCTTCCAGCGTTGCCGCGGTCGCGACGTCCACCTGGTAGCCGGCGGCCGCCAGTTGCGGCAACAGCATTGCCAGTGAGCGCGGCACATTCAGGTTGGAGGCCGATACCCCGCGCTCACCGGGCGGATAGCTCCAGTACATCAGCGCGATTTTCTTGGATGCCGGCGCCTTGCGACGCAAGGTGACAAGCCGCATCGCCCGA
Source organism: Kineobactrum salinum (assembly GCF_010669285.1). Classification (GTDB taxonomy): domain Bacteria; phylum Pseudomonadota; class Gammaproteobacteria; order Pseudomonadales; family Halieaceae; genus Kineobactrum; species Kineobactrum salinum. The sequence goes on along the minus strand of NZ_CP048711.1, from coordinate 2,848,691 downwards.
TCCAGCAGCAGGTCCAGCTGCTCATCGATGACCACCGGTTCACCCTTCTCAATGGCGGCGATGACGACCGCATCCTGCGCCCCATCTGCTCCGGCATGGCCAGGAAGACCGGTACCGAGCGCATGGGAATGCCGGCAGTGTCGGCGCGCCAGTCCGCGACGCCGCCCTCTCGATACACAAAGCCCTGCAGCAGTGGCAGGCCCAGCGCGTCCAGTTCCCGCGGACGCTCCACCAGGCCCTGCAGGTGTGTCAGATTGATCAGTACATCAACATGCGTCTGGCCGCCCGAATGCACCATGCGGGTAACTCCCTGGGCGTCGTTGCTGTCGAAGTAGAACACCCATGGGACGGCGCCGCGCGCTTCCATGCGGGCAATGATCTCGTTGAGCAATTGCGTCTGGTCACCGGTGAACTGGCTTTTTGACATCAGCACGCCGATGCCTCTGGCGATACCATCACCCTCATCATTGTCGGTATGCAACCCCGCTTCCCGGCGCCACTGTAAATAACGCTCAGGACTCTCCGCCACAAGCTCCGGCAGATCCGGGTGATAAATGCCCTGCTCAGGAAATTCCACCGGTGCCGGTATCGCGCCGCTGGCGGTGCCGGCCACACGTACAGCCCAGTAGCGGAACAGGCCGTCGAAATTGACCTGGGTGCCGTGCCGGTAGTAGCGCCCCATTGTCTCGGCATGCTCTGCCGCCAGGGCCTGCGCCTGCACCGTGCTGCTGACCACGGTCAGGCGGGCGCCGGCATGGCTCTGCAGCAGTTCGCCAAAATGCTGTTCGATGACGGCCATGTCATTGCCGCGCGGTGCATCGACGAGTACCAGATCAGCCTGGTTCAGCGCGCTACTCACTGCGACAGTATCGGCATGGCCGGCATGAAAATAGTGCAGGGCGACACCCGAGGCCAGTGCGGCCTGTTGCACTGCGCGCAGTTTGCCTTCCAGTACGAAATCCGACGTCAACAGCACGGCATTCTGCGCCTGGGCTGCGGCCGGCCAGCAGAGCACCGCCAGCATCAGGCCATACAAGGTTATGCGGAACATGAAATTACCTGTGGCGTATAGTGAAGGCTGTCAGCCTCAGAAATTCAGGTTGGCAGAAAAATAAGCATAGCGGCGCCTTTCATCGTATGTGAACAACTCCGAACGTTCGCTCAGACGTTCATCCGTCAGGTTCTCGATACCCGCCCGCAGCGTCACCGTGGTAGTCACCTCCCAGGCGCCGCCGAGATGCCACAGGGAGTAGTAGGGCAGCGTTGCCACCGCGTTGTCCACGGTTCTCAACTGACTGCCGACACGCTGCACTCGCAGGTGCGCCGACCACGGCCCCTGGTTCCAGCCCAGACGTGCGGTGGCTGAGTGCCGCGGACGTTCCAGCAGGCGCTCATCGCTTTCCCGATCCACGGCATCCAGATAGCTGTAGTTGACCCCGGCATCAAAACCCAGCGGCAGTGTCACGCTGGAGGCGAACTCAAAGCCGCGGAGGCGGGCTTCCGCCACATTCACATACTGGCGCCGTTCCAACCCGAACTGGCCGCAGTTCACGAAGCACTCGGTCTGCACCAGGTCGCGCAGGCGGTTTTCATAGATGGTGGCCTCCGTGCGCAGCCGGCCGGCCTGGTGCAACAGGCCCAGTTCGACACTGCGGCTGGTTTCAGGCTGCAGCTGCGGGTTACCGGTGATCTCGAAACGGCCACCGCCACCAAACGCAGAATACTGGGGAGACAGCTGTTTCAGCGTGGGCGCCTTGAAGCCCTCGCCATAGCCGCCGCGCAGAGTCAGGGAATCACTGACCTGCCATACCAGGTAAGCACGCGGGCTGTACTCAGTACCGAACTGCTCGTGATCATCCGCCCGCAATCCGAGGGTCAGCGTCACATCTTCCACCGGCAGGGCGATATTGTCCTGCAGATACAGGGAATGCACGGTGGCAGATTCGGATCCGGTAGTGATCAGGGAGCCATCATCCAGCGTCTCATGCCGGTATTCGCCGCCCGCCAGCAGCCTGTGGGAACCCCGCTCAAAGCGCACCCGGCCTTCCACGATATCGCTGCTCAGCTCCTGCTCCGAGGGCGGAGCCAGCAGGTCGCTGCCGCGATTTTCCCGCTCCAGGGTTGAACGGTAGGCGCCTGCCTCCAGGGCAAAGGACTGAAAGTCACCGTTATAGTGCACATCGATCTGCTGGCGCCTCACATCATCCCGATAGACATAGTCCCGGGCCAGATGGGCCGGCCCGGCGGTGCGGGCATCGCGGCGGCGCAGGTCATCGGCGCGCTGCAACGACAGGTCGATGCGATGTTCCGGCGCCGGCGTGTAACTAAAGGTAGCGCCGCCGGTCTCGGCACGCCGCGCCTCGGTGCCGGACAGGGCCGGATCAGCTGCGCTGGGCGTGTTGTCCCGCTTCTGGTAATCCAGATAGGCCCGCACGCCCAGGCGGTCTTCAATCAGCGGGCCCGCTACATAGGCACCTGTCTGCCGCTCTCCGCCACCACTGCCAGACGGCTCGCCATGCAGCAGCGTGATATTTCCGCTCCAGGTGTCAGTCACCGGCCGGGTGATCACGTTGATCACTCCGCCCAGTGCCTCGGAACCGTACAGTGCCGACATGGGCCCGCGCACCATTTCGATCTGCGCTATCGCCTGCGGCGGAATCCAGCCCAGCTCGAAGTCGGAATGGGCGATAACATCGGCCGAGGCATTCACCCGCCGGCCATCCACCAGAAACAGCGTGTGGCCGCCATCCATGCCACGAATATTGATGCTGCGGCGGGTAAAGCCGGCACCGCTCAGAGTAACGCCGACCGATTCGCGCACCGCGTCCAGCACATCCCGCACCGGCCGCTCCAGCAACTGTTCACGGGTGATCACACTCATCGCCGCCGGCGCCTCGCGCAGAACCTGCGTTGTGGCCGAGGCACTGACCACAACCTCCTCCATGCGGGTATCCTCGTCAGTTTGGGCCAGTGCCAAAGGGGAAGTAAAAGCCGTCAGCATGGTGACGACCAGGGGCATTTTCATATTGTTCTCCAGGAAATTGTCAGCCGGGTGGGGCGTAAAACTGGGACCACAATAATGATATACTATATCGTATCTTTCAATCCATCAACTTCTGATATCTGGAGTGACGGGAAAGGCCATCGGTGTTGACGGCGAAAGGGGAGGCAGGACCAAGACAGCGCGTTGCCGGGGATACGGAAAGCGGTGCCGCCAACGGGCAGTGCGAACATCATGGCTGACGTTCGGCCTGCCGTGTCCGGCGACACAGTTCGGAGGGCACGTGGTTTGGCGTGGGGTGTGGCGGTATTGTCTATGCCCTCAGAACAGAAGTCTTCAGGCAGAATCTGCGTCAGTCAAAGATGCGGCCAGTTCCCAGTTCCGCACTGGGGGACGGAAAGACTGCAGGAATGCTCGCAAGCGGCGCGCCGACGGGAATCCCTGCTCAAATCCCGGCCTAGCGACTACCCGCCTCGTAAACCTTCTCACCCTCAATAAACGTCATTTGGACGGTGGTTGCATGCACCCTGTGCAGAGGCACCTGGAACGGGTTTTCCTCCACTACAACCAGGTCCGCCAGCATGCCCGGCTCAATGCGTCCGGTGATATTGGCATTGCCCGCCTGCCGGGCTGAGTTGGCGGTGAAGATATCAAAGGCCTGCTCAAGACCGATTGCCTGTTTGCCGCCGAACTGCTCGCCATCTGCATCGCCAGCCACACGCCGCGTAACAATGGTTTCCAAGCCGATCCAGGGATTGACCGAGGGCACCACCGACCAGTCGGAGCCGGGGACAACCAGGGCACCAGCCTCCAGCATATCCTTGACGGGCCAGGCACGCTCCATTCGCTGGTCAGCCACCGCGCTTTCGATGGCATTGTTGATGGCGCTGGGCGCCCACAGGTAGGGCGAGACCTCAAAGGTGGCGCCGATCTTCCGCGCCGCGCGGATATCGTCCGGATGTACAAAGGTGTTGTGGCCGATGTTGTGCAGCAGCGTACTGAAGCCATTGTTCTCACGCGTCGCCTGTACAGCTTCCAGGCTTGCGCGGACCGCGCCGTCGCCGGCGGCGTGAAACTTGACCGTCAGCCCTTCTTTGTCGAAGCGCGTTACCGCGTTGTTCAAGGTTTCCTCGTCGATCAACAGCATGCCAGTAGCACTGGCGTTATCCCGGTGGCTGCCGACACTGCCGCCGTAGGGTTCCAGCATGGCCGCGGTGTGACTGTCGGTGGGAACACCGTCGATGAACATCTTGATGCAATCGGGCGCCAGACGGTCGCGAGCGAAGTGATTGCGCTTTGCAATCAGCGCCTCGGCCGAAGGGTTATCATCCGTCCAGGCAATGCACAGCCGGGTACGCTGCTTCAGCACCCCGGCATCGGCGAGCGCGGCGTAAGCCTGCAATTCGGCTTCTCCATTGCCGCTCACACCGATAAAAGCGTCGGTAAAGGTGGTAATACCGTGGGAGAGCATGGTCTCCAGCGACCATTGCAGCGCCGCTGTGATCTCTTCCCGGGTCGGCAGGGGAATATGCTCCTCCACCAGTTGTTTGGCGTCCTCCCGGAAAACACCGGCAGGTTCACCATTGTCATCGCGCTCGACGATACCGCCTTTCGGATCACGGGTATCGCGGGTCACCCCGGCCATTTCCAGCGCCCGGCTGTTCGCCCACAGACTGTGGCCACTGGTGTCCGTGAGCGCCACCGGATTATCCGGCGCAACTTCATCGAGCATGGCCCGGGTGGGCACCTGGCCGATGGCCGATGCATCCCACTGGCCGCCCTGTATCCACTCGCCGGGTTCCGCTTTCGCTACGCAGTCGGCCACGTGCTGCTGGATCGCCGGCAGCGCCAGCTCCTGCGGTATCTGGCAGCGCTGCCGGGCCAATCCACCCATGACCGGATGCACATGCATGTCGTGCAAACCCGGGAGTACGGTGGCACCGTTGAGATCGTGCACCTCGGTATCCTCCGCGCGCAGGGCCCCGATCTGCGCCGAGCTGCCAACAGCGACGATGACTCCGTCTCTGATCGCCAATGCTTCCTGCCAGCCTGAGGGTGTGTGTACCCTGGCATTCAGCATGAGCTGGTCGGCGGCCGGTTGCTGAGCATTGACCGCCGGCATCGTGCCCAGCGAGGCAGCCGCAAGAGCCGTAATACAGAGACGTCGTTGAAGTAGCATGATTGAAACCCCGGTCATTATCTGATCTGATGAATAATCGCTTATTGCACCAGAGTTGGCGGCTGGCGTCTTGCGCGGGAGGGAAGTCGCGCATTGCCTGAGCGCGCACAATGACGGCATCCGGCCCGAGAGGCCTTTCAATGTCAATAATGAATCCCGAGCAGTGGTCCTTGTTGCAAGGTGGCCTGGTGTTCAGCCTCTGTGCCCTGGTGATTGGTCTCGCCGGCACCCGTATTACCCGGATCGTGGACCAGCTCGCCGATAGCACCGGCATTGGCGAGGCAGCGGCAGGTGCCGTGCTGCTCGGGGCGTCCACCTCTGTGGGCGGATCGGTGTTGTCGGTGACCTCCGCATGGAATGGCCATGCCGAACTCGCCATCAGCAATGCGCTGGGCGGCATTGCTGTTCAGACTTTTTTCCTCGCCATTGCGGACATGTTCTACCGCCGCGCCAACCTGGAACACGCGGCGGCCTCGGCGCCGAACATGATGCAGAACGGGCTGCTGATCTCCCTGCTGGCGTTGATCATGCTGGCGCCGCACCTACCGGATGTGACCTTCTGGGGGATCCACCCCGTGACGCCGGTATTGTTTGGGTTCTATGCCTATGGCCTGCGTCTGGTGCAGCGCACCCAGAAGACGCCCATGTGGCGCCCTTCCATTACCCGGGAAACCCGTCAGGACACACCCGACGATATCAGCGCGATGCCATCTCCGGCACGTCTCTGGACTGAGTTCCTGCTGCTGATGACGGTGCTGGGCCTGGCCGGCTGGACCCTGGAACCGGCGGCGACCACGATTGCCGCCAAAACCGGCATGAGCTACACGATTGTCGGCGTCATGCTTACGGCGGTGAGCACCTCCATTCCCGAACTGGTCACTTCGGTTGCCGCGGTGAGACGCGGGGCTTTGACGCTGGCGGTAGGCGGCATCATCGGCGGCAATGCATTCGACACGCTGTTTACCGCGGCGTCTGATATCGCCTATCGGCAGGGTTCGATTTATCACGCCATGTCCGCTGACACGCAATTCTGGGTAGCTCTAACCCTGTTGATGTCCGCCATTTTGATCATGGGGCTGATTCGCCGCGAGCGCAACGGCATCGGGCATATCGGCGCGGAGAGCCTGGCCATCCTGGTACTGTACATAATGGGAGTCGGGGTATTGCTGACCGGTTCGCCAGCATAGCTCGCGACTCACTGTCCGGGCCCATCCGCCGCCAGCAGCTGCGCCTGCCGCAGCACCCGGACTACGCCCGAGCTCATCGCCAGACCGGCTGTGTCCAGATCCTGGACCGGAAACCAGCGCGCATCCACTGCATCGTCCGCGGCCAATGGATCTCCCGAAATCCAGCGGCACAGCACCGCAATCAGGATAAAATGCTGCCGCAGGCCCTCCCCCGGATTGCGGTCGAACACGTCCAGCGCGGTAATCACCTGCCGGGCCTCGCCATGCACCCCCGTTTCCTCCAGCAGTTCCCGTATGCTGGCCTGTTCAATGGACTCGCCGAACTCCACCTTGCCACCGGGAAAGCCCCAGATGCCGGCGTCGGGCCGATTGCCGCGGCGCACCAGCAGTACCTCTCCGCCGCGAATGAGCACGGCGATAGACGCCGCTATGGGCCTCTCCATTGCATTTGCCACTACCCTCTCCCCGATCTCTATTCCCGGCTTCCCCGCCTGCCGGCCTCAATGGAACAGCATCACAAGCCTGGCGATCCGCGGTAGCATTCCGCAGCACTTGGCTTTATCCTTCGCCGCTGGACTCACCCCGGAAAGGCCTGCCCATCGCGCCATGACTTATTGTCTCGCCATCGCCATCGAAGATGGATTGGTGTTCTGCTCCGACTCCAGGACCAATGCCGGTCCGGACCGCGTCAGCACCTACAGTAAAATGCACCGCTTTTCAGTAGCCTATGACCGCTCGCTGGTGTTGTTGAGTGCCGGCAACCTGGCCACCAGCCAGGCGGTGGTGGCGCAGATCCAGCGCGACCTGGAGGAAGACGCCAGCTTCAACATCCTCAAGGCCCGCTATGTGGCTGATGTGGCCGATTATATTGGCGAAATCAGCGTCCGTGAACAAGCCAAGTACCAGGCCTCCAGCGCGCCCGGCGCCGGACCGGGTTTCAACGCCAACGCAACCTTCATCCTGGGCGGTCAGATCAAGGGGCATCCCCAGGCCCTGTACCTGGTGTACCCGGAGGGCAACCATATCACCGCCTCCGAACTGTACCCCTATCTGCAGATCGGCGAGGCCAAGTACGGCAAACCCATCCTGGACCGGATCGTGCGCCCGGACACCCCCTATGAAACCGCTATGCGCTGCGCACTGGTGTCAATGGATTCCACCATCCGCTCCAATGCCACCGTAGGACCTCCGCTGGAATGCCTGTTCTACCGCAACGACAGCCTCAAGCCCCATGCGCGGTATTTCACGCTGGAGGAACGTCACCCCTACCTGGCCAAGTTGCGCCAGTCCTGGGATGACAATATCCGCGAGGCCTTCACCAAGCTGCCCCCTCTCAACGAAGTGTTTGCAGACGCCGAATAACCTTCTCGGCAAAACCCAGCTTGGCCTCGACCCAGCTGTTGATGAAGAAAGGATAGGCGTCGCCACCGCCTACACTGCGATTGAGCTCATTCAGGGTGACACTCAGGCTGCGCCACAGACTGATGCGGGCCGCGATATCCATATTTGCGGGATCATGCTCGGTCATGCCGTAGGCCGCTGCGGTTTCCAGCGCATCGTGGATGTGCAGGTAGTGCCCCCAGGTCTCGGCCCAGTCCTCGGCAGGATGAGCGCTGGCATAGGCACTGATGTAATAGTTGCGCCATTGCGGCGACGGGCCCTCCCGGTAATGGCGCTGCAGGGCAGCCCCATAATCCATGGTTTCATCCCCGAACAGGGTGGCAAAATCCGCCCGCAGGGCCTGGTCAGCATTCAGCCGCGCCCAGTAATAATGGCCTGACTCATGGCGCAGATGACCCAGCACGGTGCGGTAGCTCTCGTTCATTTCCTCGCGTACCCTGGTCCTGGCCACCTCGTCCGCCTCCAGGATATTGATGGTAATGATGCCGCCCAGAAAGCCGGTGCTGGCAAAGGTTTCCGCGAATTCATCCCGGCTGCGGCCATCCTCTATAAAATCCAGCAACAGCCCATTTTGCGGGTCGCGCCAACCGTCGACCAGCGGCAGCCCGAGTGACAACAGGGTATAGAACAGCCGCTTCTTGCCCTGCTCCAACACCCGCCAGCGGTGGATATTGTCCGACAGGGACAGGTTGGGAATGGTGCGGTTGAACTGGCAACCGAAACACAGCGGATGATCGCTGTCTGCCGGCCGCAGCCAGTTGCACACACCCCAATTGACGCCATTGTCACAGAGCCGGTATTCGCTGCCGTCATCGGTAGCGAAGAGGCCTTCGCCCCGTTCGCGCAGCGCCCGCATGGACAGGCCCTGCGGATCAAAGCCCAGGCGGGCGCCACAGTGCAGGCACTCCCGGCTTTCGAAGAATACCTGGCTGCCACAGGCACACTGCTGGCGTTTCATGGCGTGTCCGGGTGGAACCAGGTCGCGGTGATGGCCTGATGCAGCGCACTGAGCAGGGCCTGAAAATCATCGATATACTGATGCAGCGCCTCCCGGGAGTCCATTGCCGCACCCAGGCGCCCCAGTTTGCGCCGGCTGCGATCCAGCACCCGCAGGGCTGCGTCGTGATTGGACAGCGGCTTGAGTTCCTCGCGAATACCGCGCAGACAGAAGGCCACCGACCGCGGCAGGCTGGCCTCCCGGAACACGAACTCCACCACCACATCGGCCTCCACCAGGGGGCCTATCATGCGCCGGTAGGAGCCGAACGCGGACAGCGCCTGCAGCAGGGAGGCCCACAGCAGCGGGTCTATCGCGCCATGGGTGCCATCGCGGGCCAGCATCTCCCCGGCCCCCACGTCGATCAGCCGGGTGGTCATGTCGGAGCGTTCCAGCAAGTGCCCCAGCTTCAGAAAGCGGTAAGCATGATCCCGCGGCAGGGTCGAGGCCAGCATGCCGTTGATCAGCTGGCAGCGATTGACCACCTGTTCCAGGTAGGCCTGGCGGTTGCGTCGTCCCACCGACTTATCGGCGACCTCCTGGGTATACAGATACAGCTCGTTGATCTGCTCCCAGGTTTCCTCGGGCAGCACGTCGCGGGTGGTGCGGACATTCTCGCGGGCACAGCGCACCGCGTAGGGGATGCCAGAGAGGTTGTTCTGCTCGGCCAGCAGGAAGCGCAACACGTTCTGCTCATTGCCGGTGCGGTAGTGCTGGAAGAAATCCTGGTCGGCGTCGAGAATCCTGACCAGCACGTCCCAGCCCAGCTCGGCACCGCGGGGAATATCCATGATCAGGTGGTTGTAGGCCGCGATCAGGCGCGCGGTATCCTCCGCCCGCTCCAGATAGCGCGCCATCCAGTACAGGCGCTCGGCAACGCGCGACAGCATGGTCATGCCTTGCCCTCCACGATCCAGGTATCCTTGCTGCCGCCACCCTGGGAGGAGTTCACCACCAGCGATCCCTTGACCAGCGCAACCCGGGTGAGGCCGCCGGGCGTCACCCAGGTTTCCTTGCCCTGCAGAATGAAGGGGCGCAGGTCGAGATGCCGGGGCTCTACCGCGTCGTCGATATAGGTCGGCGCGGTGGACAGGGACAGGGTAGGCTGGGCCACATAATTGCGCGGGTTGGCCTCGATCAGGCGGGCAAACTTGCGGTGGGTGGCAGCCGTGCTGTGCGGCCCTACCATAATGCCGTAACCACCGGATTCGTTGGCCGGCTTGACCACCAGCTTGTCGAGGTTGTTGAGCACATACTCCCGGTCCGGCTCGCGCATGCACAGATAGGTGGGTACGCTGTCCAGCAGCGGCTGCTGCTTCAGGTAATAGCGAATCATGTCAGGGACAAAGGCATAGACAACCTTGTCATCTGCCACGCCGCTGCCGGGCGCGTTGGCAATAGCCACCTTGCCCGCTTTCCAGGCCCGCATCAGGCCCGCCACGCCCAGTACCGAATCGGCGCGGAACACCTCCGGGTCCATAAAGTCCTCATCGATGCGGCGGTAGATCACATCCACCCGCATCGGCCCATCCACCGTGCGCATGTAAACACAGTCGTCGTCGGCCACCAGCAGATCGCTGCCTTCGACCAGTTCTGCTCCCATTCCCTGCGCCAGATAGGCATGCTCAAAATAGGCAGAATTGTAGATCCCCGGCGTCAACACCACGATACAGGGTCGCCGGCGTTCCCGGGGAGAGAGGGAAGCCAGGGTCTGGTAGAGCTGCGACGGATACTCGTCCACCGGACGGATACTGTAGTTCTCGAACAGTTCGGGCAGCACCCGCTTGGTAATTTCGCGATTTTCCAGCATGTAGGACACGCCCGACGGCACCCGCAGGTTGTCCTCCAGTACACGGAATCGGCCCTCGTGGTCGCGCACCAGGTCGGAGCCGCAAACATGAGCCCAGACACCGTAGCGCGGAGACATGCCGGCACAGGCAGGCTTGTAGTTGCCGGATTCGAGCACGATCTCCGCCGGTACGACGCCGGCGGCAAGAATGCTCTGCTTGTTGTAGATGTCGTCGATAAAACGGTTCAGCGCCCGGCTGCGCTGGCGCAGGCCATCGCTGACTGTCCGCCACTGGCGCGCGGAAATCACCCGGGGAATGATGTCGAAGGGCCAAGCCCTGTCGATATTGCCACCTTCGGTATACACGGTGAAGGAGATGCCCATTTCCCGGATAGCGAGCTCGGCGGCCGCGCGCCGGGAGGCCATTTCTTCCGTAGGCAGCTTCTGCAACAGCCGCACAGCACCGCGGGCGGCGGTGCGCGGATGCCCCCGGGGGTAATCAATTCGTCAAAAAAAGTACCCGGTTGGTAGGACTTCCAGCTCTCGTTCATCGTCTCCCTGACTGCTGTGGGGCGCACTTCGCCGAGACTACACAAATAGCATCAGCTGCGCCAGCGTTGGCGCATACCTTCGCTGGCAACCCAGCTTATCTTGCCGGACTGGGGCCCGTCAGCTTGGCTCAACTGCTGTCGTACGGTGCGGATATCTGCACCAGATTGGCGCAAGTACGACGCGAACGAGTGCCTCAGAGTATGGCATGGGACCGTCTTGCGAATCCCCGCCCCGGCAAGCACTGTCGACTCCCTTGTTGATATATCATAAATGGTATATATACAATTTATGATATATGGCAGATATTAGAACATAAGCGGGTTTCGAAAAACCTGAAAGGCGCTCCGATTGAAGTCCAAAAGCGTTATGAGAAGTGGAAAGATATTGTTTCTCTCTCTGGCCCCACAGGGCTGCGCAAAATCAAGGGGCTACATGACGAGTTGCTGTCTGGAAAGTGGGAAGGGTACCGCTCCTCCCGGCTGAATATTCAGTAAAGGGTCATTTACAAGGTTGTGAAAGACCAGGTTCAGATGAGAGTGGAGCGTCACTGCCCATGACTACCGGAGGAAGTGAAATGAATGACGATATTAAAGCGGAGAGGCGTGTTGCTGTATCTGTTGGGGAGTCTGTCCGTATCATTCGCGAGCTTTAAAATGCCATCCAGCTGTACTGGTTTTTCCTGGCCGGGATGTTGAGCATGATTTAGCCGCACAACAATCACAAGCAGGCTGACGGCTCCTTCGGAACCGCAGCTGTTGATGGGCGCTAGGCACACTACTATGGATGATCAGGCTATAAAGTTGGAGATATACAAGAGCTATGCTGGCTCAGTTTATTCATTTGAAGATCGAGCGCAGGTAACAAGCCGGTTGTTCGTAACACTGAATCTAGCTGTCACTTCTGCGATAGCCTACGGATTCTCGAATGAGTCCCTGACAATGTCGAAAGCGGCTTTCGCGGGTCTAGTGGTTTGCGCCGTTCTATTTTGTATTGTTTGGTGGCTAATACTTGCCTCCATTACTCGGCATACGACTGCCAAGCATGAGGTATTACAAGAGATGGAGAACATTTTTCCCCTGAAGCCGTATACCGATGAATGGCACCAAAAATTGAATTCAGGGCGGGGTTATCTTAAGACAACAACTCTTCACGAGCTGTTCCCTTTGGTTTTTATTGCATCTTATACGTTCCTGGTTGTTATTCATCTTACAAATGCCTAACAAAATAAGAACATGTCGCGCTTGCCGCGACATATCCCATTGTTGGACAAGCCCGGTGGCCGGTACTCTCCTCTATGAGCAATTAAATCGTCTTGAGTCGGTGACGATGGCGTGGGTGTTGGCGGGCAATATTTTTGAGGGCGAGCGATCTTTAAAAACGGAATCTTTCATCGTGTCAGAATGCCCTCCCTTTGGGTGAATGGCTGTCTCCCGCCTGTGCGATTATCCGGGTTCGTATTGAGGCTGTCTGACACCACATACGTGCATGCTTCCCCGACAATATGGGCAGGTAAAACTGATCCGCTGAAGCGTCGGCTGATTGAAACGTTAGGCAGTCCAGGCTGATGCAGCCATTTTTTATTAAGTTTACAACCGAAAACTCAAAATTATGTTGAACCTGCTGTTCGTCGTTATAGGGGTGTTGCTTCTGACTAGTGGCGGTGAAGCACTTATCAGAGGATCTTTGGCAGCTGCAAATCGACTGGGCATTTCTCCTCTGCTCAGCGGCTTGTTAATTGTCGGTTTCGGTACGTCTGCGCCAGAGCTGGTGGTCTCAATTGAGGCTGCTCTTAGTGAGCGGCCCGACATCGCAATCGGTAATGTTGTGGGGAGTAATATCGGCAACATTCTGCTGATTCTAGGCTTATGTGCACTGATAACGCCTCTTGCTGTCAAACCGCTCGTATTGCGGCGGGATGGTGTTACCGTTGTCGCGGCTAGCATTTTGTTTCTTATTCTCGTCGGTGGGGATGCCTTGGTAAGGTCTGACGCTGCCATATTCCTTTTGGCGCTCGCCGCTTATCTGATCTGGGCTTATCGGACCGAGCGCTCTGGAGAAGCGCCTTCCGCGGGGTTGCACATAGCTGAAGGGGAGGAAGTTACTTCTCTGCCAAAAACAACGCTATGGATAGTCATGGCGGTTGTGTTGGGTTTGGTTCTTTTGATCGCCGGTTCGCAAGTACTGTTAAAGGGGGCCGTGGGAATAGCCGAGTTGTTTGGTGTCTCAGAAGCTGTGATAGGTTTGACACTTGTGGCGGTTGGCACGTCTCTGCCTGAGCTTTCGATATCAGTAATCGCAGCGTTCCGCCGACATGCCGATGTTGCTATTGGGAATATTCTAGGCAGCAATATTTTTAATCTCCTGGGAATACTCGGAATTTCCGCGTTGTTACAGCCGCTTCCAGTCCATGAGCGGATTCTGCAGTTTGATCAATGGGTCATGTTGGGAACGTCGCTGATTCTGCTCCTCTTTCTATATACGGGCAGTCGGCTTAGCAGACTCGAAGGAGGATTGCTCCTGCTGGGCTACGGTGTATATGTAAGTCTGAGTTTCACGGTATTCGGTACATAAACCATGGGAACGAAAATGCCTAACCAGGCCAAGCACAGTGTGAAACCTGCTCGACGGAGAAGGCTTCCGTGAGACCGACCATCAGCATCCCAGCGTTGTTCACCACCACGTCCAGACGCCCCTGCTCGGCGAGAACCTGATTGACAGCAGCCTGGCACCCGACCTCGGACAGAACATCCAGCTCAATGGTGTCCAGTAAGAGGTTTTCCTGTCGAGCAAGAAGCCTTAGAGCGTCAACGCGCTCGCGATTCCTCTGCCGGAGATCACGCATGCTGGCGTAAACCTGATACCCGGCGCGCGATAGCGATAGGGCGATCGCCCGACCGATGCCGGACCCCGCTCCAGTCACCAGCACCACTTGCTTGTTTTGTGTCATGGCGAGACTCCAGAGTCAGTTACTCAAGCGCACAAGGACTTTGCCGCACGCATGCCCAGTGGCCAACTTCTCCAGCGCTGAGCGCACATCGTCCAGTGAAAAGATCGAGTCGGTGATGACCTGAAGGTGTCCGGCTTGAAACTGCCGTATGGCTTCAGACAGAAAAGGCGTCGCACTTGCGAAGAACACAAATTCACCCATCTGCCCATGCATTGGCTTGATACCGACCTCCACGAGGCTTGCGATGCGACCGCCTGCACCAAGTACCGACCATGACTTCTCCAGTGTTTCACCGCCGATCGTGTCGAGTACGAGGTCGATGTTGCGCACTCGAGTAAAATCTTCAGTACGGTAGTCGATGACCTCATCCGCGCCCAAACTCTTCACTAGCTCGACGTTCCTGGCCGACGCCGTAGCAACAACATGGGCACCCGCATGGTGAGCCTGCTGAATGGCCATGCTGCCGACCCCTCCCGCCCCGGCATGGATCAAGACCCGTTGTCCCTGTCGAAGATTACCCGCGTCGAAGAGAGCTTGCCTTGCTGTGCCGAAGGCTGTCGGCAGGGCCGCCGCCTGCTCGAAACTCATCTCCGAGGGGATCACGCAGAGGTCCGTTGCTGCGATCACCAGGCTTCTGCCGAAGGCGCCACCTGCATCCGGCGCAGTACGTCCAAATACGCGATCGCCCGGGCTCAGGTGCGTCACGTCCGCTCCGACCGTATCGACAACGCCACTAAAGTCGGTGCCCGGCACATACGGAAACTCGACTGGAATAACCTGCTGCATGTAGCCGGCGATTATCTTCAGATCCAGGGGGTTCGCGCCCGCCACCTCGACACTGACAACAGCTTCGTTAGGCTGTAAGTTGCGCAGGTTGACTTCGCCGACCGCAATCACCTCGGCACCGCCGAAGGCTTTGAGAAGTGCTGATTTCATAAATACCTCATTGATTCGAGTTGGTTAGTGTTGCTTCGGAAACTGGCCGAGCTGGAGGAAAAGACCGAACCAGTCCTCCATATGCCATGTCGTGGTGATGCGCCTTTCATGGAGTGTGTGGAACTCGTGGAGACGGAAGCTCACCTCATTTCCGGTGGGAGCGATGCCGAAAATTTCGCCCTGATGGGTGCCACTGATCTCGGCGCGAACGCCGATCCTGCCGGGCTCCTGGATCATGTCGTGGACGGTGATCTGAACGTCGGGAAATGCTTGCATGACGCTGCGAATGATGGGCTTGATTCCCTCCGGTCCGGCACCTTGTCCGGGTGCCAGCGGAATGTCGTCCCACGTGGGCGCGAGGACCTCATCGACAAGATCCGGGTTCTTGTCGCTGAACGCCCGGTAGAATGTTTCCACTGCTTGGCGTTCAGCGCGTAGGCGATCAGAAAGATCAATGCTGGATGTGCTCATAGTCATGTCCTGTTCCGGTGGTTGACGATTGCAATATTCTGTGGAAACCGGCAATATTCTTCCAACAAATAATCTGTATATACGTTTATTCGTTCTATGAATTTTCATGGCATCGATTTGAACCTCCTCGTGGCCTTCCACGCCCTGATCAACGAGCGGAGCGTGACTCGCGCGGCTACTCAGGTAGGCGTAAGCCAACCAGCCATGAGTGCGGCGCTTTCAAGGTTGCGTAAACTCTTCGGCGACCCGCTGTTTTTGCGTAGCGCTGAAGGCCTGAGGCCCACGCCGGTCGCGATGGATTTGGCTGCGCCAATCTCGCAAGCCCTCGAGAAAATCGAATCGGCATTCGTGAAGAAGCCCGAGTTCGTGCCTGGGACGGCATCGTTAACGTTCAAACTGGGGCTGTCGGACTACCCGGCCTTTGTGCTACTGCCTTCGCTACTGCAATCGCTTGAAAAAAAGGCGCCTGACGTATCGTTGAACGTGCATGCGTTCAACGACCGAGATCATGCAGTCGATCTACTGGATGCTGGCATAATCGACGCAGCCATCGGCGTTCCGCCCACGCATGCCGATGGCCGGATACTGACCCGTCCTGTGCTTCGAGATGAATTCGTCACGATCGTCGCCGCTGACCACCCGGCAGCCAGGCGTGGCATGAACATGAAAACCTACCTGGAGCTACGACATATCCTTGTGTCTCCAGAAGGCCAACTGTATGGGATCGTGGATCAGACGCTTGCGCAGCTGCGCAAGAAGCGCAATCTCGCGCTAACGCTTTCGCAAATGTTCGCCGTACCTGATATCGTCGCGCGAACGAGCATGACGGCCACGGTTATGAAGCGGGTCGCACTTAGTTCACCTGCTGGCAACCGGTTGGTACTGTTTCCCCCTCCGGTCACACTGCCTGAGATCGTATTCGATCTTATCTGGCACCGACGCAGTGACTCTCATCCTGCCCAGGATTGGTTCAGGGGATTTATCGCAGAGCACGCTGCATCATTGTGACCCATTGCTCTGCAAGGGGTAGGCGGGCCGCGCTGTCGCGGCGGCTGATTAGACCATTAACGAGATTATGAACATACGACCTTATCAAGACGCAGACCGATTGGCAGTGATCGCACTATGGGAGGACACTGGTCTAGCAGTGCCCCAGAATGATCCTGGAAAGGATATTGACCGGAAAATGGAGGTCGATCCTGATTTGTTTCTGGTTGGCGAAAGTGACGGCGAGGTCGTCGCCACAGTAATGGCAGGCTACGAAGGCCACCGTGGCTGGATAAACTATCTGGCTGTCAGGTCGAGCCACCAAAGGAACGGCTACGGCCGCCTTTTGATGGAGGCAGCAGAACACCTGTTGGGTAAAAAGGGATGTCCAAAAATTAACCTCCAAGTCCGGAACACTAACACCGAAGCAATTAAATTCTACTCAGCCATTGGTTACGGAGATGACGAGGTTATAGGCTTGGGTAAACGCTTGGTTCATGATTAGAGAGTGGTTAACACGGTTTCGGCCACCACGATCTGAGATTCCGGTCTTGGGAGACCCACTCGGCTTATAACTGAGTGCGCCTGTTCCTCGCGCCATCTATAACCGGAAAACGTTTCCGCGGATATAGATACTCAGTCCCGTTTCTTGGGCTTTACTACGGTAATTGGCAGGCAACTGCCAGCCAAGGCGGGACATGCACCTGCTGGCTACGAATGTCTCCGCGGAATCGCCAGACGATCGACGTTTCATCTTCGAGCCAGCAGGTGCGCTCGAGTTCATTAACGAATACTCAGGGATTGCCGTTGCACCGGCCCCTATATCACTTTCGCCGAACTCGGGCATGCATGTCCCTATATGGACTGTAGCATTTTGGGAGGGAATTGCTCATGGAAGCTATATCCGAAAGCTATTTCAAGGCATTTGTTGGATTGGACTGGGCCGATAAAAAGCACGATGCCTGTATTCAGAGAGCAGGTTTTTCAGAGCGCGAATTCGCATGCATTCCCCACCGGGTAGACAAGATTGAAGAGTGGGCCTTGTCGTTGTACCAGCGTTTTGGCGGCCCTGTCGCGATCATTGTCGAACTTACCCGCGGGCCAGTAGTGTACGCACTACAGAAATACGATTTCATCGAAATCGTCCCGGTCAACCCCAGCACACTCGCTCGTTACCGTAAATTGTTACATCCCAGTGGAGCCAAAGACGATCCTTCTGACGCAGAGCTCGCCCTCGACCTGGTGTTGAAACATCCCGAGCGCTTCCAGACACTCAAAGCCCAAGGCCCCCAGCTGAGAGAACTTCAACTGCTGGTAGAACACCGGCGGCAGTTGGTGGCGGATAAAGTGCGACTCACCAACCGATTGAATGCCGCACTAAAGCAGTACTATCCCCAGTGCCTGGACTGGTTCCAGCGACTTGATACTGTTTTATTCTGCAGCTTTCTCCAACGCTGGCCTAGCCTGGAAAAAGTGCAGAGTGCCGATACCAAAACGCTGAAAAAGTTCTTCCAAGAGCATCGCGCTAACCGAAAGGAAGTACAAGAACAGCGTCTGAGGGGCATCAGAAGCGCCCGCCCATTGACTGTCGACAAGCCGTTGATCTCAGCCTACGCACGTAAGGTCCAGGTACTCGCTGAGCAGCTAGAAGTATCACTACGTGCCATTAAACAGTACGATACGGAGATTGAATCTCTAGCTGTTGGTCACCCGGATTATGAGTTATTTGAAAACCTGCCGGGAGCCGGGGCAGCTTTAGCCCCGCGACTATTGGTGGCTTTCGGGGAGCAGCGCGATCGCTTTCAGAGTGCGGATGAAATTCAGATGTATGTGGGAGTAGCACCTGTCACCGAGCGCAGTGGCCAGAAGAAATGGGTGCACTGGCGAACCCAGTGTCCACGCTTCCTTCGGCAGACGTTCATTGAATGGGCGAGTCATAGTATTTGTTACTCATACTGGGCAGAGGTCTACTATCGTCAGCAACGAGAGAAGGGCAAAGGGCACCAAGCAGCTGTACGCTCCCTCGCCTACAAGTGGATCCGTGTGCTCTACCGTTGCTGGCAGTCCAACACAGCTTACGACGAATCCAGATACTTGAAAGCGCTCAACCGGCGCGGCTCGACTCTGATCAGCGGAGTGGCTCAAAATACTTGACCAACCACCTCAGGGAATGAAACGTCACTTCGTTTCTGAAAGTGCCGCTTTCAAATTGGCCCGTTTCGGTGTGCCAAGCAGTTCCGTTCTCGGTGCATCCGTTGAGCTAAAGCCTCCGCTCTCGCTCCGGCAACGTGGTTCTCGGGTTGGCTTTCCCGGCGCAACAATAACCAAGCTCATTAACTACGCGCCTCCGGCACCGGACGCGTTTACAGCGGCCACAACTGAGGGCATTATAGCTCATGAGCGCGAAACACGAAGAGTTCATCTTTTTTCAGGAGTGCCTTACCAGCCTCAACTCTGCCTGGAGCATCATCGATGCCTTGAGCAGTAGCGAGGCGCACAAGGCCGTGGCCTCGGCTGCGTTCCGCATGGCATTGATCGAGTACGCCAAGCCTTACAAGAAATCCGTTGGAGTCCTCATCAAGCGTCATGTGCTTCCGCTGCCGAGTCTGTCTGACAAAGATCGGGAACTGCACAACGAAATAATACAGTGAGGATGTCCACTACCGCCTCTACTGACGATAAGGTAGCTGCAATCGTGAAGAACCTCGTTGGTCGTGGCCAATCGAGACCTCGCAAGGTAAAAACTCTTTCCAATACGATTAACTCGCTGTTCACTGAAAAGCTATCAGAGCAACAGCTTAGTTCAATCATAAAAGATCTTGAGCAGGCCAAATACATAAAAGTGAGCAACGCTAATGTTTCATACCAGTTACCGAGTTAGTCCTAACCAGGCAAGTCACTGCGACGGTGAACTTCGAAGCCGCACCTGTTGATGGGCGTTATTTTTCTAGGGGTGCGCATGGATATTCTTAAACTCGCCGAAAAATCCATGTCAATGGATGACGAAGTATGGATGAGGCATTCCAATCCATGGAGCGTATACACAAGGTTTACTGCTTTACCGATAATTTCCATTGCATTTTGGTCGAGAGATTGGATTGGAATTTATTCCATAGCTCCAATATCTCTAGCCATGTTTTGGGTTTGGCTAAACCCCCGCCTATTTAATGTACCAAGAAAAACAAATAGCTGGGCCTCAATGGCCACCTTTGGAGAACGAATCTACCTAAACCGCGAAAGTACAGATATCCCCAATCACCATCGAGTATTCTGCCGAGCCTTACAGTCCTTATCAGCTATTGGCCTTCCAATCTTCATTTATGGACTGTATGCGTTAGACTTCTGGATTCTGGTCCTTGGTAATTTTTGGATAATGGTTTTTAAGGTATGGTTTGTAGATCGTATGGTGTGGTTATACTCCGATATGAAAGATTCTAATCCCACCTATCAATTGTGGTATAAAACATAAATGGTTGTAGTCGCTGCGCAAAGAGCGTGCAGCTGGGACGCGGTCGCTCCGGTGCCCCTAAACATTGGGGTTATTGAGTGCATCCACCAAGGAATCGAGAGATGGATTTCACGACAATTCGGCCACTACGGTCAGAGATCCCGGTCTGGGGAAACTCACCCGACTTATATCTCAGCGTCTCTGTTCCTAGCGCCATTTATAACCGGAAAACGTTTCCGCGGAAACGTCACTCCGTTTCTGAAAGTACTGCCTTCAATTTGGCCAGTTTCGATGTATCAAGAGGTTGAGATTGGATATTCAGATTAGCAATGAAAGTCCCGGCGAAGGGAAGCAAGTACATCAGATTACAGAGCAAGCGTTCTTAAGTGCTCCCCATTCTGACCATACCGAACAGTATATTGTTGATGCTCTTCGTCACGCCGGAGCGCTAACGGTCTCCCAGGTTGCTAGGATTGATGAAGAAGCCGTTGGTCATGTCGCGATTTCGCCGGTCACGCTTTCAAGTGGTGCATCCGGTTGGTTTGGGCTTGGGCCAATATCTGTTCTTCCCGAGTATCAAGGGCGCGGTGTTGGCTCGAAGCTAATGAAAAGTTCTCTCGCCGCTCTTGAAGCAATGGGTGCATCCGGCTGCGTAGTACTTGGTGATCCTGGCTATTACGGGCGTTTCGGGTTCGAGGTTGTAGATGGGCTGGTTTATCCCGGTGTGCCTGCTGAGTATTTTCAGGCGCTGTCGTTTTCCGACAAGCTCCCGGAAGGGGAGGTGTCGTACCATGAGGCATTCTCAGCTCAAGGTTAACGGATTTGATTTAGCTGCCACAAGTAGTGGAGCACAATGCCACCTAAAAATTGTACGTTGTCGGACTGGTTTATTGCCAAGTTCAAAACCAGCCGACAATGCGGGTGTTATGCATCAGAGGGGTAGTCCGCATGAGGCCGCGGATCAGCATGATTACACTGGGCGTCAGGGATCTAGAAAAGTCGGTTCGGGGACCGCCGCGAGCACCTCAAGCGGGCATCCACCCTTGTCTGACCGGGTTTGATTCGTCACGATTCGTCTAACTATTTGCTCAAGCGGTAGGGCAGAGGGGGCGATCACATGCACAAAATGCAATCAAACAGTTCCGATGGAGCTCGACTCCCCTGGTGGTTGATCCTGATTGGCTTGGCTACTGCTTATAGCCCGATGTTTCTCAATCGAGTGGCTATCTCACTTGGGGCTACGTGGGATTGGCTTTATGGTCCACCATCAGTCCTGGTCTGGAACTGGCTGGTTATGGTCCTGCTTGGTGTATTCATTATCTTTTTCGAACGCAGATCATTCAAGTCAATCGGATTGGTGAAGCCCAGCGGTAAAGACATTCAATGGTCGATCATCTTCTGGGGCATATCCGTCGCTGTTTCAGGGTTTGTTCATGAATGGATCCCGCTACCGCCGTCTCCCGGTCTCGATATAATTCTCGCGCTTTCGATTCCGGTGCTGATGCTTATAATTCTTACGACCTCAATCACTGAGGAAGTATTTTATCGGGGATATGCAATCGAGAGGCTGAAGGAGCTAACTGGCAGCATGCCTGTTGCTGTGGCGATCAGCCTGTCCCTGTTTCTTCTTCCGCACATTCTGTTCTTTGGACCTCACTGGTTGCTTACGCAAGGGTTGAGTGTTGCTCTTCTTTACGTTCTATATGTCTGGAGGCGAAATCTATTTTCTTGCATCGTCATGCATCTGCTAGGAAACTTGATGATTCTGTTTCCTGCTTTTGGCTTGGATTGAACTCTGCGTATTGCGCCAATAGCTCACCTGACTATTCGCTCAAGCGCGCGGCTAGATTGCTTCGCGACTGGTTCGTCGATTTGCTCAGACGATGTGCAGGAGGAGGCTGAAATGGATCCTGAGATACTGAAGTACAACGAGCAGTGCTGAGCACCCTGTCTCGCTGGCCAGAGTCAAGACGTTCATTGAGCTAACGGTGTATTCATTGACTCACGTCCAGACGGGTCGAAGCGGCACACGGAAGCGTTTGAGCCAGACCGCTTCCACGGGGTGCCTTGAGCCTACGCCACCAGCGGATACAGCGAGCCCAGCAACAGCACCGCCGTGCCGGACCCAGACTACATGCCCGCACCCTCTGGCGGCTTCGTACTGTGGGTCGAGCCTCCGGGGCAGGTAGACACCAGCCAGTTGATCGGCCCCGCGCTGGAGGCGGGGGTGAGCTTTGCGCCGGGCAGCCTGTTTTCGGCGACGGGAAAATTCGCCAACTGCCTTCGACTGAATTGCGCGGTGCGCTGGGATGCGCGGGTGGAGCGCGGGCAGGTGGCCCTGGTGGGCGGGTGAGGTGAGTTCGCGGTTATGCAGCTTGACGCTGTTACGCAACACGCTACGCTACGACCCATGATAAAGTGCTTTCAAGCACAAGGGATTGCGCCGTTAGTACGAGACAGGGAGCACTCGCGGCATCCAGGCAAAGCATGCCAAACGGCCAAGAATGCAGCTGGCAGCGCTCGATACCGCAGTTGAAGTCGCTGAACCGTGCCAGGGCGATTCACTTACCGCAATGCCCGGTTATGTCTGGCGTTAGCGCGCATGGTCACCGGCGGTTTTCTTGAACTTCCTTGGCAAGCCAGGCTTTGATGAGAGACTGGTATGGCATGTCCCTTTTGTTGGCTTCAACTTTAATGCTGTCAAGCAGGCCTTCGGGCAGCCTCAATGAAATGGTCTTTGTTGAAGGCTTCAGGTTTGGCAGGATTGCGCGTTTAGCCTTACTCAGATCCAGGTATTCACTTGAATCATGGGTTTCCCAGAACTCGCGCTCGTCCTGCTCTGATTTAAAGTCCGGAATTTTCTTAAGCTTTGTCATAAATCGTTCTCTCCTTCCGGTGCATATTCCGGGCGGAAATTACACGGATCAGTGTGTCGCGTTCCCGGAGGGTAAAAGCAATGTGTAGCCTTCTGTCGCCATTGGTTTTACCGTAAGCGTGATATCTCGTTGCCTTTTGGCTATGTTTGTCGTCGAGCAACAGCAGAAGCGGCTCGTTAAAAAAGACCTGCTCGGCCTCTGCTTGGCTAACATCATGTTTTTCTTTGCTTTTTCTGGAGTTGCCGTCGTCCCAGTCAAAGCCGGTTATCTTGTTTAAGTTGAGCATTTTTGTATATTTCCATAATATACAAAATCAGTCAAGGCGCTAACAAGGCCAAGCACAGCGACAGCTTTTCCGTTGCGCCTTCGGCTCCACTGCAAGACCGCGCCTGAGGACAGGTCGGCCACTACCCGCCGGGCGGTCATTCCCCCGGACAAAACGGTACGCTGGTTAACGTCAATGCACTAAAAAGCTACACTGCTTCCAGTGATAAAAAATGGAAGCCCAGGCATGAGCACACAAACCCATCACCGGGCCTGCCCGCTCTGCGAAGCTATCTGCGGACTGTTGATCGAGACCGACGGCAGCGAGATCCTCTCCATCAAGGGCGACCCGGAAGATCCACTGAGCCGCGGCCATATCTGTCCCAAAGCGGTGGCACTGAGGGATATTCACGAAGATCCCGACCGGCTGCGCCAGCCCCTGCAACGGGTACACGCAGCCAACGGCAGCAGTGAATGGCGCGAGATCAGCTGGCAGGAGGCACTGGACACCACCGCGCAACGGTTGGTCGAGATCGCCAGGCGGGACGGGGTCGATACGATTGGCATCTACCTGGGTAACCCCACCGTGCACAACTACGGCATGATGACCCACCAGCGCAATCTGTTTCGCCACTTCCGCAGCAAGAACCGCTTTTCCGCCACCTCCGTGGATCAACTGCCCCACCACCTGGTCGCGCTGTGGCTGTTTGGGCACAAGTCCCTGCTTCCGATTCCGGACATCGACCGCTGCGACTACTTCCTGATGCTGGGCGCCAATCCGCTGGCCTCCAATGGCAGCATCTGGACCGTGCCCGATGTGCGCAAACGCATCAAGGCGCTGCAGCGCCGCGGCGGCAAGCTGGTGGTGATCGATCCGCGCCGTACCGAGACCGCGCAACTGGCCAGCGAGCACCATTTCATCAACCCCGGCAGCGATGCGCTGTTCCTGCTGGCGCTGCTGCAGACACTGTTCGCGGAAGACCTGATCTCCCCCGCCCATCTGGCGGAGTTTGTTACCGGCCTGGATGAAGTCGCCGCCGCGGTGGCCGGCTTTACGCCCGAGTTCGCGCAGCCCCACACCGGCATTGATGCAGCCACCACCCGCCGCATCGCCCGCGAGTTCGCCACTGCCGGCGCCGGCATCTGCTATGGCCGCATGGGGGTATCTACCCAGCGCCATGGCACCCTGTGCCAGTGGCTGATCCAGATCCTCAATATCGCAACCGGCAACCTCGACCGGCCCGGCGGCTCCCTGTTCACACTGCCGGCGGTGGACCTGGTCGGCCACAGCAACCCCGGCGGCTTCGCCCGCCATCACAGCCGGGTGCGGCAGCTGCCGGAATTTGATCGCGAGCTGCCCGTGGCCGCGCTGGCCGAGGAGATCACTACGCCCGGCCAGGGTCAGATCCGGGCCCTGTTCGTCGGCGCCGGCAATCCGGTACTGTCTACCCCCAACGGCCGCCAGCTGGACGAGGCCCTCACCGGGCTGGAGTTCATGGTCTGCCTGGACCCCTACCTCAACGAAACCACCCGCCACGCGGACATCATCCTGCCGCCTACCTCGCCGCTGGAGCACGACCACTACGACCTCGCCTTCCACATCAACGCCATTCGCAACACCGCGCGCCACAGCGAGGCCGTATTCCCGCGGCCCGAGGGCGCGCTGCACGACTGGGAAATCTTCGCCGAACTGGGCGCCCGGGTCGCAGTGTTGCTGGGGGAGGAGGCGGAGCCAGTGCTGGCACCGGACGTAATCATCGACCACGGATTGCAGAGCGGCCCCTATAGTGCCAGTCAGGGCAGCGTGCAGGCACTGAGTCTGGCGCGGCTGCGGGAGCAGCCGTCGGGCATCGATCTGGGGCCACTGCAGCCGCAGCTGCCCGCGCGGCTGCAGACCACCGACCGGCGCATCAACTGTGCCACACCCCAGGTGCTGGACGAACTGCAGCGCCTGCGCGAGTCCTGCGCGCTGCCCGATGACGATCGGCTGCAGCTGATTGGACGCCGCCACCTGCGCTCCAACAACTCCTGGATGCACAACTACCACCGCCTGGTGAAAGGCAAGCCGCGCTGCACGCTGTTGATGCACCCGCAGGATATGCAGGCCAGGAACATCAGTGAAGGCACCACAGTCACGGTCCGCTCAAGGACCGCCGCGCTCACGGCGACGGTCGAAGCCAGTAACGACATCATGCCCGGTGTGGTGAGCCTGCCCCACGGCTTTGGCCACGATCGTCCGGGCGCCAGGTTGCACACTGCGGCCAGGCACGCTGGCGTCAGCTGCAATGACATCACCGACGAGCAGCAGCTGGACCTGCTGTCGGGCAACGCGGCCATCAATGGTGTGCCGGTGACTGTTGCGACGGCTTGAGCCCTGCCGCAGTTTGCGGGCCAAAAGCCTGGCGCCTGTCGCGCACTACAGTGAGCTGCAGGGATCGCGGATCACCGGACTATCCGCCTGCTGTCGCGGGTTCCTGCCGTCACCGGCCGGATACTGCGGCGCAGCGCCGGGTAGTAATACAACAGCGCAATAGCCCGCAAGACCACCAGCGCGATGAACGCCAGCCACAGGCCGGTCACACCCAGTGCGGCAGTCAAGGGAAAGCTCAGCAGGAAAAAGCCGGCCGCTGCCGCGAGCGTGGCATTGCGCATCTCGGCGGTGCGGGTGGTACCGATGAAAATACCGTCCAGCTGGAAGGCGGCGAAGGAGAGCAGGATATAGGTGGCCACCGGCAGCAGCTGGGAGATGGCCGCCAGTTGCACCGCACTGTGGCCAGTCAGGGCCCGCACCGCGAACTCGCCGCCCAGCAACACTGCCACGGCCAGCAACAGGGCACTACCGGCGGCCAGCTCCGTGCTACGCCGCACCGCGATGTCAAAGCGCCGCCGGCGACCGCTGCCAGCGGCGGCACCGGTAACGGCCTCGGCCACAAAGGCAAAGCCATCCAGGAAAAACGCCGAGAAGGAAATCAGCTGCAGCAGAATATGATTCGCGGCCAGTACCTCGTCGCCGAACTCGCCGCTTTGCCGTACAAACCAGGCAAAACTGGAGACCAGCAGCAGGGTGCGAATCATGATGTCGCTGTTGGCACTCAGGGTACGCCGCAACGGCGCCAGCTCCCGCAGCCTTGCCACTGGAATAAAGGGCTCTGCGTCCCGATGCCGTTCGCGCAGTACGCGCCAGACGATCAGCAACGTAAACAGCAGGCTGCACCACTCGGCCAGCGCGGTACCCAGAGCAATGCCGTCGGCGCCCATGTTCAGCACCCCGGCAAACAGGATATCCAGCGCGATGTTGAGGCCGTTGAGAAACAGTTGCACCAGCAGCAGGGTCTTGCTCTTGCCCAGGCCGATCAGGATACCCACCAACGCGAACAGGCCCAGGGTCGCCGGAGCACCCCAGATGCGGATGGAAAAATAGCTGCCGGCCAGTTCACGGACCGGCTCGCTGCCGCCGAGCAGGAACAGCGCGCTGTCCCTTATCGGGGCTTGCACCAGCAGCAGGGCCAGGCCGATAGCCAGCGCCAGCAACAGTGCCCGCGCCAGCGCTGCGCGCACCTCGGCTTCGTCGCCGGCCCCCGCGGCCTGGGCCACAAAGCCGGTGGTTCCCATACGCAGAAAACCAAAGCTCCAATAGACGAAACTGAAAATCACCGAGCCGAAGGCCACCGCACCCAGATCCTCCAGGGTGGCGAAATGGCCGATCACCGCGGTATCCGCCAGGCCCAGCAGCGGCACGGCGGCGTTGGCCAGAATAATGGGCCATGCCAGGGAGGCGATGCGGCCGCGGGTCAGACGATCAGTATTGAGCATTGAAACAGGTCCGGTACGATTCGGGAGGTCGCTGCGCGGCGCCAGTACCGATGATGGCGGCATGCGGAGCGTTCGCGGAAACCCCGCAGGGTTCCATCCAGTGAAAGCACAGCAACATGCGCCATTCTGGGATAGAATTGAGGCAACGACAACGCCTGGGGGGGCGCAGAAATGGACATTTCCACAATCGTATTTTGGCTGATACTGCTCGGGCTGGTGATTTTTGTCATCGGCATCTACAACCGCCTGGTCACACTAAAGAACCGCTACCTCAATGCCTTTTCCCAGATAGAGGTACAGCTCAAGCGGCGCTACGATTTGATACCGAACCTGGTGGAGACCGCCAAAGGCTATCTGCAGCACGAACGCGAGACCCTGGAGGCGGTCACCACAGCGCGCAACGAAGCCGCCGCCGTATTGGGCGCGCTGGGCGACAGCGATGTGGGTGGCGCAGGAATGGCGAGACTGGCCGGCGCAGAAAATACCCTGCAGGGTGCTCTGGGCAAGCTGAATGTCACGATGGAGGCCTATCCGGAGCTGAAGGCCAGCGACAACATGCAGCAGTTGTCGGAAGAGCTGACCAACACCGAGAACCGGGTGGCCTTTGCCCGCCAGGGCTACAATGACGCAGTCATGGCATTCAATACCTACCGCCAGAGCTTTCCGCCGGTACTGCTGGCCGCCACCTTCGGCCATCCCCGGGACGCCGAACTGCTGGAGTTCGACGATTCCGTGCAAATCCAGGCGGCACCGAAAGTCAGCTTCTGATACCGCGCAGCAATCTAAACCAGGGTGGTGGATTTCTTTGCCCAACAGGATCTGGCCCGGCGCAACGCGCGGCTGCTGGTAGTGCTGTTCCTGATTGCGGTACTGGCCCTGATCCTGCTGGCCAACCTGCTGCTGGCGGCGGTGCTCTGGTCGAGCGACAACTACAACCTCTATACCGGACAGCGGGCGGGCTGGGATGGATTTGCCGCCTATTTCAGCTGGCAGCGCTTCGGCGGTATTGGCCTGGCCGTGACCGCAACGGTTGCCCTGGTGGTACTGGTCAAATGGCTGCAACTGGCGGCCGGCGGCAAGGTGGTGGCCGAAGCCATGGGCGGTACCCGGCTGCTGCCACAGACCCGGGACCGGGCCGAGCGCCGTTGCCTCAATATCGTCGACGAGATGGCTCTGGCCGCGGGCATGCCGGTGCCGGCTGTCTACGTGATGAATGGCGAGCGCGGCATCAATGCCTTCGCCGCCGGCCAGACACCGACCGATGCCGTTGTCGCGGTCACGCGCGGTTGCATAGAACAGCTGCAGCGGCACGAACTGCAGGGCGTTATTGCACACGAGTTCAGCCATATCCTGAATGGCGACATGCGCCTCAATACCCGCCTCGCCGCGATGCTCAAGGGCATCACCTTCATCGGCGATGTGGGCCATGTCCTGCTGCGCTCGGGCCGCCACCACCGCACCGGCATTGAGCATCACCGTTCCAGCCGCGCGCCGATGCTGCCGTTGCTGGGCCTGGGGCTGTTGGTCCTGGGCTGGCTCGGGGGCCTCGCAGCCGGCTTCATCAAGGCGGCCATCAGCCGTCAGAAGGAATACCTGGCCGATGCCTGCGCAGTGCAGTACACCCGCGACAACCGCGGTATCGCGGATGCGCTCAAGGTGATCGGCGGCTATCCGCCGGGCACACTGGTGCAGGCGGCGCGGGCGGCGGAAATGTCCCACATCTTCTTCGGCCAGGTGGAACCCGGCCTGTGGCAACTGTTCGCCACTCACCCGCCCCTTAGCCGGCGTATTCGCAAACTGGAGCCGGGCTGGGACGGACAGTATATCCAGCGCGCCATTCGCCACTACCGGGAGGAACCCTCCCGCCCCGGTGCCGCCGAGGTCGGCGTGGGACGCGCAGCGCTGGTCACGGCAGCCCTGGTCAGCGCTGCCGAGCCAGCCGCTGAGCCCGATGCCGATTTCGGCCCGGAACCGGATCAACTTGAGTCCGAACTCGCCCGGCGCCACGAACTGCCCCTGGCTTTCGTGCGCTACAGCCACGAACCGCTGGGCGCACTCGCACTGACCCTGTCCCTGTTGGCCAGCACGGACGCCGAAGTACTGCACAAACAACTCGCCATCCTGCGCGACAGCGGCATCCAGGGCCTGGAAGACCTAGTCCACACGCTGGCGCCTGACGTGGCCCAACTGCGCCCCGGCCAGCGCCTGCCGCTGCTCGAGCTGTGCCTGCCGGCGTTGAAGAGCCAGTCCCCGAACCAGTACCAGCGCTTCAAGCGCAGCCTGCTGGCCCTGATCAGGGCTGACCGCCATACCTCGTTACTGGAATGGTGTCTGTACCAGTTGCTGCGCCATTACCTGGACCCGGAGTTCGTCCAGGTCAAGCCCGCCCGGGCGCGACACCGCAGCCTGGACAAGGTCCAATTCCCGCTACGGATAGTGCTGTCGATGCTGGCTCATCAGGGCCGTGGCGAAGCCAGCACGACATTCCGGCTGGCCGCCGATACCCTGGGCTATCCCAAGCTGCAATTGCTGCCGCGCGAACAGTGCAGCCTGGCCGCATTCGGCAAGGCTGTGCAGGACCTGGCCGATTGCTATCCGCTACTCAAGCCCCCGGTACTGAAGGCGATGGCCACCGCGGCCAGCGCCAGTGGCGGGCTGGACGCGGTGGAACGCGAACTGATCACCAGCATCGCCGCAGTAATGGACTGCCCCCTGCCCGACGTGCTGGGCAACAGCAGCGTCCCACACCACCACTGATCCGGATGACGCTTATTTGAGTTCACTCCATGGCAGGTCGGTGTCCTGGGAGGGTGCTTTCGAGACCGTTTGCAGCATGGATGCCCAAAGCACTCGCTGCGCTCGCGGGGCAGGCTCTGCTGCAACCGAGCCTCCATGGACGGATTCACGGCGTGTCTCGAAAGCACCCTCCCAGGATGCCGACCGGGCTACGAAGTCGATGAACCCTAACTCCATTCACCACTGTCCCCTTTTCGCCAATTGCGCCCAGTTGCAGCAGCCCCCCTACACAGGCACTGAATCTTTGCTATCTTTTACATTCGGCCCGCCCCCTGGCGCCGGGCCGATCACAAGTCCATGGAAGGACTGCGAGCCAATGACACTACCGACAACAACCTCGACAAGGACGTTCTGGTTATGGAAAACATTCAACCGACCCCGGCACTCTCCGGGGACCACAGCCAAGGCCCCTCGCGCTATCTCTATCAATCACGCACCACCGACAGGGTGTTGCACATCCTGCTGCGGGGCGATCTGTCGCGGCTGCGGGCAGATTCGGTGGCCCAGCAACTGGGGATGAGCTGCACCACCTTGCGCCGGCGGCTGCGCCACGATCACACGCACTACCAGTTTCTGCTGGACCGGGCACGCCAGTATCGCTGCGAACAGAAACTGCGCGGCAGCTGGCTGCCCGGTAAATGCCTGGCCGATGAACTGGGCTACCTCGAAGTCAACAGCTTCTATCGCGCCTTCCGGCGCTGGACCGGCATCAGCTTCAGCGAGTACAAGCTGCGTCATTTCTGATGCCTGCAACCATCGCGGCAGGATCACGACACTGGACAAGCGCCGGTGACGGACGGTATAAGTGACGCTTCCCACTCAGACACGGAGGCGTCAATGGCATTGGTCGCGCTGGTAACAGTATTACTGCTGGCTCAGTATTTTGCGTTTCTCAGCCTGTGCGGAGCCCAGCGGGCCCGCGCGGGGGTGATGGCGCCCGCAGTAACCGGGAACGAGGGTTTCGAGCGTGCCTACCGGGTACAAATGAATACGCTGGAGCAGTTGGTGATCACCCTGCCCGCCCTGTGGCTCAGCGCGATCTATTTCGACCCTCCCTGGGTAGCGGCGGGCCTGGGCCTGCTGTTTCTGATGGGGCGCCAGCTGTATCGCCACAGCTACGTCAGGGATCCCGCCAGGCGCGGCCCGGGCATGATCATCGGAGCGCTGGCCAATGCCGGCCTGCTGCTCACCGCGCTGTGGGGTATCGTGCCGAGACTGCCGGGATTCTAGCCCCCTTTAAAGCCGAGGTGCCAATATCACCTTTGCGGGGAGGGCGCTTATTTTTGGTCCGCTCCGGTGGCAGGTCAGCGTCCCGGGAGGGTGCTTTCGAGACCGTATGCGACATGGATGTCGCATCCGAGCCCCCATGGATGGGTTCACGGCGTGTCTCGAAAGCACCCTCCCGGGATGTTGACCGGGCTACGAAGTCCAAAACCTTACAGAAACCGCCCTCCCCGCAAAGGCAATATTGGTATGCTCCCCCAGCTCAGACGTCGAAGGGATGACGCAGGACGATGGTTTCCATCCGGTCCGGACCGGTGGAAATGATGTCGATCGGCGCGCCCACCACCTCTTCGATCTTGTGGATGTAGTCGAGCGCAGCCCGGGGCAGCTCCGCCAGTGTGCGGGCCCCGAGGGTTGAGTCGCTCCAGCCCGGCACCTCCTCGTACACCGGTACCAGCCCGTCGTAATCGTCTGAATCCACCGGGTTGGGCACCGGGTTGCCGTCGGCATCCGCATAGCCGACGCAGATCTGGATGGTCTCCAACCCGTCCAGCACATCCAGCTTGGTCAGGCACAGGCCCGACACGGAGTTGATGTTGACCGCATTGCGCAGGGCCACGGCGTCGAACCAGCCGCAGCGCCGCGGCCGGCCGGTGGTGGCGCCAAATTCGTGGCCGCGGGTAGCCAGGTGGGTGCCGGCGGCGTCGAACAGTTCGGTGGGAAAGGGTCCGGACCCGACCCGGGTGGTGTAGGCCTTGGTAATGCCCAGCACGTAGTCCAGAAACAGGGGCCCGAAGCCGGAACCGGTCGCGGTGCCGCCGGCGGTGGTGTTGGAGCTGGTTACAAACGGGTAGGTACCGTGGTCGATATCCAGCAGGGAACCCTGGGCGCCCTCGAACATGATGTTGGCGTCGGTCTTGCGGCATTCGTGCAGCAGCGCGGTCACGTCGGCTACCATCGGCAGCAATTCCTGGGCCATCGCCAGCGTTTCCTCCAGCACCGTCTGGTAATCGACTGGCGCCGCCTTGTAATAGTGCTGCAGTTGGAAGTTGTGGTAATCCATGACTTCTTCCAGCTTTTGGGCGAAACGCTCCGGGTCCTTGAGATCGCCCAGCCGGACGCCACGGCGGGCCGCCTTGTCTTCATAGGTCGGGCCGATGCCGCGGCCGGTAGTGCCGATCTTGTCATTGCCCCGCCGCAATTCGCGAGCCACATCCAGGGCCACATGATAGGGCAGAATCAGGGGCAGGACGGCGATATGCGCAGGCGCTCGCGCACCGGAACGCCGTTTGCTTCCAGCTCACCGATTTCGCGCAACAGGGCGTCCGGAGCCAGTACCACCCCGTTGCCTATCAGGCACTGTACGCCGGCACGCAGGATGCCGGAGGGTATCAGGTGCAGCACCGTCTTCTTGCCATCGATGACCAGGGTGTGACCGGCATTGTGGCCACCCTGGAAGCGCACCACGGTGCTGGCCTGGTCGGTCAACAGATCGACGATCTTGCCCTTGCCCTCATCACCCCACTGGGTGCCCAGGACGACTACATTCTTGCTCATGGCTTGCGTGCTCGCGTGGTTAGTCAGATTCGAGCGGCTGCAGCAGCCACTCACCTTGCTGTTCGACCAGTTGCCGGTTACAGCGGGGGTCGTGTTTTCCGGCCAGGCTGTGGATCACGACCTCCCCGGCCGCGCGCAGCTGCTCTACCCGCACCAGCAGCGCGGGATCTTCGGACGGGGGCAGACTGATGGCGCCACGGTCGGTCTGCGCCAGTGGCAGCAGCGTCGTCAGCGCCTTCAGGTCGGTGGCAAAGCCGGTGGCCGGCCGCGCCCGGCCAAACACCTTGCCGACATCGTCGTAACGGCCACCGTTGGCCAGCGCCTGGCCATGGCCCGGGACATAGGCCGCAAAGACCATGCCGGTGTGGTAGTGGTAGCCGCGCAGCTCGGCCAGGTCGAAATAGATCCCCAACTGCGGCCGCTGGCGGCGTATCGCCGCGGCGGTCTGCTCCAGCGCGGTCACCGCTGCCAGTGCGGCCGGAGCGCGCTGCTGGTATTGCTGCCGGGCCCGGGCAAGCACGTTTTCGTCGCCGTGCAGGTCCAGCAGGCCGGTAATCAGCTCCACCACCGCAGCCGGGCTGCCTGCCAGGGCCAGTGCGAGATCGGGTCGCGATTTGCGCTGCAGGGCGTCAAACACGGTGGCCTCCTGCTCCTGGTCCAGCTCCGCCGCGGCCAGTACTGCTTCGTAGACCCCGACATGGCCGAGATCCAGGGTCACATCCTGTAGCCCGGCGCTGTCCAGTGTGGCCAGCATCAGCCGGATGATTTCAACGTCGGCGGCCAGGCTGCTGTCGCCATAGAGCTCTGCCCCGAGCTGGATCGGGGAGCGGGATGCCATCAGGGATTTGGGGCGGGTGTGAAGAATCGAGCCGGCATAGCACAGTCGGGTCACCCCGACTTCCGCCAGGCTGTGGGCATCGATCCGGGCCACCTGCGGGGTGATATCCGCACGGACGCCCAGGGTACGACCACTCAGCTGGTCGGTCATGCGGAATGTGAGCAGGTCCAGATCCCGGCCCAGGCCGATCAGCAGCGACTCGGTAAATTCCATCAGCGGAGGAATGACCAGGCGGTAGCCCCAACTGTGATAAAGGTCCAGCAACCGTCGCCGCAAACCCTCAACGATCAGTGCCTGAGCGGGGAGAACTTCCTCCACCCCATCTGGCAATTGCCAGCGATCCACCCTTGTCATACCGCAATCCTGCCTACTGGACCCAATACAATAACGCCAGCCCCAGCAGCATGCTGCCGAGGCCGACATTGCGGATTAGCCGGTCCTCCAGCTGTGCCACGGCGGCGACCATCTGGCGCCAGCGCTGCGGACTGATGAAGGGCAGCAGGCCCTCGATCACCAGCACCAGGGCCAGCGCCACCGGCAGTACCTGCCAGAAATCCACCTCTACTTTCACTCCGACGCCAGCCCGGCCCTGGTGGCGCACTGTTTGCCACAATCGCGGAGCCGGTTGCCACGACCATAAAAAAACCGCGAGCCCGGCGTATGTGAGTGACAACGCCGAATCCCACGGTTACAGAATTCTATCACAGCCGCGCCCAGGCGGCTGTGATTTTTGGGCTTAATTGCCGCCGCTGGAATCCTTCAGGTAGCGAAAGAACTTGCTGTCGGGCGCCAACAGCATTATATCCCCACTGCCCTGGAAGGAATCCTGGTAGGCTCTCAGGCTGCGGGTAAAGGAATAGAACTCGCGATCCCGGTTGAAGGCGCCGGCGTAGATTGCCGTAGCCTGCGCATCACCCTCACCACGGATCAGCTCGGCGTCCCGGTAGGCGTTGGCCTCGATCACCGTGACCTCGCGGTCCGCTGCTGCCCGGATACCTTCGGCCAGTTCCTGACCCAGCGAGCGGTGTTCACGCGCTTCCTTTTCCCGCTCTGCGTTCATGCGCTGGTACACCGACTCGGAGACATCCGGCGGCAGGTCGATCTGCTTGACCCGGACATCCACGACTTCCACGCCGTATTCATTCAATGCCAGCTCCGACAGGCTCTCGGTAAGGCTCGACATCAGCTCGTCCCGCTGCCCGGAGACCACCTCCTGGATGGTCCGCACGGCGACCTCGTTGCGCAGGCCATCATTGATGCGCTGGCCCAGCAGCGCAATCGCCCGCGCCTCTTCACCGTTGGTCGCGGTGTAGAACTTTTCGGTATTGGCCACCCGGAACTTGGCGTAGGAGTCCACGATCAGGGCTTTCTGCTCCTGGGTGAAAAAACGCTCGGCGGTAAAGTCCACCGTCAGCAGCCGGCCCTCGAACTTGCGTACATTGTTGACGAACGGGATCTTGATGTGCAGTCCCGGCTTCAGATCCGGGTCGACCACCTCACCAAAGCGCAGCAGCACACCGCGCTCGGTTTCCTTGATCACGTAAATGGCATTGCTGAGCACAAAGAGTGCCAGCACCGCGACGAGCATCCAGGTCATACCTCTGCCACCCATATCAGCGACCTCCTCTGCGGCTGTTGGCTGCAGCGGCGTCGAGACGCAGCTGCTCCGTGACGGCGTTGGTCAGGTCACGAATGCTGCTGGTGTCCAAACGGCTGCCACGGCTGGCAGGCATGCTGGAGCCCGACTTTTCCACCATCTTGTCCAGCGGCAGGTACATGATGTTGTTGCCGCCCTCCACGTCCACCATGACCTTGTTGGTGTTGCTGAACACCCGCTGCACTGCGTCCAGATACAGACGCTCGCGGGTCACCTCCGGCGACTTGGCATATTCCTTGAGCAGCCTGCTGAAGCGTTCCGCCTCACCTTCGGCTTCGGCCACCACCTGTTCGCGGTAGGCGCTGGCCTCCTCGATCACGCGTTGGGCACGGCCGCGGGACTCGGGCACAATGCCGTTGGCATAGGCCTGGGCCTCGTTTTTCAGCCGTTCCTCGTCCTCCCGAGCCTTGATCACATCGTCAAATGCGGCCTGCACCTGGGTCGGCGGCTTGGATTCATCGATGTTGACCTTGACCACGCGAATACCTGTTTCATACATGTTAATGTAACGCTGCAGACGCTCGGTGACCTCGACCCCGATGCGGGCCCGGCCCTCCGTCAACACCATATTCATGCTGGTGTCACCCACGACATGGCGCAGGGCGCTCTGGGACGCGTTGTGCAATGAGCTTTCGGGATCGCGCACCCGCAGTACAAAGCTGGTGGGATCGTCAATCACGTACTGCACGGACATCCGCACCTCGACGATGTTCTCGTCCTGGGTCAGCATGATTTCCCGAAAGGTGGCGGCCCGGACCCGGGTCGTGTTGACCTTGATCACCTCGTCGATCAGCGGCGGATTCCATTGCAACCCGGGCATTACCGTCTGCTGGTACTTGCCGAAGCGCAGCACCACGGCCCGCTCCTGCTGATCGACCTGGTACAGCCCCATCAGCGCCCAGACCACCACGGCCACCAGCGCCAATACCAGCACCAGGCCGGCCGGGATCCCGCCGCGGCCACGACCGGGCTTGCCCCCGCCACTGCCGCGGCCACCGAACAGCCCGCCCAGCTTCTGCTGCAGTTTCTTCAGGGCTTCGTCGAGATCGGGCGGACCCTGTTCGCCGCCGCCCCAGGGATCCTTGGGTTTGTTGTTGCCCCCACCCGGTTCATTCCAGGCCATGCTGCACTCCTGTTATCAAAGTCATTCAGTCTAACAAAATTTTTGCACGGCAGGTGAGACATCGTTCAGGCAACTGGCCCGGCCTCCTGTCCCAGCAGGCGGTTCCAGTCAGCTCGCGGCAAGCGCACGCTCAGATGGGAAACGCCATCGGCCCCGTACTGCTCTGCCGACACCGCTCCGAGCTGGTACAGTGCGGCGCGCAGCCGCCCCTGCTCCGGCTCCAGCTGTAATTCCTGCTCTATCATGTCCTCCCCCACCAGGCTGGTGATCGCTGTCAACAGCAGGTCGCAGCCAGCACCGGTGGCGGCACTCAGCCAGACCCGTTCCGGCCTGCCGCTGGCGTCGTAGTCGATGCGCGGCTCCTGCTCCAGCAGGTCGAGCTTGTTGAAGACCTGCAGCTGCGGAATCCCGCCGGCACCGATCTCCTCCAGCACTGCCTGGACCTGAGCCATATTGTCTTCGCGGGATTCCGCAGTGGCGTCGATGACATGCAGCAGCAGATCGGCGCTGACAGTTTCTTCCAGAGTGGCCTTGAAGGCCTCTACCAGTTTGTGCGGCAGATGGGCGATGAAACCCACCGTATCGGCCAGCACCACCGCGCCCACCTCATCCAGCTGCAGCCGGCGCAGGGTCGGATCCAGGGTGGCAAACAGCTGATCGGCGACGTAGACCTCAGCCGTAGTCAGGCGGTTGAACAGGGTGGACTTGCCGGCGTTGGTATAGCCCACCAGCGCGATCGTCGGCACCTCCGCCCGCTGCCGGGAGCGGCGCCCCTGGTCGCGTTGGCGGCGCACTTTCTGCAGCCGGCCAGTAATGGACTTGATCCGGGCGCGCAGCAGCCGGCGGTCGGTCTCCAGCTGGGTCTCCCCGGGCCCGCGCAGGCCGATCCCGCCCTTCTGCCGCTCCAGGTGGGTCCAGCCACGCACCAGACGAGTGCTGGCATGTTGCAACTGTGCCAGCTCCACCTGCAGCTTGCCCTCGTGGGTACGGGCCCGCTGGGCGAAGATATCGAGAATCAGGCCGGTCCTGTCCAGCACCCGGCACTTGAGCTCACGCTCGAGGTTGCGCTCCTGGCTGGGGCTCAGGGCGTGGTTGAACATCACGATCTCGGCCTCGTGCTGCTGCACCTCGGCCAGAATGTCCTGCAGCTTGCCCTTGCCGACGAAGGTGCGTGGGTGCGGCGCCTGGCGCTGCCCCATGACAAAACTTACCGGATCGCCGCCGGCAGACAATACCAGCTCCTCGAACTCGCGCGGATCCTCGCGCTCATCCTCGCTGGCCAGGTTGAGATGCACGAGCACGGCGCGCTCTCCCGAAGCGGGACGGTCAAAGAACAAGCGGGCCTCGGCGGCGGGTCAAGGAAGCGACAGCCAGACTTGCGCCCGGCTGCGCGGAGTGCAGCTCAGCTTTCGACTTCATCGTCTTCCGGCGGATTCTGCAGCGGCATGCGCACCACCCGGGACGGAACCACGGTGGAGATGGCATGCTTGTAGACCATCTGGCTCACCGTGTTCTTCAACAACACGACAAACTGGTCGAATGACTCGATCTGGCCCTGCAGCTTGATGCCATTCACGAGGTAGATTGAGACTGGAACGCGTTCCTTACGCAATATATTCAGGTAAGGGTCTTGTAGCGTGTGCCCTTTTGACATAATTCTCTCCTTGGTCGGCTCAATTGGAGCCCAATAAAATTAGAGTGGCAGTCTCTGTTCACCCCGGGCAGCTACGCCAGGCTGCCGGTCGGAGTGGACCTCGGACCTTCGTTCGTTGGTTACCACCTGCAATAGTATAGATCAGGTTTGCTGTACTACATTGGGGCGAGCCCGATATAGTTCAAGGCGGCGTGCAGCGGTTTTTGCGCTGCACGACTACCCGCCACCTCTGACTCCCCGGACGGGCAAACGTTCCCTGCCTCGTCCGTCAGCAGCCAATGTAGTTGCGGCCACTTGCGCAGCCAGGTGAGTTGACGCTTCGCCAGTTGCCGGGTCGCGGCGATGCCCTGCTGTATTGCCTCCTCCAGGCTGCACTGTCCCTCCAGGTGGCGCCACAGCTGGCGGTAGCCCACCGTCCGCAGAGCCGGCAGGCCGGGATGCAGGTCCGGTCGCCGGCGCAACTGCCGTACCTCGTCCAGCAGCCCCGCCGCCATCATTTGCCGGAAGCGCAGCTCGATCCGGCGGTGCAACAGGGCCCGCTCGGCGGGGCAGATCGCCAGTTGCAGGATGCGAAACTGCTGCGTGGCAGCGACGCCTGTCGTACCGCGCTGTTGCCACTGGCTCAGGCTGATACCGCTGCTGCGGTATACTTCCAGCGCCCGGCCGATGCGCTGGGAGTGGTTGGGATGGATGCGGGCGGCCGCCTCGGGGTCGACCTGCGCCAGCCTAGCATGCAGTGCCGGCCAGCCCTCCCGGACCGCCTCGGCCTCGACCGCCGCACGCACTGCCGGGTCGGTTGCCGGCATCGGCGCCAGCCCTTCCAGGTAGGCGCGAAAATACAGCATTGTGCCACCGACCAGGATGGGGGTCTTGCCGCGGGCCACAATGTCCGTGACCACCCGGTCTGCATCCACGGCAAAATCCGCCGCCGAATAGCTGTCGGCGGGGTCGCGGATGTCCACCAGGTGGTGGGGAAAGTCGGGTTTGGCGCTGCCGATATCCAGGCCGCGGTAGACCAGTGCGGAGTCGACGCTGACCAACTCGCCGTCGAGGGCTGCGGCCAGCTCGATGGCGAGATCCGTCTTGCCCGCCGCGGTCGGCCCCATCAGGCACAACAGCAGCGGCCTGTCTCCGTCGGTCGCTGCCACTCAGCGTCCCCGCAGGAACAATTTGTCCAGCTCTTCCAGCGACATCCCGGTCCAGGTGGGCCGGCCGTGGTTGCATTGGCCTGCACGTTCGGTCTCTTCCATATCGCGCAGCAGTGCATTCATCTCCGGCACCGAAAGACGGCGGTTGGCGCGCACTGAACCATGGCAGGCCATGGTCGAGAGAATCTCATCCAGATGAGCCTCGATCCGGTCCGAACTGCCGTATTCGGCCAGGTCTGACAACACGTCGCGCAGCAGCGCCTCGATATCCGAGTCGCGCAGCGCCACCGGAATCTCGCGAATCAGCAACGCTTCTTCGCCGGCAACATCCACCTTCATGCCCAGGCGCTCGAACAGGGCGGCATTGTCGGCAGCCAGCGCCACCTCTCGCTGGCTGACCGCTACCGCCTGAGGTACCAGCAGCGGCTGGCTGCGGATGCCGTCGCGGTCGCGGGCAGTCTTGAGCCGCTCATAGGTGATCCGCTCGTGGGCAGCATGCATGTCCACCAGCACCAGCCCCGCGCTGTTTTCCGCCAGAATATAGATGCCCTTGAGCTGGGCCAGGGCATAGCCCAGCGGTGGCGCGTCCTCCGGCTGCTCCTGTGGTGCCAGCTCGCCCGCGTGCAGCATGCCGTAACTGCGCAACTGCTCCATCGCCCGTCCCGGTGCGGGGGCCGGGGCCGGATTGTAACCGCGCGCGGTGGCGCCCCAGGCCAGCCCCGGCTGCCGCGCGATTTCTCCGGTGGCCGTATCCACTGCCAGCCCCTCCGGGGTCGCCACGGCCGGCGAGTCCACGGCGGGACGCACATCTGCCAGCGCCCGGTGCAGGGCGCCGAATACACACTGGTGCACGGCCCGGCTGTCACGGAAGCGTACCTCGTGCTTGCCCGGATGCACGTTCACATCCACCTGGGCGGGGTCCAGCTCCAGGTAGAGCACGAAAGCCGGGTGACGACCGTGATAGAGCACATCGCGATAGGCCTGCTTGACCGCGTGGGCCACCAGCTTGTCGCGGATGACGCGGCCATTGACAAAGAAGTACTGTAGGTCCGTCTGGCTGCGGGAGAAAGTCGGCAGCCCTGTCCAGCCCCACAGCCGCAACTCGCCACGGTCTGTTTCCAGTTGGACGGCCTGCTCCATGAAAGCCGGCCCGCAGACCGCCGCCACCCGCCGCTGCCGTTCCGCGGTACTGGTGGCACCGCGCAGCTGATGGATGACCTTGCCGTTGTGACGCAGACTGAAATCCACCTCGAAGCGCGACAGGGCAAGCCGCTTGACCACCTCTTCAATGTGGTTGAATTCGGTTTTTTCCGTACGCAGGAACTTGCGTCTGGCGGGGGTATTGAAAAACAGATCCCGCACTTCCACGGTTGTGCCGCGTGGGTGTGGCGCCGGCCGCAGCTGCACCGTCATCTCCCGGCCCTCGCAGAGGGCGGCGCAACCCTCGCTGCCGTCCGGCCGGTGATTGCTGGTCAGGGTCAGTCGCGAGACGGAGCCGATGCTGGCCAGCGCCTCGCCGCGAAAACCCAGGCTGCCCACCGCCTCCAGATCCTCCAGCGACACGATCTTGCTGGTGGCGTGGCGCGCCAGCGCCAACGGCAGGTCCTCGGGCTCGATGCCATCACCGTTGTCGCGGATGCGAATCAGCTTGCTGCCGCCGGCCTCGATTTCGATCTCCACCCGGGTCGCGCCGGCATCAAGGCTGTTCTCCAGCACTTCCTTGACCACTGAAGCCGGTCGTTCGACCACCTCACCGGCGGCAATCTGGTTGGCTAACCTCGGGCTGAGGGAATGAATACGTGACATTGAATACGGTGCCGCGGGACTCAGGTGGTAGGAATTTTCAGCGTTTGCCCCACCATGATACGCGAGTCATCGAGACCATTGTGGTCCCTGAGCCGGGCAAGGGGTACTTTGAAGCGCTGGGCGATGGCCGACAGTGTATCACCGCGGGCGATGATGTACTCGCGGCCTCCCTGCTGCTTTTGCCAGGCGACCAGGGTACCGGGCGGCGGCTGATCCATGAACCAGTCGCGGATGCCCGCATGTATCGCCCGGGCCACGGTTTTCTGGTACGTCGAAGTGCCGAGCTTGCGGGCCTCGCCGGGATTGGAGATGAAGCCGGTTTCCACCAGAATTGACGGTATGTCCGGTGACTTCAATACCGCAAAGCCGGCCTGCTCTACATTGCGCTTGTGCAGGTGGGCAATGGTGTCGACCCGGCGCAACACCTTGTCGCCGAGCTTCAGGCTGGTATCCAGCGTGGAGGTCATCGACAGGTCCGCCAGTACCCCGGCGAGCAGTTCATCCTTGTCTGACAGGCGCACGCCCCCGACCAGATCGGCTTCGTTCTCGCGCTGGGCCAGATAGCTGGCGGCAGTACTGGTCGCGCCACTGATGGAGAGTGCATACACGGATGCCCCGTTGGCCTCCCGCCGCTTGAACGCGTCGGCATGCACCGATACAAACAGGTCGGCCTGGCGTTGACGTGCCAGGTCGCGCCGGCCCTTCAGGCTGATGTAGTAGTCGCCGCTGCGAATCAGGGTGGGTTTGAAGCCGGCATCGCGCTCGAACAGGGCATACAGCTCCCGTGAAATCGCCATCACCACATCTTTTTCCCGCAACCGATTGGGTCCGATGGCGCCGGGATCCTCGCCGCCGTGACCTGCATCGATGGCTATGACGATGTCGCGCCGGGATGATTCCGCGGTGCTCTTCCTGACCGTTGTTTCCGTCTTCGCATCCCGGTCATACAGGTCCAATACCAGCCGGTCGCCCGCCTGCGCATTGGCCTTCAGTGCAAAACTGCGTGGATCCACCGCCGCATTGATATCGAACACGACCCGCAGGTCGTCGCCGTCACGGATGCCGGAGCGGACCAGGGTGATGGGGGTATTCTCCAGCGGCAATGAGGTCAGGCTGGCCTTCAGCGCAGTGTCGGTAATATCCAGCACGATGCGCGCCGGGTCCTTCAGGGTCAGCAGGCGGTGCTCCGCCGGAGCGGTGAGATCAAAGACGATACGGGTGTGGTCAGGGGCCCGCCACAGGCGCACATCGTGCACGTCTGCCGCCTCGACAGCGGACGCCACCAGCAAACCCAGGATCACACGGACCCAGAACGCCCTGCCCATTTTTCTCCCGCTCCAGATTGGTCCCGATGATCAGGCCCGCAGTGCCAATGTTGCAGAACTGCGCGCCCGATTTCCGAGCCCGCATGCGCCCGCAGACTTCGCCCGGCACCGATTACAGCTATAGTAATCACTAAATCGGCCGGGGGCAAAACTCCCTCACCGCGCTCGGGCCATTCCACCAGGCACAGACTGTGGTCGCCGAAGTAGTCCCGCACTCCCATGAACTCCAGCTCCTCGGCATCGCCCAGCCGGTACAGATCGAAATGGTAGATTTCCAGAGTGCCGGCACTATAGGGCTCCACCAGCGTGTAGGTGGGACTCTTGACCGTACCGCGGTGGCACAGGGCCCGGATGAAACCGCGACTGAAGGTAGTTTTCCCTGCACCCAGTTCGCCCTGTAAATAGATTACCAGCCCAGGTTCGCTGGCCGCGGCCAGCTTCGCCCCCAGCCGCATCATTTCTGCTTCATCGGCAGCCAGATACTGCACAGCAGACGAGTTCATCCCAGCAGCCCCCGCAGTTGCGGCATCAAATCACTCGCCAGCAGGCCGCGCTGACCCTGCGCCGCCGCGGCATCGGCCGCCGCGCCGTGCAGGGCGGCCGCCAGCGCTGCCGCCTCGATTCCAGCCAAGCCCTGGGCCAGCAGGGCACCGATCAGGCCGCTCAGAACATCACCCATACCCCCGGATGCCATGCCGGGGTTGCCATAGTCACTGAGCAAACAGCGCTCACCGTCGCTGACAAGAGTGCCATTGCCCTTGAGCAGTACTGTGCCTCCCAGCCGCTGCTGCAGCGCGGCGACTGCGGCAAAGCGGTCTGCCTGTACCGCGGCGGTACTGCTGCCCAGCAGTCGGGCCGCCTCGCCCGGGTGGGGCGTGAATATCCACCCCGGTCGCGGCTGCAACGGCAACACCTGCCCCAGCGACAGCAGGTTCAGGCCATCGGCATCGAGCACGCAGGGCTGGTCGGCCATGGCGATCACTTGCAGCAACTGCTGCCCCCACGGGCCCTGTCCCAGACCGGGGCCGACCACCAGCACATCGGCGCTCTCCAGCAATGGCTGCAGCGCCTGCCCCGAGGCAACGCCGACCGGCATCGCCTCCGGGGTCCGGGCAATGATCGCGGAGACATGTTCCGACCGGGTAGCCACCCGTACCAGGCCCGCACCGGCACGCAGGGCGGCCTCCGCAGCCAGCGCCACCGCGCCGCCCATGCCGTAATCACCGCCCACGACCAGTACAGTCCCATAGCGGCCCTTGTGGGCATTGGCAGGGCGGGCGGGAAACTGTGGCAGCAACTGCTCCAGCTCCAGACGCCGGCAACTGGCCGCTACCCGCTGGTAGACACCGGCCGGCACTGCCAGATCAGAAAATTCCAGTGCCCCGCAGCAATCGGGACCGTCGAGGGTAAACAGGCCGCGCTTGAGGCCGATGAACGTGACAGTCAGATCGGCCCTGATACTGGTGCCGAGCCGGCGCCCGGTATCGGCACACAGGCCCGACGGGATATCGACCGCCAGGATGGGCA
Source organism: Kineobactrum salinum (assembly GCF_010669285.1). Taxonomy (GTDB): domain Bacteria; phylum Pseudomonadota; class Gammaproteobacteria; order Pseudomonadales; family Halieaceae; genus Kineobactrum; species Kineobactrum salinum. The sequence goes on along the minus strand of NZ_CP048711.1, from coordinate 2,805,188 downwards.
GACCGGACTCGTTGCAGCTGGCAATGACGTCGCTCCAGGGAGATCCCACCTCGCCGCGCAGGCCAGTGCCCAGCATCGCATCCACCAGTACGCCTTCCGGGCGCAGAGAGCCGGGGCGCCAGGGTTCCACCGCAACGCCATGGGCCAGGGCCTGGTCCCGCGCGCGAGCGGCGCTGCCGCGCATTTTGTCGGGGTCACCCAGCTGCCAGACTGCGACCGGAATGCCGCGCTTGTGCGCCAGGTCCGCCAACAGGAAGCCGTCGCCGCCATTATTGCCGGTACCACAGAACACCTGCAGCAGGGAGGGCTGCGGCCAGGCGGCCAGCAGGTGATCGAAAGCGACCGCGGCGGCGCGCGCCATCAGCGTGGCGCCGGCAATGCCGAAGTCCTCGATCGCGTGACGGTCCAGCTCGCGGGTTTCCCCGGCGCTGTACAGCGTCTCCAGTCCTGTCCAGTCAAACACCTGTTTCATCCTCGTCGCCAAAGCCGGGCCGGTGCTGCTACACTAAGCGCCCTTGGCATCATGTCATTCCCCAAATTATAGGCGCCCCGCGCCGCCGCAGCCCAGTCCCATGCCGCATTCACTGCCCCCGGAAAGCCAGCAACGCCTGCGCGCCCAGCTACAGGACTGGGCCACCGAACTGGGCTTTGCCCAACTGCAGGTCAGCGATATCGAACTGGGCGAGCACGAGGCCTATCTGCAGAAATGGCTGGACGCAGGATATCACGGCAGCATGCACTACATGACCCGCCACGGCCACAAACGCTCGCGCCCGGCCGAACTGGTGCCGGATACCTGCCGTGTCATCAGCCTGCGCATGGACTACCTGAGCGAGGACACCCGGCCGCTGGAGATACTGGCTGCGCCGGAGAAGGCCTATATCTCCCGCTATGCACTGGGCCGCGACTATCACAAACTGATGCGCAAAAGGTTGTCTCAGCTGGCCCAGCGCCTGCAGGACAGCGCCGGCCGCGGCCAGTATCGCGCCTTCGTCGACAGCGCGCCGGTACTGGAGCGCGCCATCGCCGAACGGGGCGGCATGGGCTGGATCGCGAAGAACACGATGCTGATCAATGAACGCGCCGGCTCCTGGTTCTTCCTCGGCGAGATCTACACGGACCTGCCGCTGGCGGCGGATCCACCCCAGCAGAGCAAGCATTGCGGCAGTTGTACCGCCTGCCTGGATATCTGCCCCACCAACGCCTTCGTCGGCCCCTATCAGCTGGATGCCCGCCGCTGCATCTCCTACCTCACCATTGAACACCGCGGCAGCATAGATCCCGAGCTGAGGCCACTGCTGGGCAACCGGATCTTCGGCTGTGATGACTGCCAGCTGGTCTGTCCCTGGAACAAGTTCGCCCGCAGCACCACCGAGGACGACTTCCAGCCGCGGCACCAGCTGCAGGACCGGGACCTGATCGAGCTGTTTGGCTGGGACGAGGCCACCTTCCTGGCCCGCACCGAAGGCTCCGCGATTCGCCGCATCGGCCACGAATGCTGGCTGCGCAATATCGCCGTCGCGCTCGGCAACGCGCCCACCACCGCAGCCGTGATCGACGCGCTGCGCAGCCGTGTGGACTCGCCTTCGGCACTGGTGCGCGAGCACGTTGCCTGGGCGCTGCAGCGCCATGGCAGCAGCCAGCCTCCCGGGGCCAGCGGTGCGCTGCGCTGGCGTGACACCTGATCAGGGCAGTGTTTGCAGCCGTATATGGGAGGGGAAGCGGCTGGAGCGGTGAATGGTGTGCGTGGCAGCACGGAAGTCGCGGTCCCGGGCATTGAAGATGTTGTCGACAAAGGTCTGCGGGTTGCGATCGAACAGCGGGAACCAGGAGCTCTGCACCTGCACCATGATCCGGTGGCCCTTGCGGAACAGGTGGTGGCGCGGCTGCAGGTCAATGCGGTACTCCTCGACCTTGCCCGGCTCCAGCGGTTCGGCTGATTCCAGGCCGTTGCGGTAGCGCGCACGCAGGATCTCGCCCGCCACGATCAGTTGGTAGCCACTCATTGCCGGGTCCGCGGAATAATCGCCGGGATAGACGTCGATCAGTTTCACTACCCAGTCCGCATCGCTGCCGGTGGTAGAGGCAAACAGGTGGCTGATGACATTGCCGGACAACGCGATGTCCTCCTCCAGCGGCTCGCTCACCCAGCCCACAACATCGTCCCGGCCCGCCAGGAAGCGCTGGTCCTGCGTCAGCCACTGGCCCCAGTCGGGGCCGGCAAACATGTGGCCGATGGGACGCGGGCGATAGGGCACGGGATCTGCCGGGTTGGAGACATAACTGTCAGCGGCCCTCTCCTGATCGGTGTTGGGCGGGGTAAACGACAAGCGACCCTGCGCGCCCAGATACAGCCGTTTCTCGACAGTCTCTGGCGCTGGCCACTCATCGAACTGCTGCCACTGGTTGGCGCCGGTCTGGAACAACTGCACCGCGGCCATGTCGGTGTCGCCTTTGTCCTTGAGTTGCCGCGCAAACCAGGGGGCCATGATGTTGCGCCGGAAATGGCTGGCGGTGGCACTTTCAAAATCCAGCTCCGCAATCTTGCGGCCGTCGTCCCACAACCAGATGCCGTGGGTCCAGGGGCCAATCACCAGATGGTTCATGTCGTTGTCGTCGCCGTCCTGCCACGCCTGGTACAGTCGGTAGGGACCATAACCGTCCTCCGCGTCGTACCAGCCACCCACCGTCAGGCTGGGAACGCGGATCTTCCCGAGCTGTGGCACCACGGCCCGTGCGCGCCAGAAGTTGTCGTAGTCAGGGTGGGCAACGAAATCGTCCCAGGTTGTTGCCATGTCCGCAAAATGGCGTTGTTTTACATGGCGCAGACTGCCGAGCCGGAGATACCAGTCGTAGGTGTCCTCCATGCCGAAGTCAAATACATCGGCACCGGATTCGCGCTCCATGAATGCGACATACTCAAAGCCGTAGCTGAGACGGAAGGCGCCGTTGTGGAAAAAGTCGTCGCCGATGTAGACGTCCGCCGGGGAGGCCTGGGGCGAAATAGCGGCCAGGGCCGGATGCGGGTCGACTGCCGCCATCACCGCGAGCCAGGCGGGATACGACACACCCAGCATGCCGACCCGGCCATTGTGGGACGGCAGCTTGTTCATGAGCCATTCTATGCTGTCATAGGCATCGCTACTCTCGTCTACTGCCCGCGGATCGTCCCTGTCCCTGGAAGGACGCAGCATGACGAACTCGCCTTCCGAGCCGTGCCTGCCCCGAATATCCTGGAACACGAAAATATACCCGTCGTCGACCAGCTCCCGCAGGCCGGTGTGGAAGATTGAGCCGGCCGGATTGCCGGCGCCGACCCGCGATACATCGTAGGGACTGCGCCAGAACAGCACCGGCAGGTCCTGGCTGTTACCTCGCGGCGTGTAAATGACAGTGCGCAGCCGGGTGCCATCCCGCATGGGCACCATCGCCACCTGGGTGTCGAAACGGTGTATCGGATCATCGGGCGGGCCGGCGGCCTCCCCGGCGTACAGCGGCCCAATGCATAGCAGTAATAGTATGGCCGCGCTGGCGCGGCTGCAGGCCCGCAGGAGTGTGCTCATGGCTGCTGCTCCACCAGCGCGTCGATATCTGCCACCGGCAACACCAATGCAGAGGGATGCTCGGGGGAGTGATGTATCGTTTGTCGGGCGCTGCGCCATTCGGTGTCAGTGGCCACCGGATTGCCGGTATTCTGGTTGGGGTTGTACATCGGAAAGGCGCTGCTGGAGATCTCCACCCGTATGCTGTGGCCCGGCTGGAAGGAGTGCGCGATGTGGCCCAGCTCAATGGTGTAGCGCTCCACCTTGCCAGGGGTCAGCAATTCGGTCTGGGCCAGGCCGTTGCGATAGCGGGCACGGATGATGCCCACGGTTTTCGGGCCCAGGGGTACGGCGCTACCATCGGGATGGACGTCCAGTACCGCGGCGGTGAAATCCGTGTCCCGGGCATCGGACGCGGCAAAGAGCTCGACGGAAACCGGCCCTACCACGTCCAGGGCTTCCTGCCGCGGCGCGGTGGTGTAGATCAGCACGTCTTCTCTTTGCTGAACGGTCTGCCGGTCATAGGGCCCCGTCGCCATCAGGTCGAGCGGCACCGGGTTGCGGGGGTCATAGGTATACCGGTCGGTACCGTCTGTCGTGGGCGGATCAAGGCTGAGATTGCCGCCGGGCTGCTGCTGGGCGTTGCCGCTGCTGGCCAGGTAGAGCCGGGTAGGGGTCACGTCGGTCAGCGGATACTGATCCAGCGACAACCACTGGTTGCGGCCCGTCATGTACAGGCGGGCTCTGGGCTGATCGAAACTGTCGCTGGACTGCTTCAGATAACGATTGAAAAAATCCAGGTGCAGCTGCTTCATGTCCAGCACCGAATCCTCGCTGAAAGACATGTCCCCGACCTCGGTTTCGCCGCCCAGAAAGGACTGGATGTGGGTCCAGGGACCGATGACCAGGTGCCGGTCATGCTTCGATGGCGAATGCTCGTTCATGCCCTGCCAATAAAACAGGGTGCCGGGCTGGTCGCCGTCGAACCAGCCGGCGATCGTCAGCACCGGCAGGTCAAGCTTGCGAAAGTCAGCCGCGGTAAACTGCACGCGCTTCCAGTAGTCATCCATGGTGTGGTGGGTCAGGAACTCCCGATAGAGGCGCATCTTGCGGCCCATGGCCTCGTCCATGGTGATTAGCGGACGGTGATTGTAGATCGACTCCCAATCCAGCGTCGCAGCATTGGGACCCTGGCTGATGCGGCCCGCGGTGTCATTGAGCCAGAAAAGTGCCCAGGCCATCATGAAGGCGCCGCCGTTGTAGGGCAGCTCGTCCAGATACTTCCCGGCCGGTGAGGTCGGCGCAATACAGGCAAGGCCCGAGGGGCGCTCTCTGGCTGTCAGCCATTGCACGGTGCCCCAGTAGGACACCCCCATCATGCAGACCCTGCCGTTGGACCAGCTCGCATCAGCCAGCGCCTCGACGGTGTCATGACCGTCTTCGCCCTCCTGGAAGAAGAAGTTGAACTCGCCCTCTGAATCGCCGCGTCCGCGCACATCCTGAATCACGAAGGCATAGCCCTGCCTGGCGAAATAGGCCGCCAGCTGCGGTAGTTCTGCCATGGGCATGGTTTTTATGTAGGGCGTGCGAAGCAGGATTACCGGGTAGCGGCCCTGCTCTGCCGGAAGCCACACGTCCGCGGACAGCTCGACGCCATCGCGCATCGGGGTACGCAGATCAAACAGCTGCCTGATTGGCGCAAGCGGCTCGGCAGGAGCTTCCATGCGGGGGGTGGAATCTGCGGCCTGCACCGGCGGCATCACTGCCAGCAGGGGCAGCAGGAGCAGCGCGGCGGCGCGGAGCAGGGTATTGGCGAAGCTCGGTTCTTCAGCCCGGATATTCATGGTTTACTCCTGATATCGTTAGTCTTAAAAGAAAGTATATGCTTTTTTTGTTGGAGTCAATGAATATCCGCCCTTTTTGGACACCGGACCGGATGATAGCTGTCAGGGGTTTGGCTGACGCCCCGGGATTACGATAGCCCGGAGCCTTCTGGCGCCATCCTGGCAATTTCCGCCTGCACGATCGGCACGGCGTCACCGGCTGACCAGGAGGGGTCTATGACCTTGGTCAGCACCAGACCCGAGAGCAGCAGGTGCAGGATCCGGGCCCCGTTGCGAACGTCGTAGTCAGCGCGGATTTCCCCCCGCTGGCGCAGGTCTTTCATGGCTTCGTACAAGTGCGCTTCACCTTGTTCCAGCGATTTTCTGGCGCGCTCACGCAAGCTGTCATCATGGAAGCTGAGATTGATCAACTGCAGGTCGGCACGGGCCGCGTCACAGCGTCTGCGAGTGTCAAATTCGAGAAAAATCTCGACCAAATAGTCGCGAAACGCCGCCAGTCCAGGGAAGAAGACCAGTTGTTGCTCACTGAGGGAGCGATCAGCCAGGGCCAGTATGACCTCGTGTTTGGTCCTGAAGTGCTTGTAGAACGCACCCATGCTGATGCCTGCGGTTGCGCATATCTCAGCCAGTGACATCTTGTCGAAACCGTGATCGATATAACACTGGAGCGCCGCATCCAGAATATGGTTGCGGCGGGCCGCCATGTACTCTTTGCTGCGTTTAGGCACGAAATCTCCTGTCAGTGAAGGTCCCGATCAAAATGGAGACCATTCCCGATAATAATTCTGGTGGCGGCTTCGGACATACAGGCCCCGCGGCAAGCTGCCCCCACATAAAGAAATATAACACTTTCTTTATGTCATCGGGACCCACGAGCACTGCAACCCGGAAGTAGTGGAACAAAATGAAAGTGATGGATTCGCACCCATGGCAAGGCGCGAGCCGCAGCTAAACGTCGGTGGCCGGGCTGAAGCCCGCCCAGACCAGGCCCAGCAACAACAGCGCGGGCAGTACGTGGGTGAGTATGGTATTGAGTGCCAGCACAGGCGTCAGATGTTCGACCTGCTCGGCATAGCGAAACAGCTTGCGTACCAAGGGCCAAACCAGAGGCAGACTGAACAGGGCCAACAAGCTCTGCCGAGGCAGCCATCCCTGCCAGACAAACACCACCAACAATAGGTAAGTGGCGGCCAATATCACGGTGAAGACAACTGCACTGCCCGTTCGCCCCAGCACAATGGGAAGATGCCGGCGGCCTACCTGGCGATCAGCTTCCACATCGGGAAATTGATTGAGCAGCAGCAAATTGCTGATCAGCAGTGCCAGCAAAGTCGCCAGGCTCAGCGCCATGGCATCCACCTGGCCGGCCAAGACCCAGTAAGCGCCCAGCGTCATGAAGCCGCCAAAACCCAATCCCGGTGCAATCAGGCACAGTAGTGGATGCTTGTTCAGGTACTGGGTGTAGGTATAAATCAACGCGACCCCGGGAATTCCCAGCCACAACAAATGCCAGCTCTGCAGTGCGCTGAGCCAGAGCCCGGCTGCGCAGACCAGGATCAGGCTCAATATACCCAGGCCCAATGCCAGCGGGGCCTGGTTTGGCTGCGCCACCAGTGTGCCGCTGCCGCCGTTGAAGGGAGAGCGCCGGGTCAGAAAATCCAGCCCGGAACGAAAGTCAAAATATTCATTCAGTGCATTGGCACTGATATGCGCCGCCAGCGCCATGCCAAAAACCAGCACGACGAGCTCTGCGGAGGGGGCCGCTTGCTGATACCAGGCGGCTGTTGTCGCCAGGCTTATACAGACGACCGTGAGTGTTAGAAAGGGCAGACGCGCCACGCCGCCAAGGACCTTAAACAGAGCCACCATAAACGTATCAAACCCGGCCAGTCTCGGAAATTGTCTAAAAGCGTGTCACCACTTCGCTTTTCTCTTATGCTCTCACAGGCCGCAGTTCTCTGCGATTAATTTCAGGCGAAATCAACCCGGGAGCCAACATGAGTCAGGCGCAAACCCTGCACGCCATCAATATGGGAATCGATACTCACGAAGAGCCCGTAGTGTATATGCGCAGGGACTGCGATGTCTGTCGGGCCGAGGGTTTTACCGCCAACGCCCGCGTCCAGGTCAGCGCTGGCAGGCACCACATCATTGCCACCCTCAACATCGTGGCAGGAGACCTCCTGCCCGAGAGCAGTGCAGGCCTGTCCAGCAGCGCCTGGCACTATTTGCAACTGCACGACGGCGATCCGCTGGCCATTACTCACGCACCGGTGGTGAGGTCCCTGCGTTATTTACGCAAGAAGATCCACGGACACGAACTTTGCGCCGAGGAAATCGCGGCCATTATAGGCGACATCGGCCGCCGCCTGTACTCGGATGTCGAAGTGGCCAGCTTCCTCACGGCCTGCGCGGGGGACCGCCTCAGCATTGACGAGGTGATCGAACTGACTCGCGCCATGGTGGCTGTGGGTACCCGCCTGAGCTGGCCCGACTACCCGTTCGTGTACGACAAGCATTGTGTGGGTGGCCTGCCCGGCAACCGCACCACGCCGATCGTGATCGCCATTGCCAGCGCGGCGGGACTGGTAATCCCGAAAACCTCATCACGCGCCATTACCTCTCCGGCGGGCACCGCCGACACCATGGAGGTGCTGACCGAGGTGGATCTGCCGCTGGAGTCGATGCAGCGTGTGGTACACGAAACGGGGGCCTGTCTCGTCTGGGGCGGACGCATCAACCTGAGCCCCACCGACGACCTGTTGATCCGTATCGAGAAAGCGCTGGATATCGACAGCGATGGCCAACTCGTGGCCTCGGTGCTGTCGAAGAAAATTGCCGCCGGTTCCACCCATATTCTCATCGACATTCCGGTGGGCCCGACCGCCAAGGTGCGCGACAGGGCTCACGCCGAACGTCTGTCGACAATGTTTGCCACTGTCGCCACCGCGCTGGGCGTAAAAGTACACTGTGTGCTCACCGACGGCTCCCAAACCATCGGTTACGGCATAGGTCCGGTGGAAGAGGCACGGGACGTACTGGCTGTACTCAACAATGACCCCGCCGCACCGGCGGATCTTGCCGAACGTGCCTGCCTGCTGGCCTCGCACTTGCTGTCAATGGCAAGTGGTAGAGACGAGGCAAAAAGCCTGTCGGAGGCGCGAAACATATTGCAATCAGGCCGCGCATGGCAGCAGTTCGAGCGTATCTGCCTGGCCCAGGGCGGCTTGAAAAGCCTGCCCGAGGCCACTCACACCACGACCCTCAAGGCGCGCGCCACCGGTACGCTGCAAGGCACCGACAACCGCCGTCTGGCCCAGCTGGCCAAACTGGCCGGCGCGCCCAACTCACCGGTCTCCGGCCTGCGCCTGGCGGTAAAACTGGGCGCCGATGTAGAATCCGGACAAGCCCTGGCCCGGCTTTTCGCCGCTACCGGTGGGGAACTGGACTATGCCCTGAATTACTATCGCCGGAACCGGGACATGTTCGAGATCGGCTAGCAGGTTGGCGCTTTGCATAAAACCATAAACGCTGTAAGGTTACCGGCCTTTCGGAATATTGAGTATCGTGAGCACCCCATGACGCCCGTTGTCTTTTCCCTGTGTACCGAGCTGCCACTGTTTGCACCTCTGGCTATGGCTCTTGGCGCCGAGACAGGGGCCGTCAATTATCGCTTGTTTCCCGATGGCGAAAGCTATCTGCGGATCGACTCGCCGGTCACCGGCCGCGACTGTGTGGTGCTGGCCAATCTGGCAGACCCCAACGCCCAGTACCTGCCGCTGACATTTCTCACCGCCACCCTGAGAGAACTGGGCGCCAACACGGTAGGTCTGGTGGCCCCCTATTTGTGCTATATGCGTCAGGACAAGCGTTTTATGGAAGGCGAGGCAATCACTTCGCGCCTTTTTGCCGAGCGGCTGTCCGAAGAAGTGGACTGGCTGGTCACGGTAGACCCTCACCTGCACCGCTATCGGCGCCTGGATGAAATTTACTCCATCCCCACCGCCACGGTGCAGGGCGCACCGGCACTCGCCAAATGGCTTGTAAGCCAGGATGACAGGCTGCTGCTGGTGGGGCCGGACAGCGAAAGTGAACAATGGGTCGCGGCCATTGCGGATGCCGTCGGCCAGCCCTGTGTCATCGGCCAGAAGGTGCGCCGGGGCGATCGCGACGTCACTGTAAGCCTGCCCGATCTGTCCGCCTACACGGAACACACGGCGGTGATCATCGACGATGTCATCAGCAGCGGGCAAACCATCCTACAAACCCTCAGCGCACTTCAGCAGCAGGGCATAGCGCACATCGATTGCGCGGCAGTTCACGGTATTTTTGCCGACGGCGTCGACCGAATGCTTTACAGTCGGGGTATTCGTCGTTTGATCACCACCAACGCCATACCTCATGCCTCCAATCTGGCCGACCTGACACCACTGTTGCGGGAACCCATACTGGAGTTGATCACCCAAACCGCTGCTGACAGGAGTCGCCGCGCATGAACATTGTCTTTTTGGGCGGCACCGAAACCGTTACCGGTTCCAAATTCCTGGTGGAAAGCGGCGATACCCGCATTCTGGTGGACTGCGGACTGTTTCAGGGCTACAAATGGCTGCGCGAACGCAACTGGCAGACGCCACCCGTGGACGTGGACAAACTGGATGCGGTTGTGCTTACTCACGCCCATCTGGACCACTCGGGTTACATTCCCCGGCTGTACAAAGCGGGTTATCGCGGCCCCGTGTTGACCCACCACGCCACCCGTGACCTGTGCAGTATTCTGCTGCCCGACAGCGGCCATATCCAGGAAGAGGATGCGCGCTTTTACGCCCGCCACAAGCTCGGCAAGCACCAGCAACCCGAACCGCTGTATGACCGGAAAACAGCCGAGGACGCCATGGAACTGTTCCAGACCGTGGAATTCCACGAGCAGTTCGAGGTAGGCGATTTACGCATCCACCTGCATCCCGCCGGACACATACTGGGAGCGGCCTGTGTCATTATCGAGGCCGAGGGCAAACGCGTATGCTTCTCCGGGGATGTGGGCCGCCCGGACGATATCATGATGTTTCCGCCAGAACCCCTGCCAGAGCTGGATTTACTGATCCTCGAGTCCACCTACGGCAACCGCCGGCACGCCGAGGCTGACCCCTGGGATCAGTTGGCCGGCATAGTGAAAGACACCGTAGCCAACGGCGGCGTGCTGTTGATTCCCAGCTTTGCCGTAGGCCGTGCCCAGGTATTGCAGCACCTACTGGCCACCATGATGGCTGACAAGCGTATTCCCACCGTGCCCATTTATCTGGACAGTCCGATGGCCATTGATGTGTCGGGCATCTACCACAGCCACGCCCGACATCATCGCCTGAGCGACAGTGACTGCGCGCGGATGATGAGAGCGGTAACCTATACCCACAGTGTAGAAGAGTCCAAGGCACTGGCCGATATCTCCTATCCGCATATTATTATCGCCGGCAGTGGCATGATTACCGGCGGGCGCATACTGCACCACATGAAGCGGCTCCTGGCCAATCACCGAACCACCCTGTTGCTCACCGGTTATCAGGCCGGTGGTACCCGCGGAGCCCGCCTGATGGAGGGCGTGGACTCGGTCAAAATACACGGCGAATACATTCCCGCCAAAGCGCGGGTGGTCATGCTAGACGGTCTCTCCGGTCATGGCGACTGTGTCGACATAGCCGAGTGGCTCAAGGCCTCCGACCTCAAGCAAGGACTGCCTGTCAAACTGGTTCACGGCGAACCCGAAGCAGCAGACAATATGCGGATCTATCTGCAGGAGCACCTGGACGTGCAGGTCGACGTAGCCGAATACCGGTCCATACTCAGGATCTGACGGGCGACTATGACTGAGAGAAATGCCCGCTTCAATTCTGTCTTTGCCGAAACGGACCACTGCCAACCCAACCGGTATTGCGGAGGACCCTAGAATTCCCGGGTTATTGATACACCCCATTCCGACGGCCGTCCATATACCGCATTGCGGAAGCCGAATGACGGCACAGATTCAGCACTGGTGAAATACTCCTCATCTGTAAGATTGGTACCGAACAGGGCCACACGCCAGCTCCCCGCTGCGCTCTGCCAGGTCAGACGGGCGTTGAGCAGGGTATAGGAGGACTGCACGATTTCCGGCGTGTTGAATGAATCATTGTAGACCCTGCTGCGAAACGTGACATCGCCACGCAGGGTAAGGCTGCCGTATTGCCCCAGTCCAAGCCGATACTGCGCGCCGGCGTTGGCAGTCCATTTCGGTGCCTGTGGCAACTTGTTGTCAATGGAATAGCCAGTGGCTGGACTCAGGCTGGAATATTCGTTGTCCATGTATCCCACGCCGAGATTGATATCCACCGCCTCCAGTGGACGTGCCACCAGCTCCAGCTCCAGCCCCCAGATATCGACATCGCCTGCATTGTCCACCGTGAGCAGCAGAGAGCCGTTGTCCGGGTTGACGGAATTGGAGGTCAGTTGAAGGTCCTCGTACTCGCTGAAAAACGCGGCCAGGTTAAGGGTCATGCGATTGTCAAACAAGCGGGATTTAAGGCCGACTTCATAGGCGGTCAGCTCCTCCTGATCATAGCGCTTGAACTCCAGTGGACTCAGGGGGCGGGGATTCCAGCCGCCGCTCTTGAAACCCTGTTCCCAGGAAAAATACAGCAGCGCATCCTCGTCCAGGCGGTAGTCGAGACCGAGCTTGGGCGTAAACTGGGACCAGCTCTGACTGTCTGTGGTGGGCGGGGTAGCAACATTGCCGGAGTTGGGAAAGATCGAATCGATGTCATAGGTCTTCTTCTCATAGGAGTAGCGACCACCCAGGGTCACCCCTGCCCGCTCGGTCAATGCCCATGAGAGGTTGGCGAAGGCCGCCCAGTTCTCAGTCTCCAGCCCGGTCAGCGGGTTTACGTCGAGGTCGAACATCACGTTGTAGGGGTTCCCCTGACCTCCGGCACAGGGGGCAGGGAAGGCTGCAGGGCAGGGAAGGTCGGGCACCAGCGGAACGAACGCCCCGGGCAGCATTTCCAGTGCATCGTAGATGCCCGAGGCCAGGAACGTGGTGTTGTTGTCGGTAATGTCTTCCTCGAAATAATAAGCGCCCGCCAGCCATTGCAGCCGCCCATCCACCGCCAAGCCACTGATCTGCAGCTCCTGGCTGAACTGCGTCTGTTCCTGCTGCTCGTCAGTTTGCACGATTGGAAACGGCGAATAATCCATGTCTACTTGGATCTCTGCGTCCATTTCCCGGTAGCCAGTGATGGCTTTCAGATTCAGGGTGGAGCCCAGCTGCCAGTCTACAGTCGCGGTCAGCCCCCAGGTGTCATTATGGTCGCGTGTGGGGCCGGTACCATTGGAGCGATACGGGCTGTCGGTCACCCAACGATTATCAAACTGGCTACCCGGCTCCAACCCCGGCCCCGTCGCCAGGGGGGCGGCAAGCGCGTTGTAGATGGCATACAGGCCGCTCGGATCATCGAACGTTTCCAGCAGGGTACCCGGGGCGCCATTCTGGCGGATACGGGTGACATCATAGGCCAGGTAGACATCCACATCATCCGATGCCAGCCAGCTCACCCCCGCCCGCAGCGTATCGAGATTGGTGTCGCCCATATCAGTTCCATCCAGCAGGCGCCGACTGTAACCATCCTGATTTTTCGAGGCCACCGCCACTTTGCCGAACAGGTGCCGGGGAATCAGCGGCACACTGATACTGCCCTCCAGGTCAAGGCGGTCGCGGCTGCCGGCGGTGACCCGCAGGGTACCCTCTGTTTCGTTTCCGGGCCGGGTCGTCACCACGTTGATGGCACCACCAATTGTGTTCTTGCCGTACAGCGTACCCTGCGGCCCTCGCAATACTTCCACTCGTTCTATATCCGACAGATCCATCATGCCGCCGATGCTGCGGGCGATATAGACCCCGTCGACATAGATGCCCACCCCCGGATCGGTGGGGAAGATGAAATCGTTCTGACCCACGCCGCGGATATAGACTGCTGCATTGGTGCTGCCACCATCGCCCTTGCCATGACTGATGTCGACATTGGGCGTGACCGCAGAGAGGTTGCCTAGATTAAACAGGGAGCGTGCTTCCAGTGTGCTGTTGGTAAAGGCGGTGACCGATACCGGCGCATCCTGCAGGCTCTCCTCGCGTTTGCGTGCAGTGACCGTCACCTCCTCAAGCGTGTAGGCGGCAGTGCTGTGCGCCTGCTCTTGAGCGTCGCTCTGGACACTGTTGCCCAGTGCTACCGCCGCGATAAGGCTACCCAGATAGCGGGTCCGATTTTTTGCTGGCATCGCTGACATATTTGACTCCATTACGGTGGTATTGTTATTTCGGTTGCGTGTGGCTAACGCGCTAGAAGAGTTATCGTGCATGATTTGGTGTCACCCGCCTTGTCACCACCCATGCAGTGAGCGAGCGCCGTCCGGCAATTCTCAACCTGGCGCGGGCCCGCCTCCTGCCGCAGCTGGGTGACCAGCTCGACGAGCTGGGCCACGCCGGTGGCGGCGATGGGGTGTCCGCGGCTTAGCAGGCCGCCTGATACATTGACCGGCACCCGCCGCCCAGGCTGGCATGCCCCGCCTCCACAAAGGCACCGCCATCTCCCGGAGCACATAAGCCAAGGGCCTCGTAATGCAGTATTTCCGAGATAGTGAAGGCATCGTGGCACTCCACCAGGTCCAGATCCTCCGGACCTATGCCGGCCTTTTCGTAGGCCAGGGATGCGCTGCGATAGTCGGTCTCCCAACGCACCAGATCTTGCGAATGCTGATACAGTCCAGAGGTCAGGATCGACGCTGCCACCGGCACCGCGCGCGCGCAACCACGTGCAACATCGGCACTGGCCAAAATCAGGGCGGCAGCGCCATCGGCAACCGGGCAGCACTGGGACCGGGTCAACGGGTCGGCTATTGGCGGGCTTGCCAGTACCTGTGCCAGGCTTTCTTCCTGACGCATCTGGGCCAGCGGATTGAGTGCTGCATGGCGTCGACTTTTGACTGTTACCGCCGCCAGCTGCTCCAGGGTAGTTCCGAATTCGTGCATGTGGCGGCGGGCCCTGAGCGCAAAGGATGCCGGCGTAACCAGGCCCAGCTGCGTATCCAGCTCACTGGCGCCGGAATTGATCAGACCGAACCCCGGGACGCACATTTTCTCAGCACCCAGTACCAACGCGACATCGCACTCGCCGGCAAGAATGGCGTTGCGAGCCAGATAAAATGCTGTGGAGCCCGATGTGCAGGCGTTTTCGACATTCACTACCGGGATGCCATCGAGACCCGCGGCCGCTGTCACGTTCTGGCCCACCGAAGAATCTCCAAACAGCACCGGGGCCAGGGCATTGGCGAAGTAGCAAGCCTGCAGTCGTCCTTTGGGTAATCCAGAGTCTCCCAGCGCAATCTGCAAGGCTTCGATTGCCAGTGAAACGATCGATCGTTCTAGATGTTTTCCGAACGGGGTGACACCTACCCCAGTATGGCAACCATGGGTTATTCCTGATTAGTCAATCGGTGGAAGCAGGGGCGCAGGCAGCTTTGCTGCTGCTGATTCAATCCCAGGGGGAGCACTTTCAAAACGACGCGATCGCCGATGCAAACGCTCTCGCACTGATCGGGGTCGATCAGACCAAACACCCGCAATGGCACGTCGTCCAGATCCACGTAGGCGACGGCATAGGGCTGGGGAAGGCCCAGCGGGGGCCTGACCCGAACGGTAGTCACGCTGTAGATGACACCGGTACCCCCCAGTGACCGTTCCTGCAGGCTCTGGAGACAGCCGGGACAATGTTCCTGACGCGGAAACTGGAAGAAGTCACAGTGCACACAGTAACCCCCAGCAGCACGGGAGGCTGGAGATCGCTGAAAACGCCGGGCTGTACCGGCGGCAAGGCATCATGCCCGTGCATGCCGCGCCTCCTCACGGTCGAAAGTATCAGCCGTTACCCCGGCCTCACGCAGCAGGTACTTTTGTACCCGTTCGGTGGGTGTCTTGGGCAACTTCTGCATAAACCGCACATAGCGAGGCACCATGAAATAGGCCATTTCCTGCTCACAATGCGCCACCAGGGCTTCAGCGGTCAGGGACGACCCGGGCCGCAGCGCGACACAGATCATCACCTCGTCCTCGCCCAGTTCTGACCTGACCGCAACCGCCGCCGACTCCAGCACCGCGGGGTGGCTGTTGACACCCCGCTCTACTTCAAAGGAGGAAATGTTCTCGCCGCGCCTGCGCAGCGCATCTTTCTTCCGGTCGATGAAATAGTAATAACCGTCCGCGTCGTACTGCAGGCAGTCGCCAGTGTGGAACCACAGGTCCTGCCAGGCTTCGACGGTTTTCTCCGGCATGCCGTAGTACTCCTGCATCATGGCATGCGGACGCAGCGGTCGTACCAGCAGTTCCCCGGGGGTATCCGCAGCCACCTCGTCACCATCGTCATCCACCAGCCGGATCTGATAGCCGGGATTGAGGGTGCCGCAACTGCCGGGACGCCGGTCAGCCAGGCTGGTATTGAGCGGCGCACCGATTTCGCTCATGCCATACCCTTCCACAAGGCGCACGGCAAAGCGCTCCTCGAAGGCTTCGAATACCTGTTTGTTGGCTCCCGCTCCCACCAGCACCCGCAATGGATTGTCGGCATCATCTGGCTGCGGATCGGCCTTCAGCAGGATGGCCAGGATCCCGCCGATGTAGTTGAACTCGGTACAGCCATATCGGCGGACATCGACCCAGAAATCGCTGGCGGAGAACCGCGGCTTGAGCACCATGCTCGCACCACTGATCAGCGCCGGCATGGTAGAGAGGGTCTGGGCGTTACCGTGGAACAGCGGCAGCGCATTGTAGAGACGGTCCCCACAGGTGTACTGCGCCATTTTGCAGATGATCTCCGCCATCGCCAACTGATAGTTCTGCGGCAGCACTGCACCTTTGGAGGGGCCAGTGGTGCCAGAGGTAAACATGATGGCGCAGGGATCCGACCGCAGGACCTTCGGCGCCTGGAATACGCCATCATTGGCTACCACAGCATCCCAGCCAAACGCGGCGACACCCGGCAGGCCGCCGCCAGGCTCGCCCAACACCACGACGTGCCTGAGTTTGTCGAGCGTGGGCAGCACTGCCTCAAGCTGCACCAAATAGTCCGCCTCAATGACCAGAGTGCCACAGTCCGCCTGATTGAGCATGTAAGCCAGCAACTGCCCCTTGTGCGCGGTATTGAGGGGCACTTCCACCGCACCCAGCATCGACAGGCCGAACCAGCAGAAAAGGTACTCGGGCCGGTTGCCCATCATGATGGCGACCTTGTCGCCCCTGGCAACGCCCAGTTGCGAGAGGCCGGCGGCTACCCGGGTTGCGGCGGCGTGGATGTCGACATAACTGTACTGCTGCTCACCAAAGTACAGGAACACATCGTCACCGCGCTCGGCGGCAAGCTGCGTCACCACACCGTGCACGGTCCTGTCGATAAATGACTGCACCATGATTAACTGGCCAGCCGCTGCGGGGAGGGTGTGCCACCCTCGGACGCGAAAGTCTGGGGGACCGGAAACTCGCCATAGTACTGGAGGACCTTGGCCGGTGGCCGCTGTTGCAGCCACTCAGCCTCGAACTCGGCCCAGGGCTTGCCTCGCTGCAGCCGTTGTTCGCGAACCTCCTGGCGCCGGCGGAGCGTGGCCTCAGTGTCCAGCAACAGGGATTCCCGGTCGTAAACCAGATAATAGATATTCTCGGCCGCCCAGTGGCTAACCAGGCCATCGGCCAGATCCCGCAGCACACCCTCTGGCTCGCGCTCCAATGCATCGCCGTAGCCGGCACCGCCTCCGGCGTACGCGTACATGGTATCGCCGTCCTGTACGCGCTCCACCACCGAGCTGATGTTCGACTGGGTCACCTCGCCGCGCTCGGGGTTGGTGGCATCGAAGACCTCGGTCAGGTTCCTCGGCAATGCGTCGTCACTGGCGGCCAGCCGCTCCTTGAAGTTGCTCCCTCCGACCTTGCGCAGAAACAGACAGGGAAGGCCGTAACCCCCAAACAATCCCTGCGTAGTGGGGAACTTGGAGCCACCACCATGCGAACCCAGCATGAACTGGTTGGTGTCGTGCACGATCAGGCCATAGCCAAGGCCGGCACCGCCGCGGTACTTGCCGTGACCATAGGAGTTGTTGAAATAGTTGCGGAAGCTGTAGAGGATGGGGTTGTTCGCTTCCGTGGTCTCGACGTCGGAGCAGTCCGCCATGGTGGCGAAGAACGCCCCCGCCGCATTAACCCCATCCATGTCGTAGCGGGCTCCGCAGCCGGTCGCATTGATCTCCGGGGTGATATCCGCCACCGGTTCGCCGTGCTGGTTGATACCGGCAAACATGGGAATGGAAAAGCCGCTGAACCAGGAGGCCACGGACCGCGAGGGATCGGAGCTGTAGGTCATGCGTGCGCCACACTGGAACATGCCGTGTGTGAAACAGATCTGCACCAATGGCGCAATCGAGGTCGCCACATCGCCCTTGGCATTGACAAAGGAATCATCGGGAAACTTCCAGTCGACCGCTTCCAGCAGGCCGTTGTTGGGCGGCAGATCGTGAAACAGCCAGCCACAGAAATACACCATCGACAGCCCGATAATACCCTGGAAATAGCTGTTGGCCGGCGTATCGGGCACCAGCGGTGAGCTGTTTTCCAGGTTGAGCGTGATGGTGTCGCCCTTCTTGATCACGGTAAGGTCGACTTTCAGCAGTCCGTTCTCCTCACCGAGGGTGTCGAGGAAGCGGGGCTGCCGATATATGCCATCGTTGAGCGCGGCCACCTTCTTTTTGGCCGCCTCTCCGGTAACGGTAAGTACCTTGCGCAGAGCGCCCAGGAAGAAGTCCACGCCCTTGTTTTCCACCACTTCCAGAATGCGGCGCTGGGCGATCCGGGTCGCCGCCAGGCGGGCCTTGATATCCAGAATCATGGTCCGGGGGTCCCGGTTCATGGCCGCGAACATGGTCAGCAGATCTTCCTTGAGCTGGTAGTTCTCACCCACCTTGATCGGAGGACACAACAGGCCTTCGTCGTACTTGCTGCGCGCGGCAGTCACCGTCCCACCTGGTTCGGAACCCCCGCACTCGCCGGTATGCACCGCGGCACCGACGAAGCAGAGCAACCTGCCTTCGTGGAAAACCGGCACTGCCAGCCCCATGTCGGCGTTGTGAACCCCGCCGTAGAACGGATCGTTGTAGAAAAAGCTGTCGCCATCCCGAACCCCCACCGAGGGCTCGTTGACCCAGTGCTTGACGATATACTTGAGAGGCAGCTGGCCGAGCACGGCATGATGGTAGATACCCGTTGCACAGATGGCCAGGTCGCCCTGGGCGGTAAATATTCCGAAGGCAACGTCACCGAAGCGCATGGCGGTGGAAGCTCCCAGGCGCATGGTGTTCTCCTTGCCCTCCAGGCCGATCATGTGCATCTTGTGCTTGAAGATCTCGAACTCGACATCGTCCACGAGTGCCTCACCGGCACGCTCGACGTCAGTCATCGGCTCAGGACGCAGGTGCTGCACGATTTCGTGGTCGCGGCCATAGGATGTAGTCTGCATCACGCTTCTCCCTCTGTTTTCGCGGAAACCTGCTCCATAATGCAATTGCGCCAGGCGTCCATGGCAAAGTGCCAACCGGGCTCCACCACATAGGTGGTCTCCGCTGACTCGATGATCGCCGGCCCCATGATCTGGTTGCCGGGCTGCAGTTGGCTGTAGTCATACACAGCCGTGCTGGTGAAGCCGGCTTCCGGCGACCAGTACACCGGCCGGTTTTCCCGTCTGGCGTTGTCCGCCGGCTCCGGGCCCGTCAGTGGCTCCGGCTGCAGTCGCTGTGCATCAGAGCGAATGGCGGCAGTCAGATAGAAATGCTCGACGTTGATACCTCCGGAAGGGAAGGTAGCCTCCGGCGAATAGGTCTCGCCGTACTGCCGGGTGAAAGTGTCACAGATGGCCTGCATATCCTCCACTTTCTCCAGTTCGACGCGGGGACAGCGTACCTTGGTCATGTTGTACTGGCTGCCGTAGCGCATGTTCAGCTCCAAGGTGAACTGCATCTGCTCTTCTTTGTAGCCTTCCAGGCGCAAGTCACGGACCGCCAGATTGCGCAGCTCGCGGGTCACCGAGTTGAAGGCTTCCAGGTCCGTGAGATAGCTGCGGGTGTGCCAGCTGTAGAGCTTCAGGGAACAGGACCTGTCCCAGATCTCCTTGATCTGCATGGTCGAGGCGCCGTAGGCACCGAACACGGAAGACTGCCGTGGCGCGATGATCCGGCGGGCACCAATGTAGGGGCCAAAACCACAGGCATGGGCACCGCCAGCGCCACCACAGGCCAGCACCACGAAACTGCGGGGGTCATGCCCCTTGAGTGCAACCTCGTTGAATACTTCCTGTCCCATTTTCGCTCCCACCAACCGGCGGATACGATACGCCGCCTCCTCCACACTGATACCCAGCGGCTCGGCGATCTTTTCCCGGATAACCTCCCGGGCCAGATCATCGTCAAGGAACATTTCCCCACCGAGGTAGTTGTCCGGGTTGTACAATCCCAGCACCAGATCTGCATCTGTGACCGTCGGTTCCCGCCCCCCCTGGTCATAGCAGGCCGGGCCTGGCATGGAACCCGCCGACTGGGGACCGATCTCCAGCGCATTGCCCATGAGCGTATTGATCCAGGCGATGGAGCCACCACCGGCGCCTATCGATTTGACTTCAATCGCGGGGATATTCGTGCGCCAGCGATCAATCACTGGAATGAAGTCATGGGCCTTTATCTCGCCCGCTTCGATCAGGCCAATATCGAAGGAGGTACCACCCATGTCGGTGAATACCAGGTTCTGGTCGCCGGTCATCTCACCCAGAACCGCGGATCCGTGCAAACCGGCGACGGGTCCCGCATTGTGAGTCAGCACGGCCCGGGTACGGGCCGACTTCTTGGTGCCGCCGGTATTGTGGACCAGCGTCAGCGGGCGGCTGAAGCCATTGTCTCGCAACTCGTTGCCCAGCTTATTGATCTCGGTGGCCATGACCCCGTGAATATAGGCATTAACCACCGTGGTCATGGTGCGGGTGTACTCCCCCGAGGTCGGAGAAATATCCGAGGACAGGAAAACCGGCATGGATCCCAGGTAATCCTCGGGATATTCCTCTTCGATGACCTCTTTTATCATGCGCTCGTGCGTCGGGTTGATGAAGGACCAAAGCAGCGACACCACGAACCCCTGCGCACCTCGGTCCACCAACAGCTGCAACTTTTCCAGGATGTGCTCACGGGTCAATGGCGCTATTACCTTGCCGCTGTAGTCGAGACGCTCGCGCACCCCCACCACCATATCGGGGCGGACCAGCGGCAGCGGCTTCTGGATGCGCGCCTGGTCCCTGCCCTCCTGCCAACCCAGGCCATCCGCCCAGCTGCGTGCGCGTCCGATGTAGATACAGTCTTCAAACCCGGCAGTGGTGATCAGTCCCAACTTGGGGCCGGTGCGCTCAATCAGTGCATTGGTGCCCACGGTGGTCGAGTAACGGACAGTTTCCACCGCCCCCAGGAAACCGGTGAGGTCCTCGTCACACTGGCGGGCCAGCAATCCCATGCCCTTCATGAAGCCCACGGAGAGATCATAGTGGGTGGTCGGGGTCTTGCAGGTTCGTGTTTCGCCCCGGTCGCTGACGCAGAAGAAATCCGTGAAGGTGCCACCGACATCGATGCCGACCCTGTATTGCCCTGGTGTTTTTTGCATGGTGTTCATTGTCTGTCGCTGCTCCGTTATTGGTGCCCCAGGTCATCGACCAGGGCGAGCACCGCCTCCAGGTCCATGTCCGGGGAAAGTTCTTGCATCGCTGTGTACAGGTAGTTGCCGTCACCGAGCGCGTCCCGGTAAGCCGCCGCGCAGTCTCGTGCCTGTTCCGGATCACCGAAGGGCAACGGCAACCCCAGCCCCTCGACCTGTGTCGCCAGCGCCTGAATTCCATCCAGCGCGGGTGGCTGCCCGTCACGGTCGGCCCCCAGCAACACGAATGGCACTCTGAGCTTGCCAAACTCCGGCAGCAGGGCCGGATCGTAGTCTTCCAGGAAAATCGCCAACGGCACGCTGAAATAGGCCGCCATGTTTTTCAGGGTGTTGTAGACCTTGCGCTGCGCGGCTGCCGAAGTCGACTGCCCCAGCGCAGCACCCTCTCGCAACAACAGCAGATGGGGGCGGGCCTTGCACAGGGCTTCTGCCATCGCGACCACCAGCGGCTTGACATCACCCACCCGGGCCTCACCGTCCTGACCGTAGATCGACCGGGCCAGGGTCAGTGGCCCGGACATGGCTGCGACGCAACCGGTGTTATCACGCTGGGTCTGCACCAGTCGCTCGCAGGCTTCCACTGTCAGTGCAAATTCCGGGTGCCGCAGCGGGTCTCCGCCGGCTGCGGCAGCAACGGCAATGCTGGAATCAAACCCCATCACCAGCCCACTGAGGCCCAGCAACCGTCCGGCCTTCACCAGGCAGTTTCCCCACACTGTGGCATCTGCTTGCAAGGCATCCCTACCGACACCCCCTATCCGCGCCGCCAGGGGTTCCACCGCCGGAAGCTGGGGTACCGGTCGCACGGGTCCGCCGGCGAGAAAGCCGTTGAGAGCATCAGCCGTCACGTTTTTTTCTCCACTGGCACCAGCGTCGGCCCACCCTCGCGGTACTTCCGCTTGAGACTGTCTATATCCAGCTCGATTTCGTGGGTCATCGGATGCCCGGGCGGCAGGTATTCGTTCTCCAGCATGGTGCCGCAACCGGGACAGTAGAACTCGAGCAATCGACAGTAGTCCGGGTCGGGGGTGAAACTGTAGCTGGCGTTGTCGCTCATGGGAGGGTGTACCTCCGCCATATCCCGCTCCGCCACCAGACAACCTTTCTTGTAGTTGTCCCGGGCGCTCTCCAGATCCCGGCTACAGCGGTTGCAACACCAGCGCTCCCGCTCCAGGTCAATGTCGAGGTATTCAGTAACTCTCACGCGCCCCATGGTCATACCCCCTCCAGCAATGCGTTATTGAACTTGTCCAGGGTCATCTTCCAGCCTTCCGACACCAGAATAGTGGTCTGTCCCGACTCCACCAGCGCCGGCCCGGGGATTACCGCGCCCCGCACCAGCCTCTCCCGGTCATAGACCGGGCACTCCCGGTAGTCACCGATACTGCCAAGGTAGAGAGGGCGCCGGCATTTTTCCGCCACCGAGAGATCACTTTTCTGCTCAGGAAGCTCCGCCAGCCGGTAATGCGGGACCGGCGCCTGGGCCATCAACGCGACGGTCACCAGCTGCATCCCTCGACCGGGATCTTCGCCGACGGCAGTCAATGCCTGACCGGCTTCCGCCAATACCAGCTCCATACTGGCCTGCTCGGCATAAAAATCTGCCGGCGCCTGTATCATCACTTCCTGAATACCGTCGAGAACACATACAAAGAGCTGCAGTGAGATGGTTACAGCAGCCTCCTGAAAACCTTCCCCCCGCATGTCCTTGACGGCTTCATCACGCATTTCCTTTACCGCCGTCGCTATCGCTTGGGACGCAAGGTCGGCACCGAGCGGCTCGGCGACCCGGCGGTAGTAGAGATGGCCTGCATCCATCAAAGAGGATGAATATGCCGATGATACCGCCGAGAAAGGCGTCATTATCACTCGTGGCAGGTTTGCCGCCGCAGCTATGTCGCAGGCATGGAGACCGCCCGCGCCACCATAAGCCACCACCAGGGGCCTTGCTCCGCTATCGAGCCGTCCGGCCACTCCCGCCACGGCTTCACCCATATTGCCGTCAACGACCTGCTTGATGCGTCGGGCGGCGGCCTCCACGGAGATACCCAGCGGCTCGGCTATTGCCCGCCCGATGGCTTCTCTGGCGCGATCGACGTTCAGCCGCATGCTCCCCCCAGGAAGTAATCCGGGTCCAGCAATCCCAGCACCAGGTTGGCATCGGTCACTGTGGGCTGGGTACCACCCAGGTCAAAACAGGCTGGGCCAGGCAGGGCTCCGGCAGATTGCGGCCCCACCCCTAGCTCGCCATTGTTCAGATGGGCGATGGACCCCCCTCCGGTACCCAACGCCATAATGGACATCATGGGCAGGTTACAGGCGAAGCCTTCCACGTCCGGCTCCAGAGCGTAGCTGGCCTGACCATTGCTGACATAGCCGATATCGAAGGAGGTGCCCCCCATGTCGGTGGAAATCAGCTGGTCCGCGCCATACAGCGCACCGATCTCGCGGGCACCCAGCAGGCCCGCGGCGGGTCCTGAATTATAGGTATTGATGGCGCGTGTCTTGGCTACCCGAGCCACGGCGCCATTGTTGTGACCAATGAACAGAGTGTTGCGATACTGGCGCTGGCGCAAATCTTCCCCGGCCTTGTAGAGCAGCCGGGCAAGCTTGGCATGGATATAGGCGTTGAGGACCGCGCTATTAAGGCGCTGCTGCAGTCCTGACCGGGCGGATATATCAGAAGCCAGGAAGACCGACACGGAGCCGAGGTAGTCTCTCGGGTACTCCCGTTTGATGATCCGCCGCACGGCATGTTCGTTGACCGGATTGTGTTCGGAATTACCGAAGGCGACCACCAGGCAGCGGGCACCCCGGTCGATCAGCGTCTGGGCGGCCTGCAGGATGGCCTGCTCTTCCGGCTCGCGGATCACGCTGCCGTCAGCCGTCGTTTCTTCGTCCAGTGCCAGCACCATGTCGGCGGCCACCAGGGGCGCCTTGCTTTCTTCGTCCCGGGTTGGCGCCAGGGATTCCATGCCACCACTAACGATCAGGCCCACCTTGGTACCGTCTCGCTGAATGATGGTATTGGTACCAATGGTATTCGAGAAGCGGATGATGTCAGTGGTCGACAGAATCTCCTCGGTTGCCACGCCAAAGGCGCTCGCGCCAGCGGCGATACAATCGAGAAAACACACCGTCAAATCATGCGGCGTGGTCGGCACCTTCACCGTGCGTACATCGCCATTGCCGACAAAAAAACCGTCGGTGAAGGTGCCTCCGGTGTCAATGTCTATCGTGTATCCCATCTCAGCTCCTCTGCTGCCTCAGCTTGCCTCGCCGGGCAGGCCCGAATTATTGGAATCGGCTCGTCCGCACATGCCGTGCAGGATGAACTCGATGATTTCCTGGTGGATCTCATCCTCCGCCAGCCCGCCACTAGGGTCGAACCAACGCAGATACCAGTTGATTGTGCCCAGGACGTTGAATGCCAGTATCTTGGGATTGCGGGTTTTCACCAGCTTGTGTGACATCAATAGGCGCAACTGCTCCACATAGATGTCCAGGATTTCCTTTTGAATGCGGCGGTTTATTTCCTTGCCTCGGGGTGAGAGCCGCTCCTCATCAATAAAGAAAATCTTCGACTCCCGCTGATGCAGGGTCGACGCCTCCAGATGAGCCCGTACCAGACGTTGAAAACGCTCCAACGGCTCGCCTTCACCGTGCGCGATCTGGCGGAGCTTCTCCGGCAACCCCTTGACGGAATACTCCAGGATTGCCAACCACAGCTCCTCCTTGTTCTCGAAATAGTGATACACGTTGGACACACTACGATTGATCGCCTTGGCGATATCCCGAATGGAGGTACCCACGTAGCCCCTTTCGGCAAACAATGCGATGGCGGTTTCCAACAATTCTTCCCTGCGTTGCGTTGTGTCTGTCACTGTCCTGAGCTCCCCGGTTGGACAAAGAATCCATCTTACTGCAGGACCGGAGCTCCAGGGCAGTAAAACGAACGATCGAACTTATAGATCGATCGTTCTAGTCAATGAAAACCCACTTTCACTCTACTGTCAACTCTTTTTTAGATCGATCGTTCTACACGTATATGCTTTATACAAAGATGTTTTCTATATCAGGCTACGGGCATCAGGGGATTGCATCAGATCTGGATAGAGGTTATCTTGCAGCCGAACTAGAACGATCGTTCTTATCTTTCAGGCATGAAACATGCTGTCGCCGGCATGCTGAGTACAGCGAGGAGAAACCCATGACCACCTTGCAATCACGATTTCTCGTGTGCCGGGAACGCAAACTGCACTTCCTTGAGGGCGGCACTCCAGCGAGGCCGGCAATTATTATATGGCACGGGGTCACAGGTACCTGCGAAGATCACCGGGAGTTGGCCACTCGGCTTGCCCAGCGGTATCACGTCATCGTGCCGGACTCACCCGGCTGCGGCCTCTCGGAATGGATCAGCCCCGCCCCCGGCGGGGCCAGCCTGGGTTTCCATGCGGACATCGCCGAAGATCTGCTGCGGCAACTGCGCATCGATACGGTGGCCTGGATCGGTTCCTCAAAGGGTGGGGGCTTAGGCATTGTGGTGGCGGGCAGGGACAACGCCATTACAGTAAGTCACCTGATACTCAACGATGTCGGCGTGAGTCTGCCCGGGAAGACATGTGCCGCCCTCGGGCAGCGGCTGGCGGAACCTCCGGTATTTCAGGGATTCGAGGAATTCGTTGCCCATGTGCAGCGCTTTCTCGCCAGATCGGGGGTACACCGTTTCAACGGCGAGGCCCACAAACTGGCACTGTCCTGGTCCCGCCGCACCGATGCCGGCGGCTTTAGCTATCACTACGACCCCGCTCTGGCTCGCCAGTTCAGTGAACATCCAGAAGACTTCGACCTCTGGTCCTTCTGGGACCGGATAACCGCCAGAACGCTGCTGCTGCAGGGAGAGGACTCCATCGTGGCAGCCGATGAGATAGCGGCGATGTGTCGACGCGGGCCCGGCTGCAGCCACCGGCGGCGCCCGGGTGGGCACGTCACCTTCCTGGACAGCCCAGAGGAACAGGACATCATCATGGAATTTCTGCAAACAGGGGGAGAAAACCATGGGGCGCGTTGAAGGCAAGGTCTGCCTGGTTACCGGGGGCGCCCGGGGCTGGGTGAAGCGATGGTGCGACTGCTGATCGCGGAGGGGGCGCAGGTTGTACTCACCGATATCGACGCCGAGGCGGGAGGCAAGCTGGCGCAAGTGCTGCGTGACGAGGGCGCCAGCGCCCTGTTTCTGGAGCACGATGTCACCGACGAAGCTGCCTGGAGGACTGTATTTGATCGACTGCTGCAGGAATACGGCCGCCTCGACGTGCTGGTCAACAATGCTGGTGGTGGCACCTACAATGACCTTGAAACGCTGAGCCTGGCGGAGTGGCGCAAGATCATCTCGCTCAATCTCGACAGCACCTTCATCGGCACCCAGATGGCGGTGCGGATCATGAAGGGCAGCGGGGGTGGCTCGATCATCAACCTCTCCTCCGTCGGCGGTCTGGTCGGTTCGCCCAACCTGGTGGCCTACTCTGCCGCCAAGGCAGGGGTGAAACTGTTTTCCAAGAGCGCCGCCATTCACTGTGGTCAGCGCGGCTACAATATCCGTATCAATACGGTTCATCCCGGTTTGGTGAAGACTCGATCGGGGATGGAAATGGCGGAACAGGCCACCGGCATGGCAGCAGCGGAGGCAGAAGCGGCGTTCGCTTCAATGCACCCGATCGGTCGCATCGGTCGGCCCGAAGAAATCGCCTCTGCAGTGCTCTATCTCGCCAGTGACGAAGCAAGCTTTGCGACCGGCGCGGAATTCGTTATCGATGGAGGTTACACAGCCCAGTAACAGAATTCGCGTCAAGCACCCCACCCAAAATCGACGTTACCGTCGCCTGCAAATCCTGGCCTGCGGGACCAGCTGATCCACCCCGCAGCCAGGCAACAGCAGCAGGGGCATGTCGCCATGACATTGCAACACCTGTACATTGCCCCGGCGAACGCGACAACAACCGGGCAGCAGTGGTAGCATTCACTACGGCAAAGCCACCTATCCAAGAAAATGGGGCTGCAGGGTTGGGGACAGATTCACTATGGAGATAGTCGGCAGGACCATCGGGCGCTATCAGGTTCAGGAACATATTGGCGAAGGTGGCATGGCCCATGTCTACAAGGCCTTCGATCCCAGCATCAACCGCACTGTAGCCCTGAAGATACTCAAGGCCGAGCACTGCGCGGATGAAGAGCACAACAATCGCTTTCTGCGCGAGGGCAAGGCCGCTGGCGCCCTGACCCATCCCAACATCGTCACCATCTACGATGTCGGCAGCCTGGAGGGCGCGCCCTATATCATGATGGAGCTGCTGGAGGGAGAGTCGCTGGGCGACATCCTGCAGCAGGGCAGGCGCCTGCCGATCACCACCATTATCCGCATTGCGATCCAACTGGCCAAGGCCATGGACTACGCCCACACCCGCGGCGTGGTGCACCGTGACATGAAGCCCGACAACATCATCCTCGGCGCCGATGGCGAATCAGTGAAGATCACCGATTTCGGCATTGCCAGGATGGACAGCTCCCCTGGCAATGAGACCACCCAGGTGGGAATGATGCTGGGTACGCCGCGCTACATGTCGCCGGAACAAGCCAGTGGCACAATTGTAGATGGACGTGCCGATCTGTTCGCCGTCGGTGTGATCATGTACGAAATGATCACCGGGCAAAAGGCTTTCGATGCAGAGTCGCTGCCCACCCTGATCATGCAGATCGTCAAGAAGAATCCGGTTCCGATCCGGCAGCTGACGACGGATGCCCCCGCCGGGCTGCAGAAAATCGTCAACAAGTTGCTGCAGAAAAATCCCCAGCGCCGGTTCCAGTCCGGCAAGGAATTGCAGGAAGCGTTGCTGCGGGAACTGTCCTCGGTGCAATCGCACGAGGAGGAACAGCGCGGCTATCTGCCCCTGCAGGTGAAGTGGACCGCAATCATGGGCGCGGTGGTCGCCGTTGCAATGACTGTTGCATCGACCCTGGTGTTTCGTGCCCAGAGTGATGCCCTGACCCGGCAGGCCGTGGATTCCGGCCTGTCACTGGCCAAGTTCATCGCGGTGCAGGCGGCGATCCCGGTACTGGGGGAGGACTGGGTTACACTTGAATCACTGGTGGAGGACGCGGCTGCACGGCAGACCTTTCGCTATCTGGTCGTGGCGGACCACCGGGGCATTGTCCGCGGCGCCAGCGACAGCAGTCTCGTCGGGGAGCGCTGGGAGCCATCCAACATCGAGCAGACCCTGCTCGACGGGGACACCATCCAGGTGCAGGAACTGGAGCAACCGGTTTTCAACTTCAGCCTGCCGGTACTGTTTGACCAGACGGTGGTCGGCCACCTCGACCTGGGCGTCGACACCACCGAACTGGACGCTGCGATGACTACCACCGGCCGCATGATGGCCATGCTGGCCCTGGCAATTGTGCTGGCGGTATCGCTGTTGATCTACGCGTTTAACAAGTTGATCGCAAAGAACCTGTTGCTGGCCACCTCGGCCCTGCAGTTGCTGGGCAGGGGACAGCTCGAAACCCGCATTTCGCGTAAACGCGACGATGAATTCGGGGACCTGTTCAATGCCGTGAATCACCTCGCCGACGGCATTGAAAAACAGTTGGAAGGGAGTGGCGTCACCGACGGTCCGCTGCTGGATACGGTGGTGGTCCCGGAGGGCAAGCTCGAGATCAGCGGCATCGTCCAGGGCAACCCCAACGACCAGACTATTGTCCGGTCCAGCGATGTGAACCGCGATGACGAATCTGCCTGAACTCCCCATCCGGGCCCTGTTGTTGAGCGGGGCCAGTTTGTTGGCCGCCTGCAACAGCGCTCCGCCAGTAGAGCGCGCAGCCGTGGAGGTGATAGCCGGGAACCGGGAGACTGCGCTGGTCTACCTGCAGCCGGGCCAGCAGTACCGGGACATCGCCGCCGCCTTGCTCAATGATCCCGCCGCTGCCTGGCAACTGGCGGAGCTCAACAGCGGCCGGGCGGCCAGGGCCGGGGAGGTCATCGCCGTACCGCTGCAGCCGGTCAATCCCACTTCAGTGTACAGCGATGGCTACCGCACCCTGCCAATTCTGTGCTATCACCGCTTCACGGCCCGCTCGCGCGCCAGCCACCAGCTGGAGCTGACGGCAGCGGCCTTCGAGCAACAACTGCGCTACCTGGTGGAGAACCAGTATCAGTTTCTGTCATTCGCAGAGGTAGCCGACATTCTGCGACAGGGACAGCCCATTCCCGACCGGGCAGTGGTCCTGACCATCGACGATGGCTATGCCTCGGTCTACGACGTCGCCTGGCCGTTGCTGCAAAAATACCAGGCCCGCGCTACCGTATTCATCTACACGGACTTCATCGGCGCCGGAGCCGCGCTCAACTGGAGCCAGCTGCAAACCATGGCCAAAAGCGGCCTGATCGAAATCCAGTCCCACGGCAAGAGCCACACCAGTTTGTCGCGGTTGCCGCAAGATGAGTCCCCCGACGCTTACAGCATGCGCCTGCTGGCGGAGGTCACCGGCTCCAGGGAGCAGTTTCAGCGCCACCTGGGCGTGGCTCCTGTCCACCTGTCCTATCCGTACGGCAACAGCAGCGAAACCGCGGTCCGGACTTTGCAACAGGCGGGCTACCAATTGGCCGCCACTGTGACACGGGGCGACAACACCACCTTGTCCAACCCCTACCTGCTGCACCGGACGATGATCTACGATCACCATGACATGGACGACTTCGCCGGTTTCGTGCAGGGGTTCAAGCGGGCGCCACTGCATTGATTCGCAGCGCTGCCACCGCATTGCTGCTGGCGCTGCTGTGTGCCTGCGGCGCTCAGCAGCCAGATCGCAGCGAAGCCATCGCCGCTTTTGCCCAGCGCCAGATCGCGGCCGCCGAAACCGCCGAGGCGGCCGGCGAACTGGCGCAGGCATTGGCATTGTGGCAGAGCCTGCTGCCTTCACGGACTGAGACGGAAGCTGCCAGAGACGCCATTTCACGGCTGCAGGCCAAAATTGCCGGGCGTACAGCGGAGGCCTTGCAGCAGGGAGAAGCCGCCTACGCCAGCGGTGACTGGCGCCAGGGTGACAGCTGGATGTTGCGGGCCCTGGCGTTGACGCCGGGCGAGCCCACCGCATCCCAACGCCTGCGAGAGGCATTCGTGACGCGGGCCAGGGCCCGCCAGGACGCCAAGAGCGGCAGGGAATACGAGCTTCTGGCCCAGACCGCGGTCAGACCCGAGCCGACACCCGATCCTGCGCCGGCAACGGAATCCGGCCCAGGCCGCTGGGCTGCCCTGCATCGGGCAGGCGAGTTCCAGACCCTGATCGCTGAGGCCGAGTCAATGCCGCCGGACCCTCTCAGCGATGACGCCGCCCTGTTGCGGGATACCCATATACAGCTGGCCGACAATGCCAGGGACAGGGGTGAAGCTGCGACCGAGCTGCAACACCTGCAAGCGGCACTGACCGCGCAGCCCCGCCCGGAAGATCCGCTGTTGGGCAGGGTAGTCAGTTTGCGGACGGAACTCAGCAACCGCTGGCTGAAAACCGGCACCGCCCTGCTGCAGACCGACCTGGATGCCGCCATCGCCGCACTGGAAAAGGCATTGCTTTACCACCCAGGCAACAGCAGTGCCAGCCTGAAGCTCAAGCAGGCCCGAACGCTGCAACGCAATCTGTCAAGAATCCGCGGGCGCCCCTGAGGCAGCTACTGCCGGTCCGTGGGTTTAGTTGGCGTGCTATTGCTGTGCAGCGGTTCGATGTAGGTGGTTTGATCCAGCGCCGCGGTCCCCCGGCCGGCGCTGGCATAACTGCGGGTCACCCGGAATACAATATCGTGGAACCGGATCTCATCCTCGTTGTAAAGCGTACAGCGGCCAGTCAGCGGCCGGCCGTTGACCATGGTGCCATTGGCGGAGCCCAGGTCCTCCAGGCTGAGCATGTCCCCCTCCAGCGTCAACCGCGCATGCTGCCGCGACACGTGGGGGCTGACGACGGCGATATCGCTGTCCAGCGAGCGCCCCATCACCAGCGAACGCGTAATGCTGAAACTGAGCCCGGCCAGGGGGCCGGTCTCGGCCGACAGGGTCCAGTCATGCACCGCACTCCGGGGCCCGCCGGGCTTGCGGAAATAACCCCTGGCCCCATTGCGCCTGCGGTCGTTGATGGGAGGGATATTGTCCAGCACCCGGCGTTCACTGAAAGGGGTACTGCGGGCTACGCCCTCACGGGTAATCTGGAAAAACCAGGCCAGGGTGAACGCGACCGGAAACCCAAGAATGGCCAGAGCAAACAGGTAGCGCGACACCAGATCCGCATCCAGGTCAAACAGCGGAAACAGTATATCGATGGCCTGCAGGCCACCCCAGCACAACAGCAGGTAGTAGAAGCAGGTCTGGAAAACCTTGCGCCGGCGCAGTTCCCGGTAAAACGTCTTGAGGTGCGATCGACCGGCCGCCGGCATGGTGGGCTCAGTTCAGCCGCCGCAGCTTGCTCTGCAGCTCCAGTGCCTGGGCGCGATACAGCCTGGCATTCTCGTGTTCCGGGTCCAGCACCAGGACCCGGTTCCAAAGATCAATCGCCTTGTCCAGGTCCTGGGCACGATACGCATTGAGCGCCCGCCGGTGCAGCTCGCGCGGCTCGCCCGCCGGCACGGCCGCCACCGCGGCAGGTTGCAGCGCGGGCTCGGGGAGAGACTCCTCTTCAGTCTCTTCGCCAGCCGGATTCGCGCCGGCAACAGCGGCCCCGGTGTCAGCCTCCGCCTCAACTTTCGTTTCCGCTTCTGCGGCAGCCTCCTGTGGCAGGGCCGCATCGGTTGTCAGCGCCGCTGCCTCCGCCTCTTGCGCCATTTCCCGGGCCAGCGATTCGGGATCATCTTCGACAGCGAAACTGGCCCGCGCGGTTTCCGTCAGCGGTATCTTCAGGATTTGTCCCGCCCGCAGGCGGCGGGGCTCCGCAATGCCGTTGTACTTGGCGAGGGCATAGAATTGATAGACACTGCCGAGATAACGGTGCGCCAGCGTGGACAGGGACTCCCCGGAAGCCAGCGTGATTTCCCGATAGCTGGCTGGATAGTAGACGTTGGAGTCCTCGTCAAGCTGGCGCAGCAGATCCCGCGCCACGTCACTGCGCGGCTTCTCCTGCAGATAGGCGACCAACTCAGCCCGCGCCTGCCGCGCCCGGCCATCTTCAAGCATGCGCAGCGCCTCCCGAAACCGTGCCTGGGGCGTCAACCCTGGCTGGGCAACTGCCTCAACCGCTCGCCGCTCTCCAACCGTAGCCACCGGCTCCGGCGGCCCCTGCACCGGCCCCACAGCGCAAGCTGCCAACAGAACGCCACCCAGCAGCACCCAACCCCGCGTCATGATTTTCAAGCTTCCCCCCTGTGCCGCTCTTGTGGTCTCGGGACCAACTCCGGATTCGGCATCATGTTTTCATCAACTATAGATGAAACTGTGGAGACTGCGAAAGCCCGCGCTGCCTTTTTCGGGAGCACCAGCACGCCTGCCACAGGATTTTACGCCGTGGCCGTCAACCCGGCTGCAGCAAATGCTCGCGATAGTAGCGCAGCTCGGCAATGGATTCGCGGATATCCTCCAGCGCCTGATGCGTGCTGGTCTTGTGGATGCCGGCCTCCAGCTCGGGCCGCCAGCGCTGCATCAATATTTTGAGGGTGCTCACATCCAGGTTGCGATAGTGGAACCAGGCCTCCAGGCGCGGCAGGTAACGGGCCAGGAAACGCCGGTCCTGGCAGATGGTGTTGCCGCACATGGGAGAGGTACCGGCAGGTACCCACTGTTGCAGAAATGCCAGGGTCATCTCCTGCGCGGCGGCTTCGTCGATATCGCTGGCGCGGACCCTAGCGACCAGACCAGAGCGGGTGTGATGGGTGGTGTTCCACTCGTCCATGCCCTGCAATACAGCATCCGCCTGGTGCACGGCGATGACCGGCCCTTCCGCCAGGGTATTCAGCTCGCTGTCG
Source organism: Kineobactrum salinum (assembly GCF_010669285.1). Classification (GTDB taxonomy): domain Bacteria; phylum Pseudomonadota; class Gammaproteobacteria; order Pseudomonadales; family Halieaceae; genus Kineobactrum; species Kineobactrum salinum. The sequence goes on along the minus strand of NZ_CP048711.1, from coordinate 2,772,008 downwards.
GTCACAATGGTGGCTATCTCGATGACCCGATCGCTGTCGGGCTCCAGGCCGGTCATCTCCAGATCGATCCAGATCAGGTTATCGGGGTGCTGCATGGCCATTCGGCTCCATCAAAGGCTACCATCCAGTGTAACAAATTGCCTCGACAGCGCCATGCCGTGGCCCAATAATGCCAGCATGAGCAAACGCAGATTGACCCGCCAGCAAAGCTGGCGCATCAGCAAAATACAGCAGGAGCGCAGTGAGCGCGCCGGGCGCCGTCAACAGCAGGTGGACGAGGCACTCACGGCGGGTCAACTGGGGCCGGAACAAAGCGGCCTGGTGGTGGCCCACTTTGGCAGCCAGGTCGACGTGGAGGACAGCGACGGCCGCAGTCAGCGCTGCCATCTGCGTGCCAATCTGGACAACCTGGTAACGGGCGACCGGGTCACCTGGTGCGCTGGCGACAGCACCGGGGTTGTGGTGGCGAGACAACCGCGCCACAGCGAGTTACTGCGCCCGGACCCCTACGGCAAGCTGAAACCGGTCGCCGCCAATATCGACCAGATCTTCATTGTCATCGCGCCCTATCCCGAACCCCATGCCAACCTGATCGACCGCTACCTGGTCGCCGCCGAGGCGGTTGCGATCGAGCCGGTATTGTTGCTCAACAAGATCGACCTGCTGGCACAGGATCCGGAGCGGGCGCGGGCACTGGACCAACTGCTGGCCATCTACCCGACGCTGGGGTATCGGCTGTTGCGCGCTTCCAGTCACAGCGAAGCCCTGCAGCAGCTGCACAGCGCGCTGCAGGGGCGCACCAGCGTCTTCGTGGGCCAATCGGGTGTGGGCAAGTCATCCCTGGTCAATGCCCTGCTACCCGCGGCCGGACTGCGCGTGGCCGCTCTTTCGGAGCAGCGTCAGAAGGGAACCCACACCACCACTACAGCGCAATTGTTTCATCTGCCAGCCGGAGGCAGCCTGATCGACTCGCCGGGCATCCGCGAGTTTGGCCTGTGGCACATGACCCGGCAACAGGTCGACTCGGGCTTCCCGGAATTCCGCGAGTTGCTGGGACACTGTCGCTTCCGCGACTGCCGCCACGAGCGGGAACCCGGCTGCGCAATCCTGACCGGCGCCGCCAACGGCAGCATCAGCAGCAGCCGCCTGCAGAGCTACCGGCATATCATCAGCAGCCTGGGTGATTACGGCGCCTGAGGGCTCGCGGGACGTTTTTGCGCTGGATCACTGCGGTGATCCGCCGCACCCCCGGCACGGCCGCCGGCGGGTCAATCCGCGGCAGCGCGCTGGATATGCCCCAATGCCTCTCCCAACCGGGTGCGGCTGCGTGGCGCCCAGGCGGCATCCCATTCCATGGCGTCATCGGGGAACAACAGGATGACCGTGGAGCCCAGCCTGAAATGGCCCATTTCCTCGCCCCTGGCCAGCGTCACCGGCGCCGGTAGCGTCTTGTAGTCCCGCTGCACCACTCCCCGCGGCGGTGGCGCCACCTGGCCGGCCCAGACGGTCTCAATGCCGGCTACGACCATCGCCCCCACCAGCACCATAGCCATCGGCCCTGCCGGCGTATCGAAATAGCAGACCAGCCGTTCATTGCGTGCAAACAGGCGATCCACCGCGCCTGCGGTGAGCGCATTGACCGAAAACAGCTTGCCGGGGATGTAGGTGGTAGCCACCAGTTCCCCGTCGATCGGCATGTGGATCCGGTGATAGTCCCCGGCGCCAGGTATATGGTCGCAAAGCGGCCGTTCCTGAACTGGGCCACCCGCTGCTCATCCCCACCCAGCAGGGCCCAGGTCGAGAAGCGCCGTCCCTTGGCCTGCAGCAGGGAATGCTCCTCGATACGGCCGAGCTGGCTCATGCAACCGTCCACGGGACAGACGATGTCCGCTTCCGCCAGCGGCCGCAGTCCGGGGCGCAGCGGCCGGGTAAAAAAGGTATTGAAGTCGGGATAGTCTTCGGGCCGCGAGTCCACCGCCTCGCTCATGTCCACGTCAAAGGCGCGGATAAACCATCGTATCACCTGGTTTTTCAGCCAGAGGGGACGGCGCAGGCCCGCCAGCCAGCCGGCGCAGCGGCTGAGGGCATGTTGCGGCACCAGATGTTGCAGGGCGACGAAAAGGGAGTTCATAGTGACAGTGGGGTTCCGTAGTCAGGGAAGGATACAGTGGGGGAAGCGGGCAACCCGTAACAGGCACTGCCGCAGCGAGATTCTAGCATAGACAATCGAATGGGACTTACTTAAGGCCTGGCTCGGTGTGAGGGCGCTACTTCCGGAGAGTCCTTTCGAGACCGTATGCGACATGGATGTCGCATACGAGCCCCCATGGAAGGGTTCACGGCGTGTCTCGAAAGGACTCTCCGGAAGTGGTGCCCGGATTATTGGCACCCAATCGCTATAAGATAAGGACGCCACTCCTGGATTCAGGGCTGTCCGATATTGTCGTTGATGTCCTTTATTGTCACATATATTGTCGCAGACTATTTGGCCACGGGTGGCGGATCGTCGGACGGGAGGCCGGCACTTCGGCCGCCGAGCCATCAACCGGGGTGCGGCGTTCAAGACACGCCGTAAACCCATCCCTGGGGGCTCGGTTGCAGCAGAGCCTGCCCCGCGAGCGCAGCGAGTGCTTTGGGCATCCATGCTGCAAACGGTCTTGAACGCCGCACCCCGGCCGATGTCTCTACCCTTGCAGTGAGCTTATGGAACGGCAATACACTCACCCGCTAAAGTAAGTGCCAATCGCACAGGCAAATGACCTTCCAACGCCGGGATTGCTACAGATTTTCCTCCGCAAATGCCGCCAGGCGCGAACGCACGATGCCGTTGACGTGCATGATGCCCGCGTGGGGTAGCTCTTGGTCTTCTCCACCAGGTAGGTCAGCCCCGAGGTCAGCGGCGAAATGTACTTGTTGTCGATCTGGGCCAGGTTGCCCAGCACCACGATCTTCGAATCCGCCCCACCCGGCTGATTATCGACTTGAGCTGGAACTGGGTCAGGCCCTGGGCTTCGTCGATCACGATATAGGCATTGTTGAAGGAGCGGCCGCGCATGAAGTTGAGCGATTTGAACTGGATATTGGCGCGCTCCTTGACGTAGGCGATACTGCCGTGACAGGACTCATCCGAGCCGTGCAGGATCTCCAGATTGTCGTCGAAGGCTGCCAGCCAGGGTGCCATTTTCTCTTCCTCGGTGCCGGGCAGAAAGCCGATATCCTCGGCGATGGGCGGTGTGGAGCGGGCGACGATCAGCTTGCTGAAGCGTTTCTGCTCCAGAATCGCGTGCAGACCGTAGGCCAGCGCCAACAGGGTCTTGCCGGAGCCCGCGGGGCCGGTCATCACGGTCATGTCGACGTTGTCATCCTCCAGCAGTGCCATGGCCATCGCCTGCTCCAGGTTGCGCGGTACCATGCCCCAGAAGCGCCGGTGCATCAGCTTGTCGCGGCTGTCGCAACGCAGGTAGACGTAGTCGGAATCGATGCGCTTGACGAAGGCCAGGAACTCCTGGTCGTCGTACAGGAACATGTTGGGGTAGGCCTGGGGCAGGGAGCGCCGCGGAATCCGGTGCAGGGTGCAGTCGCCCTCGCGCAGGGTGTCCACCTCGGCAATTCTCGACCAGAAATCACCCTCCAGGTGTTCGTAACCCCGCGCCAGCAGATCGATGTCGTCCAGTACCCGGTCGCGGCGGTAATCCTCGACATGCACCAGGCCCGACCCCTTGGCCTTGATGCGCATGTTGATGTCCTTGGTCACCAGGCAGATAAACTCGCCGGGGTGCTCCGCCTGCAGGCGCAGTGCCACGTTGATGATGCGGTTGTCGTTGGCCTGGTCCTGGGTGACATCCAGATAGGGTATTTCACTGGCATCACTGAGCAATTGGTCGGGGTAGATGGCCAGCGTTCCCGCCGGGCCCTCGCGGGTGCTGCCGGGAATCGGCACACCTTCCTGGATCTGCTGCGGCGAGGCTGTGTCCACCACCTTGTCGATGATTCCTATGGCGATGCGTGCCTCCCGGCTGACGGTCTTCTCGTGCCGGTCCTTGATGTGGTCGAGCTCCTCCAGCACGGTCATCGGGATGACGAGATGGTGCTCGTTGAAGGCGGTAACGGCGGTAGGGTCGTGCAACAGGACGTTGGTGTCGAGGACATAAGTCTTCTTGATGACGGGTTTGAGGGTGGTTTTTTCTATGCGCAGGGGCGAGCCTGAGTCCATAAAGCAGTCCTCACAGGAGTTTCAGGGTATGGGGCAGGGGCAGTTCAGAACCGGAAGCCGGCGACCGGGGCCGGACAGGGGTGGAGGTCAAGGCGGTGTGGCAGTGATTCAAAGGCGCTTCCCGGTGTTGGTGGTACCGCAGCGTCCCCTGATTACAAACCGTGACAACGACAATGTCAATCAACATTCGTGCCGGCGACACAGGGCGCGCTACACACTGACACCACCCCCTTTTTAGGCTAGGATAGCTCGCTTCACTCACTGCCACTGAAGACGCCTACCGCCGCGATGCTCAATCATGACTCCCTCGCCCAGCTCAAGGGCCTCAAATCCCAGATGGAAGCCGAGAAAGAGCGGGCCGAAGCAGTCATCAAGGGCACCCAGGCACGCTATGGCTTTGCCGTGCTCGACGACGGCCGTGAGATATTCATTCCGCCTGATGAAATGCTCAAGGTGTTTCCCGACGACCGGGTACGGGTATGCATTCGCCCCGCGGGCGACAGCAAGAAGACGATTGCCGACGTCGAAAAGTTGCTCGACAGTCCGCTCAGCGACTTTAGCGGCCGCTGCGTACGCAAGGCCAAGGCCCTGTTCGTGCAGCCTGACCTGCCGCAACTCAAGCGCTGGCTGTTCATCCCACCGCACGCCCGCAATGGCGTCAAGGAGGGTGATTACGTGCGCTGTGCAATTCTCCGGCACCCGATCCGGGACGGCAAGCCGCAGGCCAAGATCCTGCAGGTACTGGGTAACGATGATACCCCGGCATCGAAAACAGCTACTGCATGGGCAAGTATCGTCTGGGAGTGGACTGGAGCCCCGCGGCGAAGCAGGAGCTGGAACAGCAACTGGCCAGCTGCCGGCCGCTGGAAACCGAGCGCCGGCGCGACCTGACCGACCTGGAATTCATTTCCATCGACGCCGCCAAGACCCAGGACATCGACGACGCGTTGTACGCGGACATCAGCAGCGACGGCTGGACCCTGTATGTCGCCATCGCCGACCCCACCGCCTATGTTGCGCCGGGATCGCGTCTGCTCGAGGACATCGCCAACCGCGCCACCTCCATCTACTTCCACGGCTACGTGCTGCCGATGATGCCGGAGGTGCTGGCCCAGGAAACCTGCGCGCTGTCCGAGGGCAACGACCGCCCCGCCCTGGTATGCAGGATTGCGGTGAGTGACAGCGGCAAGGTCGGCGATTTCGATTTCATTGAAGCCACGGTGCGCTCGCGGGCCAAACTATCCTACTACGCGGTAGACCGCTACCTGAATGGCCACGGCGACGAACTGATGAGCCATGCCACCCCGTTGGAGGCGCTCTACCAGGTGTACCGCGCCCTGCGTGGCCAGCGGGAACAGGATGAACTGGTGATGGAAGACCGTCGCGAGTTCCGCTGGATTCTCAACGACCGCAAACAGATCGAGAGTATCGAGCCCCACGACAAACTGCTGTCGCAAAAGCTGGTCGAGGAATGCATGATCGCCGCCAACCGCTGCGCGGCGCGCTTCCTGGCGGAGCGCGGCAGCAGTGGGCCCTTCGTGACCCATCCCGGCTTCCGCAAGGACAGGCTGGACGAAGTCCGCAAGTTCCTGTCCCTGCATGCACCGGCCGCAGCGGAACTGGATCCGACCACCCGCGAAGGCTACCGCGACATCATGCGTCAACTGGCTGGCAGCGATAACCCGCTGCCCCTGCGCGCCATGGTCAACCGCCTGCTGACCCGGGCCGAGCTGACCACCCGGGCCGGCCTGCACATGGGCATGGCGCTGGAGTGCTACACCAACTGCACCTCGCCACTGCGCAAATACGTGGATTTCCTGGCCCACCAGCAGATCAAGGCAGCGCTGCACGGCGACGCGGCACAGCTGGTGACCGAGACGCAACTGGCCGCGCTGCGGGAGCGCCTGGCCACGGCCCGCGCCGCCACGCTGGAGGCGGAACGCTGGCTGGCAGACAGGTATCTGGCACAGCGGGCCCGGACCGCCAGCGATGGTTTCCAAGGCAGGATCGTTCACGTCAACAGCTCCGGGTTTTCCGTACGGCTGGAGGACTGTGGGCTGGAGGGCTTTGTGGACCTGCGCAAGCACCCGGAAAAGTTCAGCTATGACAAGTGGACGGCCAGCCTCACCAGTACCACCCGCCGTTTCCAGCTGGAGCAGCAGGTCGCGGTCGACTATGCCGGCAGCGACGGCGACAACCGCTACCAGTCCCTGTTCACCCTGCGTGGCGACACCGGCCTCAAGCCGGCCAGACTGCCTGAGGACTCCGCCGCGGAGGGTTAGAAGCTGGCATTACCCGGCGTGCGGGGAAACGGAATCGCGTCGCGGACGTTGTCCATCCCGGTGACATAGTTCAGCAGGCGCTCGAAGCCCAGGCCAAAGCCTGCGTGGGGCACGGTACCGTAGCGGCGCAGGTCCCGGTACCACCACAGCTCTTCGCGCAACTGCGCATCCATGCGCGCATCCAGCACCTCCAGCCGTTCCTCGCGCTGGCTGCCGCCGATAATCTCGCCGATGCCCGGAGCCAGCACATCCATGGCCGCCACAGTGCGGCCGTCGTCATTGAGGCGCATGTAGAAGGCCTTGATTTCTTTGGGATAGTTCATCACGACCACCGGCCGTCCGACATGGGTCTCGGCCAAATAGCGCTCATGCTCCGACGCCAGGTCGACGCCCCAGGCCACCGGGAATTCAAAGGACTGGCCGCAATTGCGCAGGATATCAATGGCCTCACTGTATTCCAGCCGCTCGAAGGGACTGTCGATGACCGTGCGCAGCCGTTCCATCACCGTGTTGTCGATCCGCTGCTGGAAGAATGCCATGTCATCTTCGCGCTCCTCCAGCACCCGGCTGAACAGATGCTGCAACAGACTCTCCGCCAGATCCGCATTGGCACCGAGGTCAGCGAAGGCAATTTCGGGCTCGACCATCCAGAACTCCGCCAGGTGGCGGCTGGTATTGGAATTCTCGGCGCGGAAGGTGGGCCGAAGGTGTAGACCTTGCTCATTGCCAGGCAGTAGGACTCCAGCTCCAGCTGGCCCGAAACGGTGAGAAAGGCGTCCCCGTGAAAGAAGTCCTGGCCGACATCCACCGAGCCATCCGCAGCGCGCGGCAGGTTGGCCAGATCCAGGGTGCTGACGCGAAACAGCTCGCCGGCGCCCTCGCAGTCGCTGCCGGTGATTATCGGGGTATTGACCCAGTAAAATCCGCGCTCGTAGAAGAAGTTATGGATCGCATTGGCCAGCGTGTTGCGCACCCGGGTGATCGCGCCGAAAGTGTTGGTACGGGGACGCAGGTGGGCCTGACTGCGCAGGTACTCGAAGCTGTGCCGCTTCTTCGCCACCGGATAACTCTCCGCATCCTCGACCCAGCCCACCACCTGTACCGCGGCAGCCTGGATTTCCAGCGCCTGCCCCTTGCCCTCGGAGGCAACTACCAGCCCGCTGACAGTGACCGCGCAGCCGGTGGACAGCTTCAGCACCTCGCTGTCGTAATTGGACAGCGAGGCCGGCACCACGGCCTGGATGGGGTCGAAGGAGGAGCCATCGTGAATGGCGAGGAAGGAGATCCCCGCGCGGGAGTCACGCTTGCTGCGCAGCCAGCCGCTGACAGTGGCGGACTCGCCGAGAGCTACCGCGCCGCGCAGGACAGCAGCGACGGAAATGGAGGGAGATATGGGTACAGACATGGGCTGAAGCCTCAGGGGGACGACGGGCCGCAGGATACCGAATCGGGCCGGAGCCCGCCAGCCGGGTCAGCGCGCAATCCGGTTGATGGTATTGCCGTCCAGGTCCAGATGCTCGAGCAGACCGACGTCCGAGAGGGTAAAGCCCAGCACGGGGTGCTCTTTCCGTGCCAGACGGATACCACCACTGGTGTTGTCTGCCTGCACCAGGTCAACCTCGCCATGCACCCCGACCTGCCAGCTGACGGTATTGCGAAACGCAATCAGCGCCTCGTCGGTCATGAACAGGATGACTTCTGCCTTGCGGCTGGCTCCCTCGGGCAATCCGTGCCGGCCCCCCGCCGTGGCATACCAGGCGACGGGCTCACCCTGGATCAACAGCGCGCCCTCGCCGTATTCTCCCCCGGTCCCGAAACCCATCTTGATGACATCGGGAAATACCAGCACCCCCCGGGCGCGCTTGAGCAACGCATCCACCGCAGGCGCCAGGGAGCGCAACTCGCCCAGCACGGTTCCGGCGCCCGCCATGATCTCCTCCCGGCTGTCGGCTGCCACCAGCGCCGGCCAGAGCAGCAGCAGCGCCAGCAGCCTGGCCCCAGCCCGGCCGGACGGCAGTGAGAGGTCCTCCCGCCCGGCCGCAAAAAAAACCGGCAGAGCCCCGCCCAGCCACTACCCGCGGTAGACCCGGACCCTGAATTGCGCATCACCTTCCTCCTGCCTGCCACCTGTTTCTGTTATCTTGGAAGCGGTTGTCCCGGCCGCTCCCGGCGCGGGGCCGCCTCACCCACAATACCACCGGATAACGCATGCACCGCAATTTACTTGCCACCCTGGAGCGGGGCGCCTATCTCAGTCTCGCCACCCGCAAGCGCGACGGCAACTTCGTGCCCACGCCAGTCTGGTTCGCGGTGCACGAGGGCAGTTACTACCTGTTTTCCGCCGGGGATGCCGGCAAGGTGAAGCGCTTGCGCAACTTCAGCGACGTCCGGATAGCACCCTGCACCGTCACTGGTCGCCTCACCGGAGGCTGGATCGAGGCCGAGGCCCGCCTGCTCGAGGACCGGGCCGGCGCCAGTGTTGCGCTGGCGGCACTGCGACGCAAGTACGGCTGGCGCATGCGGCTGACCGACTGGCTGTCGCAGCTGAGCGGGAAAATGGCCCGGCGCGCCTACATCCGCGTGGACCCCAGACCGTCCGTCGATTGATGCCCCGCCAGCTGCTGGCGCTGCACGGCCTGTAGCTGAGCGCGATAATAGCGGATATCACTGGGCCGGGTCGCCGCGTCGATGGCCCGCTGCAACATGCCGCCGGCAGCCTCGTACTGCCCCAGCCGGAAGTGGATTATTCCCGCCGCATACAACAGATGATTGTCGTCCGGCGCCAGCTCCAGCGCCCGCTGGTAGTGCGGCAGTGCGCCCTCCCAGTCGTCTGCCTCACCGGCCTGGTCACCCTGCCAGGCGTGCCAGTAGGGATTGGCCTGGCGATAGTGCTCGACCCGGTCAAGCCAGAAGAGCCGTTCCTGCTCGCGGCCCAGGCGGTCGTAGAGCAATACCAGATTGTTCATTGCCGAGCGGTCCCGGTCATCCAGCTGCAACGCCTGCAGCCAGGCCTGTTCGGCATCCGCCAACTGGCCCGCGTGCCGGTAGACCGCACCGAGGTTGACCCACAATAGGGACAGGCCCGGACTCAACTGCAGGGCCCGCACCGCCTGCCGCCAGGCGAGCTCCAGCGTACCCCCTGCCAGCGCTTCCATCGCCAGGTTGTTGTGGTGCAGCGCCGCCGCATCGCTGTCATCCAGTACCCTGGCTCCCGCCACGTCGCGGGATTGCAGCGGCTCAATGTCGACCATGTACTGCTCACCGGAGGCTGTCCGTACAATTACATTGACATGCAGGCGCACTGCCACCCGCTCCCCGAGCCGGGTCCACTGGGGACGCTCTTCCAGCCAGTGGTAGCGGGCATCCAGCCCGGCCTCACGGGCCAGCGCCACGAACAGGTGGGCATAGGACAGGCAGTTGGCTGCGGCGGAGTGGAATACTTCGCTGGCAGTGCCATCGGCGAAGGGGTCATATTGTACGGCCAGCGCACCCGGGCCTTTCACCGCCTCGTGCAGGCTGGTGAGCCGCTGCCTGGGGGCGAAACGGGACGGGACATAGCGCGCCACGAAGCCGCGCATTGCGTCATCGAGCTGCAGCAGTCCGGGGGTCGGGGTATTGTCGGCAACCTCGGCGACCGCCAGTGTCCTGTCCGCCAATTGCAGCGGCGCCAGTTGCGCCACCGCCGCCCCCGGCCGCGGTCCGCCGGCACAGGCTGTGGCGATTACGACACACAGCAGGGCAGCCAACAGCCTGTATTGTGGGGCCATGGTCATACGCACCTCCCGGCCGACCCGCCCTGGGGACAGCCGTCAGGCACAGTATAGACCCGGACCGGGCTACCTGCCTGCCACCCTCAGATGATTGCGGGTAGAACCCGGACATTGCGCGGGCCCGAGGCCCGTGGATCGGCGCAGCTCTCAGGCGGCGGTATGGAGGCCGCATTCACGGCCGTCGAGTACTTTGGTGGGGTCGAAATAATGGCGGCAGCTGGGCAGCTGGTGCTGCTCCATGTAGCGCTCCACATCCTGCTCTGACCAGTAAAACAACGGCGCGACCTTGATGATGCCGCGATCGTCCCGGGAGACGATGTCCAGCGATTTGCGGTGCTCGGTTTCCTCGCGCCGGATGCCAGTCAACCATACTTCCGGACGAAACTCCGCCAGCGCGCGGCCAAAGGGCTCAAGCTTGACCTGGTGGGTGAATTCCCGATGGCGCTCCTCTTCATCGACCGTGGGGATGCCCCCATGATCGCGTTGCGCCGCTCCGAGGTCATCTGCGGTGAATAGACGTGGATATTCAGGTCCAGGTCGCGAATTAGACGTTCCGCCACCACATAGGTATCGCGCAGGTTGTAGCCCGTGTCCACCCACACGGTGGGCACTGAGCGGTCGGCCTCACTGACCAGGTGCAACATGACTGCCGCATTGCGGCCCATGCTGGTGGTGGCAATCGTGCGCCTGTCCAGTCCCAGCGCCCACTGCACGATCTCAGCGGCACTGGCGTGGCGCAGAGAGGCGTTGGCGCTGTCAAAATCGAAATCCACGGTCAGCAAGTCATATTGTCAGTGGCAGAAGCCCCGCACTTTAATGAATCAAAACCACACTGACAAATAACTAAGGTTTATAAGGTTATGCAGCCGCCGCCGGCCCGCCACGCTCAGCCGCGTCCCGCCTCCAGCTCCTCGTACAGGTCCACGAACTGTCCGGTCAGCTTGTGTCCCGGAGCCAGATCAATCAGCGGCCGGTGGTCGCGATGCGACTCCTTCATTTTCACCGAGGTTGACAGGTAGGTGCCGCAGATCAGGTAGCCCTCTTCTTCCAGTTCCGTCACCAGCTCCCCGGGCAGCCGCGCCTGGCTGTTGAACTGGTTGATGACAATACCCTCCACCTCCAGCTCGGGATTGTGGTCCTCCTGCAGTTCGGCAATATTGTCCATCAGCGAGTACAGGCTCTGGCGGGCAAAACTGTCGCAATCGAAGGGTACCAGCACGGTATCGGCGGCGATCAACGCCGACTTGGAGTAGAAGTTGAAATTCGGCGGCGTGTCGATATAGATGCGGTCGTATTCGCTATCGAGCTTGTTCAGTGCGTCGCGCAGCTTGTAGATTTTGTAGCGCGACTCCAGCTCCTTTTCCAACTGGTTGAGTACCGGACTGGAGGGCAGCAGAAACAGGTTTTCCCAGGGCGTTTCCCAGACGAATGAATCCGGATTCTGGCGCATCTTGCGCGAGCCCACTGTCTGCTTGAACAGGGCTGCCACTCCCTGGGCTTCCGCCGGAAATGCCTCGGCGTCTATTTCGCCCACCAGGTAATGGGTGGTATTGCCCTGCACATCCAGGTCGACCACCAGGGTCCGGTAGCCGCGGGCCGCGCTGATGGCGGCGAGATTACAGGTGATACTGGTCTTGCCGACTCCGCCTTTCTGGTTGAACACGACACGTTTCATGGCAGGCTGCCCCGTTTGCCAACTGGTGAGTGGGAGCCAAGAGTGTAATCAATGGAGAAGGCCATTGTAAGTGGCACAGCGCGGCGAGCGCTCGCGGCGCAGCCGTGATGTCCCGGCAGCAGCCGGCCGCTGCGCCGCACCGGTACCTCAACAGCGGTTGCCGACAGCGCCGCGGCCGCCTCAGTCGAGAACCTTCAGCAGCTGGATTTCGAATACCAGCACCGTGCCAGGCGGTATGGCTTCACCCGCCCCCTGGTCGCCATAGGCCAGTGCCGGCGGGCAGACGATGCGCCAGCGGGCGCCGGGGCGCATCAGTTGCAGGGCCTCGGTCCAGCCGGGGATGACCTCGTGTACGCCAAAGCGAACCGGCTCGCCGCGCTGTACCGAACTGTCGAATACGGTGCCGTCGACAAAGCTGCCATGATAATGAGTGAGCACGGTACTGCGCGCAGCCGGCGGTTCGCCGCTGCCCGCCTCCAACACCTCGTACTGCAGCCCGCTGGCCGTAGTGCTCACTTCCTCCCGCGCAGCATTGGCCTGCAGGAACTGCCCGGCCAGCTGCCGGCGCCGGGCGCTGACTTCCTCTGCCAGCGCCTGCTGCCGGGCCTTGATGGCATCGTAGCTGGGGTTGAGGTCGCCGTCGGCTATCAGCGACTGCTGCTGGCAATACCAGTGCTGCATGCCGGCCATCACCGCCTCCAGATCCAGGCCTTCAAACTGGTTGCGGCGCAGCTGATCGCCAAATTGCAGGCCAAAACCGTAGCTGACCTTCTGTTCGTCGGTGGCCAGTTCCACCTCGGGCTGTAATAACATGATCTCGATCCATGCAGGCTTCAGGAAAACCGGCGACCATAGCACAATCGTGCGGGTCTCGCCTGCCCGCTCTGTCAGGCCGGCCGCGCACAGCGTTTTGCGCCAATTGAAGTATTGGCGCTATGCTGGCGCCCAGTCCGAATACAGAGGCGCCGAAATGGCCCAGCGCGATCCCCGGGTACAACTCCTGCTGACCGGCAACGAGATCATGAGTGGCGACACCGTCGACTCCAATTCGGCGCTGATTGCGCGCCGGCTGGCAGAGATTGCCATCACGGTCTATCGCAAGGTCACGGTGGGCGACGACAACGCCCTGCTGCAGGCAGAACTGGCGCAGATGGCGGCGAACGCGGATATCGTCATCATCAATGGCGGCCTGGGTCCCACGGTCGACGACCTCACTGCGCAAGTACTGGCGACGGTAGCCGGGGTACCACTGAGCGAGCACCCACAGGCACTGGCTCATCTGGAGCAATGGTGCGCAACACGCAACCTGCCGCTGAACGCCGCCAACCGCAAGCAGGCACTACTGCCGGAGGGTGCGCGCGTCATCGCCAACCCGGTCGGTAGTGCCGTGGGCTTCGAGCTGGCCCTGGGCGGCTGCAGAGTACTTTGTACTCCCGGGGTACCGGGCGAACTGGACGCCATGCTGGACGGCATCGTCGCCGATCTCGGGCACTCGCTGGCGCGCCCTGCCGGACGCCGGATCCTGCGGCTGCAGACCTTTGGTCTGGGCGAATCCAGCGCCCAGCAACTGATCAGCGATGCGCTGCCACAGTGGCCACCGCAGGTAGAGCTCGGCTTTCGCGCCGGTGCGCCGCAAATGGAGATCAAACTGAGTATCGCCGACAGCGACTTCCTGCCGCTGCAGCAGCAGTGCCACCGGCAATTGCTGGAACTGTTCGGCGACCACGTCATCGGCGAGGGCGATACCCAGTTGGCACAGCGGGTGCTGGAACTGCTGCAGCAGCGGGGCAAGACCCTGACCACCGCCGAATCCTGCACCGGCGGCCTGATCGCCAGCATGCTGACCCGGGTGCCAGGGTCCTCCGAAGCCTTCCATGCCGGTTTCGTCACCTATGCCAATGACATCAAAACCTCCGTCCTGGGGGTGTTGCCCGGGACGTTGGCCAGGCATGGCGCGGTAAGTGAGGAGGTGGTGCGGGAAATGGCACTGGGCGCGCTGCAGCGCGCCGGGGCCGACTACGCCATCGCAGTCTCCGGAATTGCCGGGCCCGAAGGCGGCAGTCCCGGGAAGCCGGTGGGCACGGTGTGGCTGGCCTGGGGCGAGGCCCACGCGCTGCAGACCCGCTGCCTTTGCTGGCCGGTGGAACGCAGCCTGTTCCAGACCATGGTCGCCGCGGCCGGCCTCGACCTGATCCGCCGCGCACTGCTGGGACTGACCACCGAGCCCCGCTATTTCAGCCAGCGCAGGGCGCGCTGATCAGTCCCGGTCAGCCTCGGTGGCGGGCGCGCGGTGCCAGACCAGCGTATGGTAGCGGGTGACTCCGCCCACCTCGTCCTTACCGCTCAGTACCAGGGTCTGGCCATCGAGTTCCGCGTGGCGCAGCTGCTCGGTGCCGGGAAAGTTGGGATTCAGACTCTGGGTGACATAGTGCACCACATGCCCCTCCACCACTCGATAGCGGCCCGCGTAGTGGAAGTAGCTGTTGTAGGCGGCCGCAACGACCGCGTCGGCCAACTTGCGGGGGCTCTCGTCTGCCGGCAACAGGGCCCGCTCCCGGCGGCAGATCGACGCGCTCATCCAGCCGTCGTCGCTGTATACCAGCAGACCTCGCGGATCCTCGCCAAAGGGATTGCTGATCGCATCGCGCCCCTCGTAACCAATGGACCAGGACTCCAGTTGCCAGGTCCCCACCAGTTGTTGCTGTTCAATCATCTGTGTCTACTCTCATTCGGGTTGCAATCAGTTCTTGTCAGGGCTGCAGGCGTTCGATCCGCCAGCCGCCTGCCGGTTCCAGAAAATAGCGGAACCGGTCGTGCAGCCGGTGCGCGCCGCCCTGCCAGAACTCCACCTGTTCAGGCAGGATCCGGTAGCCGCCCCAGAAGTCGGGCACCGGTATCTCGCCGCGGCCGAATTGCTCTCGCAGCGACCCTATTTGCGCTTCCAGCAGCGCCCGCGCCGAAATTGGCCGGCTCTGCTGCGAAGCCCAGGCCGCGAGCTGGCTCTCCCGCGGCCGGCTCAGGAAATAGCGCGCCGACTCCAGCGCGGACATTTTCTCCGCGCGCCCGGCAACGATCACCTGGCGCTCCAGGGCGTTCCAGGGAAACAACAGGGAAACCTGCGGATTGTGGGCGATCGCCTGCGCCTTAGCGCTGCGATAATTGGTGTAGAAGACAAAACCGCGGCCGGATACGCCCTTGAGCAGCACGATCCGTTGCCACGGACAGCCCTGTTCGTCCACTGTCGCCAGCACCATTGCGGTCGGGTCGGGAATGCCGCCCGCCACCGCCTGCTGCAACCACAGCTCGAACTGGGCGATCGGACAGTCATCGAGCATCCCCCGCCTGAGTCCGCCCGCCAGGTACTCACGCCTGAAGTCCTCGTAGTTCACTGCTGCTCCCGCGGCCGAAAAGACAGCATTATAGGGTATCCGGGGTGGTCGGTACGACCGGCGCCCGGCGCGCCATCGCCGGGATCTGCGGAAACGGAAAGAACTGCTGCCAGTCGGCGCCAAACTGCTGCGCGATACTGTGGCCGAACAGGGCCCCGAAGTGTCCGTCCATGCGCGCCGTCAATTCCGCCTGCGTCGCCAACTGCTGCAGCAGCGCCGCTTCCATCATGCCCTCGGTGCGCAGCCGCAAGCCGGGCGGCACATCCTCACCCTCCGCCAGGCGCTGAAAAATATCGCGCCAGCGGGTATCGAGTATAGTCAGCAATTCGCTCACACGTCCTCCCGGGGAAATCTGCCGCGCTGTGCGCCAGTATGCGCGGTGGGCCAAAACAGTTAAAGTCTGGCCCTCATCCACAACGGGAATTGGTCTGTGAAATTGTTGCGACTCTGTACCACTTTGCTGCTTTGCATCCAGTTATCGGCAACCGGCGCACTGGCGCAACCGGCGGCCCAGACGCCCATTATCGACTTTGGCAGCCGCTTCCTGCCGGTGGTGGCGAAACAGGGCATGGTGGTGGGTCCCGAACGCCTGGCCACCGAGATCGGCCTGGACATGCTGCAGCGCGGCGGCAATGCCATCGATGCGGCGGTCGCTACCGGCTTTGCGCTCGCGGTGAGTTATCCCCGCGCCGGCAACCTGGGCGGCGGCGGCTTCATGCTGGTGCACCTGGCGGCAGATGATCGCCAGACCCTGATCGACTACCGCGAAACCGCACCCGCCGCCGCGACCCGCGACCTGTTCCTGGATGAGGACGGCGAAGTCGACCGCGAACGCGCCTACTTCAGCCACCAGGCGGCCGGTGTGCCCGGTACCGTTGCCGGCCTGGTGCTGGCCCAGGAACGCTATGGCACCCTGCCCCTGGCCGAGGTTCTGGCGCCGGCCATCGACCTGGCCGAACAGGGTCTGGAGGTGTCCTTTGCGCTCAACCACGAGCTCAATTCCCGCGCGGAACGCCTGCAGGTGAATCCCGAGGCGCGGCGCCTGTTCTTCAGACCGGAGGGCGGCGTCCACCAGGTCGGCGACCACTGGCGCCAGCCGGAGCTGGCCTGGACCCTGCGCCAGATTGCCGAGCACGGCAGCAGGGGCTTCTACGAGGGCGAGGTCGCCCGTCGCATCGTCGCCGAGATGGAGGCCGGCGACGGCCTGATGACGATGGCTGACCTGAAGGGCTACCGCGCACTGGAGCGCAGCCCGGTTCGCGGCAGCTACCGGGACTTCGAGGTGGTCTCCACTCCGCCGCCCTCCTCCGGCGGGATTCACATCATCCAGATACTGAACATTCTGGAGGGCTTCGACCTGCAGGCCATGGGCCACAACAGCGCCGCGTATCTGCACCACCTGGCGGAAAGCATGAAGCTGGCCTACGCCGACCGAAGCCGCTTCCTGGCCGATCCGGATTTTGTCGCGGTACCGGTTGCCGAACTGACCAGCAAGTCCTATGCCCAGCGGCAGCGGTCCCTGATCAAGCCGGCCGAGGCCACGCCATCAGCGGATATCGCGCCGGGACAGGTGCTGGTGGACGAGAGCACCGACACCACCCACTACACGGTGGCGGACCGCTTCGGCAACGTGGTCAGCAACACCTACACCATCAACTTCAGCTTCGGCTCCCATATCGCGGTGCCGGGTACCGGTATGCTGCTGAACAACGAGATGGCTGACTTTGCCGCCAGCCCGGGCCAGGCCAACCCCTTCGGCCTGGTGGAGCACGAAGCCAACCGGGTCGAGGGCGGCAAGCGCCCGCTGTCGTCCATGAGCCCGACCATGGTGTTCCGCGACGGCCAGCCCTGGCTGGCCACCGGCAGCCCGGGGGGCAGCCTGATCATTACCGCGGTCCTGCAGACCGTGCTCAACGCAATGGCCTTCGACATGAATGTCGCCACCGCTGCGGCCAGCGCCCGGGTACACCACCAATGGCTGCCGGACCGGCTGCTGGTGGAACAGGGCATCAGTCCAGACACCCTGCAGCTGCTGCGGCAGATGGGTCACACCGTGGATATCGCCGAGCGCACCCTGGGGCGCACCCAGTCCATCATGCTGGAAAAGGGACACTTTCTGGGCGCCACCGATACCCGGCGCCCGGGAGGTCATGTGGCGGGGTACTAGTGCTCAAACCACCTGATAATTTAGGATCAGGTGGTTTGAGCACTGACCTAGCAGGTTCCTCGCCGGCACCGGCCACCCGGATCTGAATCTTTCACTATAATACTCGGAAGACGCATCCGGAAACCGCTGCAGAGACAGTGAGTGACAGTGCCATGAATGCAATCCCAGTACGCAGCCTGCTGCTGACAGCCTGGCTCCTCGCGTTCCCGGCGATGGGCAGCACTGGCTCCAATACGACCGCCACCAGCACCGCCGATGAGGTTCAGTCGCCGCTGGACGATAAGCAGACCAGCCTGCGCCAGGCCATCAGCGCGCTGGAAACAGAGCATGGTGCCTACGGTGCTGCCCTGCCGGAACAATTGCTCAGCCTGGGACGATCGCTGCAGCAGCAGGGGCGACACCGAGAAGCGCTGACCGTATTCAAGCGCGGCACCCATCTGGCGCGGGTGACCAGCGGCCTCTACAGCCCCGAGCAGCTGCCATTGCTGCAGGCGGAAATAGAAAGCCTGCAGGTGCTGCAGAACTATCAACTGGCCGATGCCAGGCAGCGTTACCTGTACCGGGTACAGATGCGCAGCCTATCGGATGCCGGCCAGCGGGCAGCGGCGCTGGTCGCGCATGCAGACTGGCAGCGCCAGGCCTACCTGCTGGCGCTGGACGAGGAGCCCGGTGAGCGGTTGCTGGAGATGTGGGAGCTCAATCGCCGGGCCCTGAACGATATTCTGCAACGGCAGGGCGAGCGCTCCAGGAAACTGCTGCCGCCGCTGCATGGCATGTTGCATGCGCAGTATCTGATTTCCGATTACCAGTGGCAGGACGGAGCGGGTTTCCAGGGTACACAGGGCTTTGCCGACCGCAATCAGCTGTCCTCGCACCGCGGTTATCGCCGGGACAACTACGACAAGGGAGTCGCAGTGATCCGCGCTGTCCACGACCTGGAGCGCCTGACCAATGCGGACGACCCCTGCCTGCGGCCCGCGCCCTGACCATGCTGGGAGACTGGATGTTGTGGCACGGGGAGCACGAACAGGCGATGGCGGTCTATCAGCAGGTGATCGGGGAACTTGCGGGGCAGGACAATGCCAAAGCACTGGTGGAAGACCTGTTCGCCGAACCGGTAGCCCTGCCCGCGATAAAGGCACTGGACAGCTTTCCCAGGGCCCCAGTATTGAAGATGGGGATATACTGTTGGAGTTCGGGGTCACCGCGGACGGCAGGGTGACCGACCTCAACCGCCTGGATGACAACAGCGAGGTCAATGGCACTGCCAACAGACTGATGCGAAAATTGCGCAGGACGCCGTTTCGTCCGCGCTTCGATTTCAATACCGGCGAACCGGTAGCAACGGAAAAATTGACCTGGGCCTATGAAAGTACTGACTAGCAAGTACAGCAACACGCTCCCGGCCAGCTGGCGCGGCGTCGCCGTTGTCAGCTGCTGCCTGCTACTGGCCGGCTGCCCCAGCTCCAGCAATCCCACCCAGCCGCAGCCGCCCTCGACACCGTCGGGAGCCAGCAGCCCGCCGCCCTCCGGCAGCGCCGGCACTTCCGGGAGCAGCGGCGGCAGCGGCAGTGCCGGCCAGGCCGGCGCATCGATGCCCTCAGCCGGGGCAGGTTCCTCTGGCGGCGGCAGTTCCGGTGCGGGCAGTCCCGGCGGCAGCGCGGGGACCGGTGCGATACCGGGGAGCGGAAGCAGCGGAGCGGGTACAGGCAGCGCATTGCCCGGCACCGCCGGATCCGGTACCGGCAGTGGACTGCCCGGTTCTGACCCGGGCGGCAGCGGCAGTACTGCCACTGCGGGCACCGGCACCGGCACCGGCACAGGCAGCGAACCCGGCTTCGGCGAGGCCGCGGGTGGAACCGGCGCGCTGCCGGATATGCGCGACACACCGGCCAGCGACGGCGCCATGGCCGGCATCGGTGAAACTGGCGGCGCGGGCCGCTCCGGTAGCGGGGGCACTGACCCGTCCGGAAACGGTGGCAACACCAGCACGGGGACAGGGACTGCCCCAGGTACAGGCACAGGGACCTCCGGCCCAGGCACGGCCACCGGCAGTGGCACCGGCAGCGGAGGCACTCGCGGCCAGGGACCGCTGACCACTGCCGAGCAGGTCGCCATACTCGACGCCCGCCTCGAATCCAGCACCGGCGACTTTGACACAATGATTCTGGAGGAGCAGACGCAACAGCGCCGCAGCAGCCGGGCCACTACCCGGTCGCCGTCAGAGCCGGCAGATGAGGGCGAAGGGACAGCGGGCGGCAGCCCCTACGGCGAGATAGCCTCCGCGGCAGGCAGCAGCGGAGGCGGCGGCATTGGCGGTGCCACCGGACCCGGTCGGCCTGCACCCTCCAATCCCGCCAAGTACCCGCCTCCTGGCGACATTCCCAGCGGCGATGATGACGACGTGGTGGCCCGCCAGCTGCGCGAGGCGGCTATGCGCGAACCCGACCCGGCGGTACGCGAGAAGCTGTGGGACGAGTACCGCAGGTACAAGGGCATCACCCCATGACCCCGGTCCGGCATACTCTGGCTGCGCTGTCGCTGCTGTTGCTGTTGCCGGCCTGCGTGAGCCAGACGGTGACGACCACCGCGGTACCGCCCTTGAGCGGCCGCCGGCTCCGGTCCCGGAACAATTGCTGCTGGACGTGGGCATCGCCGTGTTCGATCCGGGTGTAGCGGACTACGAAGAGGGCGAGCAGATCTACCCCGAGGTGCGCAAGGCTGAAGCCCGTTTCATGCCCCGGCTGCTGGCCGAGGCCATGCAGAACAGCGGCGGCTGGGGCGCGGTGCGGGTCGTTCCCGGCGACCAGCAGATTACCGACCTGCTGGTGCAGGGCAGGATCAACAAGTCCGATGGCGAGGAGCTGGTGCTGGAGATTCTGGCCCGCGATTCCCGCGGTGTGACCTGGCTCGACAAAGAGTACTCCGCACATGCCAGCCGCTATGCCTACAACAACACAACCCGCAGCACTTACGATCCGTTCCAGGCCATCTATCACACGATAGCCAATGACCTGCTGCGCAAGCAGCAGGCACTGAAAACCGCCGATCTGGAGGAGCTGAGGCTGGTAACGGAACTGCGATTCGCCCGCAGTTTCGCACCGGACGCCTTTGCCGGCTACCTGGAGACGGATCGCAAGGGGCAGCACCAGGTGAAACGCCTGCCGGCCAGCAATGACCCGATGCTGGAGCGGGTGCGCAGTATTCGCGAGCGCGACCAGTTGTTTGTCGATACCCTGCAGGACCACTACAACAACTTCAGCGGCGAGATGCAGGATCCCTACCAGGAGTGGCGCAAGCTGAGCTATGAGGAAGCCATCGCCCTGCAGGAGTTGCAGGCCGAGAGCCGGCGCCGTCTGTGGGCCGGGGGCGCCGCCATCCTGGCGGGGATCGTCGCGATGGGCAGCAGCGAGAGATCAAGCCGCGCCGCCGGCAACGTCGCTGTCATCGGCGGCGGCTACCTGCTGAAAAGCGGCCTTGAAAAGCGCAACGAGGCCCAGATTCATGTCGAGGCCCTGGAGGAACTGGGGATGTCGCTGGAGGCGGAAATCACGCCGCAAGTGATAGAGCTCGAGGACCGCACGGTGATGCTCAGCGGCAATGTCGAGGAGCAGTATGCGCAATGGCGGGAATTACTGGCGGACATCTATGCCGCCGAAGTCGGCGACCTGGACTTGCCTGCCACCTCATCAACTCCCTGAACCCCGTTGCCGCAGCGCTAAGGCCGACCCACTGCATGCCGGAACAGAATGAACCAGTAAAACCGACGCCATTCACAGTGGCGGACGCGCCCGTGGCGCCGACAGACCCGCCGGCGCCTGCACCGGGGCGTCCTCCCTGGGCGGTGCCCGCAGCGCTGCTGGCCCTGCTCGTGGTGGCTCTGGGCGTCATCTTCTGGCTACCGCAGCAGTTTGCGCCCTCAACCGATGCGGTCAACGGCAACCCGCCGGCGCAGCCGCCCGCCACCGCGGCGCCCGCGGCCCGACCACCGTCCGCAACCGCGCCGGAGCCGGCAGCCAGTCCCTGGTCCGATGCCCAGCAGGCCCGGTTGCGTAAGGAAGCCCAGGATGTGCTGGCACAATTGCTGGAACTGCAGTTTCAACTGGAGGAGCAGGGCGCCGACCAATGGGCCCGGCAGGCCTTCGCCACCGCCGCAGCTACCGCGGCGCACGGCGACGAACACTACCAGGCGCGCCGCTTCGTAGAGGCGAAGGAAGCCTATCAGCAAAGCCTGGCTGAACTGCAAGCCCTGCGGGACAGTATTCCCGATATCCTGGCGCAAAACCTGGATCAGGCGCGGCAGGCGCTGGAGCACGGCGAACCGGCTGCAGCGGAGGAGGCACTGGCCAGGGCGGCGCAGATCGCGCCCGACAACGAGGAGCTCGCCAACCTTCAGGCCCGGGCGGAGACACTGGAACCATTGCTGGAACTACTTGCCAACGCCGCCGAAGCGGAGACCGGCGGCGATCTGGCGGCAGCAGAACAGCTGCTCGATGAAGCCGTGGAGCTGGACCCGGCGCACCGGCGCGCCGCCGCGGAACGGGAGCGAGTCCGGCAGGCGCACCGCGATGTGCGCTACAATCGGGCCATGAGTGAAGGGTATGCGGCCCTGGACAGCGCCAGCT
Source organism: Kineobactrum salinum (assembly GCF_010669285.1). GTDB lineage: Bacteria > Pseudomonadota > Gammaproteobacteria > Pseudomonadales > Halieaceae > Kineobactrum > Kineobactrum salinum. Next base: position 2,749,887 of record NZ_CP048711.1, on the reverse strand, counting down.
TCGACGCCGCGCAGAAGGCCTTTGAGCGGGCCGGGAAGTTGCGTCCAGAGGCGGCGGAGGTAAACAGTGCGCTGGCGGAACTGCAGGTGGCGGAGACAGCCGCTCGCCTCGCCCGCCTGCAGACCGAAGCGGCGCGGCTCGAAGACAGCGAATCCTGGGCAGAGGCGCAGCAGCGTTATCGCGAGGCGCTCGAGCTGGACCCCAGCCTGGTGTTCGCCCAACAGGGCCTGGCCCGGACAGAGCCCCGTGCACGGCTGGACAAACAGTTGCGCGCGGCGCTGGCGAAACCCGACCGGCTGACGGATGCCGACGTGGCAGCCGGTTTGCGCAAAACCCTGCAGCGGGCCGCCGAGCTGAGCCCGCAGGGGCCCCGGTTGCAACAGCAGATCAGCGAGCTGGAGCAGCTGCTGGCCCAGGCCAGCACGCCCGTTACAGTCACACTGACCTCCGACGCCCAGACCAGCGTCGTGGTTCTCAAGGTGGCACGCCTGGGTCAGTTTGCCGAGCGGGAACTGGAGCTGCGCCCGGGCAGCTACACTGCCGTCGGCAGCCGCGACGGCTATCGCGACGTGCGTCACAGCTTTACCGTAGCGCACGACCAGGAGGCGCCCAGCCTGTACATCGCCTGTACGGAGCCGATCTAATGCGCGCAAGAGGAATGACATGACACCAGCGTCAGCGCGCGGACCAGACGATACGGCAATCACGCCCAGCGCCTTTGAGCCACTGGACCACAAACAGGCGACAGCGCCTCCCCGGCGCCCCTGGCGGTTCTGGCTGTTGCCGGCCGTGATCCTGGCTTTCGTCCTTGTCATGGGTTTTCTGCTGGCCGCCCGGTCGGTCGAAATCGAGGTCGCCGCCGAGTCGGAGGCCCATATCAGCATCGATGCGCTGTACCTGCCTTTCGGGGACCGCTACCTGCTGCTGCCGGGTAACTACGCAATGCGGATCACTGCCGAGGGCTACCATCCGCTGAGTGCCAGCCTGCAGGTCAGTGAAGATGACAGCCAGCGCTTCCAGTTCAGCCCGGAGCCGCTGCCGGGCCGCGTCACCCTGCGCAGCGAGCCAGCCGGGGCCAGTATCAGTCTGGCCGGCGAGGACCGGGGCAGCACTCCCTCGGCAGAGCTGGCGCTGCCTGCGGGTGAGCACCCCTGCGGCTGGAGCATCCCCGCCACCTGCCTCTGGAGCAGACGCTGGAGGTCACCGGACGGGACGTGGCCCAGACTTTCGAGTTCACCCTGGAGCCGGCCTGGGCAGAGATCAGCATCGCCAGCGAGCCGGCCGGCGCCGAGATCCTGGTCGACGGCGAAGCGCGGGGGGTCACCCCCGCCGCGCTGGAACTGTTACAGGGAGAGCGTCAGTTGCTGCTGCGCCACCCCGGCTATGCCACCTGGCAGCAGGAACTCACCGTGATTGCCGGCCAGCCGCAGGATCTGGGCCAGCAGCAGCTGCTGCCCGCCGCTGGCATTCTCACCCTGAGCAGCAGCCCCACCGCGGCCAACGTCACGCTGGACGGTGAATTCCAGGGCCAGACGCCGCTGACCCTGAACCTGGAGCCGGACCGGCCGCAGCGCCTGACGCTGTCGCGGCCCGGCTACCGGCGCCACAATGAAACCCTGGAGCTGGCTGCCGGGGCCAGCGCCAGCAGGGACATCAAACTGCAGCCACTGCTGGGCTCGGTGGATCTGCAGGTCAGCCCCGCCGAAGCCGAAGTGCGGGTCAATGGCCGCCTGCTGGGGACCGGCAGCCAGGCGCTGTCACTGCCCGCCTTCGAGCACCGCATCGAAGTCAGCCTCGCCGGCCACGCCACTGTCAGCCAGCGGGTCACACCGCGTCCCGGCCTGGAGCAACGCATCGACATTGCGCTGCAGACGGTGCAGGAAGCCAAGCTGGCGCAGCTTCAGCCGGAAATCACCACCTCGGTGGGCCAGACCCTGCGGCTGTTCATTCCGGGGGAATCGGGTCGCAGTGAGTTCACAATGGGGCCTCGCGCCGGGAGCCCGGCCGCCGCGCCAACGAAGTGTTGCGCCCGGTGGTGCTGCGGCGCATGTTCTACCTGCAGACAACCGAGGTCACCAACGCCCAGTTTCGCCAGTTCCTGGCGCAGCACAATTCGGGCCAGGTGCAGGGCAACAGCCTCAACCGCGAGCATCAGCCAGTGGTGCAGGTCAGCTGGCAGCAGGCGGCCCAGTTCTGCAACTGGCTCAGCCGCAAGGAAGGCCTGGCGCCGTTCTATCACCAGGAGCAGGGCATCGTCACCGGCTTTGACGCCGCCTCCACCGGCTACCGCCTGCCCACGGAGGCGGAGTGGTCCTGGGCCGCGCGGGTCAGGGGCGAGGAGCTGCTGACCTTTCCCTGGGGTGAGAACTTCCCCCCCAAGACGGTTGTGGAAAACTACGCCGACAGCAGCTCAGCTTACGTCACCGGCCGGGTCATCAATGATTATGACGATGGCCAGGTGGTCAGCGCCACGGTCGGCTCCTTTGCCCCCAATCACCACCAGCTCCACGACATGGGCGGCAATGTTGCCGAATGGGTGCACGACGTCTACCAGATCCCCGCGGCCAACAGCGCCACCCAGACCGATCCACTGGGTCCACAGCAGGGCGACAATTATGTGATTCGCGGCGCCAGCTGGGCGCTGGGAAGGATGTCCGAACTGCGGCTGTCGTTTCGTGACTATGGGCAGGCCGGGCGCGATGACGTAGGATTCCGGATTGCGCGCTATGCGGAGTAACCCCCTGTGCTGATGAACTGCCTGCGTCTGCTGGGCCTCTTGCTGATAGTCGCAGCCGCCTCTGTGCCGGCCCAGGAAGAGGGTGCCGCAAGCCAGCCACCAGCCGACGAGGCTGCCGATGAACAGCAGGAAGCTGCTCCGCTCCCCGCCGAGAAGGACAGCGGCTCACCCTTCGATTACGAGGCATCGGAACAGATTTCCGAGGATCTCTCCGTCTCCTTTCCCGTGGATATATAGGACCCCGACATGAAACCCAGGCTATCCCCGGAGTTTACCTACCAGCTGTTCGCGCTGCTGATCGCAATCATCGTGGTGCATGCGGTCTATGTCGGTGCCATCCGGCCCAGCGCCGACGCCCAGCTGCAGCAGCAACTGGCGCTGCAGGCGGCCGGTGAGGATTTTGTCCCCGAGCGCACCCTGGCAGTGGTGATCCGCGATTTCGAGCAGGAGGCCTGCTTCATTCTGCTGTTCTGGGCGCTGGCTATCATGGCCTACAAGGCGCGCAATGCCCTGCGCGAGCAGGCACTGTTGCAGCAGTCCCTGCTGGAAATCCCCGAAGGCACCAGTGTGCTGCCCGAGGATGCGAGGGAATACAGCCGCTCGCTGGAGGCGCTGCCCGGCGAACAACAGGACTTCCTGTTGCCGCGTACGCTGCTGTCGGCGCTGCAGCGTTTCGCCACCACCGGCAGTATCCAGGCGGTCTCCGATACCATCAGGGAACACTGCGAGGTCGAGTCCGACCGCCTGGATTCCGAATTGTCCATGGTCCGGTACATCGCCTGGGCGATCCCGTCGATCGGTTTTATCGGCACGGTGCGCGGTATCGGCGACGCCCTCGGCCAAGCCTACAAGGCGGTGGAAGGCGATATTACCGGCGTCACCGTCAGCCTGGGGGTCGCATTCAACAGTACCTTTGTCGCGCTGGTACTGAGCATCATCATCATGTTCTGTCTGCATCAATTGCAGCAGTCCCAGGAGCGGCTGGTACTGGACTGCCAGCGCTACGCGGACAAGCGCCTGCTGCGCTTCTTGGTGGCGCACTGACAATGAGCATAGCCTACCTCGACATCAACGACAGCAACCTGCAGCTGTGGAGCGGCGACAGACGTTTGCAGAGCCCCGGCTATGCCCTGCTGGAAGGGCGGGAATACCGCTTCGGCACTACCGCCCGGGCGGCGGCCCGGTTGCGGCCCCGGGATGTGTCCACCCGCTACTGGTGGCAGCTCAGCACCGAGCCACTGCAACCCGCGCTGGGCCCCGCCCGCCACAGCGCGGACCTGGTGCATGCCCATTTGCAGGCACTGCACAAGGAAGCCGGACAGCCCGGGGAACTGCTGTTGGCGGTGCCGGGCAGCATGCACAAGGAACAACTGGCGCTGCTGCTGGGCATTATCCAGCAGTGTCCATTCTCCGCAGTCGGCCTGGTCAACCGCAGCGTGGCGCTGGCCAGTCTGTACCGGGCGGATGGCCCCCTGTTTCACCTGGAGGTGCAGCTGCACCAGGCCCTGCTGAGCCAGCTGCAGTCCGCCCAGGGCGAGGTGGCACTGCAGCATACGGTGGCCCTGTCCGGCTGCGGTCTGCTGCAATTGCAGGAGCGCCTGGTCAGCACCGTCGCGGCGGCCTTCGTTCGCCAGACCCGCTTCGACCCGCGGCGGCGGGCGGAAACCGAACAGCAGCTGTACGATGCGCTGCCCGCCGCCCTGCGGCAGTTGCAACGCAGCCCCGAGGTGAGCATTGCCGTCCAGGGCTATCACGCCCGTATAACCCGCACCGACCTGCAACCGGCCAGCGAGGCGCTGTGCCGCAGTGTCAACGCCAGCATGGCCGAACAGGGGGCCGGCGGTCAGCTGCTGCTGGACCCGGTGACGGCGCTGCTGCCGGGCCTGCAACAGCACTTGCCCGGCATTCTGCTGGAGGCCGACGCCCTCCCCGGGTGCTGGCCGCCCACGAGCCACGGCTGGTGCAGCGTGAGGAATCGCTGGCCTTCGTCAACTGCCTGCCGCAACTGGGGGAAGACACGCTACCGGCCGCGCCCACCACAACGAAAGCCGCGGCAGCACCGGCACCCGCCGCGCCGACACGGCCGGAGGCGGTGGCGCCCACCCATATACTGCGGGATCATCACGCCGAGCCTTTGCGGGCGGACGGCACCGATCTCGGCGGCGGCTGGCAGCTGGCAGAAGAAGCGGGAAGCTGGCGCCTGCGCGGCAACGGCAGCGGGACGCTGACCTGTAATGGCAAGCCCTGCCGTGACGGGGAAGCAGTGGCAAGCGGCGACCGGCTGGGCCTGGCCGATAACAGCGAAGCCCGGCTGATCACGGTCAGCGGCTGACGGATACCACTCATGGCCAGGAAAAAGCGCCGCTTTAGCACCTTTAATCTGAGCTTCCTGGATATCATGTCCTGTGGCTTCGGTGCGGTGGTATTGGTCTACCTGATCATAGATCACTCCATCGAGGTGCAGTCCCGCGAGCTGAATCGGGACCTGCTGTCGGAGGTGAACATGCTGGAGGAGGACATCCGCGACGGCGAAGAGGGTCTGGTACAGCTGCGCAATGCGCTGTCCGATGTGGATCTGGCGATTGTCGAGGCGCAGGGCCGGGCGACCCGCGTGAGCGACGAAATCGACGAGTACCAATCCCTGATCGCCGCACTGCGCGGGGATGATGCCAGCGACAGCGACGTGGACAGCCTCAAGGCCGAGGTCCAGGCCCTGGAAGAAGAAGTCAAGCGACTGCGCGTGGCCGCCGAGGATACCAGTGGCCGCAGCGCCCGCAGTTTTGTCGGCGAGGGCAACCGCCAGTATCTGACCGGCCTGAACCTGGGCGGCCAACACATAGTCATCCTGCTGGACGTATCTTCAAGCATGCTGGCGGAACGGCTGGTGAACATCATCCGGCTGCGCAACATGGCCGCGGACGTACAGCGCCGGGCAGAGAAGTGGAGCCGGGCGCTGAGGACCGTGGACTGGCTCACCGCGCAACTGCCGGTGGGTGCCAGCTACCAGGTCATCACCTTCAATACCGAAGCCGGGACGGCCCTGCCTGCCACCGCGGGCAAATGGCTGGAGGTCGCCGATCAGCCGCAACTGGAAGCTGTCTCCGCCGCGCTCCGGCAACGGGTGCCGGCCGGGGGCACCAGCCTGGAGAATGCCTTCCTGGCGCTGCAGGCCTTCAGTCCGGCCCCCGACAACATCTTTCTGATCACCGACGGCCTGCCCACTCAGGGCACCGGCGCCCCGCGGGGCTCCACCGTCAGCGGCAAACAGCGCCTGGATCACTACCGTCAGGCGATCAAGCAGCTGCCGCGCAACGTCCCGGTGAACGTCATCCTGGCACCGATGGAGGGTGACCCGATGGCCGCCTCCGAGTTCTGGCAGCTGGCCCAGTCCAGCCGCGGCAGTTTTCTGAGCCCTTCGCGGGACTGGCCCTGAGGTTGTGAACCATGCGTAAACGGCGCGCCACTGAAGAGTTCTCCCTGTCTTTCCTCGATGTCATCTGTTGTGGCTTCGGTGCAATCATCCTGCTGTTGATGATTACCAAGACAGTGCAGCCGCAGATCATCGAGGCCTCTACCGTCAACCTGCAGGGCGTGATGGCCGACCTGCAGGCCCAGTTGTTCGAAATTCGCGGCGAAACCCGGATCCTGAACCGCGACCTCAACGCCCGCCAGGAGCAGCTGTCAGAGCATCAGGAACGCATCGCCATCCTGCGCGGCCAGCTCGCCTCGCTGCGCTCCCGCCATGACAGCCTGCAGGTGGCTACTAACACCAATGAAGTCATCACAGAACAACTGGCGATTGCAAAACAGGCCCTGTCGGAGGAACAAGAGCGTCTGCTGGGCCTGCAGTACCAGGCCAAGAACAATTATATCGGTGGCATACCCGTGGACAGCGAGTACATCGTTTTTGTCATCGACACCTCAGGCTCCATGTTTTCTTATGCCTGGGAGCGCATGATGGCGGAACTGGACGCCGTTTTGAGTATCTATCCAGAGGTAAAGGGCATCCAGATCATGAACGACATGGGTGACTATATGTTCAGCCGCTATCGCGGGCAGTGGATACCGGACACTCCAGGGCGCCGCAATGCGATCATGCAGAACCTGCGCAACTGGAATGTGTTCAGCAACTCCAGCCCGGTAGAGGGTATTACCCAGGCTATCCGGGCATTTTACGACCCCGGCAAGCGGATCAGCATTTACGTTTTCGGCGACGAATTCACCGGCAATTCCATCGCCCAGGTAGTAAACACGGTGGATCGTCTGAACCAGGCCAACCGCGAGGGCGAGCGGCTGGTGAGAATTCACGCGGTCGGCTTTCCCGTACAGTTCATTCGGGCGCCTCATCTGCAAGCCACGGGTATACGATTTGCTACACTGATGAGAGAACTGACCTACCGCAATGGAGGCACCTTTGTCGGGCTCAATGATTTCAGACCCTGAGCGCTGGCTGGGGGTTGCCTTGCTCGCCCTGGTGCTGGCGGGCTGTGGCGCCAAGCAGGTGGTGGTAAAGGGACAATTCCCGGCCCCGGTCATGAACGAGCTGCCGCTGACCCTCGGTGTCTGGTACGACGAGGAATTCGCCCAGCACGAGTTCTTCGACGAGGCCGCCGGACGGGCCGAGTCCAGCTGGCTGGTGAAGTCCGGACAGGCCCAGGTGGAATTGTGGGATACACTGCTGAACGGCATGTTCCGCAAGGTGGTGCATATGGACGCCAGGCCCGCCCCCGGCCAGATGAACCCGGTGGTCGACGCGGTCCTGGTACCAAGCGTGGAGGAACTGCAATATGCCATTCCTGCCCATACCAGCGTCAAGGTCTACGAGATCTGGATGCGCTACCGCTTGCAACTGCTCACGCTCAATGGCGAGCCCATCGCCGAATGGACCATGCCCGCCTACGGCAAGACGCCCACCGCATTCATGCAAAGCGATGAAGGTGCGGTCAATCTCGCCGCCGTGGTGGCCCTGCGCGATGCCGGCGCCCACTTCGCCAGCAGCTTCACCCGGGTGCCGGAGGTAGAACAATGGCTGGCACAGCTGCCCCGGCGGCGCAGGGCACAGTGATGACTCTGCGCGCCTGTCTGCTCCGCATTGCATGCTGCTGCGTGCCCCCACTGCTGGGCGGCTGTGTCAATGCCACCGTCGACCATATGGTATTCAATTCACCGGTCGACGGGATCGGGGACGCTTCAGTCATCATCCTGGGGCGGCGCCACGCCAGCGATTATGAAACCGAGCCCGATTTCATCCGCTGCGTGGGCAATCACATCGCCGCACGGGACAAGTCTATCCGCATCGTCGACGAGTTCGAGTTCATCAATGCGATGTATCCGTGGTTCGAGCCGCGCACCGCCCCGCTGCAGCCGGCCGACCTGGAGCGTCTGCTGGAGCACGCGCCGGTGGCCGAGAAACTCGCTGCCATGGACCCCGAATACCTGATCTGGATCGACGGCAGCACCGTGCGCACGGACTCGGCCGGGTCCATGACCTGTGGTATCGGCCCCGGCGGCGCGGGCTGCTTCGGCTTTGGCACCTGGTCCAATGACGCGACCTACGAAGCCGCGATCTGGAATTTCGGCCAGCGCGCCGAAGTGGGCCGCATCAACGCGACCGCCATCGGGCAATCCTACATGCCGGCGGTAGTGCTGCCCATCCCGATCATTGCCCCGGTGCAGGGCACCGCCTGCGACAGCATCGGCGACCAGCTGCTCGAATTTCTGTCGCAGCATTACTAGGAGGTGACCATGATCCGCTCCCCGCTGCTGTTGCTGACCGCGATCGCGCTCATCACCCTGGGTCTGGCCTCCGGCTGTGCCAGCAATCCCGCCACCGGCGGCGCCGATGTGGTGGTGATGAGTCAGGGCAAAGAGGTCCGGATCGGGGAGGAAATGCACGCCGAGATCCTCAAGGAGGGCGGCCTCTACGAAGACGCGGAACTGCAGGCCTACGTGGACCGGGTGGGCCAGCGCCTGGCAGCCAACAGTGACCGGCCGGACATGCAATTCACCTTCACGGTAATCGACAGCCCCGACTTGAATGCTTTCGCCACCCCCGGCGGCTATGTCTATATCAACCGGGGGCTGCTGTCCTACCTCGACAATGAGGCGGAGCTGGCCGGCGTACTGGCCCACGAAATCGCCCACATCACCGCCCGGCACGCGGCCCGCCAGCAGTCCGCCAGCATCACCAACAAGGTACTGGCCGTCACGGCGGGGGTGCTCACCGGCAGCCGCCAGATCATGGATTCCGCGGCGATGTACGGCACCGAGCTGGTGCGCGGCTATGGCCGCGAGCACGAGCTGGAAGCCGATGGCCTGGGCGCCAAGTACATGTACCTGAGCGGCTATGAGCCCGACGCGCTGCTGGAGGTCATCGCCGTGCTCAAGGACCAGGAACAGTTCCAGCGGGTGCGGGCCCGCTCCAGCGGCAAACCCGCCGGCACCTATCATGGCCTCTACGCCACCCACCCGCGCAACGACCAGCGCCTGCAGACCGTGGTGCGCGCCGCCAATGAACTGGGCGCGGGCGAGCCACTGGAAGACCCCAGCGTACCGGGTGAATTCCAGCGCCGTACCGATGGCCTGCCCTGGGGGCCGGCCAGCAAACGCGAGGAGGGGCGCTACTACCATAGCAAGCTGGAATTCAGCTTTGCCCACCCGCCCGACTGGCGGGTCAGAAGCAGCAGTTCGGCGATTATCGCCAGCGCGCCGGATGGCAGTGCCACTCTTACCCTGACCCTGCGCCAGCCGGACCCGGCGCAGTCGCCTCGCGAAGCGCTGGAGGCCGCGGCCAGCGGCGCCCTGAGCGAGGGCCTGGAGCTGGATCAGGCCGGACTCAAGGGCTACAGCGCGGTGGCCAGCAACGATGCAGACGCCCGCCGGCTGGCTGTAGTCAACCACAACTGGCAGTACCTGTTTGAGGGCAAAGCGGAAGATTTCGCCGCCGCCGACGGCACTCTGCTGGAGATCATCCAGAGCTTCCGCCCGCTGCACCCGCAGGAGCGGGAGGTCGCCAGCGGGCGCCATCTGCGCTATATCCAGGTGCCGCGCGGCGCCACCATGGCCAGTCTGGCCGCCAGCAGCCGCATCCCCGATGCCGAAGCCCAGCTGCGGTTGTTGAACGGCCTCTATCCGCGGGGCGAGCCGCGGGTGGGGGACTGGGTGAAGGTCATCCAGTGAGCGTTGCGATCACCTTGCGCACCATTCAACCGTAGCGGCTGTCGGCGACGAAGGGGTTGGCGCGCCGCTCCTGGCCGAAGGTCGACGTGGGGCCGTGCCCTGGGATAAAGGTGATGTCATCACCCAGCGGGAACAGCTTGTCGCGGATGGATGACAGCAACTGCTGATGGTTGCCGCGGGGAAAGTCGGTACGGCCGATGGAACCCTGGAACAGTACATCCCCCACCCAGGCGACCTTCTGCTCCTGGTGAATGAAGACCACGTGGCCCGGGGTATGGCCGGGGCAGTGCAACACCTCCAGGGTCTGCTCACCTACCGTGACGGTGTCCCCCTCCTCCAGCCAGCGGTCCGGTACAAAGGCATCCGCATGGGGGAAACCCGCCATCTGGCACCACTCGGGCAGTTTCCCGATCCAGAAATCGTCCTCACGCTGCGGCCCCTCAATAGAGACTTGCAAGCGCTGGCGCAACACATCGGCGGCGGCGCAATGGTCCATATGGCCGTGGGTCAACAGAATCTTCTCGATCACGACATCCATTTTCCGGGCCGCCTCCAGAATCCGCTCGATGTCACCACCCGGATCCACCACCGCGCCCCGGCCGGTGGCCAGGCATTTGACGATCGAGCAGTTCTGCTGGTAGGCGGTGACTGGCACGATGGAAACTTGTATCGACATAGTAAATCCAGATTTAGTGGGGAATGGCGCGCACTTTTGGACTTCGTATCCCGGTCGGCGTCCTGGGAGGGTGCTTTCGAGACACGCCGTACCCAAAGCACTCGCTGCGCTCATGGGGCAGGCTCTGAACCCGTCCATGGGGGCTCGGATGCCTAGGCGGCCCCGCGCATCCATGTCGCATACGGCCTCGAAAGCACCCTCCCAGGACGCCGACCTGCTGCCGGAGCGAACCAAAGTAAGTGCCCTCCAGTTTATCGGGATTCCAGATCGGCGCTGGGATCCAGGTAGACCTGTTCATCGAACTGTTGTTCACTTTTGCCCACGATGACCGCCACGGTGGCATCACCGGTGACGTTGACCATCGTGCGCACCATGTCAAGCAGCCGGTCGACCCCGATGATCAGCGCGACGCCCTCTACCGGCAGGCCCGCCTGTTCCAGCACCAGCGCCAGCGTGATCAGACCCACTCCGGGAACCGCCGCGGTGCCGATGGAAGCCAGGGTAGCGGTCAATATCACGGTCATATAGGCCGTCAACGACAGGTCCACGCCATAGACCTGGGCGATGAAGACGGTCGCGACCCCTTGCATGATCGCGGTGCCGTCCATATTGATGGTCGCTCCCAGCGGCACTGTGAAGCCGGCCACCGAGTTGTGTACACCCAGGCGGCGCTCCACCGTGCGCATGGTAATCGGCAGGGTGGCGCCCGAGGAGGCGGTGCTGAAGGCAAAGGCCCACACCGAGCGCATTTTCTGCATCAGGATGCGGGGCGAGAGGCCGGTCAGCGTCTTCAGCAGCAGGCCGTAGACGACCGTGCCGTGAAACAGCAAGATGCCCAGCACGGTGAAGAAGTACGCCGCCAGATCCGCGATCGCGGTTATTCCCATTTCCGAGAACAGCTTGGCCAGCAGCGCAAACACCCCATAGGGCGCCATGGTCATCAGAATCCCGACCATTTTCATCACCACCGCTTCGGTGTCACGGAAAAAGCCGGCCACGCGACTCCCCGCTTCTCCGGCGTGGGAAATGGCATAGCCGAACAGCAGTGCAAAGACAATAATCTGCAGCATATTGCCTTCGGCCATGGCCTGTACCGGGTTGGAGGGAAATATCCCGACCAGGACATCGGTCAGCGGCGGCGCCTTGGCGATCTCAAAGTCGGCCTCGCCTGCCAGTTCCACGCCAGTACCAGGGCTGATCATCACCGCCACCAGCAATGCGATGGAAATGGCGATTGCGGTGGTGAACAGGTAGAACAGCAGGGTCTTGACCGCAATGGGACCCATGCGCGCGCTGTCGCCCAGCGAGCTGGCCCCGCAGATCAGCGACACCAGTACCAGGGGCACGACCAACAGTTTCAGCGAGGCGATGAAAATCCGGCCAACCACGTCGAACAGTCCGTACACCAGATAATCGTTGATCAACCCGCGATAGGTCTCGCCCAGGGCGCTGCTGTGCAGCACCAGGTTGAGCAGGGAGCCCATGAGGATTCCCGCAACCATGGCGATAAGAATTCGGTTCGTCAGGCTCATCCGCCAGTCCTTGTTATCGACTTGTGGAGCAGGTATTTCACCGGTGGCCAGTTGGGCGCATTCACTGCTCTGGACAGGCGCCTGGCGAATGGGAGGCTACCGCATCATCGGCACAGGCGTTGCAGGGTGAGGAATAGGTTTGCTCGCCCCCCGCCAACAGCCGGGCGCACACCGGTGCGTATTCCATGGTGCAGACCTGGGGCCGGGGTTCACTGCACTCCACTACTGCAGGATCGGCAGCCTGGTCTACCTCGGGGGTGGCTGGCGGCTGGCTGGCGCCACAGCCGGCCAGCGCCAGCAACAAGCCGATGAACACTAACGAGCGCCACATGCAAATCATTCCTTGTAGCCCGTCAGGGGCCGAAAAGACGCTAGCCTATCATTGCCGCATGGAAAACGCAGCTCTACTGTAGCGGCCTCGCCTCCGGCACAAAGCGGCCGTTCTGGTAATCCTGTATCGCCTGCTCTATTTCCGCCGCGGTATTCATCACAAACGGGCCATACTGGGCCACTGGCTCGCCCAGGGGCTCCCCGCGCAGCAGCAACAGCGAGGCGCCACCGGCGCCAGCCAGCAGCTGCCAGCGCTCGCCGTGGCTGGTGATCAGCAACTGCCGCGGGCCCAGCTCACGCTGTTCGTGCAGCATGCTGCCGGCGTAGATGTAGCCCAGCAACGAGTCTCCGGGCGCCACCTCTACCGTCACGGCCGCCCCGGGTTGCAGTTGCAGATCCAGCACGCCCGCCCGTGCCGCCAGGGTTTGCAGCGGCCCGCTGGCGGACTCGCCATCCAGGGTCCAGTTACCGGCGATCACCGTAGCGTCAAAAGCGGCGGCAGCCAGGGTCACCATCTCCTGTGCGGGTATATCGCGGTAGTCGGGCTCGTTCATTTTGTCCGCCGCCGGCAGGTTGACCCACAGCTGGAAGCCATGCAGTCCGCGGGTATCCACTGTCGGCATCTCGGAGTGGATAATGCCGCGCCCGGCCGACATCCACTGGGCACCGCCACTGCGGATTTCGCCGCGGTTGCCACTGTTGTCCTCGTGAATCAGGCCGCCGTGCTTCATGTAGGTCAAGGTCTGCATGCCCCGGTGGGGATGAGGCGGAAAACCGCCAATGAAATCCTCGCGCTGCTCTGACCGCAACTCGTCGATCATCAGCACCGGATCCATCGCCGCGTGTTGCATCCCGGCCACCCGGTATATAGCCACGCCGTCCCCGTCGCGGCTGGGTTGGGCTGCTCTTACTTCCTGAATGCTGCGCTCTGCCATCGCTGATCCTCCTATAGGCTTGAAAGATCATATTAGCCCGTTTTCTTCGGATGAAAATTGGATAATTTAGCTGACAATCTTCGTCACTACTGTCCGGTTAATTATGGAACAAATTCAGTTGGTTAGAAATCATGTCATCCTCCAGGATCTGTTTGGTGTCGAGAAAGTCCTTGTTTAAAGGGATATTTTCGAACAGGGTGATGGAAAATACCTGTAATAGAGTGTAGAGCGAAGGCTGCAAATCGAGGCGCTTTTTGATGATAGCGACGAGCACATATACCGACACAGCGGTCCAGATTTGCACCTTCACCGCGTTCTCCGATGTGCCGTAGAACTTCTTGATCCGGAGATGTTGCTTGATCCATTTGAAAAATAACTCGACTTGCCAGCGGGCCTTGTACAGCTCGCAGATGGTTATTGGTGGAGGACCGAACAAGTTGGTCAGGAAAATGAGTGTTTTCTCTGTCTCTGGATCTTTGAAGCGAATCCGACGCAGATGGTGGGGATAATGTTTGTGGCTGTAGAATCCCGACAGCGCCACCGTCTGATCGCAGATAATGCCCTGCGTCCGGTCGCTCGGAGCAGAGTAGATCCGCCGCAGGTCGGTATTCGATTTGGCGCGGGTGACAAAGAACGCTCCGGCGTCGTGCAACCCAAAGAGCCGTTCGAAATCGAGGTAAGCACGATCCATTACGTAGATTGCTGCCGGCTCCGGAATCAGCAGGTCGAGCACGTTGACATCGTGCATCTTGCCGTCGGAAACATGTATAAAACTCGGGATATTTCCGCGCAGGTCCAGCAGCGTGTGCATTTTGACCGCTGCCTTGGTGCTTCGAAATGGTGCCCACGGAAACAGCGAAAGGCAGAGGTCGATGGTTGTCGAGTCGAGCGCGTAAACCGTGTTCGACAGATCGAGCCCCAGGTCTTCTTCGGCGTAGAGCTTGCGGGCCTGTGCAATCAGCCGTTGCGCAAACTCGGCGTAGATTCTCCAGTCTCTCCGCTCGTTGGCATCGGCCAGCGTAGAGCGCTTGATCGGCGAACGAATGCCCATGTGGTAGAGCTTGGCCGATTGCGCCGAAAGACACGCTTCTATATCGCGCAGGCTTTCCCGGTAGGTCAGTTGCGCAAATGCCAGCACACGAAAATGTTCGGTGCACGGCAGCGTGCGTACACGACGATTTCCTGCATACCGATCGACGATTCGCGTGAACGTAGTCCATGGCAGGAAGTCCATCAACTGCGCAAACAGAGTTTTGCCGGTGTACATGGGGAGTCCTCTGGGAATAGATTCCCGGAAGGTCACCTGAAAGCGCAGTCGCGCTCAAGTCGACACCACAAATATTTGGCGAAAAAATTAGCCTATTCATACAGTTACGTGAATCATGGACTTAGTTAACCGGACAGTAGTGAATCTTCGTATTTATTGAAAGGAATACTATTCTTTCAACAGGCTCCTGACGGAGCATTAAGATGCGACGCATCACCCCAACCGGGTCCGCCCAGCAATTGCACTGGGCAGTGCGTCCAGACCACAAGGAGAGCAGTATGGGCATGTTGGTAGACGGAAAATGGAAGGATGTCTGGTATGACACAGACAGCAATGATGGCCGCTTCGTGCGTGAAAGCGCCAGCTTCCACCACTGGGTCACGCCCGATGGCAGCGCCGGGCCCGACGGCGATGGCGGCTTCCCCGCGCAGGCAGGGCGCTACCACTTGTACGTGTCACTGGCCTGCCCCTGGGCACACCGCACCCTGATTGTGCGCAGTCTGAAAGGTCTGGAAGAGCTGATAGGCGTATCGGTGGTCAGCCCGCTGATGCTGGAACATGGCTGGACCTTCAACCGGGATGAGGGCAGCAGCGGCGACCTGGTCGCCGATCGCCAGTTTCATCACCAGGTCTATACCGCCGCCGACCCTCACTATACCGGACGCGTGACGGTACCGGTGCTGTGGGACTGTGAGCGGCAGACCATTGTGAACAACGAGTCGGCCGAAATCATCCGCATGCTGGGCGGCGCCTTCGACGACCTCACCGGCAACACGCTGGACCTCTACCCGCAAGCACTGCGCGCCGACGTGGACGCCTGGAACGAGCGCATCTATCCGGCAGTCAACAACGGCGTGTACCGGGCGGGTTTCGCCACGGCCCAGGCGGCCTACGAAGAGGCCTACCGGGAACTGTTCGCTGAGCTGGACCATATCGACCAGCACCTGGGCCAGCATCGCTACCTTACAGGCGACCGGCTGACCGAGGCCGACATCCGGCTGTTCACCACGCTGATCCGCTTCGACTCGGTCTACCACGGGCATTTCAAGTGCAATCGCCAGCGGCTGGAAGACTATCGGCACATTCCGGGCTATATACGGGATATCTTTCAGCTGCCAGGGGTCGCCGGGACAGTGGATTTCAACCATATCAAGACCCACTACTACGCCTCCCACCGCAACATAAACCCCACCGGTATCGTCCCCGTGGGTCCGGCTATCGACTACCATCAGGCAAAGTAGTCGTCGATATCGAAGCCCAGCCCCGAGCCGCCTTCAACCGGGGCATGCACTTCGATCCGGCCCTCCGCAATCAAGGCCTCATAATTGCAAGTCTGGTTGCGGCCATTGGCCTTGGCGAAATACAGGGCCTGGTCGGCACAGCCAAGGGTATCGATAGCGGGGCGGGCCGGATCCAGCTGGGTAAAACCGACGCTGCAGGTCACCGTGCCGACCTGGGGAAATTCGGTAGCCGCCAGCCGGCGGCGGAAACGCTCGAAACTCTGTTGCGCATGATCGCGGTCCTGGGCCCGGACCAGGACGATAAACTCCTCGCCCCCAAAGCGAAACAGGCGGTCCTCGTGGCGGAACGTCTCCTTCAGCATGCGCGAGAAACGCAGCAAAGTCTCGTCGCCAAACAAATGGCCCCAGGTATCATTGATCCGCTTGAAGTAGTCCAGGTCCAGCACGGCGAGCCAGAACGGATGAGAGGCATCGACGCTGCGTTTTTCGCCCGGCCCCACGAACTCCGGTTGGCAGGCCAGCAGGCGTTCAAGAGCCTCATCGAAGGTCTTGCGGTTGTGCAGTCCGGTCAGAGTATCCAGCTCACCATAGTCAAGCAGTGCCAGGTAATTGGCATAGAAATGCAGAAAGCAGAAGATGCCGTCCTGCTGCTCCGGGTTGAGCGGTTCCCGACACTCGGCCACCAGCAGACTGTCGAGTTTGTCCGCTGGATTGAAAAACGGCAGCAGGACGCTGTAATTACCATTGGCCAAAGGAACGTGGAGCGTCCTGTGGCTCTCAATGGCCTCCCGCGCCCGGGGATGGCGTTGATAGAGGTCGTCCCGGGCCAGCCGCTCGGTGCCGCCGACCTTGTCGGCGTTGCTCAGCCACACGCCGTTGGGCCCGGTGCGCGACACCATCAACAATGAATCGCTGGCGGTCTCAGACCGCAGCCACCAGAAAGTCAGCGGCTGGAACAGGTGCACAATGGCCGTGGTGGCCATGGCGGCAGCCGCATTCCGATCCCTCAGCGAGGAGATGGATTCGGCGCCTTTGAGAAGGTGAAGCAATGCCATTCAAACCTCCTTCTTATTCGCGATGATCGCTCACAATCGTCCAGGCGTGTCCTGCCGGCGCTCCGGAGCGGCCCGGGCGCGTGGATTCAGTCCCGCGGCAATTGCTTCGGGAACAACTGCTGCGTCAACCGTCCAGCGCAGCCGGATAGCGCCTGCCATCTGTCGATGGGCAGTTGCAGCTGCAGGTAACCGGCCGTGGGCAAATTGGCCAGGCTCAAATCCGGCACCAGTTTATTGGCAAGATCGGTCAGCCCCGGGTTGTGGCCGATAATGAACAGGGTCTGCTCCGAGTCCGGCTGCTGCTGCAGCCAACCCAGCAAATCTTCACTGTCGAAGGTATAGAGGCGCTCTACCGTGCGATGGGGCAGCGACGCCAGCGCCGGCCAGCCCTCGCACAGGCCTTCGAGGGTCTGTCGCGCGCGGCGGGCGGGGCTGAGCAGTATAGGCTGCGGCGCCAGCAACAGGCCGGCCAGCGCCTGCCCCATTGCCGGCGCATCGCGACGGCCGCGGGCATTCAGACTGCGCTCCCGGTCGGCCAGCGGGGCGTCATTCCAGTCAGACTTGGCGTGCCGCAACAGATGCAGTGTTTTCATGCCTGATCTCTCCCTGGTGGCGCCCAGCCTATACACAAACCACCACAAAATACCAGATCGTTTTCAGGCGCCAGCTCGCGCATAATGGCGCTCCGCTCTATTTATCCTCAGGACACCGCCCCAGACGCCATGACCACAACCATTGCCAGACGCATTGCCGACGAACTCGCCGTCGCCGAACACCAGATCAAGGCGGCCATCACGCTGCTGGATGATGGGGCCACAGTGCCCTTTATTTCCCGCTACCGCAAGGAGGTTACCGGCGGCCTGGACGATACCCAGATGCGCCACCTCGACGAGCGCCTGCGCTACCTGCGGGAACTGGAGGACCGGCGCGCCGTGATTCTCAAGTCCATCGATGAACAGGGCAAGCTGACCCCGCAGCTGGAACAGGCGCTGCAGGAGGCCGACACCAAGAACCGGCTCGAGGATCTGTACCTGCCCTACAAGCCCAGGCGGCGCACCAAGGCTCAGATCGCCCGGGAGGCGGGACTTGAGCCGCTGGCGGAGGCGCTGCTGGGCAATCCCGAGCTGGAGCCCGAGCGGGAGGCGGCGGCCTACCTGAACAGCGAGGCCGGCATCGGCGATACCAGGGCCGCGCTGGACGGCGCCCGCCAGATCCTGATGGAGCGCTTTGCCGAGGATGCCGACCTGCTGGCCAGGCTGCGCGAGTTCCTGCACAGCCATGCGCTGCTGGCGTCGCGGCTGGTACCGGGCAAGGAGCAGGAGGGAGCCAAGTTCCGGGACTACTTTGAACACACAGAACCGCTGGCGGGAGTCCCCTCCCATCGGGCCCTGGCGATGTTCCGGGGCCGCAACGAGGGCTTCCTGCAGCTGAACCTGCTGATGGATGCAGAGGAAAAACCCACCGACAGCCATCCCTGCGAGGCCATGATCGCTGGCTACTGGCAGCTTCGCGACCAGGGCCGGGCCGGAGACAAATGGCTGGCTGACACGGTACGCTGGACCTGGCGGGTCAAGCTGCTGACCCACCTGCAGACCGATCTGCTGGGACAATTGCGGGAGCAGGCGGAGCAGGAGGCCATCCAGGTCTTTGCCAACAACCTGAAAGACCTGCTGCTGGCGGCGCCCGCGGGGGCCCGGGCCACGATCGGCATGGACCCTGGCCTGCGCACCGGGGTCAAGGTGGCGGTGGTGGATGCCAATGGCAAGCTGCTCGATCACACCGCGCTGTTCCCCAACCAGCCCCAGAACCGCACTCGCGAAGCCGCTGCGGAACTGCTGCAACTGATTCGCAAACACCGGGTCGAGCTGATCGCGATAGGCAACGGCACTGCCAGCCGGGAAACCGGCAAGTTTGTCGGCGAGCTGCTGGCGCAACACCCCGACCTCGGCTGCCGCAAGGTGATGGTCAATGAGGCTGGCGCCTCCATCTATTCGGCCTCGGAATTCGCCGCCCGGGAATTCCCGGACCTGGATGTCACCATCCGCGGTGCGGTCTCCATCGCCCGCCGGCTGCAGGACCCGCTGGCGGAACTGGTCAAGATCGAACCCAAGTCCATCGGCGTGGGCCAGTACCAACACGATGTCAGCCAGGTGCAGCTGGCCCGCCAGCTGGATGCCGTGGTTGAGGACTGCGTGAACGCGGTCGGGGTCGACGTCAACACCGCTTCCGCGCCGCTGCTGGCGCGCGTCTCCGGCCTGAACCAGACCCTGGCCGCCAATATCGTCGCGCGCCGCGATGAGGCGGGCAGTTTCCCGGATCGCAAGTCCCTGCTCAAGGTTGCGCGCTTTGGCGACAAGACCTTCGAACAGGCCGCCGGCTTTCTGCGGGTCAATGGCGGCAGCAACCCGCTGGATGCCTCCGCGGTGCACCCCGAGTCCTATCCGGTGGTGACCAGCATCGCCAGCCGCCAGCAGCGAGACATCGCCAGCCTGATAGGCGACAGCAGTTTCCTGCGCAGCCTGCGTCCAGAGGAATACACCAGCGATTCAGTGGGACTGCCCACCGTGAAGGACATTATCGCCGAACTGGACAAGCCGGGAAGGGACCCTCGACCGGAGTTCCGCATGGCGACCTTTCAGGAGGGCGTGGAAAAACTGTCTGATCTAAAACCGGACATGGTGCTGGAGGGGACTGTCACCAATGTGACCAACTTCGGCGCCTTTGTCGATATCGGCGTCCACCAGGACGGTCTGGTACATATCTCGGCTCTGGCTGAGCGCTTCGTCAAGGATCCCCGGGACGTGGTCAAGGCCGGCGATGTGGTCCGGGTCAAGGTGATGGAAGTGGATCAGCCGCGCAAGCGCATCGCACTCAGCATGCGCCTCCATGACAAAGCCGAGGCGCGCACGGCGGAGACTGCGGGAGGCCGTCCACCGCGTGGCAGTCAGCGGCCTCGCACGCACAGCAAGGCCAAGCAGGACGGAGACAGGCAGGGGGGCGGCAGCACTGCCCCCACCGCGCTGGCAGCCGCCTTCGCCAGTGCCCGCAAGGATCGGTCGTGAGGCGAATGAGTCCAGTTCAGGGTTTCGAGCTTCGCTGCTGACGCAATACGGGCTTCAGGACCTGGTATCGTCGAGTGCGGCGCCTCGCCGCTTCGCATACCAGTCCAGCAGTTCCTGTGGTGGCAATGGTCTCGCAAAGAAGTAGCCCTGGACCACATCACAGTCGAGGACACGCAAGGCCTCCAGCGTCGCACTGTCCTCCACGCCTTCTGCCACCACCGTCAGTCCGAACAGGTGCGCGATATCGACAATAATGCGGACCAGCGCCCGCTCCTGCTCATCACCCAGCAGGCGGCTGATAAAGGACTTGTCTATCTTCAATTCGGTGGCGGGGATATGCCTGAAGTAGGACAGTGAAGAATAGCCCGTGCCGAAGTCGTCGATGGACAACTGCAAACCCAGGGCGCGCAACTGCTTGAGACAGGAAAAGCCGGCCTCCTTGTCCTCTATGATGGCGTCCTCGGTAATCTCTACCGCCAACATCGCCGGGCTCGCACCCCAGATCGCCAGCGCGCCCTGGATCATGTTGGCCAGGTCCGGGTGATTCACGAGGCCTGCCTGGATATTCACCGCCAGCGGCAGCTCCCAGGATCCGCGCCACTCCCGTAGATAACGCAGGGCGCGGTTGACCACCCAATGCGCCAGTTCATAGCCCTGGCCAGAGGTCTCCGCCATCTGGACGATCTGCTCAGGGGGGACCGAGCCGTAACCTTGCAAGGACCAGCGCAGCAGCGCCTCGGCACCGCAAACCTGACCGCTGCGAAGATCTATCTTGGGCTGAAAGTAAAGCTCGAAGTCGTTATCGTACAGCGCCTGCGAGAACTGCTGTTCCAGCACCAGATTCCGCTGGCGTGGAGCCTCCTCGGCAATCAACTCATCTATCTGCAGCGCTCTGCCGCGTTTCACCTGGGACAGGCTGGCCTCGGCGGACATCAACATCGCGTGGGCCGGCTGCCGGCCGGCCCGGTTCACCGTCAACCCGATCTTCACTGCCACCGGCAGCATATCGGCATCGATATACAGGGACTCATCCAGCAGGCGCTGAATCCGATTGACTGCGAGGGCGATAAAGGCAGGATTGTTCAGTTGTCGCAGCAGGAAGGCAAACGTGTGGCTGCTGATACGGAAAACCGTGTCAGGCAGTTTTCCCACCGCCAGCAGTTGGCTTCCGGCTTCCCTCAGCAGGCCGTCACCGATGTCGTAGCCATGGCGATGATTGATGGCAGCCAGGTTGCCGAGGTCGACCAGCAACAGACCCAGGTGCTCCTCCCCTTCCCGGGCATGATCAACCGCGCCACCCAGGACTTCGAGAAATTCCCCGCGGGGCACCAGATGCAGAACATCAGACATTGCTGGATACGGCAAAAGAGGGAGGACGTAGCATCAGAGCTGGATGCCGGACATGTTGATCCCGAAGGCACCGGGTTCAAGGCTGTTGACTATATCCAGCGGCTCGCCATTGGCGGCGTGGGTTTCGTGCAGCAGATCAAGGGTTTTTATCTCTGCGAAGGGATTCTTGTCGGCATCCAGCAATACCATGACCCGGGGACGCAAACGGCGGGTCCGGTACTCCGCCACCACCACCGCGACCTCTCCCGAAGACAGTTCCACCAGCGTACCGGCAGGGTAAATACCGACAGCCTGGATAAACTCCTCCACCAGTTCTGCCTGGAAATCCGTGTCCTTGGCATCATACAGCATCTTGATAGCGGTCGATGGCGAAATGGCCCGGGCATAACTGCGATGGGTTGTAATCGCGTCGTAGCAATCCACGATTGCGGCAATACGAGCGAACACGGGAATGGCATCGCCCTGCAGGCCCTGGGGATACCCTGAACCATTGTGACGCTCGTGATGGTGGGTCACCATGTCGATCACATCGGTATTCATCAGTCCGGTTTCGCCGATCATCTCCACCCCATAGCGGACATGCTCGCGCACCGCCTCCCATTCATGCGGCTCCAGTTTCCGGTCCGCGGCGAGCAACGCGGGGTCCACCCGCAGTTTGCCGACATCAAACAGCAGGCCTCCTATCGCCAGCGAACGGAGGTCCGAACGCGGCAGCCCCAATTGACGTCCCAGGGCCACGGCCCAAATTGAAGCCGCCAGTGAATGCTGATAGGTATATTCGTCCTGCTGCTTCATGCGCGCCAGCCAGATACAGGCATCCGGATTGCGGGAGATACTGTCGATCATGGGCTCCACCGACCGCTTTACCCGCACCACGTCCAGTGCTGCGCCATCGCTGACCTGCCGGAAGATATTCTCCACGCCCGAGGCAAGTTCCCTGACCGCTGTTTCCGCCTTCGGGTATTCCTCCTTCCAGTATGCCTGGTCCTGATAAGTCTTCAGCTTGCGGTTGGGGAACAGCTTGGCTTTCGGAACGCGAGGACGCTGTGAGCTGATGCTGCGCTCTAACGGCGTCCCACTGTGGCGGCTTTGCTCGACATCGACGTAGACGTACTGGCAATAGCGACGCAGGATCTGAATGTCGTTTTCGCTGCTTACCTGGAACCCCTGCAGCGCAAACGGCGTTTCGAGCCACGGCCGGTCCAGACTGGAGACGAACATGCCAATCTCAAGATCGGAGGTGGCAATTTTGACGATTTCGAGCATATGGCGGCAAATCAGCCCCGCTGATCATTGAAAGGGGGGGACAGACATCGTAATACAAACCGGAGCCCCGCATAACTCCCGACTGATGAATCCCTGCACCCAGAGTGCCACAACTTCAGCCGAAAAGCTCCATGGCCGCCGTCGCCGATACGCTGCGCAAATCCTGCCAGGCGCGCAGGGCCGCGCCGAAACCGGCGGCCCGTGAGCGAATGCCCGCGGCAATGGCTTCTTCGTCCAGCCCGCGCGGCACACCGGGCAAGCGGGCCAGCCCCGGCACTTCCTGCATGGCCTGGATACAGGCCTGCTGATTGTCCTGCAGGTAGCTTTGCCAGTCGGCGTCAAGGCTGGCGGAATCCCGCAGGCGATCGCCCAGGGTCTGCAGATGCAGCGCCTGGGCTCTCAGCAGTGCCGTACGAAACTGCGCCTGCAGGCCGGAGGTGGACAGCTCGGCCAGTTCGTCGAGGCGGCAGGCCAGCCGTTCCATGCGCGTGGTCACTCCCGGTCCGGCGTCCGCGCAGCGGGCACCGGACAGGAAGCCCTCCAGCAATGACAGTCCGCCCCGGGGCACGGTAGCATCCCCGGCGCCATTGCCGCGCCGTTCTTCCAGCGGCAGATGCGGCACCGACCAGTTGTATTCCAGTGACAGGGAGTCCGGATACAGGATGTCCGTCATCGTGCCGAATAACTGGTCTTCGCCCCTCAGTACGGGAAAATACGGCGGCAGGACATGGCGATTGTCGAGGCCGGTCAGCTGCGACATGGAACCCCGCTTGGTGAACGTGGGCTGTGGCTGCCCAAGCCAGTTGTGGCGCTGGGAAAGCGCCTGGAACAGACCCCCGGGCCGTCGCAGCATGCGCTGCAGCGACACCGGCTGCAGGTTCGGCAGCCAGCCATTGGTGGCGGTTCCGGGATCCCCCAGACTGCCCGACTGGGTAATCAGCACCGGACTGGCGGCATGGATGTCGCGGTACCAGATTGCGTTGCCATCAGCCAGATGCCCGGGAGTCAGCGTCTCACAACCCAGGGCCCCGAGGGCAGCCGACAGATTCAACCCCAGGCAGCTGCCATGGCCGGCCAGGGGGTCGGTCTCCAGCGGCGAAACCTGCTGCTGCCAGTCCTGTGTATCGCGGAAAAAATCGGCCTCGCGCTGGCCGTTGCCAAAAGTCACTTCGCCGTGCTGCTGGGGCAGCCTGTAGGCCGCGCACAGCACGTCATCATCCATCACGATACAACGCTCGCCGACCGTCAACAACAGCGCCAGGGTGCGGGCCCGGCCGTAACTGGCGAGCCCCTGCCATTGCGACCGGTCCAGCAGGAAGCGGATCGCCTCCTCCCTCTGTGGCAGACGCTCGATCACAAAGCCGAGCAGCGCCTGCTGCTGCACCGGGCCGATATAGCTCATGCCTGTCGGGCTGAGCAGATTGAAGCGCTGCACAGCCTCCTCGTTGGCCGCACAGTGTGCCGCCTCCCGCGAGTCGTCAATCAAGTACAGCTTTTTGTGACGGGCCAGCCTGGCACCGCGAAGCAGGGACTCCAGCAGTCGCTCTACCGCGGCGGGCCGGTCACAGGTGATGATGCAGACCACCGTCCGGTCCAGTTCGGCGTTTGCGTCCACCGGACCATTCACCCGCTGGCAGATGTCAGCGGCCGGCAGCAGCAAGCCCGCATCCTGCACGTGCCTGAGCACCCGCAGCGCGTCTTCGACGTTACCGCCAAGCTGGGGAAACACGGCTACCAGGTGGCGGGCATGGCCGTCGAGGGTGCGAAATGGCGCGCAATGCTGCAATGCCATCGCCACCTCCTGCATCACGGTAACGCGGGCACCGGTGGCTTTGGCGACCAACAGCACACCGCCGGTCACCGGCAGGCTGTCACAGTCCTCCAGCGCGTACATGGGTTCGCTGTCCATTGCCTGGGGGCCGGATCTGTCATCAGTCATCGGAGCTGCCTGTCTGGGGGTAAAAGCCGGTGATTCTAGGGATCCGGCGACGTGCTGTAAACGGCGCCGGCCGCCTCCCAGCCCAGCTCCGTGGCCGACAGCAGCAGTGCGGGCACCGGCGCCCCCTCACTGTTGGCGTGCAACCAGCCTTGCAGGCTGGTCAGCAGGCCGGGGGTGCCGTGTAGTAGCGGCAAGCTCAGCAGCAGACTGTCGCCCGCATCGTTGAGCCGGAGCATGTGCCGGGGTTGATTGGGTATGGCGGACAGCGACAAGGCGGCCCAGTCCGGCCTCACACCGTGGCGCCGCTGCCAGCGCAGCTCTGCCACCAGTGCATCGAGCTCTGCAAACAGCTGCCGGCACAGCATCCGCTGCCTGGGCAGTTCACCGGATGCCGCGAACTGGACACTGAGACCCCGCCGGGAACAGCGGGGCCCGGCTTCGGAAAAGGTCCAGTGGCGGGCCCCGCTTGCGGCGCTGAGCGGCACTGGCTCGCGGTCTGCCTGCTGTCCGGCCAGCAGTAGTTGGCAATCTTCTACAGCACAGAAATCCGCCAGTATCGCCTGCTCCAGTGCCGGCTGTTGATCCTGGCGGGGATGACTGACAATCACCGGCCGTCCGGCTGCGCTGATCGCGATATCTCCCGCGGGATGAGCCAGTACAGACACCGGTACACCCGCCGCCACGTCCTCGTGTACCAGCAGCAACTGCCTGGCATAGCGGTCTACCGCCAGTGACCAGCCACGCAGGCGTGAATCCGGTGCCTGCCCGCGGGCCTCGCTGCGGGCGAGATCTGCTTCAGCGAGATAGATTTCGACCAGCTGCAGCAGCGCGACCCGGGCGAAATTGGTGCGGGCCTCAGGCGAGGCCTGTTGCAGAGCCAGGGCCGCACGGTCAAACCGGGACAAGACCGCTGCTTGCCCCGACGACGACGCCGCAGCGGCGACCAGCGGCAACAACAGACCCACAAAACAAACGGCGAGGGCGCGAGCTGGCAATTCAGCTGTCCACATTCCGGCGCAGCGCCTTGAGACCACTTCGGCTTTTTTTATCGTTGAGACGCCGCTTCTTCGACGCCAGGGTGGGTCGCGTCGGCACGCGGGCCTTCGGCGGCTGGCAACTGGCGCGAATGAGCGCAGCCAATCGCTCCAGCGCATCCTGCCTGTTGCGTGCCTGACTCCGGAACCGCTGCGCCTTGATGGTGACCACACCCTCCGCCGAGACCCTCCTGTCACGACTCCTGATTATCGCTTCCCGCACTGCCTCCGACAGCGACGAAGCCTGACTGTCGAAGCGCAGGTGAATAGCCGTGGAAACCTTGTTCACGTGCTGGCCGCCACTGCCCTGCGCCCGGATTGGAGTCAGCTCAATCTCATCCAGTGGCAGTACAATCGCGGGGGTAATTTCAAGCATTGGAGCAGTTTATCAGAATGTTCCGGCAATCGTGCAAGGCACCCCTGATCTGCACCCCAAATGTAAAAAACCCCGTGGCTCAGCGAACCACGGGGTTGGGTATTAAAGCCTGGCGATGACCTACTCTCACATGGGGAGACCCCACACTACCATCGGCGATGCGTCGTTTCACTACTGAGTTCGGGATGGGGTCAGGTGGTTCCAACGCTCTATGGTCGCCAGGCAAACTGGCTTGACCGAGTCCGGTCTTACGCGCGCTTTGCGCCGCCGTCGTCTTGTCAAATAGGGGGGTAAATCAAGCTGATACCACTGTTCACGCGCTGTACTGACTTTCGTCTGCCACCGGCTACACAGCCAATGGCCTCTTGCTACTCGTCTCACTGTGACTCAATCACAACACCCAGCGCTCTCTCGTGACCTTACTGCGTCACGCAAATCACTTGGTTATATGGTCAAGCCTCACGGGCAATTAGTACTGGTTAGCTCAACACGTTACCGTGCTTCCACACCCAGCCTATCAACGTTGTAGTCTTCAACGGCCCTTCAGGGGGATCAACGTCCCCAGGGAGAACTTATCTTGGGAGGGGCTTCCCGCTTAGATGCTTTCAGCGGTTATCCTGTCCGAACGTAGCTACCGGGCAATGCCACTGGCGTGACAACCCGAACACCAGAGGTTCGTCCACTCCGGTCCTCTCGTACTAGGAGCAGCTTCCCTCAATTCTCCAACGCCCACGGCAGATAGGGACCGAACTGTCTCACGACGTTCTAAACCCAGCTCGCGTACCACTTTAAATGGCGAACAGCCATACCCTTGGGACCGGCTTCAGCCCCAGGATGTGATGAGCCGACATCGAGGTGCCAAACACCGCCGTCGATGTGAACTCTTGGGCGGTATCAGCCTGTTATCCCCGGAGTACCTTTTATCCGTTGAGCGATGGCCCTTCCATACAGAACCACCGGATCACTAAGACCTACTTTCGTACCTGCTCGTCTTGTCAGACTCGCAGTCAAGCGCGCTTGTGCCTTTACACTAACCTCACGATTTCCGACCGTGATTAGCGCACCTTCGTGCTCCTCCGTTACTCTTTAGGAGGAGACCGCCCCAGTCAAACTACCCACCACACACTGTCCTCGATCCGGATCACGGATCTGAGTTAGAACCTCAACATTACCAGGCTGGTATTTCAAGGTTGGCTCCACGCTGGCTAGCGCCAACGCTTCAAAGCCTCCCAGCTATCCTACACAAGTAAGGTCAAAGTCCAGTGTGAAGCTATAGTAAAGGTTCACGGGGTCTTTCCGTCTAGCCGCGGGTACACTGCATCTTAACAGCGATTTCAATTTCACTGAGTCTCGGGTGGAGACAGTGTGGCCATCGTTACGCCATTCGTGCAGGTCGGAACTTACCCGACAAGGAATTTCGCTACCTTAGGACCGTTATAGTTACGGCCGCCGTTTACCGGGGCTTCGATCAAGAGCTTCGCCGAAGCTAACCCCATCAATTAACCTTCCGGCACCGGGCAGGCGTCACACCGTATACGTCCACTTTCGTGTTTGCACAGTGCTATGTTTTTAATAAACAGTCGCAGCCACCTGGTCACTTCGGCCAGCCCAGGCTAGGGGAGCAAGTCCCTTCACCCAAACCGGCGTACCTTCTCCCGAAGTTACGGTACCATTTTGCCTAGTTCCTTCACCCGAGTTCTCTCAAGCGCCTTGGTATTCTCTACCTGATCACCTGTGTCGGTTTACAGTACGGTTCCTTCATAACTGAAGCTTAGAGGCTTTTCCTGGAAGCAGGGCATCAACCACTTCGCGTCACCTCGCAGTGACACTCGTCATCAGTTCTCGACCTTAGTCGCCCGGATTTACCTAAGCAACCAGCCTACAACCTTAAACGCGGACAACCATCGCCGCGCTGGCCTAGCCTTCTCCGTCCCCCCATCGCATTATGAAAAAGTACGGGAATATTAACCCGTTTCCCATCGACTACGGCTTTCGCCCTCGCCTTAGGGGCCGACTCACCCTGCGCCGATTAGCGTTGCGCAGGAAACCTTGATCTTCCGGCGGGGAGGTTTTTCACCCCCCTTATCGTTACTCATGTCAGCATTCGCACTTCTGATACCTCCAGCAAACCTCACGATTCACCTTCAACGGCTTACAGAACGCTCCTCTACCATGCGTGCATTTCCTTAAACCCACTCGCTACGCTCCTGGATTCAAGTCAATAATTTGCTTCGCAAATTAATGTCCTCTACCAAGACCCCGGCCGATTCAACGTTCGGGGGGCTTGGTCGTCACCTGCCTTCGGCAGCTGACGACAAGCGTCTTGAATAGGTTTAAGTGAAATGCACGCATCCGCAGCTTCGGTTACCAGTTTAGCCCCGTTAAATCTTCCGCGCAGGCCGACTCGACTAGTGAGCTATTACGCTTTCTTTAAAGGATGGCTGCTTCTAAGCCAACCTCCTAGCTGTCTAAGCCTTCCCACATCGTTTCCCACTTAACTGGTATTGGGGACCTTAGCTGGCGGTCTGGGTTGTTGCCCTCTCGACGACGGACGTTAGCACCCGCCGTCTGCCTGCCGTGATTGTACTCCTGGGTATTCGGAGTTTGCATGGGGTTGGTAAGTCGGGATGACCCCCTAGCCCAAACAGTGCTCTACCCCCCAGGGTAAGACACGACGCTCTACCTAAATAGATTTCGAGGAGAACCAGCTATCTCCGGGCTTGATTAGCCTTTCACTCCGATCCACAGCTCATCTCCTAATTTTTCAACATTAGTGAGTTCGGCCCTCCAGTTAGTGTTACCCAACCTTCAGCCTGGCCATGGATAGATCGCCCGGTTTCGGGTCTATTGCCTGCAACTGTGGTCGCCCTATTAAGACTCGGTTTCCCTACGCCTCCCCTATGCGGTTAAGCTCGCTACAAACAATAAGTCGCTGACCCATTATACAAAAGGTACGCAGTCACCCGACCACTCAATCACTCTTCAATCACCAAAGTGATTGAGTGGTCGGGCTCCCACTGCTTGTACGCATACGGTTTCAGGATCTATTTCACTCCCCTCTCCGGGGTTCTTTTCGCCTTTCCCTCACGGTACTGGTTCACTATCGGTCAGTCAGGAGTATTTAGCCTTGGAGGATGGTCCCCCCATCTTCAGTCAAGATAACACGTGTCCCGACCTACTTGTCGCAAGCTCAGTATCACAACGCGGTTTTCGTGTACGGGGCTATCACCCTCTATCGCCGGACTTTCCAGACCGTTCCACTAACCGCACTGCTATCACTTGCAGGCTGTTCCCCGTTCGCTCGCCGCTACTGAGGGAATCTCAATTGATTTCTTTTCCTGAGGGTACTTAGATGTTTCAGTTCCCCTCGTTCGCCTTCTTAACCTATGGATTCAGTTAAGAATACCCAGCTTACACTGAGTGGGTTTCCCCATTCGGACATCTCCGGATCACAGTCTGTTTGCCGACTCCCCGAAGCTTTTCGCAGGCTACTACGTCCTTCATCGCCTCTGACTGCCAAGGCATCCACCGTATGCGCTTAGTCGCTTGACCATATAACCAAAGTTATCTGTTCAAAGAGACAGTTCCCTGACACCCTTGTGCGTATGTCAGGTACTTATGAGATGCAGGCCGATCAAAGCCCACACCCGCCGGATGTTGTGACGCTTAAGTCACAGTGTTTGTACAACTCGTTTGGATACGCCGAATTGAAAGCGCATCCAGAACAATATCTTTGAATTGCTCCCGTCACGTGCCACTTCACGAAGAAGTCACAGTGCCAGGTTACAATTCTTAGACTCAGCTTGATTTACCTTGTTAAAGAACGGTCCGGTTGTTAAAACCAGATTCAAACACTCTGTCTGCAAAGCGCTTGAATCTGATAGTGATGAAAGAGAGGAATGAGGAATCGGTAATCAGTAAATGGTGGAGCTATGCGGGATCGAACCGCAGACCTCCTGCGTGCAAGGCAGGCGCTCTCCCAGCTGAGCTATAGCCCCATAATTGGTAGGCCTGGGCAGATTTGAACTGCCGACCTCACCCTTATCAGGGGTGCGCTCTAACCAACTGAGCTACAGGCCTATGAGTCAGCACCCAACGGCATTCACCTGCCCTTAGGACAGTCTTTCATCAACCAAACAAAACGAAGACAAATGTGTGGACACTTGCTAAAACAGGTCACGGTCGTTTAAGGAGGTGATCCAGCCCCAGGTTCCCCTAGGGCTACCTTGTTACGACTTCACCCCAGTCATGAATCACTCCGTGGTGATCGCCCCCCCGAAGGTTAGGCTAACCACTTCTGGAGCAACCCACTCCCATGGTGTGACGGGCGGTGTGTACAAGGCCCGGGAACGTATTCACCGCGACATTCTGATTCGCGATTACTAGCGATTCCGACTTCACGGAGTCGAGTTGCAGACTCCGATCCGGACTACGAAACGTTTTGTGGGATTCGCTCCACCTCGCGGCTTTGCTGCCCTCTGTACGTTCCATTGTAGCACGTGTGTAGCCCAGGTCGTAAGGGCCATGATGACTTGACGTCGTCCCCACCTTCCTCCGGTTTGTCACCGGCAGTCTCCCTAGAGTTCCCACCATCACGTGCTGGCAACTAAGGACAAGGGTTGCGCTCGTTACGGGACTTAACCCAACATCTCACGACACGAGCTGACGACAGCCATGCAGCACCTGTCTCTCGGTTCCCGAAGGCACCAATCCATCTCTGGAAAGTTCCGAGGATGTCAAGACCTGGTAAGGTTCTTCGCGTTGCATCGAATTAAACCACATGCTCCACCGCTTGTGCGGGCCCCCGTCAATTCATTTGAGTTTTAACCTTGCGGCCGTACTCCCCAGGCGGTCTACTTAGTGCGTTAGCTGCGCCACCAAGAAATCAAGTCTCCCAACGGCTAGTAGACATCGTTTACGGCGTGGACTACCAGGGTATCTAATCCTGTTTGCTCCCCACGCTTTCGCACCTCAGCGTCAGTATCGAGCCAGGAGGTCGCCTTCGCCACCGGTATTCCTCCACATATCTACGCATTTCACCGCTACACGTGGAATTCTACCTCCCTCTCTCGTACTCTAGTCGGCCAGTATCGGGTGCAGTTCCCAGGTTGAGCCCGGGGCTTTCACATCCGACTTAACAAACCGCCTACGCGCGCTTTACGCCCAGTAATTCCGATTAACGCTCGCACCCTCCGTATTACCGCGGCTGCTGGCACGGAGTTAGCCGGTGCTTCTTCTAAAGGTAATGTCACAGCAACGTGCTATTAACACGCTGCCTTTCTTCCCAATTGAAAGTGCTTTACAACCCGAAGGCCTTCTTCACACACGCGGCATGGCTGCGTCAGGCTTTCGCCCATTGCGCAATATTCCCCACTGCTGCCTCCCGTAGGAGTCCGGGCCGTGTCTCAGTCCCGGTGTGGCTGATCATCCTCTCAGACCAGCTATGGATCGTCGCCTTGGTGAGCCTTTACCCCACCAACTAGCTAATCCAACGCAGGCTCATCCGATAGCGCGAGGTCCGAAGATCCCCCGCTTTCCCCCGTAGGGCGTATGCGGTATTAGCTCGAGTTTCCCCGAGTTGTCCCCCACTACCAGGTAGATTCCTACGCGTTACTCACCCGTCCGCCGCTCTACTCACCCCGAAGGGCTTTCGCGCTCGACTTGCATGTGTTAGGCCTGCCGCCAGCGTTCAATCTGAGCCATGATCAAACTCTTCAGTTTAATCTTTTACCTCTGCACCCAAAAAGTACAAGAGGGGATGTTTACGTGATTGCCTCACTTCAACATCCAAATCTCGGCTCAGACACAATTTGAAATCATAATCCAAACTAATGAATCGATGAGTCACTTGTTGTGTCTGATAGTTGTGACAACTATCTCAACAAGTGCCCACACATCTGTCTTCGTTTCTTTGTTAAATAGCCCAGGGTCGCCAGGACCGTGGTGTCTCGCCGGGACAGTGCCTCGACAAGGGACGCGTATTATACCGGCGGAAGCTCCGAAAGCAACAACTATTTGCGATATTTCGCACTGGCTGCCAACTTCGAATCTGCCCCACCTGTATTACCTAAGCTGTTGAAAGCAAGGTTGTTTTGGTGGCCTTCCGAGGCCGCGTCACAGCGGAAGGAGGCGAACTATACGCAGCGGCAACGAAACGCGCAAGGCCTTTGAAAAAAATAGTCCAGAATGCCCAAAATTACCAGTCTGCCCGGCTCAGTCGACAGCGCTTTCCAGCTCGAACAAGTGGTATTTCTTCTTGCCGAGACGGGCAATAAAGAACCGGCCATACAGTGCACTGGCTGCCGTCAGACACTCTGCCACCCGGGCATTGTCATCCCACCCTACGGCCCGATCGTTCAAGGTCACCGCCTGCCTCCCCAGCGCATCCTTGACCTGCTTGCCGGAAGCGGCCATGCCGGACTCCGTCAGCAGCTGGGTGAAGGTGTCCGGCAGGGCGGAAACCCGCAGCACCGACGCTGGCAGCCCATCCAGGCGCAACTGCAGCAGATCTTCCTCCGCCAGCGAGCTCAACTCACCACTGAACAGCGCTTCGCTAATACGCTGCGCGGCCACCAGCCCCGCCTCCCCGTGGACCAGGCGGGTGACCTCGCGGGCCAGCACAGACTGGGCCTCCGGACGGCCCTCGCGTCTGGCATCGGCCTGTTCCAACGACTCGATCTCGGCCACCGGCAGAAAGGTAAAGTACTTGAGAAAGCGGTACACATCCGCATCAGCTGCGTTGAGCCAGAACTGGTAGAAGGCATAGGGAGAGGTTCGTGCCGGGTCCAGCCATATGGTGCCGGATTCAGTCTTGCCGAACTTGCTACCGTCCGCCTTGGTCACCAACGGCATGGTCAGGCCGAACACCTGCCGGCCATACATGCGCCGGGTCAGATCTATCCCGCCTGTGATGTTGCCCCACTGGTCGGAGCCGCCAAGTTGCAGGCTGCAGTCATGGCGCCTGCTGAGCTCGGCAAAGTCCAGCGACTGCAAAATCATGTAGCTGAACTCGGTAAAGCTGATGCCACTGCCTTCGCGCTCAAGGCGCTGCTTGACCGACTCTTTCTGTATCATCGAGTTGACCGAGAAGTGCTTGCCGACGTCGCGCAGGAAGGTCAGCACATCCAGGCCCTGTATCCAGTCCAGGTTATTGACCACTTCTGCAGAGCGGGGGCCCGCATCAAAATCCACAAATTGCGAGACCTGGGCGCCGATCCGCTCCACCCAGTCTCCCACCACCTCCGGCGTATTGAGCTGCCTTTCCTGGGCCTTGAAGGAGGGGTCGCCAATAAGCCCGGTGGCCCCTCCCACCAGGGCCAGGGGCTTGTGTCCGGCCAGCTGGAAGCGCCGCAGCATCAATAGCGGCACCAGTGAACCGATATGAAGGCTGTCCGCAGTAGGGTCGAAACCGCAATACAGGGTGCGCATGCCGCCATCGAGCCAGCCCGACAGGCCTTCCTCGCCCGCAATCTGGAAGATCAGGCCGCGGGCGCCAAGATCCGCTAAAAGGGCATTGCTACTCATCGGGAGACTCCCGGCTCAACGCGTGCAGGACGCAATTCTGGGGGGCGCAAACCATACAATACCCCCTCACAAAAGCAAACCTTAAGTTGAATGGCACTTACTTAAGGCTGCTTCAATGCGAGGACGCTACTGCCGGAGAGTACTTTCGAGACCGTATGCGACATGGATGTCGCATCCGAGCCTCCATGGATGGATTCAGAGCCTGCCCCATGAGCGCAGCGAGTGCTTTGGGTACGGCATGTCTCGAAAGTACTCTCCGGCAGTAGTGACCGGATTATTGGCACCCAATCGTTAAAGACCAGTGCCATTCATTAAGTTCTATCGCACCTTTTTGTCAGCGGCAAAGTTTTATATACTCCGGGAACCGAGCCAATCGCGATCGCAATATAATGCAGTCATCCAGAAAATCCAGAGGAGCCACGGCCAGGGTCAGCAACCAGATTCCGATACCCCGCAAGCACTTGCTGGCGGTGGGGTTGCTTACCGCCGGCGTAGCTCTGACCACCATTCTCACTCCGTCGGGCGGAGTGGAAGCCAACAAGCACAGCGGTCTGGAGCTGGATTTCCCCCTGGAAGAGGGTTTACTGGCTCCGATAGAGGTCAACGCCTCTCCGGTCACCGCCAGCCTGATAACTGACGCCGGACTGGCCGAATCCACCCCCGCCCGCCCGAGCTGGGTCGAACAGACCGTACGCCCCGGCGACAACCTGTCACTGATATTCAATCGTGCCGGGTTCAGCGATGCGGACCTGCACCGGGTTGTCAACGAAGCGCCGGAGGGCAAGGCGCTGGCGCGTATCTTTCCCCGGCAGACCATCGCCTTCCAGACAGCCGAAGACGGCAGCCTGCTGGCGGTGCGTCATGTCATTTCCCCGCTGGAGTCGCTGACGTTTCGCCGTGAAGAAGGCGGTTTCAAGACCGAGCGGCAAGTGCGCGAGACCGAACCAAGGGAATCCCGGGTCAGCGCGGAGATCACCTCCTCCCTGTTCATGGCGGGCCAGGATGCAGGGTTGTCGCACCAGTTGATCATGGATCTGGCCAATATTTTTGGCGGCGTCATCGATTTTGTCCAGGACCCGCGCCAGGGCGACACTTTCCACCTCGTCTATGAAGAGCACTACCTGGACGGTGAAAAATACAGGGACGGCACCATCATAGCCGCGTCCTTTACCAACCGGGGCAAGACCTGGAATGCGTTCCGCTACGAAGACAGTCACGGTGACGTGGGCTATTACAGCGAAGACGGCACCAGCATGCGCAAGGCCTTTTTGCTGGCGCCTGTGGATTTCACCCGGATCAGCTCCAATTTCAACATGCGGCGCCTGCATCCGATCTACAAGACCACCCGTCCACACCGCGGCACCGACTATGCGGCACCGACCGGCACTCCGGTGTACGCCGCAGGCGATGGCAAAGTGATCAAGTCGGGTTACACACGGGCCAATGGCAACTATCTGTTCCTGAAGCACGGCGATCAGTATGTCACCCACTACCTGCACCTGCACCAACGCAAGGTGAAGCAGGGGCAGCGGGTCAGCCAGGGCCAGGTAATCGGCACCGTGGGCGCCACTGGAGCGGCCACCGGGCCCCATTTGCACTACGAATTCCTGGTCAACGGCGTGCATCGCGATCCCCGCAAGATCCACAAGCAGCTGCCCAAGGCCAAAGTCCTCGCGGCAGCGGAATTGCCAGCCTTCCAGGCCAGCATCGCCGGTGCTTCCAGGCAGCTGGCATCACTCCAATCCGATACCCGGCTGGCCCTGAACGATACGGCGGAAATAAAAGCTGCAGCCCCCTAAACAATCTTCTCTCTATCTGGGGCTGATGTCCGGCACCAGTATTGATGCCGTCGATTGCGCCCTGCTCGACTGCGGCGGCAATACCATCAAACTGCTGGCGGCACGGGAAGCCCCGATACCCGCAACCCTGCGCGCCCGCATCGCCGCCATCAGCCAGCCGGGCGACAATGAAATCGAGGCGCTGGGCAGGCTTGACCGGGATCTGGGCACGTTGTTTGCGACCGCGAGTCTGGATCTGCTGGCCGAGGCCGGATTGGTCAGCGCTGACATCAACGCCATCGGCAGCCACGGCCAAACCATACGCCATCGCCCGCCCTCCGCCGATCGCACTGCGCCTTTTACCCTGCAGATCGGCGACCCCAACACCATAGCGGAGCTGACTGGTATCACCACGGTTGCGGATTTTCGCCGCCGTGACATGGCCGCCGGCGGCGAGGGAGCGCCACTGGCGCCCGCATTCCATGCCGCGGCCTTTGCTGCGCCGGACCGCAACCGAGCAATCGTCAATATCGGTGGCATTGCCAACGTCAGCCTGCTCGCCGGACTTACGCTCAGCGCCGGCTTTGACACCGGCCCGGGCAACACTCTGCTGGATCACTGGATCAATCGGCACCAGGCGGCACGCTACGACCAGCATGGACAATGGTCCGCAGAAGGAACGGTGTCAGCCACGTTGCTGAAGGCCCTGGAAGCGCATCCCTATATGGCGCGCTGCGGCCCCCGCAGTACGGGCAAGGAGGCATTCAACCTCGACTGGCTGGACGATTGCTTGCGGGCAATGCCCGCCCTGGACCCGCGCGATGTACAGGCAACGCTGGCGGAATTCACCGCTGCCTCCATCGCGCGAGCCATCGGGAACTGGGAATTGCGTGTGGACGAGGTGTATGTCTGCGGGGGAGGCGCCCGCAACACGGACCTGATGCGGCGGCTCTATCAGAAGCTGGCGCCAGCCCGCCTGGATACCACAGCAGTGCTGGGGATTGATCCCGAATGGGTAGAGGCGGCGGCATTTGCCTGGCTCGCCTGGCGCAGCATGGAAGGCCTGGCAGGCAACGCGCCGCAGGTCACCGGAGCAGCGGGAACACGGGTACTGGGAGGGATTTACCCGGCGGCCGGGCGTTCAAACGACGGCGCGGTCATTTCAGGTGACCCCGGCTGACACCAGATATCAGATGGAGAACGAAGCCCCACAGCCGCAGGTCGTGGTTGCATTGGGGTTGTTGATGACGAAACGCGAGCCTTCCAGGCCTTCGGTATAGTCAACCTCCGAACCAACCAGGTACTGGAAGCTCATCGGGTCGACCAGCACCGCCACTCCCTCGCGCTCGATCACGGTATCGTCATCCGCGGCGGCATCCTCAAACGTGAAACCATACTGGAAGCCCGAGCAGCCGCCACCGGTAATGTAGACCCGTAATTTCAGGTCCGGATTCTGCTCTTCCTCCACCAGCTCACGCACCTTCTGCACGGCCTGGGCCGACAGGTTGATACCGCTGGGATTGAATGATTCCGCTACCGACATAGTCGCTCTCTGGGACGCGCGGCGTCCACTTTAACCGCTTGCAAAGCGGCATTATCCAAAAACCAAGTAAACTAGTCAACTTTAGTCGCCGATACCACCATTGAGGCGAGGCACTCGCCCGCGCCCTTCGCCCCGGTGGCGCGATTGCGGCGGTCACTTCCCGACCTGGGTGAACTTCTGCTGTACCTGCCAGGCATATTGCTCCCGCGCCTCGACCTTGCGGGGGAGGATATGGTCGCCGCCACGCTGACAAACTGCGGCTCAAAGCCGGCGGGCAGGACAAGTTCACCCTCGATGGACTGAAAATAGCGAAATCGCAGAGGCTGAACCGCGTCCTCCAGGTCATCGCTCAGTAGTGCCAGGGGAAAGCTGTGGCTCTCGCCGTCAAGCTGGCCGTGCACCTCGGCATAGAGCTCACCGCTCATCGGCGTGTGTTTGCGGGCTTCCTGCTGGGCCACGATACGAAAGCCAAAACGCCGCGGCTCATCCCTGGCGACCAGTTCAAGGGCGCGCAGGCTGAACCCCTGGGCGATCTCGCCGGGCGCCATCAAGCTGCGGTAAAACCGGACCCCTTCCTCCAGGCCCGCGATCTGCTCTTTTTGCGCCGCCAGCTCCCGCCGCACCAGTTCCAGCGAAGCCCGATCCACCTGGTGACGGGTATCGAGCATGGCCAGTTCGCGCTCCCGGGCCGCCAATTGCTCCCGCGCGCCGGCCAGCTCGGTGGTCTGTTGCCGGTACTGTACCGGATCGACGCCGGCGCCACTGAATGCGGCGGCGCGGCCCAGAAAAAAGCCCAGGCCCAGCATCAGCGCTGCCACCAGCGTCGCCACCACGACCGCGATCTGGCGGTGGCGGTGGCGGGAATAAGTGCGGCCGTTGGCGGCCCGGTTCAGATCGTTGTCCACAGCAGCTCAGGGCAGCAGGCCGATCTGCTCCAGACCGGCGGTTTCGGGCAGGCCGAACATGATGTTCATGTTTTGTACGGCCTGGCCCGAGGCACCCTTGACCAGGTTATCGATCACCGACAGTACCACGACCGTGTCGCGCTGCTGCGGCACAATGACAGACAGCTGGCAGCGATTGGCGCCCTTGACGGTGCGGGTCTGGGGCAGAACCCCGGCCGGCAGTACATCGACAAAGGGCTCGTCCCGGTAATAGTCCTCGAACAGAGCCTGCAGATCCGGCGGGGATGCCAGCAAGCGAGCAAACAGTGTGGCGTGGATGCCGCGCACGATCGGCAACAGGTGCGGCACGAAGGTGACCGCTACCGGGCCGCCGGCGACGTCACCCAGGCCCTGCTCGATCTCCGGCAGATGGCGATGCCCGGCTGCACCATAGGCCTTGAAGCTGCCTGCCGTCTCGCTGAGCAGGTTGTCCACCTTGGCCTGGCGCCCGGCGCCGCTGGCACCACTGGCGGCGCTGGCAATCAGCCCCTCCGGTGCCACCAGCCCCCTGGCCAGCAACGGAATCCAGCCCAGCTGGATCGCGGT
This sequence comes from Kineobactrum salinum, assembly GCF_010669285.1. Taxonomy (GTDB): domain Bacteria; phylum Pseudomonadota; class Gammaproteobacteria; order Pseudomonadales; family Halieaceae; genus Kineobactrum; species Kineobactrum salinum. The sequence continues at coordinate 2,711,573 of NZ_CP048711.1, read as the reverse complement.
GGGATAGCAGCCGGGGCAGGCCACCAGCTGGGCCTGGCGGATCTGCTCCCGATTCACTTCGGGCAGGCCATATACCGCGTGAGCCAGCAAGTCGGGGCTGGCGTGCGGCTCACCGTACCACTGCGACCACAGGGCCGCATCGCGGATGCGGTAGTCCGCCGACAGGTCCACGATCCGGGTGCCTGCTGCCAGCAGTTCCGGCACCAGTTGCATGGCCACATTGTGCGGCGTGGCGAAGAACACCAGGTCACAGCTGGCCAGTACACCCGGGTCGGGTTCGGCAAATGCCAGCTGGTAGTAGCCGCGCAGGTTGGGAAACTGTTCATCGACCCGGCGCCCCGCCTCCGCCCGGGAGGTAATGGTCACCACCTCCACCCCTTCGTGCATGGCCAGCAAGCGCAACAACTCGACACCGGTATAACCGGTGCCGCCCACAATTCCCACCCTGATCATTAGTGCTCCCGTGCATTTTGCAAACAGCCGGCGCTGCCACCATACTGTGGCAGCGACAAGCTGGTACCGGACAGTACGCCAGTATAAAACCAATCCCGGACAGCATAACTGTTAATATTGGATCTTTACATATCCACGGCGACTGTCGGGACCGGCTGCTATGCTCTGGCTAAAAGCGTTTCATCTCATTTTCATGGTGTGCTGGTTTGCAGGCCTGTTCTATCTGCCGCGGATCCTGGTGTATTTTGCCGCCAGCGAGGATGCCGCCACCCGCGCCCAGCTGGCACTGATGGCAGGCAAGCTGTACCGATTCGTCACGCCGTTCATGCTGCTGACTGTCGGTTTCGGGCTCGCTCTGATCGCTACCAATCCGGCTTATTATATGACTGCCGGCTGGCTGTGGCTCAAGCTCGCCGGCGTCGCCTGCCTGATTGGCTATCATCTGCTGTGCGGCCGCCATGTGCGCGCGGCAATCGCGGACAACAACCGCCACGGGCATGTGTATTTTCGCTTTTTCAACGAAGTGCCGGTGCTGTTTCTGTTTGCGATCATCATCCTGGCCGTTGTACGACCATTTTGAATACGCCCGGCCGGCGCTGGAAATTGGCCCCCGCCAATTGGATAATCAGGGTTGCCATACGGCAGCCACTCTCGCTTCCCAGGTTCCAGGATCCCGACTCATGAGTACATCAGAACAATTGTTCGAACAGGCCCAGCACCACATACCCGGTGGCGTGAACTCGCCGGTGCGCGCCTTCAAGGCGGTGGGGGGCACTCCGATATTCATTGAACGCAGTGAGGGGCCCTATATCTACGACTGTGAAGGCAGGCGCTATATTGACTATGTGCTGTCCTGGGGGCCGATGCTGATGGGCCACAATCACCCGCAGGTACGTGAAGCGGTGATTCGCCAGTGCGAGAAGGGCCTGAGCTTCGGCACCCCCACGGAGTTGGAAACCCGGCTGGCCGACCGGATCTGCGAGATCATGCCGGGCATGGATCTGGTGCGAATGGTCAACTCGGGCACCGAAGCCACGATGAGCGCCATCCGCCTGGCCCGCGGCTTCACCGGTCGCGACAGCATCGTCAAGTTCGAGGGCTGCTACCACGGCCATTCCGACTCCCTCCTGGTCAAGGCCGGCTCCGGCGCCCTGACTCTGGGTGTGCCCAGTTCCCCGGGCGTTCCGGCAGCGCTGGCGGACCACACCATGACCCTGACCTACAACGACAGCGAGGGTCTGCGCCAGGCCTTCGCCGAGCACGGTGATCGCATCGCCTGCGTGATCGTCGAGCCGGTGGCGGGCAACATGAACTGCATCCCGCCGCAACCGGGCTTCCTGGAGACCATGCGTGAGCTGTGCAGCGCCCACGGCGCAGTATTGATTGTGGACGAGGTGATGACCGGTTTCCGCTTCGGCCTGCAGGGAGCGCAGGGCTACTATGGGATTGAGGCGGATCTGACCTGCCTGGGGAAAGTCATCGGCGGCGGCATGCCAGTGGGCGCATTCGGCGGCAAACGTGAAATCATGGAGCAGATCGCACCGCTGGGGCCGGTCTACCAGGCTGGCACCCTGTCCGGTAACCCGGTGGCGATGGCCGCCGGGCTGGCGACGCTGGAAGTCATCTCGGCTCCCGGCTTCTATGAGCCGATATTCACCCACACGGCCCAGCTCTGCGCGGGGCTGGAGCGGGCGGCCAGCGACGCCGGCGTGGCTTTCACCACCAATCACGCGGGCAGCATGTTCGGCGGCTTTTTCACTGCCGCGGAGGCGGTCAGCAATTACGCCCAGGTGATGGCCTGCGACACCGCCGCCTTCAACCGTTTCTTCCACCAGATGCTGCAGCAGGGCGTGTATCTGGCGCCCGCTTCCTACGAGGCCGGCTTCATGTCCTCGGCCCACAGCGATGCCGACATCGAGCAGACCGTGACAGCCGCCCGCAGCGCCTTCGCCAGTCTCTGAATCAGGAGTATCCGCCATGTTCCAGAGCAACAGAGGCCCTTTTCCCCAGACCCGGATGCGCCGGTTGCGGGCCCGGGAGTTTTCCCGCCGGCTGGTGCGCGAGCAGCTGTTGACGCCGGCCGACTTCATCTACCCGGTGTTCGTACTGGAGGGCCAGGGTCAACGGCAGGCTGTCGGTTCAATGCCGGGCATCGAACGGCTCAGCATCGACCTGCTGGTCGAGCACGCGAGGGAAGCCAGCGCGCTGGGAATACCGGCGCTGGCCCTGTTTCCGGTGGTTGCCGCCCACGGCAAGAGCCTGACCGCCGAGGAGGCCTGGCAACCCGACGGCCTGGTACAACGGGCCGTGAAGGCACTGAAAGACGCCTTGCCTGAGCTGGGCGTAATCACCGATGTGGCGCTGGACCCGTATACCACGCACGGCCAGGACGGGATCATCGATGACAACGGCTATGTACTGAATGATGTTACCAGCGCGGCTCTGGTACAGCAGGCCCTGTCGCATGCCGAGGCCGGAGCCGACGTGGTCGCCCCTTCCGACATGATGGACGGCCGCATCGGCGCGATTCGTCACAGCCTGGAACAACACGGCCATGCCAATACCCTGATCATGGCCTACGCGGCCAAGTATGCCTCGGCCTACTACGGCCCGTTCCGCGACGCGGTGGGCTCAGCCGACAGTATCCGCGGCGGCAACAAGTACAGCTATCAGATGGACCCGGCCAACAGCGACGAGGCTCTGCACGAATGTGCGCTGGACCTGGCCGAAGGTGCCGACATGATCATGGTCAAGCCCGGCATGCCGTATCTGGACATCGTCCGGCGAGTACGGGAGGAGCTGAAGGCACCCACCTTCGCGTATCAGGTCAGTGGCGAGTACGCCATGCACATGGCCGCCTTCCAGCAGGGCTGGCTGGAACCGGAACCGGTGATACTGGAATCGCTGCTCGCTTTCAAACGCGCGGGCTGCGACGGCGTATTGACCTACTTCGCGCTGCAGGCAGCCCGGGCGCTGCAGTAGGTACTGTCACGATGCTCCGTCACTGCCTGTTCATCTGTCTGGGCACGATACTCCTGCTGCATCCGCCCGCGATCGCCGGGCAGGAGGAGATCGAGGACTGTGATTGCCTGTGGCAGGGCAGTTTCAGCGAGGTCCAGGGGCGAGCCGATCTGGTGGTCAGCGGCACTGTCGCGCAGATGGGCAAGGGCAACTCCATAGACTTCGCTCTTGAGCAGACCCTGCGCGGCCGCGAGGTGCAGCCGACCATCCGTATCTGGCTCAAGGCCCGCGACTTCTGCCGGCCCCGACCAGCAATTTTCCGGTGGGCAGCCGCTGGGTCATGGCCCTGCATCGTATTGAAGAGGACGTGCCGGGCGGCTTCGATCCCGATACGCCCAATTTCAGCTACGGCCGCATCGGCGACTACCGGCTCTCCAGTTGCGGCGGCTACTGGCTGGCGCTTGCCGAGCAGTGGGTCACCGGCAACCTGGTCAATGCACCGCGCTGGGAGCGGGATCCGAAGATGACACCGGTACTGCTGGATCTGGTGGCTGCCTACGTCCGCGGCCAGGTGGACAGCGAGGCACTGCTGGAAGCCAGCCGCGAGGATCCGGCCCTGCGCGAACTGATGCTCGACACCCGGGAGTTTCTGCGTCAGAACCAGTAACCAGGGCCGGCTAGGCCCGGCGCCACTCCCTGCGCCGGCGGCCGCTGTCTTCCACCAGGTCCATCAACTCGTCGAGCATGGCCAGAGAGAGTCCCCAGATACGGCGCTGGCCATAGAAATAGCACGGCATTTTGACGCTCACCCGCCTGCGCTGCCAGCGCATGCTGTCGCGGTTGGCGTCATCGAGCAGAAACTCCAGCGGCACCCACACCACCTCTGCCACCTCGTGGTTGAGCCGGAAATGAGCGGGGCCGTCCATCCGGAAGACAAAGGGGCTGACAGCCATGCCAAAGCCCCGGCCGCGGGGCCGGGCGTTGATATCCGACAGCCGGCCAATGCAGTGCGCCTGCCGCTGCAGGTCCAGCCCGACTTCCTCGCGCGTTTCGCGCAGCGCCACCGCATAGCCGTGGGCATCGCCGGGGTCCATCCGGCCGCCGGGAAAGGCCATGTGGCCGGACCAGGGATCACCCTCCCTTTCTGCCCGTTTGATCATTAGAATGTGCAACTCGCCGGCCCGCACCTGCAGAACAAGGGCCACCGCCGAACGCTTCATCAGCCGGCGCAGCCACGGCCGCCCCGGGCGATGGCCCGCCAGCCGGGTTTCGATCAATTGCAACAATGCTATGGACACCAGAAATTTCTCACAATCCAGTACCGGATTAAGCCAGCCGGGAGACGCGGTGACAAGTCACCTGAACCACAAGAGCCAAACAATGAGCAGCAATACGACACTTTTCAGTATGCGGGACATCAGCCTGGTCTACCGCGCAAAACCCGTCCTGCGCCACATCGACTGGGAGCTGCTGCAGGGCCAGCACTGGGCCTGCATCGGCCCCAATGGCGCTGGCAAGACCAGCCTGGCGCGCATCCTCAGCGGCCAGGCCAGCCACTTCTCGGGGCAGTTCCAGGCCTCACCGGAATTGCCTCGCCAGGGGGTCGCCTATGTCTGCTTCGAGCAGGCCCAGGCGCTGTGCGCGAGGGACCGCAAGCTGGACGATTCCGAGTTTCGCGCCGATGCCTCCGACCCCGGCACCCGGGTCCAGGACGCCATCCTCGATGGCCGCGAACCCGACAACCGCTTCCGGGACTGGGTGGCGCGCCTGCGGATGGAGCATATTCTGCAGCGGGGCCTGCGCTTTATCTCCACCGGTGAGATGCGCAAGACCCTGCTGGTGCGGGCACTGCTCAGTCAGCCGGCCCTGCTGATACTGGACAGCCCGCTGGACGGCCTGGACCATGCCAGCCAGCAGGCGATGCGCGAGGCGATAGACGAGCTGCTGCAGGGGACCGCCAGTGTGCTGCTGCTGTGCCGGCAACTGGAGGATATACCGGCCGGGGTCAGCCACGTGCTGGTACTGGACAACGGCCGTGTGCTGGACTGCGGCGAGCGCGCTTCCGTGCTGGCACAGCCCGCCGTCAGGGCACTGATGGATCCGCCGCTACCGCCCTTGGGCGCGTTGCCTGCCCCGGCCCAGCGCCCCTATTCCCTGCCGGACGGGCCGCTGCTGACGCTGCGCGACGTCAGCGTCAGCTACGGCGAGTTGCAGGTATTGCGCGGGGTGAACTGGGAATTCAGGCGCGGCCAGCACTGCTGCATATCCGGACCCAACGGCTGTGGCAAGACCACCCTGCTCAGCCTGATCACGGGAGACAATCACAAGGCCTACGGGCAGGACATCACCCTGTTTGGGCGCCGCCGGGGCAGCGGCGAGAGCATCTGGGATATCAAGCAGAAATACGGCCAGCTGGACACCCAGCTGCAACTCAACTTCGCCCACAACATGCGGGCGCTGGAAGTCGTGGTATCGGGCTTCTTTGACAGTGTCGGCCTGTTCGACGACTGGGGCGATGTGCAGCGCCACACCGCGCAGCAATGGCTGACGGCACTGGGGCTGGCCCAATACAGCCGGGCCGGCTTCGATACCCTGTCTTTCGGCCTGCAGCGGATGGTGTTGCTGGCCCGGGCCATGGTCAAGTCACCGGCGATACTGCTGCTGGACGAACCCACCCTGGGCCTGGATGGCCCCCACCGGCAGCTGATGCTGCGGGCGATCGACCATATTGCCACCCACAGCGACACCCAGATCATCTTTGTCAGCCACTCTGCCGGCGACACCCCTGCCTGCATCAATCAACAACTGCGTTTTGTTCCGACCGACGATGGCTTCGCATTGCAGTGCGACGAGAGCGCGGCCCCAGAGTGCAGCTGACAGGCTAGCCAACCGGCAGGGCCGCGGGATTCGACAGACGAGAACAGGAGTGGACACTGCGCCGCATCTCAGCGGATCAGGGCCCGCAGCGCGGCGCACTCGCGGTCGCCACGGCAGTACAGCATACCGCGCTCGGCGGTGGCGCGGGAACGGTCAGTCTGGCCCTGGGCGGCATAGGTGCGAGCCAGGTGCAGGTATACCTCGGCGCTGTCGGGATCGATCCGCTGGGCCCGCTCCAGCAATGCCAGCGCCTGCTCGTAATCGCCCTGCGCTGTAGCGGTTTCCGCACGCGCCAGCAGGGGGCCGTAGGCGTGGACGGCACTGGGCTCGGGCGGCACGGGCGCTGGCCGTGGCGGCTGTGTTTCGGGAGGTGTCACCACGGTGGGATCCGGTCGCGTCTCCACCGGCGCCGGCTGCCGCCCCGGGGGGAGTAAATGCTACAGCCTGCCAGCAGCAACAGCAGACCCGCCAGCGGCAAAGCTCGCATCCGCACAGTCATCGCCATCATTTCTTGTCTCCGAACAGGGACTGAAACCAGTCCTTGATGGTGGATTCCCGCCCTGTGCAGTCGCTGCGCTGGCGCGGTTCGGAACCGGCAATAAACGGCATCATCCGCGCACCCAAACAGCCGTCGGCGCTGAGAGCACCGCTATTGCCGTCGACCCAGACCGGCTTGATCTGGTCCGGCATGCGGTAGTCCAGCGGGCGCTGGCTGGCGCGTGACATGAAATGGGCCCACACCCGCAGGGCACCGCTGCTGCCGGTGAGCCCGGTGGCGCCGTTGTCGTCCCGACCGATCCAGCTCACCGTCAGCAAGTCCCCGGAGAAGCCCGCAAACCACGAATCACGGCCATCGTTGGTGGTACCGGTCTTGCCCGCCACGTCAAAATTGCTGCCCAGATAATTATAGACTCCCCGCCCGGTGCCTTCACGCACCACTTCGCGCAGCCCGTAGTGCAACAAATGCATGGCCTGCAGGCTGACAGTGCGGTCATATTCCAGCGGATAGCGCCGCAGCGGTTCGCCGCGGGCGTCGACGATATCACGGATACTGCGCAGCGGCATCCGGAAACCGCCGGCGGCAATGCTCTGGTACATCGCCGCCATGTCCATCGGGGAGTAGGCACCGGCGCCCAGGCTCAGCGCCGGCACCCGCGGTATCGGGCCCTCCAGGCCCAGCCGGCGCAGCATGTCGACGATCGCATCCAGCCCCAGATCCATCGCCAGACGGGCGGTGGCCATATTGTAGGAGTTCGACAGGGCCCGGTGCAGCAGCACCTCACCGTGTGCCTGGCGATCGAAATTGCGCGGCTCCCACAGCTGGTCGCCGGGCCCATCTACCTGGAAGGGGGTATCCGACAATGGTGTGGCCAGGGTATAGCGGGTGGGCTGCTCCAGCGCGGCCAGGTACACAGCGGGCTTGAGCAGCGAACCCGCGGGCCGGCGCGCATCCAGGGCGCGATTGAAGCCCGCGTAGCGTACCTTCCTGCCGCCGATCAGCGCGGCCACCTCGCCGCTGTCAAAGCGGGTGACCACTGAGGCCGTCTGCAGCTCACCCGAACCGTCCAGCTGCTGCAGCACTGCCGCACTGCTCAGTTCCAGCTGGCGCTGCAGCAGCGGATCGAAGCTGGTGAAGATGCTGAGGCCCAGGGTGGCCAGATCCTCATCCCGGTACTCCAGACGCAACTGGCGCCGCACCAGATCCAGGTATGCCGGGAAAGTATCGCGTATCCCCCGGCGATTGTTCAGGCCCAGCGGTTGTGCCCGCGCGGCCTGCGCCTGTTCCCCGGAAATGACATCCTGCTCTGCCATCAGGCCCAGCACCAGGTCGCGCCGCTCGCGGGCCCGCTCGGGATTGCGCAACGGGTTGTACAGGGACGGCCCCTTGATCATGCCGATCAACAGTGCCTGCTGATGCAACTCCAGCTGTTCCAGCGGCGTGTCGAAATAGTGCCGCGCTGCCAGCGCAAAGCCGTGGATGGCACGGGGCCCCTCCTGTCCCAGATAGATTTCATTGACGTAGCTCTCGAGGATCTGCTCCTTGCTGTAATGCAGCTCCAGCAGCACCGCCATCACCAGTTCGGTGAGCTTGCGCACTATGGTGCGCTCGGGGGTCAGGTAGTAATTCTTGACCAGCTGCTGGGTAATGGTGCTGCCTCCCGCCACGACCTGGCCAGAGCGCAGGTTGCTGAAGGCAGCCCTGGCAATACCGCTGATGGAAAAGCCCCAATGTCGGTAAAAGCGCTGGTCTTCAACTGCCAGCAAACCCAGACGCAAGGTTTCAGGCACATCCGCCAGCCGTACCAGCAACCTGTCCTCACCATGTTGTGGATAGATCCCCCCGATCTGCACGGGATCCAGCCGCATCAGGTCAAGCCCCCTGCCATTGCTGACCAGCTGCTGTACCCTGTCATCCCGCAATTCAATGCGCAGGGGGCGCGCCGGCTCGCTCTCACCGGGAAAATCGAAGCCGCGGGTATAGAGGTCGAAGCGGTTGCCGGCGCGAGACACCTGGCCGGGACGCCGTGCGGCAGTCACCTTGCGGTAGCCCAGCACCTCCAGCTCCCACGCCAGGTCATCGGCCGACAACCGGGCTCCGGTATACAGCTCCAGCGGGCGCGCATACACTTTCGCCGGCAACTCCCACATCTTGTCGGTGAATGTCGAGGTGATACGCGCGTCCAGATACACCAGACACAGCACTCCCGCCGCGATTGCGGTGAGCAGAATCTTGAGGAGAGGTCGACGAGTCTTGGTCATGTGCTGCGGAGTGTATAACAGAGCCGCTTTCAATTGCCCGAAGGATGCGGATAATAGCGGCCTGACGGCAAGGGGACCACAGCGAACATGAAAAAATACGGGATTTACGGCATCGGGGCGGCACTGGTGGATACGGAGGTGCAGGTCAGGGACGAAGAACTCACGCGGATGGGCGTGGAACGGGGCTTGATGACACTGGTGGATGAGGCACGCCAGGCCGAGCTGCTGGGCCATCTGCGCGACCACCTGGTCAAGGCCAGCCATGCCAGCGGCGGCAGCGCCGGCAATTCCATGATTGCAGCGGCCCAGTTCGGCACCCCCACGTTCATGTCCTGCAAGGTCGCCGACGATACCGACGGTTCGATCTACCTGCACGACCTGGAGGCAGCCGGCGTGGACCACTGCATGCCCGGCCAACGCCCCCCGGGCACTACCGGCAAATGCCTGGTGCTGATTTCTCCCGATGCCGAGCGCAGCATGAACACCTTTCTCGGCATCAGCGAAACGCTGTCAGTCGCGCAGCTGGATGCGCAGGCGCTGGCTGACTCTCGCTACCTGTACATCGAGGGCTACCTGGTTACCTCCCCTACCGGCCTCGCGGCGGCAGTCCGGGCCCGGGAACTGGCTGAGGCCGCGGGGGTGAAAACCGTGCTCAGCTTCTCCGACCCCGGTATGGTCAACTATTTTCGCGAGGGCATGCAGGCCATTATCGGCCGGCAACTGGATCTGGTGTTCTGCAACGTCGAGGAAGCCCTGGGCTGGGGCCGGACCGAGCAGCTGGACGAGGCGATCGAGCGGTTGCGCCAGGTGGCCCGCCGCTTCGTCATTACCCGTGGCGCCGAGGGCGCGCTGACCTGGGACGGCCAGCGACTGGAGCAGATTCCACCCCATCGTGTGCAGGCGGTCGACAGCAATGGCGCCGGGGACATGTTTGCCGGCGCCTTCCTGCACGCCCTCGACCGCGGCGAGGACTTCGCCACGGCCGGCCGCTTCGCCAGCCTGGCCGCTGGCAAGGTAGTGGCAAATTTCGGTCCGCGCCTGCCAGCAGCGGATTATCCCGCCCTGCGCGCGGAGTTTTTCGGCAACTAATGCTTATTGAGTCATAAATCACGAGCCTTCCCTCCCCTTCGTCCACAGCACGGACACAAGTGGAGGCTGCCGACAATCGCGCGGAGCCAGACGAAACCGAGGTGGGCTGAGGCTTTTTCAAACCTCGTGTGCGGCCCATGGACCGCATTCAGAACAGGTCGATCTGGCGGCCCGTCAGGGTGTCGAACGAGGTGCCCAGCAGGCCGAGAATGCCATCTGCCACCGGCTGCAGCTGGCGTTCAACGTAGTGGTCGTAATCCAGCGGCGCCTGCCGGGCCGCGGCGGGCTCAGGTCCCGCCGTGGTGATCACATACTCGATCCAGTCGCCGCGCCTCGGCAATGGCAGGCTGCGCTCGCGGTACAGCCGGGCGGCCTGCACGTGGGGCGGCACGTTGCGCTGGTAGTCGTCCAGCCGGCGGCGCAAGCGCTTGCGGTAGACCAGCTCACTGTCCCGCTCGCCGCTCAGTACCGCCGCGCTCAGGCCACAGAGGTAGTCCTCGTAGGGCAGTTCGAGGAACACGCGCCGGTACAGCTCCTGCTGGAATTCGCGTGCCAGCCGGGTCCAGTCACTGCGCACGTTCTCCAATCCCTTGAACACCAGTTGTTGCGCCGCACCGCTACCCACCAGTCCGGCGTAGCGTTTTTTGCTGCCCCTGTCGGAGCCGCGTATGGTGGGCATCAAAAAGCGCCGGAAATGGGTTTCGAACTGCAGCTCCAGCACACTTTCCAGGCCAAACTGCCGCTCGATCTCCTGCTGCCACCAGACATTCAGGTCTCGTTCCAGCTCGCGTCCGGCGGCCTCGGCGCTGGCGTCATCTGCCGCCCCGGCGATCCAGACAAACACCGAATCGGTGTCGCCGTAGATAACCCGGTGGCCGCTGGCCTCAATGCGCTCGCGGGTGCGCAGCAGAATCTCATGGCCGCGGCGGGTGATGGCGCTGGCCAGGCGCGGGTCGAAGAACCGGCAGCCGGGCGTGCCCAGCACACCGTAGAACGAGTTCATGATGATCTTGATGGCCTGGGCCAGCGGCGCATCGGCGGCACTGCGGGCATCATCCCGTTGCCGCCACAGATCGGCAATCAGACCCGGCAGGATATGGCCTTCGCGGGCAAACCGGGTACCGTCGAAGCCCGCCAGTGTGGCGGACTCCGGCAACGTGCCGGCCATTCCCAGCGCCAGCCCCAGCGGGTCGACGGCGAAGGTGCGAATAATGCTGGGGTACAGGCTCTTGAAATCCAGCACCAGCACGTGGTCGTAGATTCCCGGCTGGGAATCGAGCACGAAGCCGCCCGGACTGCCGGCGAGATCACCGCTGGCAGTGGGCGCCACATAGCCTGCACGGTGCAGACGCGGCAGATAGAGGTTGTCAAAGCTCGCCACCGAACCGCCCAAACGGTCGAGATTAAGCCCGGTCATGGCACTGCGGGCCAGCGCGAATTCCAGCAGACGGGTCTTGCTGAAGATGGCGCTCACCAGCTCGCAGTCACGCAGGTTGTAGGCGGCCAGGCGGGTCTTGTCCTGCTGGAACAGGCGGGTGATTTCGGCGCCGCGGTCAGCGCCGTGCAGGAGCTTGCCCTCGCCCAGCAGCTCCCGGGCCACCGCTTCCAGGGAAAAGCTCTCGAAGCGATAGAATGCCGCGCGCAGCAATTCGATGCCATCCAGCAGCGCCCGCCCGGGCAGCCGCGCTGTGCGCCGCTCGCCCTCTGCGTCCAGCTCGCGCCAGTGCACCGTGGCACCTCCCCGGCCCAGCCGCAGCGGCAGGCCCAGCTGGTCCGCCAGCCGCTGCAGGTACCAGGTATCGAAATTCACCACGTTCCAGCCGATCAGTACATCCGGGTCGTAGACCGCGACAAAGTCCAGGAAGGCCCGCAGCACCGCGGCCTGGGTAGGGAACGCCGCCACATAGTCCGCCTCCGCGCCGGCACCCAGCATGAAGACCCGGCGCTGCTCGCCCTCCGGGCCGCTGGCATGCACCGCGATCGAATACAACTGCAGGCCTTCCAGCGCGGTTTCTATATCGAAAGAGACCTGCTTCAGCACGGGGCGGCAGGCGGCGGGGCGCAGCGCGGGATTCAACAGTTGCAGATGGTCGCCACGCGACACCGCGGCCCCCCGCAGCCGCGCGCCGCCGGCGATGAATCGCTCCATCAGGAAGCGGTCGGCGGGATTGATATCAGCCTCCAGCGGCGTCGCCCCCCGGGCCCGCAGCTGGTCGGCAAGCTCGCGGGCCTGGCGGTAGCTGTCGCTGTAGACGCCGGTCACCTGCCCCATGCTGAAATCCCGCAGCGCCAGCGGACGGCAGTTGACACCCGGCCAGGACTCCAGCAGGGCCTGCTGCTGTGCTGTCTCCCGGGCGGAGAGAAACAAGACACTGCGCTCACCCTGCACCAGCACCCGCAGCGGTCCCGCTTCGCTGGCGAACCAGAACTCCAGCTCGATCCCCCGCGGAGTGTCGCGCCAGTGCCGGCTCAGCAGAAAACCCTCGCAATCCAGGTCCCGCTGCGCGCCCTGTACGCTAGGCATGGGCGGCCGGGTGGCTTAAGCTATAGTGCATCGTTCACGCCCTGTTGATTCGCGAAATACTGCCCGGAAGCCAAGCCCATGAGCAAACCTGTTATCAAGCAAGACCCCCTCTACCAGTTGCTGCGCAATGAGGATATCAAGGGTTTCAATGAGCAGCGGGACACGCTGGACACCAGTGAGCTGCGCAGCGGCGACTATCGCGGCCGGGACCTGCGCAACATGAATGCCCGTGGGCTGGACTTCAGCAACTCCTACTTCCGCAATGCGGATCTCAGTGGCATCGATTTCCGGGACACCAACCTGGAAGGCGCCAGCCTGCTGGATGCGAAACTGTCCGGCACCTACTTTCCCGCAGCCATCAGTGCCACCGAGATTCGCCTGTCTTTGGATACCGGCACCCGTCTGCGCTACGACCGCAAATAGATAAACAAACTCAATCAACCCTGGAGCACTACTTCAGGTCTGCTCCGGAATGAGGGCGCTACTTCCGGTGAGTACTTTCGAGACCGTATGCGACATGGATGTCGCATCCGAGCCCCCATGGAAGGGTTCACGGCGTGTCTCGAAAGTACTCACCGGAAGTAGTGACCGGATTATAGGCACCCAATCGCCTTGGCAAGTGCCATTCAACCCTGGGATAACAGGTCGCGCAAATCCACGATCGCCGCGTTGGCGCGGCTGATGTAGGAGGCCATCACCAGCGAATGGTTGGCCAGTACGCCCATGCCACTGCCATTCAGGATCATCGGGCTCCAGATAGTGGCCTGGGTGGCCTCCAGCTCCCGAATGATCTGTCGCAGGCTGACCCGGGCATTCTTGTTGGCCAGCACATCGGCAAAGTCCACTTCCGCGGCCTTCAGGAAATGGATCAGCGCCCAGGCCGTCCCGCGGGCCTCGAAAAAGACATCATCGATCTCGCTCCACGGCGTCTGGACCGCCACCTCGTCGCCGCTGCGGGTCGACTGCCTGGCGCTGCCCTCGCCGGAAAGATCAGTGTTGAGGCGGCGCTTGCCCACGCTGGCACTGAGCCGCTGGGACAGGCTCCCGAGACGGGAATCGACGGTCGCCAGCCAGTAGCGCAGATTGTCGGCGCGGGCATAGAATTGGGCATTCCTGACGTCCTCGTCCTGCAACCGCCGCAGGTAGCTGCGCACATAGCCGATCGCATCCCGGTACTCGGATTCCGCCGCCGGCAATATCCAGCTGTCGGCTGTGAAGTTGAAGCGGGGCTCCGCCAGGGACAGGTCCTTGTCCTCAGTCGACTGTGACTGGGAACGGCTGAGCACCTCGCGCAGCGCCCGCGCCAGATCGCGGGACTGGATCAGTGCGCCGTATTCCCAGTTGGGGATATTGTCCAGCCACAGCCCGGGCGGGAACACATCGTTCTGCAGGTAGCCACCGGGCTTTTCTAGCAGGGTTTCCATGACGCCAATCAACGCGGCAGTCATGGTGGAGCCGGTGGTCACCTGGGCCCCGTCCTCCTCGGCGTACTGCGCGGCCCGCGCGGTGACATCAAAGCGGGCCGGAGCAATGCTCCAGTACATACCCAGCAGTATCGTCAGCACCAGGTAGACCAGCAGCACCAGCAACACTGCCATCAGCCAGCGATGGCGGGCATCGGCGCCGCTACGCCAGGCCGCTATCCGCTCTTTCAATCTGGTCATCATCCGCCTCTTCAGTGGTGTTGGTGGGCGTCGTGCTCTGCAGCCGGCCCCGATTTGCGCGTCACCGCCAGTGTGCACAGGAACTCTCCCGCTACCCGCAGGCAGATTTCAAGTTCTTCGCCCGCTGCCGGCATGTGCTCCAGCTCCAGCAACATCAAATGCAAACCGCCGGGCGCAAAATGCAGCTTTTCGCCCGCGGCCACAGTGATGGCCTCGCGCTGCTCCATGCGCGCCATGCCGTCCCGCGTCACGCTGTCATGCAACTCGACCCGTCCGGCCAGCGCCGTCCGGGCGCCGTCGATAACGACAGGCTCTGTGCCGGAATTGTGCACCGTCAGATAGGCCGCGGTATTGGACTGGGTGGGCGGCAATGCACGAACCCAGGCGTCGTGCAGTGTAACCGAGGGTTCGGCCGCCACGGCCGCCGCCATCAACAACAGATTGGCCACCACAGCTGCCGGCCGGATTCCCGCTAACATACCTGACTCTCCTGCAATGAAACTATTTGGCATTCCGAACGTCCCAGCATCATAGCATTTTAGCCAGGGCTGGACCCAAGCAATTGGGCGGCAACACCAGCCCTGCTACAATGGCGCCCGCAACCACCAGCAGCAGTCCCCCAGAGGAATCGACATGCGCTTTTTAGTCGCCAGTGTGCTCTGGCTGACCACCAGCCTGGCCCTGGCCCAGCTGGGAACTGGCGGCAACGCCGCGGATGCCTTTGGCAACCCGCAATTCCTGCCGGTCGAGGAAGCCTACCAGCTGGAACTCGAGACCGGAGAACAGGGCCGCGTCAGGCTCTACTGGCGTATTGCGGACGGCTACTATCTGTACCAGCACGGGTTCGACTTTGCGCTCCAGTCTGGCGGACGCAAGCTGCCGCTGGAGGTTGCGCTGCCCGAGGCACTGGAGCGTCACGATGAGTTTTTTGGCGATGTCCGGGTGTACTATCAGGATGCCGATATCCTGCTGCAGCCGGCGGAGTCGCCACAGTATGCCCGGCTGACCGTGAAATCCCAGGGCTGCGCGGACGCCGGCCTGTGCTATCCCCCGCAGACCCAGGCCTTCGATATCGATTTCAGCACCGGGGCCGCAACACCGGTCGCGCTGCCGGGCCGCACCGCGGCGGGCAATGTCGCGGGCTCCGGATCGGAGCCGGACAGGCCTTCCTATATGCAACTGCCCAGGATGATGCTGCTGGCATTCCTCGGCGGCATCATCCTCAACCTGATGCCCTGTGTGTTCCCCATCCTGTCCCTGAAAGTACTGGGCTTCGCCAGCGCCCGTGAGGGCGAACATCAGCGCCAGGGCTGGCTCTACACCGGCGGTGTTATCGCCAGCTTCCTGGCGGTAGCGGCGCTGCTGATCCTGCTGCAGCGCGCCGGCCAGGCTATCGGCTGGGGTTTCCAGCTACAGTCGCCTGCCTTTGTAATCGCACTGGCCTACCTGTTCCTGGTCATGGGATTGTCGCTGTCCGGCCTGCTGCAGCTGGGCAGCGGCATCATGAACCTCGGTAATGGACTGACAGCACGCCAGGGCGGACTGGGCAGCTTTTTTACCGGCGTGCTGGCGGTGGTTGTTGCCAGCCCCTGCACCGCCCCTTCATGGGCGCGGCACTGGGCTTCGCCATTACCCAACCGCCCGCGGTGGCGCTGGCGGTCTTCTTTGCGCTCGGGGCCGGCATGGCGGCGCCGCTGCTGCTGTTGAGCTACAGCGCCCGGGCCCGCGGCTGGCTGCCCAGACCGGGACCCTGGATGGAGAGCCTGAAGCAACTGCTGGCCTTTCCGTTGTATGCCAGCGCGATCTGGTTGCTGTGGGTGGCGGGCCGGCAAACCAGCGTCGACACGATGGCAGCGGCCCTGCTCGGCGCTCTGTTGCTGGCGCTGGGGCTCTGGCTGTGGGCGTCGGCCCCGTGGCGGCGGGCGCTGGCACTGGGCTGTGTGGTGCTGGCGCTGGGTCTGGGGCTGTGGCGCGCGCCTGCGGATGAAGCGGCGAGCACGACACCGGCAGCGGGCCGGGTGGCCTGGTCCATGCAGCAGATAGATGCGCTGCGCGGCAGCGGCCAGCCGGTGTTTGTCGACGTGACCGCGGACTGGTGTATTACCTGTATCGCCAACGAACGAACGGTATTGCACTCCGCTGAAATCAACGCGGCTTTTCAGCGCCACGGAGTGACCTACATGGTGGCCGACTGGACCAATTATGACGCCGCCATTGCAGAATTCCTCCGCCTGCACGGGCGCAGCGGTATTCCATTGTACGTCCTGTATCCCGGCGACCCCGGCGCCGAACCCATTATTCTGCCCCAGCTCCTGACCCGGGGTACGGTGTTGCGGGCCCTTGCCGCCCTGCCTGGGCCATCTGCCGAAATTGCCGGCAGGATAGGGGCAGATTCCGGAATATAACCTATACTTGCAGCATTATCGGGTGACTTGTCCGGATTGAACCCGGAGATCCCTGCAAATTCCCAAAAACTGTAAAACTCCGCCAACAGGTGCCTAATTGACGCCAATTCCCGATAAATAGTGATAAACATAGACACAATGCGGCTTTTGCGCGAGAATTTCCTGTTATGGCCTCGGCAAGGGGAGCGACCAACAAATGGCCACCATTCTGGTGTTACACGGGCCCAATCTGAATCTCCTGGGGGAGCGCGAGCCGGCAATCTACGGCAGCACGACACTGGATGATATCAATCGCAGACTGGCGGCGCTGGCGACTGAGCACGGCCACCATTTGCTGGCGATGCAGAGCAATGCCGAATACGAACTGATAGAGCGCATTCACGACGCCCGCCACGAGGGCATCAATTTCATCCTGATCAATCCCGCCGCCTTCACCCACACCAGTGTGGCGTTGCGCGATGCACTGGCCGCCGTCGAGATCCCCTTTATCGAGATCCACCTGTCCAATACTCATGCCAGGGAGCCCTTCCGGGAACATTCCTATTTTTCGGACCGGGCCGAGGGTGTGATCTGCGGCTTTGGCGCGCAGGGCTATGAGTTTGGGCTGCAAGCTGCGATGAGCAGACTGGAACAGTCATAACACGGAAACCAGAGAGAGCATCCTATGGACATTCGCAAAGTCAAGAAGCTGATCGAGCTGCTGGAAGAATCCAACATCGACGAGATCGAAATCAAGGAGGGCGAGGAGTCGGTCCGCATCAGTCGCAACAGCGCACAGCCGATGATGGCAGCCTACGCCCATCCGCCACCCCCGCCACCTGCACCCGCAGCGCCCACAGCGGCGCCTGCGCCCGAGGCCGAAACCGGCAGCGCCGCACCCGCACCGGCGGCCACCAGTCGCGGGACCTTCATTACCTCACCCATGGTCGGTACCTTCTACCGCTCTCCGTCACCCACCTCGCCACCATTCGTCGAGCCGGGGCAGACAGTCAAGGTGGGGGACGTGCTCTGCATCGTCGAGGCGATGAAAATGATGAACCAGATCGAGGCGGACAAGGCCGGCACGATTGAGGCAATCCTGGCGGACGACGGCGAGCCCGTTGAATTCGAGCAACCCCTGTTCTCCATCATCTGATCGTCCGTCGCCTAGCATCGCAAGCAGAGGAACACACAATGGCCAAGCTGGAAAAGGTACTCATCGCCAATCGCGGTGAGATCGCCCTGCGCATACTCCGCGCCTGCAAGGAGATGGGCATCAGAACTGTCGCCGTCCACTCCAAGGCTGACCGGGAGCTGATGCATGTGCGTCTGGCGGACGAATCCGTCTGCATTGGCCCGCCATCCTCCACCGGCAGCTACCTGAATGTGCCCGCCATTATCAGCGCGGCAGAAGTCACCAGTGCCTCGGCCATCCATCCCGGCTACGGCTTTCTCGCCGAGAACGCTGATTTCGCCGAGCAGGTCGAGAAGAGCGGCTTCATATTCATCGGTCCGCGGGCGGACACCATTCGCCTGATGGGAGACAAGGTATCGGCCATTGAGGCGATGAAGAAAGCCGGGGTGCCCACGGTGCCGGGGTCCGATGGTCCCCTGACCGACAACGCCGAGCGCACCCTGGAGGTCGCCCGCCGTATCGGCTATCCGGTCATCGTCAAGGCCGCTGCCGGCGGTGGCGGCCGTGGCATGCGGGTGGTCCACAATGAAGCCGCGCTGTTGAATTCGGTGCAACTGACCCAGGCAGAGGCCGCTTCTGCGTTTGGTTCCGGTGTCGTCTACCTGGAGAAATTCCTGCAGAAACCCCGCCATGTGGAAGTGCAGGTGATCGCCGACGGCCAGGGTCACGCCATCCACCTGGGCGATCGCGACTGTTCACTGCAGCGGCGTCACCAGAAAGTACTGGAGGAAGCCCCGGCCCCGGGCGTGGATGAAGACCTGCGGGCCCAGGTCGCGGAAGCCTGTGTCAATGCCTGTATAGAAATCGGTTACCGCGGCGCGGGCACCTTTGAATTTCTGTACGAGGACGGCGGCTTCTATTTTATTGAGATGAATACCCGGGTCCAGGTCGAACACCCGGTCACTGAACTGATTACTGGCATTGATATCGTGTGCGAGCAACTGCGCATCGCCAGCGGCCTGCCCCTGTCGGTCAGCCAGGAGCAAGTCGCGTTCCGGGGCCACGCCTTCGAATGCCGCATCAACGCCGAGGACCACCAGACCTTCATGCCCTCACCGGGCAAGGTGACGACCTTCCATGCCCCGGGCGGCCCCGGCATCCGGGTAGATTCCCATCTCTACGACGGCTATACCGTGCCGCCGTTCTATGACTCCCTGATCGCCAAGATCATCAGCTATGGCGAGACCCGCGAGAGTGCACTGGCGCGTATGCGCCAGGCCCTGGATGAACTGGTCATCGAAGGCATCCGTACCAATACCGCACTGCACCGCGACCTGGTGCGGGACGGTTCCTTCCAGGCTGGCGGAGTCAGCATCCACTATCTGGAGAGCAAGCTCGAGGACTGGGCCCAGCCCGGCAACCGCTAATGCGCTGCGGGTATTCCGTGCAGGATCCCGCAGGCGCAGACCCCGTCAAGATCCCCCGAAGGAGCAATAGGCACGTGAGCTGGCTGCAACTGCGCCTCGATACCAGTCCCGACCAGGCCGCCGAACTGGAGCAGCAGCTGCTGGACAGCGGCGCGCTGGCGGTAACCATGGAGGACAATGCCGACCAGCCTGTACTGGAGCCCGGTGTGGGGGAAACTCCGTTGTGGCAGCAGACCCGGCTCACCGGGCTCTATCCGGCGGACACCGATATGAGCGCCCTGCTGGCCCGGTTCCCGGCCACGCTGTTGCAAGGCTGCAACCAGCGCGTGGAAATCCTGGAGGACAAGGACTGGGAACGGGAATGGATCCGCCACTATCAGCCCATGCGTTTTGGCCGGCGCCTGTGGGTCTGCCCCAGCTGGCTGGAGCCCCCGCAGCCGGACGCGGTAAATCTGCTGCTGGACCCGGGCCTGGCCTTCGGCACCGGCACCCACCCGACCACTGCACTGTGCCTCACCGAGTTGGAACAACTGCCGCTTGCGGGCTGCAAGGTGGTCGATTACGGCTGCGGCTCGGGCATACTTGCGGTGGCCGCACTGAAGCTGGGCGCAACCAGTGCCCTGGGGGTGGACAACGACCCGCAGGCGCTGGTCGCCAGCCGCGACAATTGCGAACGCAACGGCTTGCCCCCGTCAGTCCTGACAGTGGTCGCACCGGGAGCCACGGCGCTGGAACAATGGCGCGGCCAGGCCGATGTGGTAGTGGCCAATATTCTGGCCGGTCCGCTGCTGGAGCTGTCCGGAACCTTGCTGGCACTGCTGCGCCCCGGTGGCACATTGCTGCTGTCCGGCCTGTTGCAGAGTCAGGCGGCAGCCCTGTGCGAGCACTATACCGGCCGGCTGCCGCTGGAGATTGCCGCCTCACGGGAGGACTGGGTCTGCCTGCGAGGTAGCAAGCCGGCCCGCTGAACAGGCCGGCCAGGTGCCCGGTTTCCCCCAAATGGCCAGGTGCCCGGCACCCCCAAAATAGATAGTGCCGGGATATGGGTGGCGAATTTTTGCGCAGATGCGCTTTTCCACCGGCGGCCACTCGCGTATCATTACGCCCCCTTCAAAGTCACTTTGCTGAAGCTGTTTGATGCTGCTGATCGGACCCTACAAACTGTCCAACCCCGTGGCACTGGCACCAATGGCGGGGTCACCGATCTGCCCTTCAGACGGCTTTGCTCGCGCCTGGGCGCCGGTCTCGCGGTGTCGGAAATGGTCAGCTGCAATCCCCTGCTGCGCGCGTCCGACAAGAGCCGGTTGCGTATCCGCCACGATGCAGAAACCCGGCCGCGATCCGTCCAGATTGCCGGCAATGACCCGGCCCGGATGGCTGCGGCGGCGCAGTACAACGTCGCGATGGGCGCCCAGCTCATCGACATCAACATGGGCTGCCCGGCCAAAAAAGTCTGCCGCAAGGCGGCCGGCTCGGCGCTACTGGCGGATGAGCCTCTGGTGCGCGCCATCCTGCAGGCGGTGGTGGCAGCGGTTGCCGTACCGGTGACCCTGAAGATCCGCACCGGCCCTGCTCCCGAGCGGCGCAACGGCGTCAGCATCGCCCGCATTGCCGAGGATGCGGGCATCGCCGCACTGGCGGTGCACGGCCGCACCCGGGCCTGCGCCTTCCGCGGCGAAGCCGAGTACGACACGATTGCCGCCATCGTAGCGGCGACTGACTTCCCGGTTTTTGCCAACGGCGACATCGATTCACCGGACAAAGCCGTCTCGGTGCTGGCCCATACCGGGGCCGCCGGCGTGATGATAGGCCGCGCCGCCCAGGGCCGTCCCTGGCTGTGCGGTCAGATCGCCGGCCGCCTGACTACCGGCATCACCCCGCCAGCGCCGCAGCCGCAACAGCAGTTCGAGCTACTGCTGCAGCATGTGGAGGCACTGCATGCATTCTATGGTGATTTCATGGGTCCACGCATCGCCCGCAAGCATGTGGGTTGGTATCTGCAGCAGCACCCATCGCTCGCAGCCAGGCGCAAGGCTTTCAATGCCCTGGACAGCGGGGCGGACCAATTGAAGATGATCGAACAGTTACTGTCCCGCTTTTGCAACAAGGAACTCGCAGCATGACGCAGGCTGAGCACCTCGCCGCATTGGCGCCCGTCGACCCGGCAACGTCGGCCTCCGAGTCCCACGACGGCCACCTGTGCGATGCCGTGACGCGAGCGGTGCGCGCCTACCTGGAGCAACTGGACGGCCAGACCACCACCGATTTCTACGATCTGGTGCTGGCCGAGGTGGAGGCTCCACTGCTGCGTGAAATCATGGCCTACACCCGCAACAACCAGACCCGGGCCTCGCGGATGCTGGGCCTGAACCGCGGCACATTGCGCAAGAAACTCAAGCAATACCACCTTCTTTCCGACAACAGCTGACAGGCAGTCCCACCATGAGCGACCCCCAATTCGTACCCGTCAAGCGTGCCTTGATCAGCGTTTCCGATAAATCCGGCATTGTCGAGTTTGCCGGGGCGCTGCGTGCTCTGGGGTGGAGTTGCTGTCCACGGGCGGAACCTACAGGCTGCTGCGCGACAGTGGGCTGGAGGTGACCGAAGTTGCGGATTACACCGGCTTTCCCGAAATGATGGACGGCAGGGTCAAAACCCTGCATCCGAAGATACACGGCGGCATCCTCGCCCGCCGCGGCCAGGATGACGCGGTCATGGCCAGCCACGGCATAGAGGCCATCGACATGGTCGTGGTCAACCTGTATCCCTTCGAGGCCACCGTGGCAAAACCGGACTGCAGCCTGGCGGACGCCGTCGAGAATATCGATATCGGCGGCCCGACGATGGTACGGGCAGCGGCCAAGAACCACCGCTTCGTCAATATCCTGGTCAACAGCGGCGACTACGAGGCCGTGCTGGATGAAATGCGGGCCAACAACGGTGCCACCAGCATGGCCACCCGCTTCGACCTGGCGATAAGGGCCTATGAACATACCGCTGCCTACGATGGCGCCATCGCCAACCATTTCGGCAAACTGGTGCCAGGCGGTTCAGCAGCCTTCCCCCGCAGCTTCAACACCCAATTGCGCAAGGCGCAGGAAATGCGGTACGGCGAAAACCCGCATCAGCGCGCGGCTTTCTATGTGGAGGCTACAGTGGCCGAGGCCGGCATCGCCACCGCCAATCAGTTGCAGGGCAAGGAGCTGTCCTACAACAACGTGGCCGATACCGATGCCGCGCTCGAATGTGTCAAGTGCTTCGACAAACCGGCCTGCGTCATCGTCAAGCACGCCAATCCCTGCGGGGTGGCCGTGGCCGACACCTTGCTGGAAGCCTATCAGCTGGCCTTCGCCACCGACCCGGAATCCGCCTTTGGCGGCATCATTGCATTCAACCGGGAACTGGACGAAGCGGCCGCCCGCGCCATCGTGGAACGCCAGTTCGTCGAGGTGATCATCGCCCCTGCGGTCAGCGACGCGGCCCGCGCAGTGGTAGCCAGCAAACAGAATGTGCGCCTGCTGGCCTGTGGCCAGTGGTCGGCCAGCCTGCCGGCGCTGGACTACAAGCGGGTCAACGGCGGCCTGCTGGTGCAGGACAGGGACCTGGGCATGGTCGACGAGGCAGACCTGAAGGTGGTGACAAAAATCCAGCCCACCGGGCAGCAGATGCACGATCTGCTGTTCGCCTGGAAGGTAGCCAAATTCGTCAAGTCCAATGCCATTGTCTATGCCGCCAACGGTCAGACCGTGGGCGTGGGCGCAGGCCAGATGAGCCGGGTGAACTCGGCCCGTATCGCCGCCATCAAGGCCGAACATGCCGGCCTCGCGGTCCGCGGCTCAGTGATGGCATCGGACGCCTTTTTCCCGTTCCGCGACGGCATGGACAATGCCGGCCAGGCAGGTGTTGCCGCGGTCATACAGCCCGGTGGCTCGATTCGCGACGAGGAGGTTATCGCCGCCGCGGACGAGCACGGCATGGCCATGGTGTTCACCGGCATGCGCCATTTCCGGCACTGACCAGCAGCCCGCTTGCGGCAAGGACAGCAACAAACATGAAAGTACTGATTATCGGCAGTGGCGGCCGCGAACACGCACTGGCCTGGAAGATTGCCCGGGAGGCGCACATGGAGCGGGTTTATGTGGCGCCGGGCAATGCCGGCACGGCCACTGAGCCCGGGGTGGAAAACGTCGCTCTGGAGGCAATGGACTTCGGCGGCCTGGCAGATTTTGCCCGCGCCCAGCAGGTGGCACTGACCATCGTCGGCCCCGAAGCGCCGCTGGTGGAAGGCATTGTCGACTACTTCCGCGAACGGAACCTGCGCTGTTTCGGCCCGGACCGGGGCGCGGCCCAACTGGAAGGTTCCAAGGCCTTCACCAAGGACTTTCTCGCCCGCCACGGCATCCCCACCGCCGCCTACGCCAATTTCACCGAACTCGCTCCGGCGCTGGCCTACCTGCGGGAGCAGGGCGCACCGATCGTGATCAAGGCCGATGGCCTGGCCGCGGGCAAGGGTGTCATCGTCGCCGAAACCCTGGCCCAGGCCGAGGCCGCGGTGACCGACATGCTGGCCAGCAACGCCTTTGGCGAGGCCGGCTGCCGGGTGGTGATCGAGGAATTTCTCGAGGGCGAAGAGGCCAGCTTCATAGTCATGGTGGACGGTGAGCATGTATTGCCAATGGCCACCAGTCAGGACCACAAGCGTATCGGCGAGGGCGACACCGGGCCCAACACCGGCGGCATGGGGGCTTATTCCCCGGCGCCGGTCGTGGATGCCAGCGCACATCAGCGCATCATGGACGACATAATTCTGCCCACGGTGCGCGGCATGGCGGCGGAAGGCAATGCCTACACCGGCTTCCTGTACGCCGGCCTGATGATCTCCGCCGACGGCGAACCCAAGGTTATTGAGTACAACTGCCGCTTTGGCGACCCTGAAACCCAGCCCATCATGCTAAGGCTGCGCTCCGAGCTGGCGGCATTGTGCAATCGCGCGCTGGACGGCGAGCTGGACCAGGTGCAGGCCGAATGGGATCCGCGCTGTGCCATTGGCGTGGTGCTGGCAGCGGCCGGTTATCCGGGCAACTATACCAGGGGCGCCGCGATTCACGGATTAACCGCGTCGCAGCCGGATCACGTCAAGATTTTTCATGCCGGCACTGCGCTCGACGGTGAGCAAGTCGTGACCAGTGGCGGCCGGGTGCTGTGCGTGACCGCCCTGGGCGAGGACATCGGTGCCGCCCGGCGCAATTGCTACCAGGCTGTCGATACCATCGCCTGGGAGGGCATGACCCTGCGCCGCGACATTGGTTGGCGGGCGCTGGCGCGCTATAGTTAGCGGAAAGTCACCTCTACCGAGCGCCCTTGCCATGCCAAGCCGACACCTGAGCCTGTTTGATCGCTTCATTGGAGAGACCGAAGCTGTTCTGCGGACCCTCTCCAACCGCAACCCGCCTCCCGGCCGCGCATCCCCGGCCGAAGGGCACAGTGACTGCCAGCTGGCCGAGGCGGAGCGAAGCCACGTGGCAGGACTGATGCGGGTCAACCATACCGGCGAAGTCTGCGCCCAGGCCCTGTACCAGGGGCAGGCGCTGACCGCGAAACTGCCCGATGTAAGACAGGAGATGCGCCAGGCGGCGAGGGAGGAGGAAGATCACTTGGCGTGGTGCGCGCAGCGCCTGCGGGAGCTGGGCAGTCGCCCGAGCCATCTCAATCCCGCCTGGTACGGCCTGTCATTCATGCTCGGCGCCACAGCCGGCGCCGTGGGCGACAAATGGAGCCTGGGCTTCGTCGCTGCCACCGAGGAGCGGGTATGCCGACATCTGCGCGACCACCTGCAGCAATTGCCCGCCGAAGACCGCAAATCCCAGTTGGTGCTGCAGCAAATGCTGGAAGATGAAGAGCGTCACGGAGAAAACGCGCTGGCCGCAGGCGGGGTCGACTTCCCGCCACCGGTCAAGGCGGCAATGACCGCGCTGTCACAATTGATGACCCGCAGCAGCTACTATATCTGAGCGTCCGCCCCGAATAGCGAGCCGCACGATCAGCTCACTCGCGGTTACTGGCGGGCCGGGTGTGGAGTTCGGTCACCAACCTTTGCGCAGGGCGCACTAGGCTGCGGCAAAAGCCTGCAGTTCATGGCTGTGACTCATTTTGACCCCCGCCGCGCCCAGCATAATGGAGGCGGAGCAGTATTTCTCGGCCGACAGCTCTACCGCCCGCTGCACCTGCTTTTCTTTCAGATCGACCCCGGTCACCACAAAATGCATGTGGATATGCGTAAATACCGCGGGCACAGCATCGGCCCGCTCGGCCTTCAGTTCTACCCGGCAGTCCACCACCTGTTGACGCGACTTCTTCAAGGTGCCAATCACATCGAAAGAGGAGCAGCCACCCAGGCCCAGCAGCAACATTTCCATTGGCCGGACGCCGAGATTGCGTCCGCCGTGATCGGGCGCACCGTCCATCACTACGGTATGGCCGCTGCCGGACTCACCGATGAACATGACCCCGTCCACCCACTTCACTGTTGCCTGCATGATTTCGCTGCCCTCCCCCTGAACAAAAAGCCGGAA
The DNA here is from genome assembly GCF_010669285.1 of Kineobactrum salinum. GTDB lineage: Bacteria > Pseudomonadota > Gammaproteobacteria > Pseudomonadales > Halieaceae > Kineobactrum > Kineobactrum salinum. The sequence continues at coordinate 2,685,727 of NZ_CP048711.1, read as the reverse complement.
AACCCAGTATATCAGTTTCCGTTTTACTTGCGCGGTGCGTGGGGTACCATTAGGGTGCGATACTGGCTGTGCGGACAGGAGATTGCTCAGTGCTAAAGCCCCAAATAACCAAAGCGATACCCACGGTGGAGAATTTCCTCCGCCACTGCAACCGTCACAGCTACCGCCCCAAACACGTCATTCTCCGGGAGGGCGCGCAAAGCGACTGTCTCTACCTGATCCTGGACGGGTCAGTCTCGGTGATGGTACAGGACGAGGCCGATTCCGAGCACATGATGGTGGTCAGCTACCTCAACGCCGGCGACTTCTTTGGTGAAATGGGACTCTTCGGTGCCTCTGCCGAAGTCCGCAGCGCGATGGTCGTCGCCCGCGAACACTGCGAAGTGGCCGAGATCTCCTACGAACGCTTCCACCAGATACGCAGCCTGTTTCCCGACATCCTGTTCGCCATTGCCCAGCAAATGGGCATGCGCCTGCGCCAGACCACGCGCAAGCTGAAGGACCTGGCCTTCGTCGACGTCTCGGGCCGGGTCGCCCACACGCTGATAGACCTGTGCAAACAACCCGACGCAATGACCCACCCGGACGGCATGCAGATCAAGATCACGCGCCAGGAATTGGGCAAGATCGTCGGCTGCTCGCGGGAAATGGCCGGCCGGGTGCTGAAGATTCTGGAGGAGGAAGGTCTGGTCGCAGTGTCCGGCAAGACCATGGTGGTCTACGGCACCCGCTGAAGCCAGCCGCCATATACAATCCTCCTTGCTCCACCCCGCCCGTTGCCGTTGGCAGCCGGGCTGCCGCTCCTTAAAAGAACAGTTCGCGCAACTTCTCGCCCGGCTCCTGGGCGCGCATGAAGGCCTCTCCCACCAGAAAGCCATGCACCCCGGCATCGCGCATCATGGCCACATCCTCGCGGCTGTGGATACCACTCTCTGTCACCAATAGCCGGTCCCCGGGTACATGTGGCAGCAGTGACAGCGTGGTATCCAGCGAGGTTTCGAAACTGTGCAGATCGCGGTTGTTGACCCCGATCAGCGGCGTATCAAGTTCCAGCGCCCGCTCCAGTTCAGCCCGGTCATGAACCTCTACCAGCACATCCAGATTGTACTCGGCCGCGGTCAATGCCAGTTCCTGCAACTGGGCGCGTTCCAGCGCAGCCACGATCAACAGGACCGCATCGGCACCGATGGCCCGGGCCTCAATGATCTGCCACGGATCCACCGTGAAGTCCTTGCGCAGCACCGGCAGTACGCAGGCCGCCCGTGCCTGCTGCAGATAGGCGTCCGCGCCCTGGAAAAAGTCCACGTCGGTGAGCACCGACAGGCAGGCGGCCCCACCGTGCTGATAGCTCTGCGCTATCTGCGCCGGCTGGAAATCCTCGCGGATGATGCCCTTGCTGGGCGAGGCCCGCTTGACCTCGGCAATGACCGCGGGCTGACCTTCGCCGACACGGGCCCGCAGCATGGCAGCAAAGCCGCGTACCGCACTCTGTTCGGTGATGCGTGACTCCAGATCGGCGAGCGACTGCTGCGCACGGCCCGCCGCGACTTCCTCCCGCTTGCGGGCAAGGATACGACGCAGGATGGTAGGGGCTGTCTCACTCACTGCGATTCACTCCCCGCGCCCATCAACTGGGTAAAGCTCACAAATTCCTTCATCTTCTCTTCTGCCTGCCCGGTGGCGATCAAATCCTCCGCCAAAGCCACTCCGTCGGCGATGGTGGCCGCCAGGCCGCTGACATAGATGGTGGCGCCGGCATTCATCGCGATCATCGCAGCCGCCTTGCTGGCCACGGCATCATCTTCGCGCCCCAGCGCGGCGCGAATCAGACTGGCCGATTCAGCTGCACTGCTGACCGCGAGCCCGTCAAGACTCTGGCGCTGCATGCCGAAATCCTCGGGAGTAATGTGGTAGTTGGAGATGCTGCCCCGGCACAGTTCCGTCACCTGGGTACTGCCGCTGATGGTGATTTCATCCAGGCCTCCGGCACCGTGGACCACCAACGCGTGCTCGCTACCCAACAGTTGCAGCACCTCCGCCAGCGGTTGGCAGAGGGTGGCATCGAACACCCCGATCAATTGCCGCCGCACGCCGGCGGGATTGGTCAGCGGGCCCAACACGTTGAACAGTGTGCGCATGCCCAGTTCCCGCCGCGGCCCCACGGAGTAGCGCATCGCTGCGTGGTGCGCCGGCGCGAACATGAAACCCATTCCCACACTGTCAATGGCGCGGGCCACCTGCTCAGGACTGAGGTTTATCGGCACCCCCAGCATCTCCAGCAGATCCGAACTGCCCGAGGTGCTGGATACTGAACGGTTGCCGTGCTTGGCCACACGGGCGCCGGCCGCCGCAACCACGAAAGTCGCCGCGGTGGACACATTGAAGAGGTTGGCACCATCGCCACCGGTACCGACCAGATCCACCAGATGCTCGGCACTGACGACCACCGGGGTCGCCAGTTCGCGCATTACTTCCGCCGCACCGGCTATCTCCTCGATGGACTCGCCCTTCATCCGCAGTCCTACCAGCAGCGCCCCGATCTGGGCGTCGGTAGCACCGCCGGACATCACCTGCCGCATCACCGCGGCCATCTCCTGACGGCCCAGATCCACACGCTCCACCAGCAGAGCAAGTGCCTGTTGTATCTCCATTGTTACCCTTCCTGAAGCTCGAGAAAATTGTGCAGCAAGTCATGGCCGTGGGCCGTCAGTATCGATTCGGGGTGAAACTGTACCCCTTCGACAGCCCACTGGCGATGGCGCAAGCCCATGATTTCGTCCAGCTCGCCGCTGTCGGTCTCGGTCCAGGCGGTGATCTCAAGACAATCCGGCAGGCCCTGCCGCTCCACTATCAGACTGTGGTAGCGGGTGGCCTCGAAAGGCTGCGCCAGGCCGCGAAACACGCCCGAGCCGCAATGATGGATGGGCGAGGTCTTGCCGTGCATCACCTGCCGCGCCCGCACCACGCGGCCGCCGAACACCTGCCCCATGCTCTGCATGCCCAGGCAGATGCCCAGGATTGGCAGCCTGCCGGCAAAGGTCTCGATCACCGCCATGGAGATACCCGCCTCATTGGGCGTGCAGGGCCCGGGAGAAATGACGATGCGCTCCGGCGCCAGGGCAGCGATATCCGCGACCGCAATGGCGTCATTGCGCACCACCTCCACCTCGGCGCCCAGTTCACCCAGGTACTGGACGATGTTCCAGGTGAAGGAGTCGTAATTGTCGATCATCAGGACCCTGGCCATATTAACCTTTTGATTTATCTAGAGTAATTCAGGTGATTCCCGATTGGGGTACGGTCTGCAGGATGCCCTGGCAGCCGCTTTTCGCCCCCACAAAGGCCAGCAGATGTCCCGCCAGGCGGCATACCCGGGATGTTGGCAGCGAGGATTTTCAACAGCATCGGGCATTCTCCTGAGTTCCTGGAGCCGCCGTGCCGGAGAGTCATCTGCTGAACCTCGCCGCCGTACGGCGGCAAGGTGCGGTTCGAGCCCGCAACGACATGCCGCACCCTATTTTATGCGGCACCACTGAGCAATGTTGATCGAAGCGGTACGGGCCATGGCAGACCGAAGTTCCATTAATCAGGAAGCTGCGTGGAAACCTGTCCGCAGCAGCTTCATACATTTTCTCTATTCTAGCATGGCCTTCAGGCTTGCCGTCTACAGCCGCCGCGGGGATAGCCACGCGCCGACAACGCGCCCCACATCCTCACCTTTGCTCTGACCTGTTCCGCGAAGCCAATGAAGAGGAACAGCAGCTATTGGAATACCTGCACAGCGCCGGAGATATTCGCCTTGAGCAGGAACGGCTACCGCCGGACTATGTACGCAGCTGCCTGCAAGATTGGCTCAACAATGGGAACCGCCCGGCACTGCGGTGAGGGGTCCTCCCCGTTCAACCTCACCGCCATTGCGTTTTATCCTTCTCGCCGGTGCGCCCCAGAAACTGCTGGAATTCCTCCACGGACAGCGGTTCGCTGCACAGATAACCTTGATACATGTGAGCGCCGAGATTTTTGACGAAAGCGAGCTGTTCTTCTGTCTCTACGCCCTCGACAATGACCTCCAGATTGAGATTGTAGGCCATGGCAACAATGGTTTTGACCAAGGCAGCATTCTGGATGTCTGTGGCGATGCCAGAGATGAAGGACTGGTCGATCTTCAGATAGTCGATCGGAAAGCGCTTGAGTTGCGACAGGTTGGAATAGCCGGTACCGAAGTCATCGATGGCTATCTTCACACCGAGCTGGTGCAATTCCGTCAGGATCGCGCAGGCGCGTTCCGGATTCTGCATTACCGCACTTTCAGTCACCTCCAGCTCGAGCCTGCCGGCTTCCAGGCCGGTTTTCTCAAGTACACCCTTCACAACCTCGACAAAGTTCTGGTGATTGAGTTGGTAGGTCGAGACGTTGACAGAGATTCCCTGCAACCGCTCCTCTCCTTGTGCCTCCCAACGCTTCATCTGCGTACACGCCTCGCAAAGCACCCACTCACCGAGCGACAGTATGAGGCCAGTATCTTCGGCAATGGGAATGAACTCCTCCGGTCCGATAATCCCCAGCTCTCTGTCATGCCATCGGGCCAGTGCCTCGACCCCCACGATACCGCCGCTGGCGATGGCGACTTTGGGCTGGTAAGCCAGCGTCAGTTCCGTACGACCAATGGCCAGGGCCAGATTGCGCGAGATCCTGTGGCGCCGTTCCACGGCGATGTTCATACCCGCTTCAAAGACCTGATAGTTATTCTTGCCAACGTCCTTGGCGTAGTACATCGCCGCATCAGCATGAGCCATCAGTTGCTGGATATCGGTGCCGTGCTGCGGATAGATACTGATGCCGATACTGGCGGATATACGGATCTCGTGACCCTGTATCACGAAGGTGTCGGAGAGTGCGATGCCAATTCTGCGGGCAACGGTTTCAAAGTCCTGGCGGTTTTCGCTTTCACCGAGGACCACCATGAACTCATCGCCACCCACCCTGGCAACGGTATCCATCTCCCGCAGGGTCTCTGTTATCCGTTTGGCCGCAGCCTGGATGACGGCATCGCCAATATGATGTCCCATCAAATCATTGACACTCTTGAAGCGATCCAGGTCAATGTAGAGGAAGGCGAATTCAAGCTTGCTGCGCTTGACCCTGGCCATGATTCTGCTTACCCGGTCTTCCAGCAAAACCCTGTTGGGCAATCGGGTCAGCGGATCATGCAGAAGCATGAATTGCAGTTCCTCATTCGCAGCCTGCAAAGACGCGGTCAGATAGCGTGTCTGCTGTGACTGAAACTTGTCGTGAACCGACAACAGAACCGCGATCAGCATGACACTGATGGACATCACTGCAACGAGGGTCGCCAGTTGTTCCGCCGACATGAGACTGGCCGCCGTACCCTGTGCGACTGTCGGGAAGCGGGCCGCAGCCATACCCGTGTAGTGCACGCCCGCAATGGCCGCGCCCATCATCACGGCAGCAGCCATGCGCTGCCAGATCGGTGGCCGGCCCGCGGGTGAATCAGAGCGGGGATTGACACGAAAGGCTATCCATAACGCGGCCACCGAGGCGCTCATTGCAATAAAAATCGAGGCGCCCACCAACGGGCCACTGTAGCTGATCGGTGGCTGCATTTTCATCGCAGCCATGCCCACGTAGTGCATGGCGCAAATCCCCGTCCCCATGGCCAGGCCTCCGGCCAGCAGCCGGACAAGCGTCAATTCGCCAGTGTTGACCACGGCAAGAGCAATACCAGAGGCGATCACCGCTGCCAGCATGGACAACAGCGTAAACGAAATATCGTAGCCCAGGTTTTCCGGCAGCATGAAAGCCAGCATGCCGATAAAATGCATCGCCCAGATACCTGTACCCATGGCAAAGGCGCCACCGGTGAGCCAGTAGCGGCCCGCCACTGCATCCTTACAGGCCCGGATACGCCCTGCAAGATCCAGTGCCGTGTAGGACGCCATAATGGCGATGATGCAGGACAAGGTGACAAGTAGCGGGCTGTAAATGCCTGTCATAACGGTCTTCTGTTATTGTAAGTCTTCAGTTCCCGGCAGTCCCCGATTGCCTGGCGCCCCGGGACAATATTCTGGCCAGGTTCAGGCTATACCATGAAAGTGTACTTCGCCATCGTTTTATGGGTGCAAGACCTGTAGGCCGACCGGGCGTCATGCCATCAATGCGCCCCCAGGACCTTGTCGATTTCTTCGGGCTTGTCGTGCACACCGAAGCGATCGACAATCGTGGCACTGGCTTCATTGAGCCCCAGCAGCTCCACCTCTATCCCTTCGCGACGCAACTTGATCACTACCTTGTCGAGGGCCGCCACCGCGGAAATATCCCAGAAATGAGCGCGAGTGAGATCTATCACCACTTTTTCCATGGCCTCGCGCAGGTCAAACTCACTGGTAAAGCGATCCGCGGAATTGAAGAAAACCTGCCCCACCACGTTGTAGGTACGAGTACTGCCTGCCTCGTCCAGCTCGGATGTCACATAGAGAAAGTGGCTGACCTTGTTGGCAAAGAACAGCGATGCAAGCAGCACACCTGTCAGTACACCAAACGCCAGGTTGTGGGAGGCGACCACCACCACAACGGTCACCACCATTACGATATTGGTGGACAGCGGGTGCTGCTTCATCCTGGTGATGGAGTCCCAACTGAAAGTACCGATGGCGACCATGATCATCACCGCGACCAGCGCTGCCATCGGGATCAGCGACAGCCACGGTCCGAGAAACACGACCATGACGATCAGGAATATGCCGGCAGCAAGCGTGGAAAGCCGGCCCCGGCCGCCGGACTTCACATTGATCACCGACTGGCCGATCATCGCACAGCCCGCCATGCCGCCCAGCAGCCCTGCGCCGATATTGGCAATCCCCTGGCCCTTGCACTCCCGGTTCTTGTCGCTGCTGGTGTCGGTCAGATCATCGACGATGGTGGCGGTCATCATCGATTCCAGCAGGCCAACGACAGCGAGTGATGCCGAGTAGGGCAGAATGATCATCAGGGTGGTGAGGTTGAGGGGCACATCCGGCCACAGGAAGATCGGCAGGGTATCCGGCAGCTGCCCCATGTCGCCGACAGTGCGCACATCGATGCCCACCACCACTGCAACGATAGTGAGGACGACGATACAGACCAGCGGCGACGGTACCAGCTTGCCGATCACAGGTACCAGGGGCAGCAAATAGATGATGCCGAGGCCCGCCAGGGTCATCGCATAAACGTGCCAGGTGACATTGGTCAACTCCGGCAGCTGGGCCATGAAGATCAGGATTGCCAGCGCGTTCACGAAGCCGGTCACCACCGACTTGGACACGAAACTCATCAGATTACCCAGCTTCAGGTAGCCCGCCGCAATCTGTAGTACGCCGGTCAACAAGGTGGCGGCCAGCAGGTATTCGAGCCCGTGATTTTTCACCAGGGTGACCATCAGCAGTGCCATGGCACCCGTCGCCGCACTGATCATGCCCGGCCGGCCACCCACGATGGCAATCACCACGGCAATGCAGAACGAAGCATAGAGACCGACTTTCGGATCCACACCGGCGATGATGGAAAATGCAATCGCCTCCGGGATCAACGCCAGGGCGACCACGATACCCGCCAGCAGGTCGCCGCGGATATTGCCGAACCAGTCGGCTTTGGTTGAATGGAGCAACATGAATATTCCTTTTACAGGAGAGCCTATAAAAACCCGCCGCTGGTTCAGACAGTACACGGGTCAGGTATTGCGTCGCCTCTGAGAGGCTGACTACATAATATGAAAGCTGTAATTCGCTTTGCGGCGCGAGCAAACAGATGCGCCGGCGGCAGTCAGGCCCTCAGGGCATCGCCCGCCGTGGCAAAAGCCAGGGAGATTTTCAACAGTCTGCTATGGGTCGACGGCCCCGGCCGCCGTGCCGGCGTCGGGTTCCAACCCGGCCAGCACCATGGATGCGGCCCGGAACATGGCCCTGGCCTTGTTGTGGGTTTCCTTCCACTCCAGTCGCGGCACCGAGTCCGCCACCACTCCGCCGCCGGCCTGGACGTAGAGCTTGCCATCCTTGATCACTGCGGTGCGGATGGCAATCGCGGTATCCATGTCACCAGCCCAGGACAGATAGCCTACGGCGCCGCCGTACACGCCGCGTTTGACCGGTTCCAGTTCATCGATGATTTCCATCGCCCGGATCTTGGGCGCGCCGCTCAGCGTACCCGCCGGCAGGGTTGCCCGCAGCACGTCGATGGCCGACTTGCCCGGCTGCAGCCGGCCGCTGACATTGGAGACGATATGCATGACGTGGGAATAGCGCTCCACCACCATCTGGTCAGTGAGGCTGACACTGCCGGTGGTGGCGATGCGGCCCACGTCGTTGCGGCCCAGATCGATCAGCATCAGGTGCTCGGCCCGCTCCTTCGGGTCCGCCAGCAGCTCCGCCTCCAGCGCCGCATCCTCAGCCTCGGTGCGGCCGCGGCGGCGGGTGCCCGCTATCGGCCGCACGGTGACCTCGCCCTGCTCCAGCCGCGCCAGGATCTCGGGCGACGACCCGACGATATGAAAGTCCCCCAGATCCAGGTAGTACATGTACGGCGAGGGATTGAGATTGCGCAGCGCGCGGTAGAGATTCAGCGGCGGCGCGGTAAACGGCACCTCCAGGCGCTGGGAGGGCACCACCTGCATCACATCCCCGGCCAGCACATAGTCCTTCACCCGCTCTACCGCGCGCTCGTACTCGGGCTGCGTGAAATGAGAGCGGGCGGAGGTTTCCAGCATATCGCTGTCGGCACCGTGTAGAACCACCTCCGGCAGCGGCGGCATCGGCTGGGGTAGGCGCCGGGCCAACTCGCGCAGGCGCTGTAGCGCGTGCTCCAGCGCATCTTCCCGGGCAGGGTCGGCGTTCACTATCAACTGGATGGTGCCGGCCAGATTGTCGAATACCAGCACCTCTTCGGACAGCATCAGCAGGATATCGGGAGTGCCCAGTTCGTCCGGCGGCGCGCCGTCACGCAGGCGCGGCTCAACATAGCGCACCGTGTCATAGCCAAAGTACCCCACCAGGCCACCGTGAAATACCGGCAGTCCCGGCTGCGGGGCGGTGCGATAGCGCTGCTGGAAGGATTCGACAAAGGCCAGCGGATCCGCCACCGCCTGCTGTTCGACAACGGCACCGTCAATCAGTACTTCCACCCGGTAGCCGCACACCCTGAGCAGGGTGCGGCAGGGCAGGCCTATGATGGAGTAGCGGCCCCATTTCTCGCCGCCCTGCACCGATTCAAAAAAGTAGGAATAGGGCCCCTCCGCCAGCTTGCGGTAGGTGCTGACCGGGGTTTCCAGGTCGGCCAGCACCTCGATACTGACGGGAATACGATTGTAGCCCTGCGCTGCCAGCGCCGCGAAATCCGTGCTGTTCATGCCGCCGCCAGCTCGGCCCGCAGGGTATCGATCACCGCGCGGTAGTCGGGAGCATTGAAAATCGCCGAGCCGGCGACAAAGGTGTCAGCCCCGGCGGCGGCAATCTCGCGGATATTGGCTGTGCCCACGCCGCCGTCGACCTCCAACCGGATCGGATAGCCCGACGCGTCGATCAGGGTCCGCGCCTCACGCAGCTTGTCCAGCGTGGCGGGAATGAAGGACTGCCCGCCAAAGCCCGGGTTCACCGACATCAGCAGTACCATATCCACCTTGTCCAGGACGTACTTAAGCGGCTCCAGTCCCTGGTGTGGATTGAACACCAGACCGCTCTTGCAGCCGGCGTCGCGGATCATCTGCAGCGAGCGATCGACGTGGATGGAGGCGTCGGGATGAAAGGTAATATAACTGGCCCCGGCCTCGGCGAAGTCGCCGATCAGCCGGTCCACCGGGCTGACCATCAGGTGGACGTCGATCGGCGCCGTCACGCCGTGCTTGCGCAACGCCTTGCAGACCATGGGTCCAATGGTGAGATTGGGCACGTAGTGGTTGTCCATCACGTCGAAGTGGACGATATCCGCACCCGCCGCCAGTACGGCATCGACTTCCTCGCCGAGACGGGCGAAATCGGCCGACAGGATGGAGGGTGCGATCAAGTAGTCGCGCATGGTGTGCTCCAGTGGCGGAAAGCCCGCTATTCTAGCCGCAAACCGCCGCCGCTTCACCCACGGACGGCAAAAACAGCTGACCTGGCTTGCGCCTGATCTGCGCTCCCGGGCCGGCCACAGGCCTCAGCCCGGGGAGCCGGAGACACCGGCACCGCGCAGGCGCGCATCCAGTTCATGCAGCCGCTGTGGCGTACCGACATCCTCCCAGGCGCCGGGGTAATGTTCACCCTGCACCCGGCCGGCGGCAATGGCGGCGTCCAGTAGCGGCCGCAACGGCAGCTTGCCGGCGGCCATGCCAGCGAAGAACTCCGGCGTGTAGACTCCCAGTCCGGCATAGGTGAGGCCGGTCTGTGCCGCGGGACGCGCGGCCACCGCGCCGTGGCAATCGAGACAGAAATCGCCGCCGGGATGCTGTGGCGGATTATCCACCAGCACAAGGTGGGCCCGGCCGGCCGCCAGCGCCCGCTGCTCCAGCAGGCGCGCCAGCGGATAATCGCTCCAGATATCGCCGTTGATGACCATGAACGGCGCACCGCCCAGCAGCGGCAGCGCGCGGTGTATGCCGCCGGCGGTCTCCAGCGGGCTGGGCTCCGGGGAATAGTCTATCCGCACCCCCCAGCGCGAGCCGTCGCCACAGTAGTCCCGCAGCTGGCCGGCAAGATGGGAGACATTGATCACCAGCTCGCGCACCCCCTCCCGCGCCAGGGCGCGAATGTGGTATTCCAGCAGTGGCTGACCCGCCACCCGCAGCAGCGGTTTGGGAGTATGTGCAGTAAGGGGCCGCATCCGTTCGCCCACTCCCGCAGCCAGAATCATTGCCCGCATCAGCGCCCGCTCCAGGACTGGTCTGCGATTGCCGGCTGCAACCGCTGCCGGAACCAGTCGTGAAACGCATCCAGCTGCACATCCTGCCCGGCATAGACCTGTAATACCTCGAGGATATGCTCCAGTACCAGCGGCAAGTCCGCCAGATAGGCCGTCTTGCCATCGCGTAAACTGAGCCGGGCGAAGGTGCCCAGCACCTTCAGGTGGCGCTGCAGGCCCATCCAGTCAAACCAGTGCAGGAAGGTGCTGTCATCCACCGCCGGCAACAGCCCCGCCGCATGCAGGCTGTCGCGATGGCCCAGCGCCCATTGTTCAACGCGGGCGCGGGGCCAGCGGATATAGCAATCGCGCAGCAGGGAGACGGGATCGTAGGTCACCGGCCCCAGCACGGCATCCTGGAAATCGATCACCGCGAGGCTGTCATTTGCCAGGCACATCAGGTTGCGGCTGTGGAAATCGCGATGCACCAGCACCCGCGGCTGGGCCAGCGCGCTGCCAATCAACGCGGCGTCCAGGCCGGCGAGCATGGCCTGCTCCCCGGCATCGAGATCCAGCCCCAGCAGGCGCTGCAGAAACCACTGGGGAAAGCGGGCCAGCTCCTCCGCCAGCAACTGCGCCGCGTACTCGGGCAACGCGACGGCCGCGGTGTCCGCCGCCGCCAGCTGGCGCAGGATGGCCAGCGCCTGGCCGTAGTAGTGGTCGACATTGATGCCGTTGAGCCGGGACAGCAACAGTGCGTCCCCCAGATCCTCCAGCAGCAGGTAGCCGCGCTCCTGGTCCGCCGCCAGCACCTCAGGCACCCGCACCCCGGACTGCGCCAGCAGTGCATCCACCGCAAGAAATTCCCTGTTTTTTTCGGTCGCCGGTGGAGCATCGACCACAATCACAGTACGGAGAGGCAGCTGCAGGCGAAAATAACGCCGGTTGCTGGCATCGCCGGCCACCGGGCTCAGCTGCGCTTGCGTGGCCGGCAACTGCAGGGCGGTACATGCCCAGCTCAATATTTCGCCGAATGATGAACGATCAGACAAGGCGGACTCCTGTGACAAAAAAGTCCCGGACAATACCCGGGTGATGCTTTATCATCCCGTTTTATACCAGAAAATGCATCTTACCTTGATGATCCCGGCCATTTCCCGCAATTCACAGCACCGCCCTGCAACACGACTCCGCCAGTTGGTGTTGGGTGTCGGCCTGGCGCTGCCGCTGCTGGTGTCTGCTCAACACGACGAGAGCGGCCAGGCTCATCTCGATTGGGTGCCGGAAAAGTCAGTACCCGAAGCGCTGCGCGACAAGCGCTGCCGCAGCTGCGGCGGTCGCTATCTCGATCCGCTGGCGGAATCCGACCCGGCGGATGACCCGGAAACTGCCGACATCCGCGCCCAGGCCAGCGAATCGGAACTGCAGGGCGACGACGTCTACCTGCGTGGCGGTGTCTCGGTGGACCAGGGCTATCGCCAGCTGCGGGGGGAGGACGCGCATTTTGACCGCAGCGTACGCCAGGGCACCGTCAGCGGCGGCATTACGCTGCGCGAGCCCGGTGTACTGCTGCGCGGCAAGGAAGCCCAGTATTCCGCCGATACCGGCGAAGCCAGCATCCGCGACAGCGAATTCGTGCTCCACGAGCAGCATCTGCATGGCACCGCCACCCGGCTGCGCAGGGATGCCGACGGCCTGCTGTTCGTCGAGGGCGGCGAGCTGTCCTTCTGCGCGCCCGATGACGAGCAGTGGGCCATTCGCGCCAACAGTATCGAACTGGACGTGGCAGAGGGCCTGGGTACCGCGCGCGGCGCCAAGCTGGACCTGGGCGGCATCCCGGTACTGTACCTGCCCTGGGTCCGGTTCCCGCTGGACGACCGCCGCCGCACCGGATTGCTGTGGCCGGACCTCAGCTCCGATACCAGTGGCGGCCTGGATATCGCGGTGCCGGTCTACTTCAACCTGGCCCCCAACTACGATCTCCTCTACGTTCCGCGCTACATCCAGGAGCGCGGCACCAACCACGAACTGGAGGCCCGCTATACCGACCGCAGGATCGGCTTCTGGTCAGTCGGGGGCGCCTACATGCCCGAGGACGACCGTTTCCAGCGGCAACGCCCCGAGGAAGGGGACCGCGAACGCTGGTTGAGCGTGGTTAAGCACAACGGCCTGTTCGACCAGCGCTGGCGCTCGCGGGTGGACTACAGCAAGGCCAGCGATGTCGACTACTTCAAGGACCTGGATACCTCCAACCTGGAAAACCGGCGCCGCACCAACCTGCTGCAACTGGGATCGCTGGATTATCTGGGTGACGACTGGCTGATAGGCGCGGACATCCAGCAATACCAGTCACTGGCCGACGATATCAACAATGACTACCAGAAACTGCCGCAGCTGACGGCGCGCTTTCGCGGCGACAACACCCCGTTTGAATTCGACCCGATCGTGCTGGCCCAATACTCCTACTTTGATACCGACGACGACAGGGTGACCGGCCAGCGCGTCTATATGGAAGGGGGCGCCACCTACCCCATGCTGTGGCAGTCCGGCTTCCTCAAGCCCACGGCCAAATACCGCTACCTGGAGTACGAACTGACCAACCCCGACAACGCGGGCACCGACAGCCCGACGGCGGGCTCCGCCCTGGCCAGCCTGGACGGGGGCCTGTACTTCGAGCGCCACACGGCGCTGGCCGGGCGCGGCCTGTTGCAGACCCTGGAGCCGCGCATCTTCTATCTGTTCAGCGAATATGAAAACCAGCTCGACCAACCCGACTTCGACAGCGCGGAACTCACCTTCAGCTACAACCAGCTGTTCCGGGAAACCCGTTTTTCCGGCCGCGACCGGCTGGACGACGCCAACCAACTGTCGGTAGGCCTGACCACCCGCTATATCAGCGACGAGGATGGCCGCGAATACCTCAACGCCAGTCTTGGGCAGATCTACTACCTGGATGACCGGCGGGTACGGCTGGATCCCCGCGACGGCCCGCTGGACCAGTCCAGCTCCGAAATGGCGGCTGAGGTCAACTTCTACCCCAACAAGCGGCTGAGCCTGCGCAACAGCCTGGTATGGGACCCGGACAGCGGGAACATGAACGCCGGCAACCTGCAGGCCCGCTACCAGCGCGGGGACGGGGCCGTGTTCAACGTCGGCTATTCCTACCGCCGGCCGCTGACGCTGGTGGACCGCGACATCGTCACCGCCCAGGCGCACCTGTCCACCTACTACCCGATCAATGACCGCTGGCGAGTGTTTGCCGCCCTCAACTACAGCGTGGAAAGCAACACTAGCATAGAAGATATGTTCGGAATCGAATACGATAGTTGCTGCTGGCGTATTCGCCTGCTGCATCTGCGCTATTTCGACACTGCCGGCCGCCAGAACCCCGATTTCAGCGATCCTGACCTGGAACGGGAGTACTCCACCCAGGTCCAGGTGGTTCTCAAGGGCATGGGCGGCTTCGGTAGCCGGGTGACCGACCTGCTTGAAGATATGATTCGAGGTTTCCACGATCGTGACTATTAAATCTGCATTGCTGGCCACAGGCCTAGCCATCGCCCTGTTCACCGCGGCTGCAAGCCAGGCGCAGACCGAGATGCTCGACCAGGTCGTGGCTATCGTCGATGACGACGTGGTAATGGCCAGCGAGCTGCGGGAACGGGTCCAGACCATCACCCAAACCCTGCAGGCGCGCGGGGTCGAGCTGCCGCCCGAGGATGTGCTGATACGCGAGACGCTGGATCGCCTCATCCTGGAGAGCATCCAGCTGCAGATGGCAAACCGCGTCGGCGTACGTATTTCGGACGCCCAGCTCAATGCCGCGATGGAGCGCATCGCGGCGCAGAATCGCATGGGCCTGGACGAATTCCGCGCCACCCTGGAGCAGGAAGGCCAGTCCTATGCCGCAATGCGCGAGCAAGTCCGGCGCGAGATGACCATCCAGCGGGTACAGTCCGGCAACGTCAACCAGCGCATCCAGATCACCGAACAGGAAGTCATGAATTTCCTGCGTTCTGCCGAGGGCCAGAAAGTGGCCCAGCCCGAATACCGTATCGTCCACGCGCTGCTGCCGCTGGGCTCTGACGCCCGCGCCAGCGAAGTGGCCGAAGCCGAAGCCTTCCTGCAGCAATTGCTGGTGCGCATTCGCGGCGGTGAGCCCTTCGACCAGGTGATCTCCGACAGCACCGATGAGTACCAGTTCAGCGGCGGCGACCTGGGCTGGCGTAAACTGGAAGACCTGCCCAGCCTGTTCAGCGAGGTGGCCCCCGAGCTTGCCGCAGGAGAGACATCCGATCCCATCCGCAGCCCCAGCGGGCTCCACCTCGTCCACGTGCTGGACCTGCGCGGTGGCGAGCAGGTAGTGTCGCAGACCAGGGTGCGCCACATCCTGATTCGCCCGTCCGAAGTGATGAGCTCGGAACAGGCCGAAGCCCTGGCCACCGAACTGAAGGCGCGCGCCGAGGCGGGCGAGGACTTCGCCGACCTGGCCCGGGAGTACTCCGAGGACATCGGCTCCGCCCAGGAGGGCGGCGACCTTGGCTGGACCAGCCCGGGCCAGATGGTGCCGGAATTCGAGACCGCGATGGCGGAAACCGAAGTGGGCGAGATATCCGACCCGGTGCAGAGCCAGTTCGGCTGGCACGTGCTGGAAGTACTGGAACGCCGCGAGCAGGACATGACCCAGGAAGCGATCAAAGCGCGCGCGACCGAAGTACTGCATCAGCGCAAATACGAAGAGGAACTGGATGCCTGGCTGCGCAAGATTCGCGACGAGGCTTTCGTCGATATCAAGTAGCCTTAGTATGACGGTGCCGAGAATTACCATCCCCGGCGGGAATAAACCCGGATACAGTCGTCATGATTGCCCACAGCGATGGGGCGGCGGAGTTGAGGGTGATCCTCGGCGCGGAACTGCTGCGAGACCGGCCACGTTCGCCGGCTTTCAGCCCCACCAACCCTGCATCTGCGGCAGTGTCATAACTGCCAGTACCACACCCAGCATCCAGGTATGCAGATAGAGGGTTCTGTCGAACCTGGCAAAACGGCGCTCGAAGCCGGATTCCATTTGCGAGCAACGCTGATCGAAACGGGTTTCCACATCCGAGAATCGCTTATCGAAGTGAGTCTCTATCCCCGAGCAGCGCTCCTCGAAACGCGCGTCCAATCGAGTAAATCGGTGATCCATGAGGACACCGATCTCACCCAGCCGCGCATTGAACACTTCGGTGAAGTGATCTCTAGTCAGGAGGTTATCCGCATAGAACCCAAATGCTTCCGCCATCAACTCCGCCTGTACCTCAGCCTGGTGCTCCGGCACCCCGACCTCCGGCATAACGGAGCGTGTCGAACGCCATAGTGGCCATAATACCCCCTGCTGTCGGTTGCGCAAGCTCGCGTGGCTCAGGTGTGGTTCAAGACTCAATTCTGGCGTAGAGCTGGCAAGGGAAGAACATCAAATACCACCGGAATGCTGCCCGTCAACCGGCCGGCGAATGCCGAGCCTCTAATCGACTCAGCCGATGGCGTGTTACCATAGCTTGAAAATTGCCCGGCTCCAAACTGACAGGAATCCGACGAGATGACTGTAGCCAGAATCGCCATCACCCCCGGTGAGCCCGCCGGGGTCGGCCCCGACGTCGTTATCGCCGCTGCCCAGCAAGCCTGGCCGGTGGAACTGGTGGCGATCGCGGACCCGGAGCTGCTGCGTAGCCGCGCCGAAATGCTGGGACTGCCTCTGACGCTGGCGCCGGTGGATTTCAGCGCCGCCCCACAGCCCCAGGCCGCCGGAACCCTGCAGCTGCTGGCCACGCCGCTGGCCAACTCCGCAGTGCCCGGACAACTCGACGCTGCCAATGCTGGCTACGTATTGCGAACCCTGGAACTGGCCGCCGACGGCTGCCTGGACGGCAGCTTCCAGGCCATGGTGACCGCGCCGGTACAGAAGTCCATCATCAATGACGCCGGCCAGCCCTTCAGCGGCCACACCGAGTTCCTCGCCGAGCGCACCGGCACGGCACGGGTCGTAATGCTGCTGGCGGCCGGCGAGTTGCGGGTGGCACTGGCCACGACCCATCTACCACTGGCCCAAGTGCCGGACGCCATTACCATGGAGTCACTGGCCACCACCCTGACCATCCTGCATCGGGACCTGGTGGAAAAATTCGGTATCCGCAATCCCTGCATCGCCGTACTGGGCCTGAACCCCCACGCCGGCGAAGGGGGCCACCTGGGCCAGGAAGAACTGGACATCATCAGTCCCACACTGGACACCCTGCGCGCCGGCGGCATGCAGCTACTGGGTCCGCTGCCCGCCGACACCGCCTTCAACCCGGAGATGCTGAAGCGGGCCGATGCCTTTCTGGCCATGTACCACGACCAGGGGCTGCCGGTGTTGAAATACGCGGGGTTTGGCAATGCGGTGAATATTACACTGGGGCTGCCGATTGTACGGACCTCGGTGGATCACGGGACTGCGCTGGATCTGGCAGGTAGCGGGAAAGCGGATGCGGGGAGTTTGCGGGCGGCGTTGGGGTTGGCGATTGGGTTGGCCGGCTGAGGGTTTCTGCATGCTACACTTCGCCCACTCAACAATTACAACCCTATAGATGGCCAGCCGCATTTCATGAGCCAGATCAGCAACCGTGACTTTCTCAAGGCATTGGCCACCGCGCTGCTCGCACTGGTTATCAGCGCAGCCGTCCTGATTCCCGCCTACCTAGCCCTGTTCACGACCCTGCACCCTGAATTTGCCGACAGCCAGGAGCGCAGCGCCAAGCCCGCGACTATCAACGGTGCCCAGTTCCGTCCCGTGGTCTTCGGGGATGGCGGCATTGAAGGCAGCAGCGCGGTTATCTCCCAACTGGCCGAGGGCAAACCCGCAGACCAGGCAGTACTTCTCCACCAGCGCCGCTTCAGCGCCGCCGACTACCCATTCCTGCGCCACCACATCGAGGGCTGGCACCCCGGCCTGCGGGTCATGCTGTTCTGGCGCCGCGCCGACGACCCGCAAACCAATCACTATAGCGAGCTGGATTACACCGGGGAAGGCGCCGGGTACTTCAATCTGCTGCGCAGTGAAGAGTGGCGAGGGCAGATTGTCGAGCTGGCGGTAGGGTTTTTTGGGGAGTTGCGGGGGAGCCGGTGAAGTTGCATGAGGTGCGGTTGGAGCCTTATGGGGTGGGGCAAGTAGTGAAGACTGTCTGGGGGGAGTGGACGGCGTTCAAGGTGTGGGACCAGAGCTCAATCAACGTATATCGGGGGGTCGCAAAAGGAGCGTTGCTCTATCCGGTGCCAGCAGCGGCACTGTGGGTCGCCTTCAGCATCGCGCTGGTCTGGCTGGGGCAACTTGCAACCCGGCGTTACCGGCAAAGCCCGCTACTGTTGACTGCCACTATCGCGACAGTCACGGTGTGGATACTGCTGGACGGATTGTGGTTGCAGCAGTTGCTGCGACAGAATGTTGAGACGCGGTATCTGTTTGCGGGGAAGACACTGCATGAGAAGAAATTGGCGGATTGGGATGGGGAGTATTATGCATTTGCCAGTGCAATCAAGGAGCTCTTGCCTGCTGAACGGACGGAAATTGGCATCCTCTATACACCTGCTGACTCAAGCCCTATGGCCCACAGAGCAAGAATACACCTGTTGCCCGAACACCACGCCACCTCGATACACCCCTTAAACAACCGTTATTGGAAATCAGCCAAAAAGCGCTTCTCCTACCTGATTATTTTGACCGGACCGGGGGCCGACCTGACCCGAACAGATGCGCCGCTGGACTCATTGGGATTCAACAAATCCAATGACATGCATCTGCTCCATATCGAAGAACCGGCCGCATTATATCGCATTGTGAAGAGAGGATCAGAGGTCCAGCCATGACGATGGAATCCGCTGCGGGCATGTTTGCTGCCATTGTGCTCCCCTGGCTGTGCGGCTACGGCATCATCCGCCTTCTATTGGGTAAACGGCTTCCTTTCACTCTCTACGCAGGCCACGGCTATCTTGTGGGACTGTATCTGGTCATCTTGCTGTTGCAATTATGGAACGTTGCAGGTTGGCCTTTGCGCTTCTGGCCATTGGCGGCAGTACTCGCCGTCATCACAATCCCTGCTCTCTGGAAATTGTACCGAGGTGACTCTCTTGTTCCCTTAGCTGCCAAATCATTGCCAAGAATGCCCGGCTGGAAGTACATGGTCACGACGTTGCTTGTGGCACTGATCTTTATCCATCTGCTGGTCGTATTACAGGAACTCTGGCTACGCCCCACCTTTCCCTGGGACGCCTGGCGTGGATGGGCCCCCAAAGCTATTCAGTTCTTCGACAATCGTGCGCTAAGCTTTGAGATGGGGACTATAGCAAATTACGGCATCATTTCACCGCAAATCCATCTGTGGGCCATGTTAGCCAGCGGCACTACCCTGGAGCCTACCTTGTACTTGCCCTGGTATTTTGCACTCGTGGCATTGGCAATGGCGGTATACGGCCACCTGCGTCTGCACTGTTCAACGGTCCCAAGCCTGCTGGGAGCGTATTTGGTTGCCAGCCTGCCTTACCTGAATATCCATACGAGCCTGGCAGGCTACGCAGACCTGTGGCTGACACTGGCATTCACATTAGGTCTAATGACAATTTCGCTATACCGACATCAGAAACGTACGGCAATAGTTGTACTTGCTCTGTTGTATGCAGTGATCAGCATTCAGGCGAAACGTGCAGGGCTAGGAATGGGATTGATTGTGCTGTTGTGCTTGGCAATGGCAGAGAGTCGTTGGTCAAAAGTCTGGGTGATGGTACTCATGGTTTTCACATCGATCATTGCGGGGCTAATTTATGCCGCGCTCAACGATATCGTCTCAATACGGATCGATATCCCGTCTATTGGCACTTTAATTCTAGACTCCGATCAGATACGCGTGCCTATGGTGGGGGCTATGACATGAATTATTTACTGGATGCCACCCCTTTTACGGAGGCCTTATTACTATTTGCAAACTGGCACCTGGCAATCTATCTTTTTCTGGCCATGATCCTTTACAGTATTTTATTCTTCAAATGGAAGAATCTTTTTAACCCAATATTAACGGCCGTAGTCCTGAGCTTTGTTTATATATTTGCCTATTTTACCCTGGTTTCGCCGCAGGCAGCTGCAGATCACACAGGGCTCTCCCGTTCACTTTTATATACAGCACCAGCAATAATATGGTGGGTTATTACTACTGCCATGCGTCCCGACGCCGCTGAAAATTTACATGATTTACCAGCTCCGATGGAGGCTCAGGCAATCCCTTCAGTATCCGCCACACCACTCCAGAACCAGGCAAGGCCACCACCCAAGCGGTAACAAAGATACATTTCAAATAGGTCACTATGCCCCGCTGGGCTACATACCATTCTTCGAGCGCGCCTTTATAGGGCATGATTACCTCATCGTAAAAGCGCTCGGGATCACTGCTTGTATGGAGCATATCCTCTTCTCTCCGGAAAACGATTGAGCCAACACCAGAAAGTCCGGGTCTGACTTTTTCTATCGCTTGTCTTGATCTCTCTGGGAACACATCATAACAACGCTGAGTCTGCGGCCGAGGCCCAATGATACTCATATCACCCAAAAAAATGTTCAACAACTGAGGTAGTTCATTAAGTTTGGTTTTACGAAGTACACGCCCCAAAGGAAGAACCCTGGGGTCATCCTTGACCGTGACCGTTCCGGTACCGAGGGAAGGACTGTTCTTGAGCATGGTGGCAAACTTATACAACCCGAACAGTTGACCACCACGGCCTACACGCTGTTGTACAAAAAAGACCTCCCCTTCACCGGTCAAGCGCAACGCGACGATCACAGGTATCAGAAGCGGTGACAAGACAAGTAAAGCCAACCCTGACAACAGGATATCAAGAAACCGCTGTATCATTTACATTCTCTCATCCAGGTACTTCCCAGTGTCCTTATGATCAAAATCCGGCAGCATA
Organism: Kineobactrum salinum; assembly: GCF_010669285.1. Taxonomy (GTDB): domain Bacteria; phylum Pseudomonadota; class Gammaproteobacteria; order Pseudomonadales; family Halieaceae; genus Kineobactrum; species Kineobactrum salinum. The sequence continues at coordinate 2,664,886 of NZ_CP048711.1, read as the reverse complement.
TCGTTGAATAATTTAACCAGCTCCGGCTTGTCCCAAACTGGCTGTGTACGCATGCGATGAATCTCATCCATAAAGTAATCCAGCTGTTCCTCATCAACTGCCGCATCATTCTTGATCACACCAACGGCATGGAATCGTTTTAGATCCAGCTGCTCTTCTCCCGTATAAAACTCCTCGAAGTCCTTCTCACCCGTCGTGTCGCTGGGGAAGAAATAAACCGGCCATTGCTTCTTGATCACAAGTTCATCCGCACGGCGCCTGGCTTCATCTTCCGTATCGCATTCAACCGCTTCATATCCAAGGTAAGAAAGATACCTGACTGCAATATCTGAAAACCTGGTCAGATGCAGCTCCTCACTCAGCTTCGGAAAGAAAATGTCGCGATTGTTACCCAGCAAGCAGGACATCAGGCACAACTCACCGGACTCCTGTGGCGTTACGAAATAGCGACGCACATCGTTTGGTGCAGAAATGGGCTGACGTTTCGCGAAACGCTGGTTAAATCCATGTAACAAAGATCCATCGGAAAAAGCGACATTGGCAAATCTCGCTGTTGATATTGGTAGGGACAGACTTTCGTGCATCAGAAACATCTCCATGATACGCTTGCTGGCTCCCATCATATTTACGGGGTTGGCCGCCTTGTCAGTAGATACACAGAAGTACTTGCGAGCACCTCCCTCTCGAGCCATATGAATCGTCGCCACAGTGTTGAGTATATTAACCTCAATCAACCGCATGAGCGTAAACGGATCTTTTTCACTGCGTACATGCTTGAGCGCGGAGAGATTAAACACATAGTCATAACCATTATTGGCTCGCATCAGGGCCGCAAACTCGCGGGAGCCGCAGTCGAGTGCATACGTCTTGAAATCTCCCTTGATGTACCCAAGCGTACTACGGATATCGCGAACCAACTCAACCAGATTGTTCTCGCTGATATCAACGACATGTAATGCTTTGGGGCTCCGCTTGAAAATTTCCGCACTGACAGCCTGCCCAATCGAGCCGGCCCCGCCGATCACCAGAAATCTGCTCTTCGATACCAACGCAGATAGCTCCGAGGCATAGTTATCAATATCTGTACCAAACAGCGGATTTTCCCGCCCTATCAGTCTCAAGGTATTCATCTCTATTCAGGCTCGCAGTGGCGTTTCAGGGACACTGGACGGCAGATTGACAATACGCTCCTCCAGCCACAACGAATTCCTGAGCCCATCCTGGTAGCAGCGGGCATACATAGTGAGATGAGGCATGAGCCGCCAGACCGGGCGCATCATTATATTGTGAGAGTTACTATACTCCAGGAGCTCATCTCGCTCTGCAATGGAGGAAAGTACCACCGCATTTAGCCAGAAATTGGATGTATCCCCTTCCAGCGGAGCAGCCAATTGCAACCCCAAGGTAGCGGCCATAGACTGGTACCTTGCAGCAACAGTAGCTTTGGTATCGAGCATTCCCTGCAATTGCTCCATCTGCGCACAGCCCAGGGCTGCATTCAAATTAGGCATACGGTAGTTATAGCCGACCTCATCATGTACAAACTCATAACCATGCGGCACTTTGGCCGTGGTCGTGATATGCCGCGCCTTCTCAGCCAAATATCTGTCATTGGTGAGTAGCATCCCTCCTCCCCCCGTAGTGATCACTTTGTTTCCATTGAAGCTGAGAGTACCAAACATACCAAATGTACCCGTGTGTTGACCTGCACGATAGCTGCCGAGTGATTCCGCCGCATCCTCTATCACCGGGATACTATAATCGCGGCATATCTTCACAATTTCATCAATACGTCCCGGAATGCCAAAGGTATGCATGGGTACACATGCTGCCAGCCTGCGCCCGGTCTTGCGGTTATAGGTTCCCCCTGGCCGCACTTCAGCACGGGTTTCAAGAAACTGTTTCACAGCATCTGGACTGAGACTGAATGTATCCAGGCTTACGTCAAGAAAAACTGGTTCCGCGCCACAATACCTGATCGCATTGCAGCCAGCGACAAAGGTCAATGCCTGCGTGATCACCTCGTCATCCTGCTTCACGCCCGCCAATTGGAGCGCGGCATGCAGTGCAGCTGTACCGTTGACGGTAGCAATCGCAAAACCTGCCCCGGCATACTCGGCAATGCGATTCTCAAACTCAGTAACCCGTTCCCCAACCGACGACACGAAATTTGAGTCAATGCAATCGGTTAGGTAGCGCTTTTCATTACCCGAAAACGTGGGACGGTGCAAAGGAACCAAACCATCACCGTATATAGCACGCACCTCAGATAGTATGCGCTCAAAGACCTGATGATTACTCATGGTTTACCCTGTAAAAATTAGTATCCATACCGGGCCAGTGTGGGTTCGATCAACGTTTTCAATCGGATAATTTCAGCTTCCGAAAGAGATGCTCGCCCTTTGCCTATACTGCTACTCGATACTCCTGCGACCGATTGAGATATATCCGATGGGGAGGCCTCGATATTCAGAAATTTAAGCAGTTTACTCAGTTCTCCAATAGGATCCTTGACTAAGCTCTCATAACTCACTCTATGTACCCGTTCTTCGTCGATATCGGAGAATGCAGATTCAGCACTCTCGACACACCGCTGCCATTGCAACGCACAAACTTCATGCAATGAATAATTTTCGAGAATTTCGGACATACCGTCGAGTGCCGGCCCCCAGAAGGCCAGGCGTCGTTCCCGGGAAAACAGGCGATAGAGGCGGCTCCATATGTAGCGTACACCATAATATGGAAGATCCATCACAGGGACAAAACGAACCTTCTGCATGATATAGGGAAGATCGAGCTCTGCAGTCCATCGAAGCGTGGCGGACCCCGTGGCGTCGATACCGTCACGATGTATGTAAATGTATTTGGCTTCCGGAAGCACACGATCGACAAACGGCACTCGCAAACTATTAGCACATGTTTTTTCTATGACCGTAGTCGCAGAGTAATGAGAGGCCACCCAGTTGAAGTGTTTACGAATGTATTCCCTGATAGTCGGTGATACCCGCTCTGCCGGCAGCTCGTCCGATGGGTATCTAACGTTTCCATGGCGCCAAATGTAGTTGATTTCGTCACAGGGCCACGTGGCTACGCCCGGCAACTGGCATAATACGTCCCGCAACATATTGGTACCCGAGCGAGGCGCACCGACAATTACGACAGGCTGATAAGTCATACCGCATGAGCCTTTGGGTGATCATCGAAGGAAACGCCCAGTTTTCGATAGAGCGAAAAATATGCCTGCTCTATGGATTTGATGTCAAACATTTTCTCCGCCATCCTACGTGCATTTTTCCCCATTTCCTGCCTGAGCTCGTCGTTCTGCAGCAACAGCAACACACGCGCAGTCAGACCTGACACATCCCCTATGGCCAGCAGATACCCTGTGACATCGTCCTCTACTGCTTCGCGCACGCCAGGCACCCTAAAACCTACGGTGGGCAACCCAACGGCAGCGGCCTCCATAACCGCCCTTGGCACACCCTCTCTATGGGATGGAAACAACAGGACATCGGCGGAAGATAATAAAGGTCGAACATCATCAAGTCGTCCTGCATATTCAATATCGGGTTGACGATTAATCCATGTCTCTGAGACCGCATCAGGATGAACCGGATCGAGTTCACCAGCCCATACAAAACGAGCTTGCGGACATTGCTCCTTGACGGCTCTGGCAACTGACACAAACTCCTCAATACCTTTCTGTTTCAGAAGGCGTCCCAGCATTACAACCACAGGTTGTCGCGCACTCCCACAATCTCGAGTCCTGAATTCAAACTTTTTCAAGTCGACACCGGAACCGACAATAAGGCATTGTTTGTGTATTGCTACCCAGCCTCTACCTCCAAATAGCTTCTGGTCATCTCGATTTTGAAATATTGTCATATCAGCATTTTTTAGCGACAGCTTATATCCAAGCCCGGCCGCATGAGAAAGCCATCCACCCGTTACGAAGGCATGACCCAAACCAGTGATGGTATTCACGACCCTGCACGAATCCCGTAGAGTATATCGAGCCACCAGAGATCCAAATATAACTGGCTTAGCGTGAAAGTGATGGACTACGTCAGGACGGTACTTATTGTAAATATACCTTAGGCGATTTACCGACAAGATGTCATGGATTGGCGAAAAGCCACCACGAGAGAAGTTGACCGGCTCCAGCAGAGCACCAAATTTACACAGATATCTACTCTCTGGATCATCAGCTGTAGCAAGTACCACGCGCCAACCTCTGTCTAGAAACAGGGAAATAATATTCTTTCGGGAGCTTTTTAAAGCGTAGCCGCGATTGGCTGAAAACAGAATCGTTTGCATTAACTACGGCCACCTAAATTTTTCGCGGGCACGCTACTATACACCTTGTCTGTTCTGGACGAGTACAAACATATAGATGATGCAATCAAGACGATTACTGGCAGCAGCCCTAATCCACCTATTGAGTATGTACGAAAGATTGCATTTACCAAATAGAATACAATTCCACCTACGGCCCATCTATTAATGTACCACCTCACCCGGCTTCGTCCCAAACCCCACAGCAGTGCGAACACTACGAACCCAAAACTTGCAAAAAACTGAACCATTCCCCCACGAACTAGCGTATTCAAGTACCCTGAGTGCATAGAGCTACCTTCATACTCTCCGTATGTAATTGTTGCCAACCCCTCACCGCCGAGGTCACCCCACCCAAAGACGGGGCGCATCATCCAGAGCTCCCAAGCCGCGGACCACAAATCCCCTCTCATTGCGAGGCCCTTCCAGAGTCTCAATGCCTCATATAGGTAAGCACCAATCGCACCTAGATTCGCCAGTATAGCTACACCTGCAGCTATAGACCCCAGCAGAAGAGCACTACCCTTAATGGTGAATATTGAAGGTCTGGCTATGAGGCCAACAGAGAGAAAAGCCGCGCAAAATGAGACGAGTCCGCCTCTAGATGAACCAATCAGAGAGGAAGCAAATATCATAACCAACACAAATGCATTAATTCCAGCTATCCTTCTCCCTCCAGCGCCAGCCATGATCGCATAGAGAAAGAACATGGCACCCTGGATAGTAGCGTAGTAATTTACGTTGAATGCCAAGCCATTTGAGGAATGCATGGTTGTACCAAATATATATCTCCCCTGACCAACTTCGCCAAAAAATGGTACAGAGCTAATTGCTCCGATTGCGCCGAGTAACGCAACGGTCGCGTTTCCGAAAGCGAGAAATACCAGCAACACTAGTATGCTACGACGGCTGCACCACAGGTATTTGTAGCCTGAAGCTATCAAAAAGCCAAAGCAGAGAGGATACATGATCGTTTGACCCAGCGAGAGCAGTCCTCTATAGCTTCCAGATAGCATGATCGAAACTAGGGTACCTGTCATATAAACCAGGAAGAAAGCCATAACGTAGCCCAGCTCAACGGGTCCACGAAGCCCTCGATACGTACAAATAAATACCAGGCTTGAAAAACTCAGGGTAAGCACCAGCGACCGAATGGCCGGTGCTCCGGTAAATGTGTAGGACAGAAAACTCGTAAGGATTAGTGCAAAGAATGCTATGGTAACGATCTGGACTGAGGAAATTCGCATCTGAGTATGACCTTACTGATCAGAGTAGAGCCATGAAATTACTAAGGTATCTTCTATATGCCAGCTGCTCGGATGCAAATTTTATAGCGTTCTCCTTCATAGCTGGGAGACTATCATCTACGGATATCATTTGTATTGCATCGCGGATATCAGGCTCACTCCAATCCACAAGCATACCTGCCCTAGATTCGGTAACATATCTTTCTTGCAGGGGAATACCGTAGCTAGCAATTACAGCCAAACCCGCCCCCAAGTATTCGGCGAGCTTGGTTGGAGACGCTTCTGTATAGATCGGATCTGGAGGAATTAGACACAACCCGACATCTGATGATGCGAGATAGGCGGGTATTTCACTTCGCCGGACTTTTGCCACAAACTTTAGGATACCCTGATCGACCAACCAGGAGACACCTGTGATGGATTGCAGCGCCTCAATTTCCTGTTGAGTGCCACCAACAAACAAAAACCTCGCCTGGCATCCCATGTCAACCGCCGATACTATTGCAGAAAGAACTATGTTGATTCTGCGCCGAAGACTATGTGTCCCAATGTAAAGGAATCTTACTGTTTCATATTTCTTGGCAGTTGTCTCAGCCTCACTGCAATCTCGAGTGGAATTCGATAAATCAGATAGAAGCGGAATATACTCACGCGCCTTTGCCTGAGGAAAAAGCCTGCCAACTCGATCCAGGCCTACTGGGCTTACTGCAGTAATTGCATCCACTCGAGACGATGACAGCCGATAGATGAATCTACCAATCCATCGCTTTAGAGGATTGCTTGAATATTGTTCGTGCGGAAAGCTACTTTGAAAAACGAGTTGGTCATAAGTTTTCTTGCAAATTGCGGCGGCCAACAGATAAACAGGATCGTTTCTTACAAATACAACCATACGGCACTTTTGACGCTTCATCCGTCTACCTAGCTGTAAAAGCAGCACACTACACTTAACAAGGTTGAGAAGTCTGAAGAGCCAGCGCCTCGGGAACAGCACCGGAATACATACAGCTTTGTGATAGCGATAAACCCTACGATTCTTCCTGCCCCAGGGTGAGGAGACAAAGAGATAGACACGCACATCTTTCTCTGCCGCCACAACAGTCGAGAGCATGCCGTCCACGAAGGAATGCTCTGGCGGCCATTCCTTATCCAGGAAGCATAGTAGAACTGTTTTCAAGAGAATCCTCCCATGTGAAGCCTCAAAGCGCACATAGTCTTGTATGGGCAAGGTTCTTTAGCTTTCAACTCTCAACACTGCAAGCATGTGGATTGGGCACAACGGCAATACACCGCTGATGGCCGACAGCACAATCAATTTGTATCCACTGCATGGAAGGGCTTAAAGACGGATGGAGATCACACCGTGTTTCTCCCAGAAACAACAATGGCTCGGAAGATACACATACTTCAGTGACACCGCCCTCCCGAAATGAAATCAATATTAATCGACGTAATCCATAGCTATCTGGATAGGTGTCTGTCAGAAACACTGACGAATCGACTGGATTAGGATGACCGTCGGAGAACGGCTTCACTAACTCTGAAGTGCCACGTGCAATATCTACTCGATAGTAACCGAAGCCTTTCACTCCGTCCATCGTCACCAAGATCGTAGCTTCATCAAGCCAACAAACGTGACTAACACCTTGATCTTCGACCAAGCGATATTTATTATTCCCATCAGCATCTAGGACATATAGATCTGTGACTCGTCGCGCACCAATAAAATAGCGATGCAGAAAAACCAGGTGGCTCCCGTCAGGCGCCGCCATAACATGATTTAGCTTTGCGTGCCTAGGGGTAACATTGTAACGCAGAGCGGCACTTTCATTTAAATCCGCTATACTTAAAAGTAGCTGCTTCGTCCGGGTGCGCGTGTCATACATTTCAATATCGCTTTCAGGACATTCTCTCTTCATTCCAATATGATTGCGGTATCCGTAATCCGGCCTGACGAGTGCCAATGCCTCGTAACTGATACTATATATTCTCCCATTACAGTCTGATTCCTGAATTGACAATGGCAAATCTCCCACCCATTCTCCACTTGCTCTTACAAGTCGTGCTTTATACGAGTTAGTATTCTTATCGTAAATATTAAAAGCAACAGTGTCGGCATCAAGCCATGTCGCTCTGGCACCTTGCTGCCAATTCCAAGAGTAAGATTCTCCCAGTTTTTTTACTATACGGCCAGATTTCCAGTCCAATAATTGTATTGCGACAGGGATCTTTGGTGACGGCTTTTTCCAAGCCGGATGGCTCGTAGTGTGCACCAACAAAAGCGATTCATCATTAGGCTTGAAAGGACTGTGATCATAGTAGCCAACGAACATGTTGCGTGTGGCATCGACAATAGTATATTGACCCGCACTGACCTCTTCGACATTTCGATGGTGCAGCAATCGCCTGAACCGCTGCTGAACTCTTTTGCTGAAACGAACCGCAGCTATTATTCCAGGAACGGATTTTAGAAGACTTCGAACGTTAGTCATCCGTCACCCCGTGCGCCACCATAATTGAATGAATGGCAGTACCATCTGGTCCATGCAGCGATGGTATGACAATGGCTTCCTGATGCTCCAAAGTGCTTTTATCGTAGATTCCTAGCATTAACTCATGGCCGCTGCCCCTTCGGGGCGTGAAGCCTATAATCCATGATCCACCATACTCCACCAAGCCTCTTATGAAGTACCCCGCCGGGTTTAACGGAACTCGCTCTATGCACTTACTCGCTAAATTTATCCACGCCAAACTGCTGTTGTCTGCCTCTGTTACATAAAGATTTCCATTACGAATCACCCCATCGTGGCTACCGATGAAGCTGCCAGGCTCAGCGAGCCAGCGGGACCTTTTTGTCTCAAGATCCATACAAATAACAGATGAGCTAGAGGTATCGAACCATCCTTTGGTATTTATATATAGGTTATTATTATGAAGCAGGATATTGTTCACATGATGCCGATAATATCGACTCCGGCTTTTATGGATATACCGAAGCTCTTCGCCTCGATACGCAGGGGTTCTGACTAGACGAGCAAGACCCAGCTTACGCAATACGGACATGTAAAACCTCGATTGCACGGAAGGTAGGACGGCCAAACCTCCTCCCTCAAGAATTTTTTCATTTGGCCCCCATTGCCAAATTTTCTTATACGTTTTACGACTGAAGCATGATATACATTCTGACGCTGTAGAAAGAATGTACAGGCGCTCTCTATCAGCAGCGATTGAGTGAATGTCGGCCATTTCAGATGCCGAGAATACGTTTACGATGGTAAAATTAGTCAAACATACAACTGCAACAAAATTCCACAGGCCCACATACGCATAGCCGCCATACAAGGCCAATCCTTGAGCATAGGGAGCCATGAACGCTTTCCCATCAAAGAACGGCGCGGAAGGAAAGCGAACTTCCCTCACAATTCGCCTCGACTTTATGTCGAACTCTGCAAACACAGCGTAACAATATCGATCATTATAATAGTTGATCGGTTTGAAAGTTATATAGATAGGCATTATTACCTTACTGAGTACATTGAATGAGACCCCGGCCCCTCATTCAGCCTAGGGCAGATGTTTCTATGCTAAGCTTTCTCTTCACCGCTCGCCTAAGAAGAAAGTTCCATACGAATAGCGTAATTGCGGTAGATGTAGCTGCCCCTTCAATGCCCCATCGGGGAATTAAGATGATGTTTAGTATCACATTGGCTCCCGCAGCCACTCCAATGCCATACATCGTATCTCTCTCATGACCCGTCATATTAAGCAGCACACCGACCGATCCCATGCTGGCGTTGACCAATTGCCCTATAGCTAGGATCGCCAACGATGTCGCACCAGCACTATAGCCCTCTCCGAAGAAGAAACCGAGCAGAGGTTTTCCCGCCGCGACCATAATAACTACAGGTGGGAGAGCAATGGAAAGAATAATGCGGGCACTATATGTGGCTAGTTTCTGCAACCGCAGCATGTCATTTTGCTCATACAGCCTCGCAAAGTATGGCTGGAGGATCTGATTGAATGCGGACAGCCCAAATACAACCAAAGTTGCCATTTGGACAACCACACGGTAGACACCAACCTCCCTGTCGCTTCTCAACGTGCCTAACATCAGAATATCAGCGTGAGAATTAATCAGTTGAAGCCCAGCCAGCATGGCAAGAGGCAACATCGTCCGACGCCAGTAGTCACCTTCGTATATGGGTTCAAGGTCTCTATTGTAGGCCGGAGCATGCACGCACTTTAGCAACGCCATGCCTATTGCGAATGCGCCCACTGCCGCCGCGCCGTGGGTCCCCATCACGAATACAGCCGACATGGCCGAACCAGACCAAACCAGAACAAGCACCAGAAACGTGAGAATCGCTGGGCGTAAGATCTGCTCTGGAAGCTGCCCCAACACGACATAACGAAGACCACGAAGAGTTGCTCCCTGAATATTCGCCAGCGCAATAAACGGCACCAAAAGCAGCCCTGCCAAAAGAGTGTACCAACGCATGGACTCAATCCAGCTAAATCCTAGCCACAGTATCAACAGACCTAACAGAATTATCGTACTTGTCGAAAATACGATAAATTTAATGCTCCAGCGCCACAGTCCAATCATCAGTGCCCAGTTTTTTCTAGTATGTGCTTTTGCCGTCTCTCGCACGATCAGTTGAGGCAAACCCAATTGAGCAGGAATCGTCAGGAGCATTATCAGCGACAACGCAAAGGTGTACACACCGTACTCACCAGGACCTAGAGTACGTGCCAAGAGCACCACAAGAACAAAGTTTACAAGGGAACTCACGACTTTCACTACAAGACTGCCCAGACCCCCGCGCAATAGGTGGGCACGTAGACCATCGCCTTCTACATAGCTCGACACTTTCGTATACAGGCGCTTCACTAAATGATCATCGTCCAAAAAGGTATTCCTATAACTGAGAGCGGAATATACAAGATCATCATGCATTACACGTCAAAAAAAATAATGCGCAGCACATCGACACCATGGCATTCAGTCCATGCGACCGTGTCCTGATTTTGCTGGCTTAGCTGATCGGACTGGTTTTTATCGGCCGTTAAAATACGCCTGCTGATCGCTTCATTCACATTCGAACATCTCTCGCCGCAACTCTTCGATGTCCACTTTTAAAGCCTCATATTCCGCCAGCTTCCGCTTCAGAAAACGCCCAGTCAGCCGTGATTTATACGCCACCCCCGCCGGGGTCAGTAGATACGCATAACGAAGTTTATTAGGAGCACGGCCAAAGTTGTCCATTTTCACCCATCCCTTCTTCACCAACGCCCGCAAGCAATAGTTAATGCCGCCCAGACTTATACCCAGACGTTCGGCCATTTCCCGCTGAGTAATATCCGGGTGGACTTCCAGCAGTCGCATTAGTCGCAGGTGGGTTTCGTCCTGCGGAGTAGAATCAGATGCTTCTTTCATAAAGGCCTATCGAGCAGGCAGACTACCGCAGAGTTTGCACTTCTTGGCAGGCATTCCGTAGGCTTACCGGGCGCTACCCGTGTTTGAAGTCTGCCGTAGCAATTTCGGGATCTTTGTTCAAAACTTGAACATGCTAAGGGGTTTTGCTGATGTTGGCAAGCTTAGGTTGCTTCCAGATCAGCAATTGCTGCAAGCACCTCATTTTCATGCCCCAGCGGAACTAGCAGCAGGTCGGCGGTAATAAGAGCTGGAAATAAAGCCACGGGCGCTTTAAAGTGCCGCAAGCCACTCCCAACCGTATATGGTCCATGTCTCTAGCCCTGCAACAAGCCATTCTTGCCTTTACCGTTACTCTGGCACTGATATGGCTGCTGGCGCGTATAGCACCTCGGCTGGGGTTAATGGACGCCCCCAATCATCGCAAAAAACACGCCGGGCAAGTCCCCTTAGTCGGCGGCATTGCGATTTTCCTGACCCTGATGCTGTGCGCCTGGATCTGGAAGGAAGTCGGGCTGCACAGTGTGGGCACACAGGTCAATGCCCTGAAGATGTTCATGGTGGCTGGGGGCGCTCTGGTGTTACTGGGAGTACTCGACGACCGCTTCCAGCTCAGTGTCTTTACTCGCACGGCATTCGAGGTCGGCATCGCCATGCTGCTGATTGAGGGGCTGAACTTACGGCTGACGGAGCTCGGGGACCTGGTCGGCACGGGGCATATCGAGCTTAAAAGCTGGATCGCCTATCCTTTCACAGTAGTATGCATTTTTGGCGTGATCAATGCCTATAACATGCTGGATGGCATGGACGGGCTGCTGGGCATCGTCATGCTGACCACTCTGATTGCGTTTCATCTGTTTACCGGGATAGAGCCGGGAATTCTTACCATTGTTATCGGGTCCTCGCTGGCAGCCTTTCTGATTTCCAACCTCGGGGTGGCACCATTCATTCCAAAGAGCTTTCTGGGCGATGCTGGCAGCAAACTGCTGGGGCTGCTGGTGGTTGCACTGGTTCTGACCGTGACATCTACCCAGATCGGGGGTGATCGTCTGATTGATCCGGTTACCGCCCTCTATCTACTCGGCCTACCCCTGTTCGACATGGCCTTTACCACTCTGCGCCGAATATTGCGGGGCAAGTCACCTGTTCGTTCGGACAATACCCATATTCACCATCTGATGCGTACCCTGGGACTGTCTGAACGTCGCTCCCTGGTCATCATTGGCACCCTGGGTATTTCCATGCCCTATCTGGGCCTGATGCTGGCCAGATCCGGGGCCGCAGAGGCCTACCAGTTCTATATTTTCCTCGGCTGCTTTGCTGGTTACTGTCTCATCATGAGCCAGGCCTGGTTTGTGGCTACCCGCTGTCGCGGAAATACTGTCAGTCGCGAACCCACTACACCTATCACCGATACCCGGCAGGAAGCCCATGAAATCTGATACTCAATCTGCCCAATATGGCCCCCTCCAGGATACGACGACGAAATCGATCTCTTCGAACTGATCGCCGGCCTGTGGCACCGCAAGTGGCTGATCGCCGGACTCACCCTGACCGCAGGGATATTGGCAGTCATCTATCTGTTGATTTCCACGCCGACTTTTGAAGCAAAAACCTATCTGCGCCCACCCCTTGCCTCGCAGCTGGTCAGCATCAATGAAACGGGCGTACTGGAGATTGATCCTGAAAGTGCGTTCAACCGGGTTGCGTTCGAAGCACGCTCGCTCGATGTCCAACGGGCTGTTTTCGAGGCCAATCAGGAAGGCTTCCTGCAGGACACGCCCACGCAGCAGCTCAATGAGGGAGCCCTCTTCATGGACGCCTTCACCCCAAAAGTACAGCTTGATATCCGTGGCAATGGCAAGAACGACACCAACAGTGACGAGCTGCGCCTGACGATCGCCTTCCAGCACTGGAACCCTGCCTACAGCGCCAGGGTGGCCAATGATCTGGCCCGGGTGGCGGAGGAACGGGCCCTGCGCAGTGTACTGGACGAACTGCAAAGCTCCCTGCGCACCAAGATCCAGGGGCTGGAAGAACAAATTGTGCAGGAAGAACTGGTCCTGAGCGAAGGCAGCGAGGACAAGATCGCGCGGCTGCAGGAGCAGGATGAGCTGTGGCGCCTCCAGCTCCAGGACAAGATCAACACCCTTAAGAGCAAGGCTCGCCAGTTGCGGGAAGACCGGATCGCGCGCCTGGAAGAGGCCCTGGCCATCGCCAGCCGGCTGGGGCTGGAGGATCCGGCCCCGGTCAGCCTGCTGCAGCGCGATCAACGCGAGCCAAACTGGATGGCCACCGCTGTAGACAGGCCCGCCGAGGAGGAGCCGCTGTTTCTTCGCGGCACTCGTATGCTGGAGGCTGAACTGGCGGTATTGCGAGATCGCAAAAGCGACGAGCACATGCATCCTGAGTTGCGCGAGCTGGAACAGGAACTGGCCCTGCTTGAGCACAACCGGGAGGTGGAGATACTGCAGAGCCGGGAAAGTTACCGCGCTTTCGCTGAAAATACCCAGGAGCTGCGCGCGCAGATAGCCCGGCTTGAGGGCTTTCTGAAGCAAATGTACGACCAGGTGCAGATGATGCGCGTGGACCAGCAGGCCATCCCGCCCAGCCGCCCCATCAAGCCACGCAAGACGCTGGTGGTCGCGGTGGCGCTGATGCTGGGGGCCGTGCTGGGACTAGTACTGGCATTGATTCTGAATGCCGTGGATACCCGGCGCCAGGAACAGGGGTCGACAGACAACAGCCAATGACAGGAGCATAGCCTGGCTCTCTGGGACGGCCGAGTGGGCACTTCCCGGAGGGGACCCACAGATACCTCAGGATCCCGCCTGCCCCACCTCCCGATACCGCGCCAGCACCTCCGCTGGCGCTCCCTCCGCCTGTACCCCGCCATGCTCGATCCACAACACCCGGTCACACAGGGAGCGCACCTGCCCCTCGGCATGGGATACAAACACTACCGTCTGATCCCCGCCGATACGTTCCTGCATCGCGGCCAGCGCCTTGTCCTTGAACCGGGCATCGCCCACGCTCAGCACTTCGTCGATCAACAGGATGTCCACCCGGGTCATCAGCGCCGTGGTAAAGCCGAGCCGGGCCCGCATGCCGGAGGAGTAGGTCTTGACGGGCTCGTCGAAGGACTGCCCCAGCTCGGAGAACTCGCAGATATCCGCCAGCCAGGCGGCGGCTTCGCGCCGGCTGGCGCCCTGCAACATGGCCGACAGCATCGCGTTGTCGCGCCCGGAAAGCTCCTGCTGGAAGCCCAGGCCCAGGCTGAGCAGGGCGCAACTGGCGTTGGGGTGCCGTATTATCCGGCCACTGCCGGGTTTGAAGATGCCCGCCATCAATCGCAGGATGGTGGTTTTGCCCGCGCCATTGCGGCCGATGATGCCCAGTGTTTCACCGCGGTAAAGGCTGAGCGAAACGTTGTCCAGCACATGGTGGGTGCCGTGGTCAAAATGGGCGCTGCGGGCGCGATAGCTGTGGGACACACCCTCCAGTTTCAGCATCACCTCGCGCCCTGCGTCGTCCTGTGGCGGTGGGGCCCCTGTGTTCGCGGGCGGCGACAGGGCGCTCATGCGGTAATCACCTTCAACGCCAGGAACTGGCTGCTGCGGCGTATCACCAGCACCATCGCCCAGGCCAGCAGGCCGAAACCGGCACCGACAGCGGCCAGATGGCTCAGGTCCGGCGCTACCCCCACCAGCAGTATCTGGCGATAGGCGTCCACCAGAAAGGCAATCGGGTTCAGGGCCAGCACCAGTTCGGTAGCGGCAGGATCCGGCAGGCCCCGCGGGTCCCAGAATATGCCCGAGGTGAACAGCAGGAAAATCATGCCAAGGTTGATGAACACATTGAAGTCATACAGGAAACAGACGAGATAGGCGCCCACCAGCGAGCAGGCGACGATAACAATATAGTTGACCAGGATCAGCGGCAGCAACCAGCCCCAGCTGGCGCTGACGACGTAGCCGTTGAATATCAGCACCAGGAACAGCAGTGCAAACACGGATGCCTGCTTGTACAGGCCCTCCTGGATGGCGGCCATCGGGAACAGGGTCTTGTTGATGTCGACATTGCCGATCAACCCCCGGCCCACGAAGATGCTGCGCGACGCCTGGGTGACCGATTTGGAAAACCAGATGAAGGAGAGCTTGCCGCACATCAGAAACACCAGGAAATTCTCGCGCGGGCTTTGCAGGATCAGCTCGAACACCACATAGAACACCACTACGTACAGCAAGGGTTCGAGCAGCCACCAGATGTAACCAAAAAAATAGCGCGCGGCGTCGGCCTTGAGCGACATCCGCGCCATGGTATCGATGAGTACGAGGTATTGTGTCAGGGTCATGATCAAAGTGGTGGCCGTAAGCGAGCCGGCAGTCTATCAGCGCCGCCCGATTCGATCTATAAAAGCTGCACCGCCGGCCCCGGCCAAGTACACTTGCAGCATGAACGCAGCCCCCCACAGACAGCACAGCCCCCGCAAACGTTTCGGCCAGAACTTCCTCCGGGACGAGGGCATCGTGGCGCGCATCGCGGACGCCATCCACCCCCAGCCCGGCGAACACCTGGTGGAGATCGGCCCCGGCCAGGGGGCGCTGACCCAGGCGCTGATCGGCCCTGAACTGCAACTGGATGTGGTGGAGCTGGACCGGGATCTGGTCACGGGCCTGCTGGCAGCCTTCAGCATTCATCCCGGCTTCAGGCTGCACAACGCCGACGCGCTGGGTTTCGATTTTGCCGGTCTGGCCCGGGATGAGGTACCGCTGCGGATTGTGGGCAACCTGCCCTATAATATTTCCACACCGCTGATCTTCCGCTTGCTGGCCTTTGCGCCAGTGATCCGGGACATGCATTTCATGCTGCAGCTGGAGGTGGTCAACCGTCTGGCCGCAAGCCCGGGCAACAAGCACTGGGGCCGCCTGGGCATAATGACGCAGTACCATTGCGAGGTTGAACAGCTGTTCGAGGTACCACCGGAAGCTTTTTACCCCCCGCCCAAGGTCCGGTCAGCGATTGTTCGCCTGACGCCGCATCCGCATGGCCGCTGGCCCGCCTGTGACGAAACCGCACTGCGCCGGGTGGTACAGGCGGCCTTCTCCCAACGGCGCAAGACCCTGCGCAACAATTTGAAAGGTATACTCGGCGATGAGGCACTGGAAGCCCTTGGCCTGGATCCTGGCGCCAGGGCCGAAACCTTGCTGTTGGAAGACTTTATCGCGCTTGCCAATCACGCTGATCAAACTGCAGACTGAAGGAATAGCCAGAACGTGACCGTAATCAACCCGCACTTGGTAACCATAGACGTCATCACTACCTACCTCGCCCGCCATTCGCGGCCGGATGAGCAGCACTATACCTTCGCCTACACCATCACCATCAGCAATGCCGGCGAGGTGCCGGTACAGTTGTTGTCGCGCCACTGGATCATCACCGACGCCAACGGCGAGGTGGAAGAGGTCCGGGGCGAGGGCGTGGTAGGCGAACAGCCGGTGATCCCCGCCGGCGGCTTCTTCCGTTACACCAGTGGCGCCACCCTGCCCACGCCGGTGGGCTGCATGGAGGGCAGCTACACGATGATCCGGCTGGACGGTGGGGATACCGATCCTGAACAGTTGCTCGCCTTTGAAGTGGCAATCCCGGCCTTCACCCTCCACACGCCCATGGCCCTGAACTGAGGCGCCGGCAGTGACGATCTACGCAGTGGGCGACATCCAGGGCTGCCTGCAGCCGCTCAAGTTTCTGCTGAAAAAGGTGGCTTTCAACGCCGACCGGGATCAGCTGTGGTCGGTGGGCGACATCGTAAACCGTGGACCCAAGTGCCTGAAAACACTGCGTTTTCTTCACGACATGCGGGACAACCTGGTGATGGTGCTGGGCAATCACGACCTGCATCTGCTCGCCGTCGCCGCCGGTGTGCGGGCACCGACCCCGACCGATACCCTGGACAAGATCCTCGCTGCCCCGGACCGCGACAAGCTGCTCAACTGGCTCGCCCACCGTCCGTTGCTGCATCACGAAGACGGCCACACCCTGGTCCACGCCGGCATACCGCCGCAGTGGTCGGTGGAGGACGCCCTGCGCCATGCCCGGGAGGTGGAAGCGGTCCTGCAGAGTCCGGACTGCGTGACCTTTCTGGGCGCGATGTATGGCAATGAACCCAATGCATGGTCCGAGGACCTGACCGGCATGGAGCGGCTGCGCGTAATCACCAACTACCTGACCCGGATGCGCTACTGCACCAAAAAGGGCGTACTGGACCTGGTGAGCAAAGGCCCCCGCCCCAACCCGGGACCGCCAGGTGACAGCAGGAAGGTCTCGGCCTGGTTCAGTCACCCCCATCGCAAGACCGCGAACGACCGCATCATCTTCGGCCACTGGGCCTCCATCGAGGGCCATACCGACAGCCCCAATGTGATAGCGCTGGAT
Source organism: Kineobactrum salinum (assembly GCF_010669285.1). Classification (GTDB taxonomy): domain Bacteria; phylum Pseudomonadota; class Gammaproteobacteria; order Pseudomonadales; family Halieaceae; genus Kineobactrum; species Kineobactrum salinum. The sequence continues at coordinate 2,647,435 of NZ_CP048711.1, read as the reverse complement.
ACCGGCTGCGTCTGGGGCGGGGCGATGACGCTGTACCGGCTCGACAGCGGCGAGCGCATCAGCTGTCCGTGCAAGAATGGCAAATGTCAGAAGTAGTGGACGCTCGGCGCCGGGCCAGCCTTCGCACCGCGACCAACCCGCGCCGGCCGGGACCCGCAATGGCCGCTGGCAGCCGATAAGCGGTAAACTGCGGTGATGGAAATCTACCTGGTCGGCGGCGCCGTCCGCGACACATTGCTTAACTACCCGGTCACGGAGCGCGACTGGGTGGTGGTGGGCGCCACCCCGGACGAGCTGCTGACGCAGGGTTACCAGCAGGTGGGCCGGGATTTTCCGGTGTTTTTGCACCCGCAGACCAAGGACGAATATGCGCTGGCGCGCACCGAGCGCAAGCAGGGCCACGGCTATACCGGCTTTGAGGTGCACTGTGATCCCGCCGTCACGCTGGAACAGGACCTGCAGCGCCGGGATCTGACCATCAACGCGATGGCGCAGCGCCGGGACGGAACCATCGTCGACCCCTACGGCGGCCAGCGCGACCTCGGCCGCAAACTGCTGCGGCATGTCTCCGACGCCTTTGTCGAGGACCCGTTGCGGGTGCTACGCACCGCCCGTTTTGCTGCACGCTATGCCCACCTCGGTTTCAGCGTTGCCGCCGAGACGCGGGAGCTGATGGCGGATATCGTCGCCCAGGGAGAACTCGCGCATCTGCCGGCGGAACGGATCTGGGTGGAATTCGAGCGCGCGCTGGGCGAACGCGACCCGCAGGTATTCATCACGGTATTGCGGGACTGCGGCGCACTCGCAGCGCTGCTGCCGGAAGTGGAAGCGTTGTTTGGCGTACCCCAGCCAGAGCAGCACCACCCGGAGATCGACACCGGCGCGCATACCCTGATGGTATTGCAACAGGCAGCCCGGCTGAGCCCGGCAACCGATGTGCGTTTTGCCGCGCTGCTGCACGACCTGGGCAAGGGCCTCACCCCACAGGCGCAATGGCCGCGCCACATCGCCCATGAACAGCGCGGCCTGGCCCTGGTGCGTGCGGTCTGCGAGCGCCTGCGCACGCCCAACCAGCACCGGGAACTGGCGCTGCAGGTCTGCGAGTATCACCTGCTGTGTCATCGGGCGCTGGATCTGCGCGGCAAGACCCTGCTGAAATTGCTGCGCGGTACCGGCGCCCTGCGCCAGCCGGCGCGGTTCGAAGCCTTCCTGCTGGCCTGCGAGGCAGATGCCCGGGGCCGCCAGGGCCGGCAGGACCAGGCCTACCCGCAAGCGGACTACCTGCGCCGGGCGCTGGCAACGGCGCGCACCGTTACCGCCGCCAGCTTTATCGAGCAGGGCATCAGCGGCAAGGCACTGGGAGATGCGATTGCCACGGAGCAGGCGCGCCAACTCGACGCCCTGCGCAGCGGCGGGGAACACTGATCATTCCGCAGGTTCGGCTGCGCTGGATACCGGGCGGCCACGCCAGCTGAAATCCACCCGGGTGAGGGGCTGGCTGCGCTGGTCGAAGGCGCGCCACAACTCCTGGTAGGTCTGCCCCAGTACCGGGTGACGCTGCTGCGGCGCCAGCTCGGCCAGCGGCCGCAATACAAATGCGTTCTCCAGGATCTCCCCCGTGGCAGGCTGACGCCGTCGATCAAACCGCTGGCATCACCGTAGGTGAGAATGTCGATATCCAGCTGCCGGGCAGAGAAGCGCACCGCATTGTCAGGCCGTCCGTGCTCGGTTTCGATATGACGCAAGCGGGCGGCAAGCTGCTGCAGCGGCAGCGCCGTGTCCACCCCTACCACCATATTCAGGAAGGGCTGGCCATCGAAGCCCAGCGCGGGGCTGTCGTAGACCGGCGACAGGCTCAGCTCGCCAAACAGCGCGCCGAGCGCATCCAGGCCGGCCACCAGGTAGCGCTCCCGCTCGATATTGCTGCCCAGGCCCAGATACACCCGGGTCATCCGCCGCGCTCCCCGCGCTCTATCTGCACACCGACATCCCGGGCCTGCAACACCGCGCCGGGCTTGCTCAACCGCAGCCGCAGCCAGGGCACCGAAAACTCATCCAGCAGCAACGCCGCCAGCTGCTCCGCCAGCGTTTCCAGCAACTGGCAGCTGCTGCCTTCTATATAGTCGACGAGGCGCGCAGACACGAGCGCGTAATCCAGGGCCCGGCCCACGTCATCGCCCGCGGCCGCCGGCCGGTTGTCCCAGGCCATCTCCAGGTCCAGCACCAGGGTCTGGCGCAGCCTGCGTTCCCAGTCGTAGACACCGATCACCGCATCGGCGCGCAGTTCGCGGATAAACACGGTATCCATCACCCCTCCACTGCCGCCGGCGTCAGGGGCGGCAACTGCTCCATCGGCCAGCGCGGCCGCACACTGGCATCGGCGGCATCGTGCTGCCCTGCCAGCAGGCGCTGGGCGCCGGCGTAGGCAATCATCGCGCCGTTGTCGGTGCAGAACTCCGGCGCCGGGTAGAACACGCGGGCGCCGCTCTTGGCCACGGCCTGCTGCAGCTGGCTGCGCAGTTTGTGATTGGCACTGACGCCACCGGCCATTACCAGGGTCGTCAGCCCCTCCTGCTCCAGCGCCCGGCGGCACTTGATCACCAGCGTCGCCACCACCGCGTCCTCGAAGGCACAGGCGATATCGCACAGATCCTGCTCGGTGAGGCCGGTTTCCGCCCGGCAGGTCTTGACGGTATTGAGCGTGAAGGTCTTGAGGCCGCTGAAGCTGAAGTCCAGGCCCGGGCGGTTGACCATGGGCCGGGGGAACTCAAAGCGGCCCACCGTGCCCCGCTGCGCCAACCGGGCGACATGGGGGCCGCCAGGGTAGGGCAGCCCCAGCATCTTGGCGACCTTGTCGAAGGCCTCGCCGGCGGCGTCATCCAGTGACTCACCCAGCAGCCGATATTCACCGATGGCATCCACGCGCACCAGCTGGGTGTGGCCGCCCGATACCAGCAGCGCAATGAACGGGAACTCGGGGTGTTCGGTCTCCAGCATCGGCGCCAGCAGGTGTCCCTCCATATGATGCACCCCCAGTGACGGAATGCCCCAGGCCCAGGCCAGGGACCGGGCCAGCGTGGCACCCACCATCAGCGCCCCGACCAGGCCGGGGCCGGCTGTGTAGGCGATGCCGTCCAGCTGTTGCGGCGCACAGCCGGCCTGCGCCAGCACCTGCTGAATCAGCGGCAGCGCCTTGCGCACATGATCGCGCGAGGCCAGTTCCGGCACCACGCCACCGTATTCCACATGGATATCCACCTGACTGAACAGGGCGTGCGCCAGCAGGCCGCGGCCAGTGTCGTACAGGGCCACACCGGTTTCGTCGCAGGATGTTTCCAGGCCCAGGATCAGCATGTTTGCAACCGTGTAGAATGAAGGAGCGCATGATACTGGCAATTGCGGGGACAGTTAACCCAATTGCCGGTCCACTTGGCCAGCCCGGCCGGGGGAAGACCTGGTCCAGCCAGCCGCAGGGGCTAAATTAGCCCGTTTCAGAGCTTTGCATAGTCCACCAGTTAAGTATAGAATACGCGACCTTTTAATGGCTCTGACTGCCCCGAGGGCAGACTGGCCGTCACCAGAGACGAACAGGTAACACATTAATGCCTCATATCAAGCTCAAGGAAAACGAGCCTTTTGACGTCGCCCTGCGTCGTTTCAAGCGCTCCTGTGAAAAAGCCGGCGTACTGGCTGAAGTGCGCAAGCGCGAACACTACGAAAAGCCCACCACCACCCGCAAGCGCGCTGCCGCCGCAGCCGTCAAGCGCCACCTGAAGAAGCTGTCCCGGGAAAACCGCAAGCGCGTCCGCCTGTACTAGGCCAGCCCTCTCCCTCCGATGAGTGACACTTCTCTCAAGGACACCCTCAAGGCAGAAATGAAAACTGCCATGAAGGCCAGGGACAAGGAACGCCTGGGGACGATCCGGTTGATCCAGTCGGAATTCAAGCGTGTCGAGGTCGATGAGCGCATCGATATCGATGACGCCCGCGCGCTGGTGATCCTCGACAAGATGCTCAAGCAGCGCCGCGACTCCGCCCAGCAGTACCACGCTGCCGGTCGCGAGGAACTCGCCGCCCGGGAAGAACAGGAAATTGCGGTGATCCAGGAATTCCTGCCGACACCGCTGACCGAGGCCGAGCTGCTGCAACTGGTGGATGAGGCCATTGCCGCCAGCGATGCCCAGGGCATGCAGGCGATGGGCGCGGTAATGGCCCAGCTCAAACCCCGGCTGCAGGGCCGCGCCGACATGGCGGCCGTCAGCAAGATGGTAAAAGCCCGCCTCGCCGGCTGAGCCCGCCCCGCACTTACACTTCCCGGACAGCCGTGATTCAATAGGCGGTTCCTCCAGGCATATTGCTGACACCCCGATGGCCGGACGCATACCGCAAAAGTTCCTCGATGACCTGCTCGATCGGGTCGACATCGTGGAAGTGGTCGACCGCCGGGTAAAACTGAAGAAAACCGGCAAGAACTACAGCGCCCGCTGCCCCTTCCACGAAGAAAAAACCCCGTCCTTCAGCGTCAATCCGGAGAAGCAGTTCTACTACTGCTTCGGCTGCGGCGCCGGCGGCAATGCCCTCGGCTTCGTGATGGATTACGAGAACGTCGACTTCCCGCAGGCGGTGGACACTCTCGCCGGCAGCCTCGGCCTGCAGGTGCCGCGGGAGCAGAGCCGCGGCGGCCCGGCGCAAGCCGCCCGCGAGGACAGCAACAAGGCGCTGTACGCACTGCTGGAGCAGGCGGCGCGCTATTATCAGCTGCAACTGCGCAAACACCCCCAGGCGCAGCGGGCCGTGAGCTACCTGAAACAGCGGGGCCTGACAGGGCAGATCGCCAAGGCCTTCGATCTCGGCTTCGCCCCACCCGGCTGGGACAACCTGCTGCAGGCACTGGGCAACAGTGAAGAGCAGCGCAAATTGCTGCTGGACGCCGGCATGCTGGTACAGAACGATGCCGGGCGCAGCTACGACCGCTTCCGCGACCGGGTGGTATTTCCCATCCGCGACCAGCGCGGGCGCATCATCGCCTTTGGTGGCCGAGTGCTGGGGGATGACAAGCCCAAATACCTGAACTCCCCGGAAACCCGTATTTTTTCCAAGGGCCGCGAGCTCTACGGCCTCTACCAGGCGCGCCAGGCCAATCGCAAGCTGGAGCGGATCCTGGTCGTGGAAGGCTATATGGACGTGATTGCGCTGGCCCAGCACGGCATCAGCAACGCCACCGCCACCCTGGGCACCGCCACCAGCGCCACCCATCTGGAGCGCCTGTACCGGCTGGCGCCGGAAGTGGTGTTCTGCTTCGACGGTGACGATGCCGGGCGCAAGGCGGCATTCCGCGCGCTGGAAGCGGCGCTGCCCTGTATGGAGGACGGACGCCAGGCCCGCTTCCTGTTCCTGGCCGAAGGGGAAGACCCCGACACCCTGGTGCGCAACACCGGCGCCGACCGTTTTCGCGAGCTGGTGACTGCCGCCACCCCGCTGGAGCGCTTCCTGTTCGATGCAGTCTCCCAGGGCCTGGACACCAGCACGCTGGACGGCCGCGCGCGGCTCAGCAAACAGGCCCTGCCCTACATCCGGCAACTGCCCGACGGCGTCTTCCGGCAACTGATGTTCCGCGCGCTGGCCGAGCGCACCGGCCTCACCGTGGCGGAGCTGATGCACCTGGAAGCGCCGCCACCGGCACCTGCGGAACCGGCCCCCTCCGGGGATGAACACACTGCCGCCACCAGCCCCCGCCAGCGCAGTGCCACTGCCGATGCCCGTCGCGGCTACTCCAATCTGGCGCAGGCTGCCATCGCCCTGTTGCTGCACAAGCCCGGGATCGCCAGCCTGGCCGATCCGGCGCCACTGGCGGAACTGGACGGCCCCGATGTGGTCTTATTGCGTGAACTGCTGGATCTGCTGCAGCGCCGGCCCGACTCCAACACTGCGATGCTGCTGGGTCACTGGTACGGCAGCCCCGAAGGAGAGTTGCTGGGGCGCCTGGCAGGCCAGGAACGCCTGATCCCGACCGACGGTATCGAACAGCAATTCATCGATACCATGGGGGCGCTGGCCCAGTTGCCGCAGCGCTCGCAATTACATGCCCAGGTCGACAAACTCAAACTCACCAACTACGCTGAAGTTAGCGAATTTGAGAAGCAGCAGCTGCGGGAACTGCTGCAGCAAAAACAACGGCTGGATCTGGCGCGCAGCAAGCGCAAGCCTTAGACCAGCAGGGGCACCACCTCCCGACGGCAAAATAACGACATATAATACGCCGGGTTGCCAAATGCCTTGTTCGCCCCCATATATAGGGGGCCCCGTCATGAAATTGCGCCCGCAGAGGCCTGACGACGCTAATTTCCGGGGGATTTCAGTGGCTAAGTCACTGATTTTTCGGTTATAATCGCCGGCTTATTTTTTTTTGAAATTGTCAAAGGTGTCCGCTGAATGACGAATGTCGCCCAACAACAGTCCCGCCTCAAGGATCTCATCGCCCGGGGCAAGGACCAGGGTTACCTCACCTACTCCGAGGTAAACGACCACCTGCCAGAGGATATCTCAGATCCGGATCAGGTTGAAGACATCATCCAGATGATCAACGACATGGGCATTCAGGTGTTTGAGGTCGCGCCGGATGCCGACGAACTGCTGATGGCCGAGGGAGACGGTTCCGCCGACGACATTGCCGCCGCCGAGGCAGCTGCCGCGCTGGCCGCGGTGGAGACCGAAGCGGGCCGCACCACCGACCCGGTGCGCATGTACATGCGCGAGATGGGCACCGTCGAACTGCTGACCCGCGAGGGCGAGATCGTTATCGCCAAGCGGATCGAGGAGGGTGTGCGCGAACTGATGTCCGCGCTGGCCCACTACCCCGGCGCAGTCCAGCAGGTCCTGCACGAATATGACCAGGTAACGCGCGAAGAACGGCGCTTGGGCGACGTGATGATCGGCTATCTGGACCCGGCCGACCACGTGCCCTCGGCGGCGGAAATCGCCGAGGCCAGCGTACCCGACGATTCCGACGAGGAAACCGAGTCCGGCCCCGACCCGGTGGAGGCGAAAAAGCGCTTCACCGCCCTCAAGCGCCAGTGCGCCAAAACCGAAAAACTCATTGCCGACAAGGGCCGCAGCGACAAGACAACCATCAAGGAGATGGAAAAGCTGGGCGAACTGTTCAAGTTCTTCAAGCTTACTCCGCGGGTATTCGATCCGTTGACCGACAAACCCCGCCAGGTGCTGTCCGCCGTGCGCGAGCAGGAGCGGCAGATCATGTCCATCGCCATTCGCGATTGCGGCATGCCGCGCAAGGATTTCATCACCAGCTTCCAGGGCTCCGAATCCGATGTCGACTGGGTCGTGCGCCAGACCCGCGGCAAGAAGGAGTATGTCGCCAAGCTCGCCGCCCAGAAAGAAACCATCATGCGGCTGCAGCGCCGCATCATCCAGGTGGAAGAACAGAGCGGCCTTTCCGTCAATGAGATCAAGGAAATCAACCGCCGCATGTCCATGGGCGAAGCCCGTGCCCGCCGTGCCAAGAAAGAAATGGTCGAGGCCAACCTGCGCCTGGTGATCTCCATCGCCAAGAAGTACACCAACCGCGGCCTGCAGTTCCTGGACCTTATTCAGGAGGGCAACATCGGCCTGATGAAGGCGGTGGACAAGTTCGAGTATCGCCGCGGCTACAAGTTCTCTACCTATGCCACCTGGTGGATCCGGCAGGCCATCACCCGCTCCATCGCGGACCAGGCCCGCACCATCCGCATTCCGGTACACATGATCGAGACCATCAACAAGCTCAACCGGATCTCCCGGCAGATGCTGCAGGAGATGGGGCGCGAACCCACCCCGGAAGAGCTGGGCGAGCGCATGGAAATGCCGGAAGACAAGGTGCGCAAGGTACTGAAGATCGCCAAGGAACCCATTTCGATGGAGACCCCCATCGGCGACGATGAAGACTCGCACCTGGGCGATTTCATCGAGGACAGCACCATCAACTCACCGGTGGATGCAGCCACCGGGCAGGGCCTGCAGGAGGCCACCAAGGAGGTCCTGGCCGGCCTGACCGCCCGCGAGGCGAAAGTACTGCGCATGCGCTTTGGCATCGACATGAACACCGACCATACGCTGGAAGAAGTGGGCAAGCAGTTTGACGTCACCCGCGAGCGCATTCGCCAGATAGAGGCCAAGGCCCTGCGCAAGCTGCGTCACCCGACCCGCTCGGACTACCTGCGCAGCTTCCTGGACGAGTAACGAACGCAAGGAGCGGTCATCTCACCACAATGAGATCCCACCCCCCCCAACGGCGCCCTGCAGGCGCCGTTGCTTTTTGCGCGAATTGAACTAGGGTAATACCTGAAGCCCACCACGTGTGTACCACCACAGGAGGCGCAACAATGAACCCCCATACCGTCCGGCACTTCTTTTTCGCCCTTATCCTCAGCCTGATCACCCCTCTTGCCATCGCCGGGGGTGGCGACAAGGACAAGTACGACAAGGACCCGCAAGCCAAGGCCGTCTACACCATGTCGAAGATACTGCTCAACCTCAACCACTTCCCCAGCGACGAGGAAAAGGAAAAGCTGCAGGCGATCATCGACGACAACGACAACAGCGAGACCCTGCAGACCATCGCCGAGGCAATTCGCGACATGGAGCACCAGGTGTCCGGCCTGCACCGGCGCCAACTCGAGGCGATTGCCAGCAACGAGGCCCTGGACAAGGGCGAAAGAACGCTGGCCGAGGTGTTGGTCGGCATCAACCACAGTCCGGATGACGAGGCCAAAGAAAAGCTGAAGAGCCTGAAAAAAATGAAGAAGGACGAGAAAAAGGATAGGCCCGCGACCCGTTAGCGGGCGCTTGCGAGCTCAATAATCCGGGCCACATGGCTGATACGCTGACCATCGTAGCAGTACTCATAGTGTGAACTCTGCCGTACCGGCCGGCAGGCGGCGGGACGGAATACGCCAAGACACTGGCCCTCGTCGTGCCGCACGCTGTGGTAGGCAATACCCCAGGCCCTCTCATCCCGGCATCCCTGGCCGAAGGGCTGGCTGGCGGCGTAGGAATCCCGCGCGTACAGCTCGGGATACTCGCCACGCAGTCCCCGCAGGTCCACCCATTCAGCCTCCACCGCCCCGACATAGGCCCGCATCTGCAGCCGCTGGGGGCCAATATCCTGGTAGCGCAGCAACCGCTCGCGGTGGTAGCGGGTTTCGGCAATCGCCGTTTCAACGCCGTCCGCCACGTAGTACACCCCATAACCTCCCGGGGAGAAGCGCGAGCCCTCACGATTGGGATGGGTAAATGCGGCCATGATAGGCGTGGTACCCGGACCGCTGATCCGGTCCTCCCGCGGTACCAGAGCCAGGGTGCCAACCTCCTCCCGCAGGCGCGGGTTGGTCAGCTGCTCCACCGCGAATACTGCCTCCAGGTCCGCCGGGTCCGCCACCTCGTCAAACAGGCCAATGGGCGGATAAATACTGGGAATGATGCGCACCCCCCGGGCCCAGCGCTCGTGCCGCCGCGGAATCACCAGCCGCGCCAGCCGTCAAGCCAGGCCCGCACCGCGTACAGGTCGCCCACCTGACCGGCCGTCATGCGCTGCAGTGGCGGCTGTCCGCCGAACAGGGGCGCCGAATTCGGCAGCTCCGGCCAGCGCTCGTAGCCATGGTCATCCGGAAACAGCTGCCGCAGCGCCTTCCAGATACCCAGAATGTAGGAGATTCGCTCCAGCTTGTCGGCGTCGATCTGCGCTGGCGGCGACTTCTTCCAGCTGAACCACGAACGCCGCGAAATCCCCAGCATTGCCTGTTGGCTGGCCGGCGCTACCCGCCACTTCTCCAGAATGTTCAGCGCCGCCGTCACCGCACCGCTGATGTCGTTGGGAATGGCGGTACGGGGCTGGGGCGAAACCTGTTCCTGTTGCGGTAAGCGTGCCTGCATGATCACCTCCTGCATCACCGGCGCCCGGATCGGGCTCAATGCGCACTGCTGACAGAAGAAGAATAGTGCAGTGTTGCACTAATTGCAAGAAATCTGTTCCTATCTGCACTACAAAACAGTAGTCCGATGCGGCAATTACAACAAATCCAGGCCGCTACAGGCTGTGCCTGCGATGGCTTTCTCCTATATAATCCTGCCCTTCCGGATACCGCCTGGTATCCATTCGGGGCCCATAGCTCAGTTGGTTAGAGCATCCGACTCATAATCGGCAGGTCGAAGGTTCAAGTCCTTCTGGGCCCATTACTTATTCCGGCCTTTGCCCGCGCGCTCTCACATTAACGGGAGATAGACCCGTGTTGGCCCTACCCAATTGACGAGGATAACCGGCCCTACCCAATAAACGGGGCCCTACGACGGGGGCCCTACCCAATTGACGGGGATAACCGGCTCTGCCCAATTAACCGGGGGCGGGCCAGTTTTCACTAAACCCGATTGATAGGGTGCGCTGACGAAGGAAGCGCACCGTCATAGGCTACGCCCATAAAAAAGCGTACCTTCATAGGGTATGCTGGCCAAGAACGCGCACCATCGGTACCGCCTCTGCCCACAATCGCTCGGAGCCATACCCGGTGCGTTTCGTGCCTCAACGCACCCTATGCGGTTACGCAGACTCCATGCAGTTACGCATACTCCTGTCGCCTTGCCCTTGGCTTCGCAGGCGTGAAGGTGTTCCAACCAAAACTGTTGCCGTTCGGTCAAAGACGGAGATGCGGTACCGATTATGAGGGGCTCCTGCGACAAGATCACCGCAGGGTGCCGGGGTCAGACAAGGGACTGGTTCAATTAGCGCTTACGTTCTTCTCTGTCAACAGGAACGATGCCCAACCTTGGTGGTGCCAGCCGCACGCTCCGTGACAGCGCTTCAGGAATACCAGCACCATTTACTAATTGTTAGGCCAAGGACAATCTCTATTGAATGTCGCTACGTTCACCAGATTTATATCGTGCCATCAAGAAATATTACTTCAACTGCATTTCAGCGGCCGCTTTAAGCTTCTTGCCAAATGGAGGACGTAAGCCAGACAATCCATGGATATCAATGGAGGTCTGTCGATATACTGCTTTTTGATGTGAGAACTCTTTAAAACCATCAAAGCCATGGTAATGACCCATTCCTGAGGGCCCAATCCCTCCAAATGGTAAATCTTCTTGCATGACATGAGAAAGAACATCATTGATGCATACTCCCCTGACGTAGTATTTTCTATGACCTTCCTCGATTCATCCTTGCTATTGCCGAAATAGTAAAGTGCCAATGGTCTGGGACGATTATTGATATAACTAACTGCATCATCAAAAGTGTCGTAGGGGACGAGAGGAAGTATGGGGCCAAATATTTCGTCGTTCATAATTTCCATTGAGTCACTTGGATTTGTAATGATCGTGAGAGCAATTTTATTGTGTTCCCGGCTGCCCTCCAGAGTCTCATTGGTTGGGTTAACCACTTTCACAGTTGCGCCGTTTCTGGCGGCGTCATCAATCAATGCTTTCAGCCGGGCATAGTGTCGATCACTTATGATTGACGTGTAGTCTGGATTGGCAGCTATAGTCGGGTACATTTCGGTAACAATCTTCTCGATTAAGCCTACAGAAGACTCAACCAGCTCCTTTGGCAACAAAAGATAATCCGGTGCTATACAGATTTGACCAGCATTTAGTGTCTTCCCGAGCAATATTCTTCTAAGGGATTTTTCGAGATCAATGTCTCTACTTAAAATCACTGGAGACTTCCCACCCAATTCAAGTGTCACCGGAACCAGGTTTTTTGCTGCTGCTGCCATCACGTGTTTTCCGATGCTGGTAGCACCTGTAAATACGAGATGGTCAAAAGGCTGCTGACTAAAGTCAGCCCCGACACTCGCATCTCCAGTTACAACAAATAGTTCGTCATCGGAAAAGAATTCCGATACCATTTTCTTGACCAGCTCAGAAGCACGCGGTGTAAATTCAGATGGCTTAAGAATAGCCCTGTTTCCAGCAGCCAAAACTCCAGACAATGGCAAGAAAAGCAAGTTTACGGGGAAATTCCAAGGCGCCATAACTCCCACTACACCTTTAGGCTGGAAAACTACTTTAGAGCGCCCCCCAACAGGTTGAGGGGAAATATAGTTTTCCGCTTCTCTGGGCGCATCCATGTCTTCACATTTTTAATGGCATGCTTTAGCGTAGCAACACTTCCCGCAACTTCGAACAGCATATTCATGTCTTTTGATCGCCCATTGAAGTCCTGATTGACCGCATCGGCTATATCGTCTTTGTACTTTATCAAACCGTCAATGGTTCTTTGCATTCGGTCGATTCGCACTTCAGCAGAAACTGCTCCTTCTTTCAGAAAAGACTCCTTCTGAAGTTTCAGGATTGCGCCAATATCATCAACTGGCGCACACTCCTCGGGGCGGGAAATCGGTTCTACGGGCTTCATTTTCATGAGAAATCCTCGTGTATATTCATTAAAACATTCTTGTTCTATGAATTTTTCAGTTTTGAGAAATTCGTCGAAATACAAATTATCTGCAAGTTGTTTTTGTGTATACGACGACCTGCGACATTCTCTCTGACTCAGACCATTTGCACGGCACAGGTGGCCGGTACATTACCGACCTGAAACGCTCGAAAATAGCTGTATTCCGATAGTTCGAACGGCGTTTCTGATGCGGCACGAAATTTCAATGGGATCAAGTTCAATCGCTGTCAGTTCGTCATTTTGAGCAATATCATGACTTGAGAGTCATCATCCCAAAAACACTGCCAGTCGACACGCTACTACCTGACACTCTGATTAAAGCACAACCCCGCAAATTCATCAATAGGCATCAGCCATTCCCAACGGTGAATGATGAAACCCCAATCCCCACGCCTGACAACATAATTGCCGCTTATAGCATGAGATATTGGGTAGCATACCAGGGCCTGTTCACGCTTTGTCGTCTCAAGAGCTCTGCAGAAATGGCCGCCGGCACTCAATCAGCCAAATCCTGCAATCCTGGTAATCTCCTTGAGTGAAGTGAATGTGGTTTCTGCCCTGTGTTTAACCAGGGATGCATATCCATCAGCTACTAGCCGTTAGCTGCTGCAATATTTCTGCTCAATCTTGCTCAAGTTGATCAACTGGTGCATACAACTCGGATGCAATAAATTAGAATGTAGTGTCACCAGCCTTTAATGTGCCCCATACTTTATCAATTTCTGATGTACTTCTCACAATAGAGTGACCCAGGGTATGACAAGAGATTCAAACACTGAGAACCCACGTGTACCATCGGTCGATCGAGCACTCAAGATTCTAGAACTTGTTTCAGAAAACGAGATGCCACTCGGCGTAAATGCTATTGCACGTACGTTGACCATAAGCCCGAGTTCCTGCTTTACTATCTTGAAAACTCTGGTTCAAAACTCATACTTAACCTCTGACGCCGCAACAAAAACCTATACTCTGGGCCCTAAAGCGATGACTTTCGCAATAAAGGCACTCGAGCTCAGACGGCCTTTTGAAATTGCAGAAGATGTCATGAAGCGAATTGCTTCAAAGCGCTCAGTCGCCGCATGTGTTCTGTGGCGCTTGCGACCTGACAACCACCTGATGGTTGTTGGAACTGTCTCAGGCGGAAAGGGAGTTAGTATCCAATTGGATGCCGGGCACACCTTACCTTTACTTATCGGAGCAACCGGGCGATGCGCAGCTGCTGATTTAAATCTTGCGCCTGAGCAGATTAAAGATTACTTGTCCGGTGCACAGTGGGACAACCCTCCGCCAATGGACGCATACATCGAAGATGTTGAAAGAGCCAGAGTTGATGGGTGGGCATTCGATCAGGGTAATTTCCTGCAAGGCGTGACTACAATTGCGGTCCCAATTCCTGCTGGAGACAGCAAGTTACAGTACTGTCTCTCGGTTGCACTCTTTGGCGAGAATTTTTCACAGGAATTCATTTCTGATCTCGCGACAGACCTGAAGAAAGCCGCGAAGAAAATAGGAACCAGACTTTTTTCCTCATAGTCCTTGCGCTCAGTTGCACTGGTCATGACTTCCCCGCGTTCCAGTAGCAACTTAGCGCATTCTGTCGGTACAATCGGATAACAGATCGCACTTTGGAGTAAATTCCTGCCCACTGAGCCAGGCTCAACCAGCGGACTGGTCCGGATCTAGTGGGCCATGCGTGAAGTTCGGTAACTAAAGCTCACAGCCACAGCGTTCAGAGCAAGGCGGGAAAACGCAGGACTAGCGGCGCTGTCAAGTTTTTCCAACGCAGCTCTGGACGCTGTGGCGAAGAGATCAGTAACCGAACTTTGCGCATGGCCCACTAGGCAATCTTTCGCCATTGTACCAAGGTAAATGGTTGGGAGGCGTCATTATGATGCTCGAAAACCGCCTCTAACTCCGCGCCAATTTCCACATCCTGCTGCGGATCACCTAGTAAGTTCCCAAGCATACGAATACCGCCAGCGTGTGGGAGTTCTACAACCACAACTATATATGGGCATGAGTCCTTCAAAATGGGGTGCACTGGATGCCAGACACGGGTCCAGCTGTATAAAACCCCTTTGCCCTCTACCTGGACCCAATCTATATCAAAACTCTGGGTATCATGAGTGATCCATTGGGGAGGCCATTGGTAAACGCCGGTACTTGGGTTCCTTTGAATCATTAGCTTTTCATCGCGGGTACCGTTCCAGTAGGGAGCGTACAGATCATTAGGTCCAATTAACGGACCTGGTAAACCCGCAGGAAGGTAATAGTTTGCTAACGAACTCACTTCATCTGCATCTTCACTCTCAGGACCAGAACCATCAGTGGGTATATATGAATTAGACATTAAAGTGCCTCCTCTGAACCGTATAGAGCCGTACTGACAGGCGGAGACATTGGACCTCCAACCGCCAGCGAAACATTTACATCAGGCACCTGATTCGTTGACTGCCCCCTGAGCTGCCGAATAGCCTCTATCTGTAATCCAAGCCCATGCATATAGCACTCTGCCAGGTTTCCACCGCTAGTGTTAAGCGGCATTTTCCCGCCAGGAGCAAGCAAATTTTCGAGTTGCAATACTTCCATGGCTTCCTCAGGTGCGAATAGACCATGCTCTACGAGCGACATCAGAACGCCGCCCGTAAAGTTCTCGTAGCACTGAACAACATCAATATCACCGGGTTTCAACTGCGCCATTTCATACAGGCGTTTGGCAGCTTGGCCGAAATGCGAACTCGCATAGTTTTTTGAGGAAAATTCGGCGGCTGGAGAACTCGGTACCCTATACGATGACCCAATCGCTGCACCCAGAATATATGCTGGTTTCTGCTTAAGGTGCCTGGCTCTATCTGCAGACACCAGAATTATTGCCGCTGCACCGTCATTTTCCTGACAGCAATCGTATAGGTGGAAGGGTTCAGCAATCCAGCGTGAACTGTCGTATTTTTCCTCCGTTAACGGCCTGCCATACATGACAGCCCTTTGATTGGTCTGTGCATGATGGTAGGACGCCATCGATATCGCCCGAAGCGCCTCCTGGCCGATACCATGTTCATGCATGAACCGCATTGCTTTAGGTGCAAAAAACTGAGCAGGCGACATCTGCCCATAGGACAATGCCAGAGCATATTCGCTTGGGACGCCGGGTACCTGTGGACCCTGACCAAATCGGCCAAACTGACCTTGAGCAAGCGCCCTGTAGACAACTACACAATCAGCCAGGCCTCCTACGATTGCCGCCGAAGCATTAGCTACGGCCCCAGCCACACCGGCGCCGCCACCACCCCACTGCATGTTCGAAAACTTTAGTTCATCTATTCCCAATGCTGTTGCGAGCGACATTGGATCGTTTCGGTCATCGCTAAACGACGCAAACCCATCGATAGCACGAGGGTCGACTCCCGCGTCTGAGCAAGCGGCGAGAATTGCTTTTAGACATAAAACGAATTCAGGATCTGGAGACTCTCCGTGGCGGTAATAGGTTGTCTCCCCAACCCCAACAGCCGCTACTTTGCCTCGTAAGCTACGATTATTCATGTGAACAATACTCCTCCTATTCAAGACTTTATTACCGGTGCCAAGTACATTTTTTCAAGCTTGACGATGCTGGTCCTGGGTTCTCAGCGCACCTGTTCCTGGACCGAGATTGCATGGTTGTAGCTTGACTACCTGTGTAAACTGCAGTTTCTACCTCTAGCAGGTTGTTGAAAAAGTCTCGGAAGGCTTTTTCAATTGACAGCGCTTTCCGACTGTTGATATTTATGCCCAGCTTTCATTGCGCGACGTTTGGCCGATACCCGGGTTCAGCGAATTTGTAGGATCAAGCTCTCTGTAGAAGGCGCAAAGCTCGGGTTTGGCCTTGTATAGATGTCCAACATTATGCTCGGCCGGACATTCAGCGCCCCGGTCTTCAAATTCTCCAAGCATTCTTTCCTTGAATTCGCTTGAAACAGTTCCCCGCTTTAGAACAATATCGAGATGAAATACATGACAGAAGAAGTGTCCGTAGAGAAACGCTCCGTCAACCTGGTCCCGAAGATCGTTGGGTATTAGATCATTCCACTCGGACGTGTTCCTTGGCAGTGCGACGTCCAGTGCAATCAGCTCTCCCAGGCGTCGTTCGTTGAGAACCGAATACCGTATGGCCGCTCCTGCAGCAGCAAATCGATGAAGTGCCAGATCGCGTGCTTGCGTTTCAGAGCATAACTGTACATAGATATTTGATTTACAAAACCTGGTATTCACCAAATCCTGAATGAACTGAGTTTGTTCATCGTCTACTTTTAGAAAGAGATGATGCGCATACTTTTCACCTACACGGCGCAATTGTCTATCCAAATGTGCTGGAAACAGATACTTGGACAGGAACTGCAGGACTCGATCACTTCCGTGGCGAAGGCCGGGCTTTATTTGCGTTAACACTCTGTCCGCGAAACGTCGAAAACGAAATAGCGCCGGAAGCCGGTGGGTCCCCAGGTAGCGAACTGCAAGGAAAGTGTCTTTCCCGTAACGAAATGATAGATCAAAAACCTCCTTGCTGAGATACTCGGCTGAGATCGGCACGCATGCTCCGTCCTTCAGCATGCTACGCCTTAGCAGGGTTAAATCGTCGGCCGAATTGGTGGCAATGTGAAAGAAACGGGTTTTTTTTGACTTTGGGAACGTATCTAACCGTACAGCAAAGACAATTATCCGACCGGCACTACCAGACGCTGAATGCAGATATTCTGGATTTGCATTGAACCTTGCGGGAGAGGGATCATCTATCTTCGAAACCTGATCAATATAACGCTCAGCGGAACATGTATGCTTGCACCTGGATATATTGGATTTTTCGAATTCCCCATCTTCCAATCGCCTGAGTATTTCTTCCGGATTGCATCCAAGGTCAATATCAAGATCGTTTACGAGGTCTAGCTCACCTCGACCGTTTACACGCGCATATAGTGCCGCTTCCGTGTATGCTGGCCCGCGACGAACCAGCGCACCACCCGAATTGTTGCAAACACCACCCATGACTGACGCCCCCAGGCAGGACGAACCAAGTTCCGAATGCGGATCGCGTCCATATGGCTCTAATTCCTGTCCGAGACAGTGTAATGTGGCGCCTGGGTGACAAACAACTTGTTCGCCTTTGCCAAGAATATGGATTTGGCGAAGGCGTAGAGTCTCTACCAAAACCACTTCGCGGTCGTAGACCCCATGTGGTGTCGCGCCTCCCGTCAGGCTGGTGTTTGCTGCCTGCATGACAATAATTGCATGGGATTTTAGACACAACTGAACTATTCGCCATAGCTGTAGCAAGCTACCTGGACGGACTACCGCGAGCGCCTCGCCAGCCCCATAGCGATAGCCTTTCAGGAAATTTTGCTTGTCAGTCTCCGTTATGAGGACATGTTTTCTACCAACGACCTCCTGAAAAGACTCAACCAAGTTATTCATTGGCTATAATCAACGACGCAGTACTGTAGTGTTGGCAAGCCAGACATTTAGAATTCTGTGAGTTAAAAGCCCAAACTCACTGGCGCCCACTTCGACGTTCATATCAGACCTGGACCTTGGCAGTCAGACTCATTCTTTCTTCACGAAGCTTACTACGACGCACTTTTCCAGCATCATCTCTCAACGCATCTTCAACAAATTCATAGGTCCTCGGGGTTTTGTATAGCACCAATAATGAAGACAGATGTTCTCTCAACACATCCTCTGTGAGAGTATCCCGCCATTCAGCTTTTGGCTGCACTATGGCATGAACCCGATTTCCCAGATCTTCATCCGGAAGACCAATGACAGCGACGGATGCGACACCTGGATGCTGCTCCAGGGCACCCTCCACTTCTGCAGGGAAGATGTTGGCACCCCCACTTACGATCATGTCGACACGACGGTCAGCAATATACAAGTAGCCATCCTCATCCACATATCCCAGATCACCCAGTGACTCCCAATCTCCCTGGGTCTTGGCCTCAGCACCAACATAGTGGTATGTAGAGTTCTTTCCATTCTCTGCCAGGAAGTATATTTCACCTATCTCGCCCGGCCCTACTTCATTGCCGTCTTCGTCGAGCACCTTCATCTTGCAACCAACCGGCTTACCGACTGAACCTTTGTGCTCTAGCCACTCTTGCCCTGTGATAAAACAAACGCCTGAACGCTCGGTACCGCTATATACTTCAAATATTTTTTCTGGCCCAAGCCAATTAATCCAGTTCTCCTTAAGTGGCACGGGACAGGCGGAAGCGGTGTGAAGCACGAATTCCAGTGACGAAACATCGAAATCCCGTTCCTGCTCTTGTTTTGCCGCCCAGATTCGCCGCATCATTGTCGGAACAAGAACGACCCAATTCACCCGATACTGCTCAACAAGCTCCAGGAATTTAAGCGGATCAAACTTCGTCATTTCCACGACATGACCTCCACCGAATAGCGCAGAGAACATAAAATGGAATGGCGCGTTGTGGTAGAGAGGGCCTGGATTGATGTACGTCGCGCCAGATCGCTGGAAGGGCAACGGCTCGTCAGGTATCCAAACTGCTTCCTGATGGTCAATGATGAGTTTCGGTCGGCCTGTACTTCCGCCACTTGTCATGGCTTTCCAGTACTCCGGCTTTTTCTCTGGAAGAGGTGAGCTTGGCAGCGAAACATCCGAACCCAGTTCAGGAGAAACGGTTAGCACACCCTCAAGTTCTTCGACGTTCTGACATATCACCAATCGTGGATTCGCTATTTCCACTATGTCCCGCAACTCAGCCTTGGGTAATCTCGGCGAAACGGGATTCGGTGTAGCACCCAACTTCCACACTGCGACGACAAATTCGTAGAATTCCAGGCAGTTTGGCAGTGCAATCGTCACAAAATCGAATTGCTGGACGCCCTTTTCAGCCAATGCATGAGCTCGACGATTGGTAGACATGTCAAACTCCGCCCTCGTGACAGTTCGCCCCTCTATAGTGAGCAATGGCCGATCTGGCTCCATTTCAGAGAGATAGCTGAATACATGGCCAACTGGCTTGGGGGTCCGCACCGCCTCAAGTGTTTGTGTCGTCATAGTAGTACCGTTTAGTAACCTTGAATTTAGCGATTCATTGATTCATTCGGGATCGGACTTTGACTCGCGATAGTCACCAAATTCCGCGTCACGCTTGGATAACGCTGTGGTCAAACCAGTCATCATTTCCTGGATATATGCTTGGGTTGTGGCTGAGTGCATGGCAAGCGCTTGCATTTCCGTTCCCGCTCGAATTCCGGCGCGCATACCCATGGCGTCCATCTGCCTGTGAACGGAGCGCTTGTTCATTTGCTGCAGGTCAGGTGGGATTTTGGCTACCCGCTGCGCAAGAGCGAGCGTACCTGACTCCAGATCTGACTCCGGGAAAACCAAATTGGCAAAGCCGAAGTCAACAGCTTGCTGCCCCGTCATGGCATCACCTGTCAGCATCAGCATCATTGCGCGCCTCATTCCGATCATCCACGGAAAGAACTGATTGTCAGGAGGGCTAATTGAACGAACGGGCGGATACCCGACCTGCGCGGTATCCGCTATACATACGAGATCACACGCTGCTGCCAATTCCGAGCCGCCAGCCAAACAGTAGCCATGTACCTGGGCTATGACCGGCTTGCTGAGATCCCATATCTTGAAGCAGCCATCAACGACATGACGGGGCCAAAATCCGTCACTACCCGCTGTGTGATACGGTAAATCCTGACTTGGATCAGATGAGAGATCGTAACCAGCTGAAAAACATTTGCCCGCACCTCGAATAATTATTACTCGTACATTGCTGTCCCTGTCGGCACGCTCAAGTGCATCGAACAGCTCACTACGCAGTTTGTTGCTTAGTGCATTGCGCTTCTCTGGGCGATCCAGGGTTATTCGCAACAACGAGTCTTCGGGGTGATCGACAAGAATATAGTTGTACTCCGGATACTGTAGTGACAATTTACTATCTCCTTTGATTGTTTCTTTATGTAGATCAAAGCGAGCCTGGAAGCCTGGGATGGAATATCTGTTGCTAAATCATATTCAGTTGAAGAGGCACGTTCTCACCATCCATAGACTACATCACACAACAATATTCGTCAATGTGAATGTATTATTCTATATATTGAATTTAATTTTTTAGAGGGGCTGTTGGCTGTCACTCTGGAGGCGCAAGTTCAGGCTTAGTATTGAATCCCACTGCAATATCGCTTAGAACACTTCTGGAGTTTCATGCGATTGCAGGAGACCGCTTTCGTGCGAATACCACAGGAAATACCACCAGGAGCAGGCATATCCCTCCATACATTATTATCGTAAACAATACCCCGTCAGCGATGGGGTCCACTCCAAGCTCCTGGGCTGGAAATACAATCGCCTTGATTGCCATTGCCAAGCTCATGTTTCTGAACGTAGCCTCAATGACGATGGCAAGACCATCTCTTAGCGATATACCTGCAATTCTGCTAACTGCCACCGCAGAAACCTGCACTACAATCCCAAATAGAAACATGGAGATAATGCCAATTTCACCGTATGTATTGGCATCCATTCGCCCGCTGCCAATAGCGCCAAGTATTATTCCGAATAGAAACACCAGGCTAATATGGATAACAAACTTTGAGAATTTGGCGCTTCGTTCCGGGCCAGCAAAATGCCGAATCAGCATCCCCGCTGAAAGCGGCATCAGTAACGTGAAAGTTATTTCCCGAAATATTCTCGCTGTCGGCATCTCAAAGTCATCTGGCATATACTGCCCGACCAGCAGTTCCAGCACTAACGGGATGACGAAAAGTGAAGCCACCGTAGTTATTGCGGTCAAGGATATTGATAGGGCAATATTGCCGCGGCCAACTAAAGTTAGAATATTTGACAATGACCCACCAGGAACAGCCGCAATCAATACCAGGCCTACAGCGATTCCAGTTGGAACCGAGAGAGAATTCGCAACTACCAGCGCAATGACGGGTACGCATACCCATTGGAACCCAAGCCCGGTAATCAATCCACGAGGGTTGCGTATTTCCAGTAGAAAATCAGCTATCGAAAGCAATGAACCCATTCCAAGCATAGCCAGAAACAACTGTCCAGACGCGAGGAAGTACTCGTAGCTTGAATAGTTTTGGAAGAACTCTTGAAGCATGATCAATGATCCGGATAGTCTATTGTGCTGTATAGCGAGACAAGGTCTGCGGAGGCAGATTCTTTACTCGGCCTATTAATGGGAGCGGTAGTCATGGACTACCACCTCCAGCTGCTCAACACCAAGCGAAGCACAGGTATGTATACCCAAGCACCTATAGACTAATTTCGAAGTTCAAAGCAATTGTTCTTGGAGCCCCAAGAACATAAGTAGTCGCCAGCGGGTTCAAAATTCCTGGAATGGCGGTATGCGAGAATACTTCATTAGTCAAATTTGTAACCGTCAAGCCTATTGCTGGCCGCAGATACCACGCATCATTCGACACCCTTGCGGACAGGCCCCACAATTCATAGGAAGGCAAACGCCGGGTACCAAGCAAGTCGTTCTTCCGGTCGCCTGAGTACTTGTAATTTGCAGAAAGACTCATCTCAAAATTATTCATGTTGCCTGACCAGCCAATTTCAACCGCAGTTGTTCGCTTTGGCGAAAGGGGAAGCTCGGAACCCTTCTCCACAGTCGATCCACTGGATTGAAAAGCTTCGGTCGTTTCGGACATTATATTGGCATTACTTACTGTCAGCCAAAGCCCATCAGGCACCCATTGTGTATTCTCAGGAACGACGTATTGCAAAGAGTACTCAAGCCCCTGGATTTCAGCGCCTCCCACATTGTCAACATAGTTGAGAGCGGCATCACTTATTTGTACGATTTGAAGGTCGTCCCAGTTAATTTGGAATGCAGTTGCATCAAATCGCAGGGTGCGATCCAACCAATCACTGCGTAAGGCCAGCTCATAGTTCCACAGCGAATCCGAGCCGAATGTGTCAGGGATTCCCTCAGCCTCACGCTCACTAGTTGGTATAGCGTTAGCGCCACCATAACGAAACCCTTCCGATGCACTGGCCCGCAACGAAACATCGTCCTCTATATTCCAGGTGATAGCGACACTTGGGTTGATGCGGTCATCGTCATCACTGAACTTTCTCAAATTTTCTATCGAGCCACTGAAAACGTCGTACACATCACTATCAACGCTCGAGTCCGCATAGCGCAACCCGAGATCCAGATCAATTTTATCGTCTAAAAAGGACTTCCCGATATCCATGAAGAACGCCGTTTCAGTTACATCGACTTCAGCCCTCGAATCCTGAATCGTAGCGAAGTTACCATTGTCCAATGGAACAACCGGGACCCCTGGCACAATGAAGGGCAGGAAAGGAGCGAGGGCCGGCGGTGCCGTTACCACTACAGCCTCTTTCTTGATCTGATCCGCCTCCATTCGGTAAAGGCCAAAGAGATATGACCATCCATTTAAAAATGAGCTGGAAGAAACAATCGGAGAATTGCTTGACCATCTTAGCTCGTAGCTGGTTACATCGGCTTCTGAATCAATGAAATCTTGTTGCGTAATCGCATCTGGAATTATCCCCACGCTCCCAAGTACAGGCACCAGATCAATGTCCCAACTGTAAGTGTTGTCCACCTGACTTACCAAAGCCGTCACAGTGGAAGTCTCGCCCAGATACTCCAGCCGCCCCTCAAATAATTCAACTTCACTCTCACTCGGACCTGGGGATCGCCGAGTAGAAATCGTGTATTCATCCGGGTTGTCTGTAAACGGTGTCTCGGATTCGTTCTCCCATTTCTGGTAAGTACCGGTCAGAACCCACCGATCGCTGAGCTGCCAGTCGGCAATAGCCCTGTATTGCTCGGTGTCAGAGAAGTTGACGTCATTTCTGCCGGAAAAAGTATCGTCAATTTGACCCGGCACATCGTTCCCCGTCGCTGCAAACCGGAATCCGAAGTCTTCAGAGACCGGCACATTCAACATCAACGACTTGGAGATAAAATGGTCATCGGACTCGCTCACGTCACCGTAGGCCATCCTGAGCCTGGCTTCGAATTCGTTGTGATTTACGGAATTGGGAACATAACGAACAGCGCCCGCTAAAGCAGCCCCACCAAAAAGAGTTGCTTGTGGCCCTTTAAGAATTTCAACCGATGACATATCAAATGGATCGAAATCCGCCAATCCGCCTTTGACTGACGGCGGGTTGAGAGATATGTCTCCCAGGAAGCGACCCGTTTCTTCACTCACCACATAGTTCGATACGGTGTTTGCAGCAACGGACCGAATTACAGTCCTGCTATTGGAGTAGGAGACACCAACAGTTCTATCAAACAAACCCTTTACGTCGACGATACCTCTGTCCAACAAGCTGTCACCGGTAAATGCCTCGATACTCATTGGAATATCGCGCACCGATTCCGCTGTTTTTGTCGCTGTGACAATTATCTCTTCCAGTTCCAACTTCTGCGCCGCAGAACCTGGAGAGTGCAATGCCGTGATAGCAGCCAATGTTCCAACGAACGCACCGGTCTTCCCTGTTTTGATTTTAGTGCCGCAGAGTTTCTTATTCATAGTTATCGCTCCTACATCTCGATGTTTTATATCAATCATATTGCCGACCAGGCCGGCCTGGAATCTTTCCGCTTATAGCTACTCGCAACACTACCGGTGACCAACGGCTGAATTGAGCGTTACACGCAGCAAGGAAGCGGGCGGTAGTCGCTCCTAAGTGGTATATAAAGTCTCTATTCTTTTTCTACTGTACCGGCCCGCTCGAAGCAGTTGAGTCGAATAATACAACCACATAGACCTATATGTAAATACTTTATTCTTAATCAGGAATGCGCAGTCGGGCTAGTTACGGATCAAGTCTGCGGCACGCTCTCCAATCATCACCGACGTTGCGTTCGTATGCCCACCGATCAATGTCGGCATAACTGATGCATCGGCGACGCGTAGTCCTTCCAACCCGTGAACTCTCAGTTTTGGGTCCACAACACTCAGCGCATCGACGCCCATTCGACATGTGCACGCCGGATGCTGGGCAGTAACCACGGACGAACGAATGTACTCAGTCAACTTTTCCTGGCTGTTCACAGCATCACCCGGCATGGATTCATCACCTACTAGCGAAGCCATGGACTGAGTTGACATCAGCTCTCTTGTCCAATTTATGGCGTGCCGCAGTAGTTCGACATCGTGATCCGCCTCAAGCAGATTGAACTTTATGGCAGGTGAAACATCTGGGTTGCTTGACTTCAAACGAACAGTGCCTCGGCTTTCCGGCCTTAGCAGGATGTTGTACACAGATAGAAGATCTTCGCTCGGCTTACGAAGCCCAGGGCACCATACTCTAGCTGCCAGATTTGTCGGTATGAGTACATACTCCAGGTCAGGCCTGTTCAGTGCAGGGCTGGACTTGTAGTATGCTACAGAAGAAAGAGGTTGGGTGCTTAAAAAACCTTTGCCGGTAAAAAACCACCGCAGTGCCGACGCTACAATTTGATCAATGCGCGTTTCCCGCCGCACTCGCAATGGATAACGGCTACGGAAAGTCATCGGAACCAGCGGGTGATCCTGAAGGCCAGAACCAACACCTGGCAAGTCAGTCACTATACCAATGTTATGCTCACGCAAATGGTCTGCCGGCCCTACACCAGATAGCATCAGCAATTGCGGAGTTCCGTAAGCACCGCCGCAAAGAATGGTTTCATCTTCACAGAATACTTTTTCCAATTTACCTCTACGGCGATACTCCACACCAGTCACGCGCTTGCGCTCAAACAGCAAACGGGTTACGTGAGCCCCTGTAACTATTGTCAGGTTTGCTCGATCTTGAGCTGGCCGAAGAAATGCTCGAGATGTATTTGAACGATAACCACCCCCAACCGTCAAATCAGGTAATCCAAATCCTTCATGTGATCCTGACTCAAAATCATCTACGACAGGATAGCCCAGCTCATTTGCAGCTTCCCTGTTCGGTTGTACAAACGGATCATCGTTCAGGATACGCGAAACCTGCATGGGACCTGAATCCCCATGCCAATGCGAAGCACCGCGGTCACTACATTCCGACTTCTTGAAATATGGAAGAACCTCATCGAACGACCATCCTTTCGCCCCCATATTCTCCCATTCATCGTAGTCTCGGGTATGACCACGCGAATAGATCATTCCATTGACAGATGAAGACCCGCCCATCACCTTGCCTCTTGGCGTGTGAATAGACCTTGAATGAGCATGCGGTTCCGCTTCTGAACTATAGCCCCAATCAAACAACGCAAGCTGTCGAATCAGCCGAAAGCCCAGCGGCATATCAATCAGCACTTTGTTGTCTTCAGGGCCTGCTTCAAGAAGCAATACAGAGCAGCTGGAATCCTCGCTTAGCCTTGCAGCAAGCGTTGCCCCCCCGATCCACCGCCGACCACGATATAGTCAAAACTTGTCTTCAAATCACCATTCCTTCAGGCCACATTTACCCTGATATCCCGTCCCGTTCGCTGTAACAATCTGTCTGAGTTTCGGGTCCTATAAACTCCGGCAATCCGTTGCCCACTCATAACTCACTACCCCAGTGGACTACTGCCCATCTTCTCTCTCTGCGCAGTGCCGGATCTCAGTAGTCGATTTAGCTTTTCCTGGTCATAGCCAATTTCCTGGAGTATTTCTCGCCCATGCTCTCCAAGGCGTGGCGGTATTCTTGACTTTGGACGTTCTCCGTTGATCAGTATCGGAACACCGGGTGTACAAATACCGCCTATACTCTGGTCGTCATAGCTCTGGAAAAAGTTAACCTCTTCAAGGTGCTGATCCTTTAGCAAATCGTCGAGAGATCGAATTGGAGCAGCAGGAATTCCCAGCTTTTCACACACAGTGAGCCAGTCGAAGGAGTCTCTTTGCAGGAGGTAAGAGGATAGAATTTTATACAACTCATCTATGTGCTGTGTACGATCCCCAATTGAACTGAACCGAGGATCATCTATGAGTTCGCTGGCTCCTACTTCTTTAAAAAATGCACGCCAGTGTGAGTCAGTGTAGGGCATCATGCATACGTATCCATCCCTGGTTCTAAGCGGACGGCGATCCTTTGAAAGTACGCGTGGATAGCCAAGGGGAGCTACCGGTGGATTGAATATATGTCCATATAAGTGTTCAACCAGATTGAAAGCAGTCATGCACTCAAACATCGGGATTTCTACAACTACTCCCTCCCCGCTTGATTGACGTCCGATGATCGCCGAAAGAATAGCAATTGCCGCAATCAGTCCCGTCGTTTTATCAGCAATAATAGAGGGGTAATATCCAGGAACCCCGTTTTGTTTTCCCATGAGGTCTGCGCATCCCGATAAAGCCTGGATAATGTCATCATACGCAGGCTTCCCACCGTAAGGGCCGGATTCTCCAAATCCGTGTAATCCTGCGTAAACCAGCTTGGGGTTTCTTTTCAATAGCTCAACATGCCCAAGCCCGAGTCCAGCCAGCTTCTGCGGACGGATGTTGTGCATAAATACGTCAGCACTGTCGATCAAAGATAGAAGTGCATCTCGACCAGCATCGGTTTTCAGGTCTAGCGCAATACTCCGCTTGTTTCTATTGGTGCTGATGAAAAGCGCCGCCATCCCCTGCTCAATTGCCGGCCCCGTACGCCGGGTAGAATCACCTTCCGGCGCCTCTACCTTGATCACATCAGCGCCCAGATCGCCGAGCCATTGACTTGCCAACGGCCCCATCGCAACTGTCGTCAGATCGATAACACGAATTCCCGAGAGCGGCGCAATCACACCTCCCCCTCCGAAGATGGAGCCCCGGCAATCATGCGCTTTGAGGTGTAACGAAACACTAAAGTGTCTGACTGATTGAAGACGGATATAACAGAATCGACAATAGCTCTTTTAGTACTTGATGTTGGCTTGACTGCCGCTATTTCAACAACAGCATGGATCGTATCGTTCACCCGTACTGGAGCAATGGCTTCCTGTTCACACGATAACATCGCTATACCTGTGCCTCGAATTAGCGATTGAACGATGAATCCTTCTATTAGAGCGTAGGTCAATGCTCCAGGTACCGGGCGCCCCCCATTGGGCTCGATGCCTCGGCGTCCTGGAATGTGCTATCAGTCATTCCCGTCAACGCCACAAACTGAACCAGGTCAGTTTCGGTAACAGTGCGTGTATATGTTCTGAACTTGGCACCGACTGACATGTCCTGCCACCATAGCCCTTGCCCTAGTAGCACAGGGTCATTCGGTCGCTGACTACTTCTTGATTCCAATAACTTCTCCATTTTTATTAATGCACCAGACCTCAAACGGCATCGAACATTCTGAACATGACTTACAGGACACGTTCGCCGTCAACCGTCCATATTGAGCACGACTGTTTTTATCTCAGTAAATGCATCGATAGCAGCCCACCCGCCCTCTCGCCCTATTCCAGATCGCCGGATACCACCCATCGGCGAGTGCGGGCTGCTTGCATATCCGTTTATACCAACTGAGCCACTACGTACTGCTCTGGCAACACGAAAAGCTTTGCTTACATCGGCTGTATATATGCATCCAGCCAAGCCATACTCGCTGTCATTTGCAATAGCGACAGCCTCTTCTTCCGTATCAAAGGGAATAACGCAGAGTACGGGACCAAATATTTCCTCTCTCGCAATCCTCATGTCGTTTTTAACGTCAACGAATAGTGCAGGGTTTATCCAGTTCCCATTCTCCAGTTCACCACCCGGCCTATCACCGCCAAAGCACAAAGTAGCCCCTTCACTTCGGCCACTGTCAATATAGTTGAGAATTCGATTAACCTGTTTTTCTGAAATAATTGGTGCTGTGTTAGTACTTGCATCGAACGGATCACCAAACTTGACGGTTTTCACCTGTTCAGAACAAAAATTGACAAACTCATCAATCTTTGACCGGTGAACGATAGCGCGACTTGGGGTGGAGCAGATCTGCCCCGACAAGAAGGTCGAACAAAGCCCCATCAACGATTTTGCCGCAACCTCAATACTGCGAGCGTCGTCGAAAACTATTCCTGCACTCTTACCGCCAAGCTCAAGTGATACCCGCTTCATATTCTGGCCGCTGCTTGCAAGAATCTGTTCCCCGACAGACGCACTTCCGGTGAACGAAACTTTATCCACATCGGGGTGCGACGAAAGCGCAGCGCCCGCCCTGGAACCACCAGTAATGAAGTTGAAGACCCCCGGGGGAAGGTCACTGTCCGCGAATATTTCAGCCATCCGGCTTACCGCGATATTTGTATATTCAGAGGGTTTAACTACAATCGTGCATCCACTCGCCAGAGCGGCTCCCACTTTCGTCGCAAACATTGCCAGAGGCGCGTTGAATGCGATAATTGCCGCAGCCACTCCTATCGGCTCTCGAAAAGACAGATACTGCAGGTTCGCTTCTGCGGTGAACTGGGGGTAAGTCTCGCCAGTGATTTTGTCGCACCAACCCGCATAATGATCCAGAATGTCCGCTGCCGCCTTCCCGGATAGCCTCGAATGACGGCTGAACCTGTATGGCGTACCATTATCCAGGGTTTGGAGTAAGGCCAGTTCCTCTTCCGCCTGGTATACGCGTTCGATTAGTGGTTGCAGTATTCTCTTGCGGTCATGCGCCGGCATTCGAGGCCAGGGCCTTTATCAAACGCCTCGCGGGCAGCACTGACTGCGGCATTCACATCGCGCTCCCCGGCCTCAACGAACTCATTCATGACCACATTATTTGCCGGATGCAGTTGCTGAAATCGATCACCCGCTCCCCGAACCCACTCACCCTGAATATAGAGTCTTCCCGGAGATAGTTTCGACTGTTCCAAAACCGACTGCAGACTAAGTTTCAATTGACGCTCCACTCTCACTGGGGACCATGTATGGCGGGGGCGTAGAGATTCTCTATTCTTTTTCTACTGTACCGGCCCGCTCGAAGCAGTTGAGCCGGATGATACAACCACAAGAACCTATATGTAAATACTACATTCTTGATTAGGAATGCAAGGCTCGAAACCACTGGGTGATCCTGAAGGCCAGAACCGACGCCTGGCAAGTCAGTCACTATGCTTGCAGGGCCCCCAGGAACTCCTGTAGATTTGGGCTTTGCGGTCAGGCGAAATTCGAGCCAGGTCAATATTTTTATATTTTTCAAAGTATTAAGGTGATATGGAAGCATGCCTGCAGTGGTATACCCCTCACTGCACGCCGTTGACTCGAGCCTCGCAGAAGATGGGGTAGAACGCCCTGCCGCCTGCCGCCTGTCAGCTTATATCGACCTGCGCACCCATCGCCCCCCACGCATGATTACCGGCATTTTCCCTGCGTGCTGGAAAACGGACAGATCGTCCAGGGGATTGGAATCGAGCACGATCATATCGGCAATTGCGCCGGCGGAGATTTCTCCCACTTCCCCGGCCAGTTGCGCTATCTCGGCATTGATTGACGTCGCTGATCTCAAGACATCCAGCGGTTTGCTGACCTCTCCCCGCAATTCAAATTCCCGGCTTTGGAAGTAGTGGTTTTCGGTGCCGAAGATGTCGGTCCCCAGGCCCAGTTTCACCCCGGCACGCTGGCAGTTTTCGATACTCTGGAGGCATTTTGACCAGAGCGGTTTCATTTTTTCCAGGCTTTCGGGGTGCATGCCCAACTGAGGGCCCAGATCAAGCACTACTCTCATCACCGCCAGGGTAGGCACCACGTAGCAATCGCCCCTGCGGGCTATCAGTTCAGCGGTTTCCGCCCCTATCTCGGTACCGTGGTCAATGGAGCGCACACCGGCGGCGGCACTGCGCCGGGCGCCATCGTCGGTATGACAATGCACGACCACGTATTTGCGGCGCGAACCTGCTTCTTCGACCGCGGCCCGAAGCTCCTCGTCCGTATACTGCGGCATCCAGACGGGGTCGGAGGGTGAGGTAACACCCCCCGACACAAAGACCTTGATATGATGGGCGCCTTTGTGAAGCTCTTCCCGGCAAACTTTGCGAATCTGGTCCACGCCGTCCACCACCTGGCAAATGACACCCGAGTAGGCACAGCCACACAGTTCCACCTCATCGTGCCGTCGCATGTCGCCGTGTCCGCCGGTTTGGGACAGCGCTCTGCCGCCGAAAAGAAACCGGGGACCGTTGATCAAGCCCTGCTCGACGGCCAGCGCCAATCCTATATCACCGCCGCCTGGGTCACGGACAGTGGTGAAACCTCGCTGCAGGGCTCCCTCAAGTATGCGCACGGCATTGCTGACCAGCAGCGCCCTGGGCATTCGGTCGAGCCGGCTCATGTTGAAACTGGGGGAATAGCCGTGAAAGTGCAGGTCCAGCAGGCCTGGCATCAAGAATCGTCCATCCAGGTCCAGCACTTCCGCACCGTCAATTGTCACCGCGTGATCCGCGACTTCGCGAATTCTATCGTCCTCCACAACGACGCTGCCGCCTTCGACCAGGTCTTCGTTGATGCCGTCAAAGATAACGGCATTCTGCAGAATCTTGATTGAACTCATATGGCCTTCTATCACTGTACCCGGGATTCGACAGCCGGATGGTACAAGGCTTCAACCGCGCGCGCACCTGTCGCTGTGGAACGTGGTTAGTAGAGATTTGTCCGGTTTCTGTAGCACATGAGTTGTCCGGCCTTTGGCTGGTCCCGGGAGCCGGAGCGGCGACAGGCCTTTTGCTTCCCGGTCCCCGCCGTTATCATGGTGAAAACACCGGTCAACGATTCCCAGCCAACGGAACTCGCCAAGCTGGTACGGACGCTGGAAAATTCCGCGACAGCCGGACAATCGGGCTGGATCGCAGGAGCCATACAGGGAGGACATTGCCTCATGACCGAAAATACCGAGTACACCCCACCAAGGGTCTGGAGTTGGGAAAAGGACAATGGTGGCCGCTTTGCCAGCATCAACCGGCCTGTCGCCGGGCCGACCCACGAGCGCGAGCTGCCCGTGGGCAAGCACCCGTTGCAGCTGTATTCCCTGGCCACCCCCAATGGCGTCAAAGTCACGATAATGCTTGAGGAGCTGCTGGCGCTGGGCGAGTCCGGCGCGGAGTACGATGCGCACCTGATCCAGATCATGGAGGGCGACCAGTTCGGTTCGGGCTTTGTGGCCATCAACCCCAATTCCAAGATTCCCGCGCTGCTCGATCGCAGTGCTGCGACGCCGGTGCGGGTATTCGAGTCCGGCGCGATCCTGGTCTACCTGGCGGAGAAGTTCGGCGCCTTCCTGCCCACCGAGCGGGGCCAACGCGCAGAGTGCCTGTCCTGGCTGTTCTGGCAGATGGGCGCCACCCCCTTCCTCGGTGGCGGCTTCGGCCACTTCTACGCCTATGCCCCGGTAAAGCTGGAATACCCGATCAACCGCTTTGCGCTGGAAGTGAAGCGCCAACTGGACCTGCTGGACCGCAACCTGGCGTCCCGCCGCTATCTGGGCGGCGACGAATACACCATTGCCGACATGGCCACCTATCCCTGGTACGGTGGCCTGGTGCTGGACAATATCTACGAGGCCGCAGAGTTCCTGGACGTGGAATCCTATACCCACCTCAACCGCTGGGCCCGCGACATTCAGGCCCGCCCGGCAGTACAGCGGGGGCGGCGGGTCAACCGGATCTGGGGTCCGGAAGAGGAGCAGGTCCCCGAGCGGCACGACGCCAGCGACCTCGACCTGTAGCACGGCGCGAGCGGGACCCGGCGTCAGCGCCTGCGCGGGCGCTGAAGTTGCGGCACTAAATGTGTCGGCAAGCCGGCCCGCGGCCATTATAATGCGCGGATTTACCGGCTACTGGACACTCCCTATGGGTCGCGCCTATCAGAACCGCAAAGACTCCATCGCCAAGACCTCCGACGCCAAGGCCCGCGTGTACAGCAGGTATGCCCGGGAAATCTACGTCACCGCCAAGTCCGGTGGCGGCGATCCGGTGGGCAATCTCGCGCTGCGCAGCCTGATCGAACGCGCCAAGAAGGACCAGGTACCCAGCCACGTCATCGACAAGGCGCTGGACAAGGCACGCGGTGGCGGTGGCGAGGATTTCGCGGTGGCCCGCTACGAGGGCTTCGGTCCCGGCGGCTGCGCGGTGATCGTCGACTGTCTGACGGATAACCCCAACCGCACCTTCGGCGACGTCCGGCTCTGCTTCACCAAGAGCAAATGCAAGCTGGGCACTCCGGGCAGCGTCAGCCACCTGTTCGATCACAGCGCCATTCTCGTTTTCAGCGGCAGCGAAGAAGAAGCTGCACTGGAAGCACTGCTGCTGGCCGACGTGGAGGTAACGGATATCGAGAGCGAGGACGGTATGGTCAGCGTGTTCGTACCCCATACGGAGCACTTCAAGGCCAGGCAGGCGCTGCAGGACTCACTGGGCAACGTCGAATTCGAAGTCGACGAAGTCCAGTTCGTGCCCCAGAACACCGTGATTCTGGGCGAGGAGGAAAGTGCCTCGCTGGAGAAGCTGCTGGATCTGCTCAACTACCTGGATGACGTGCAGAACGTCTATCACAGCGCCGCCAGCTAGTATTCCTTCAAGATGAATGGCACTTACTTTGGCGATTGGGTGTCTATAATCCGGTCACTACTGCCGGAGAGTACTTTCGAGACCCGCCGTTAACCCGTCCGTGGGGGCTCGGATGCAGCATCCCTGCTGCATACGGTCTCGAAAGTACTCTCCGGCAGTAGCGCCCTCACACCGAATCAGACCCCGCCGCCACAGCGATACAGCGCGGGATTGCGAATCGACAGGTTGCCGTTTGCCTGGTGCACAAAGCCGACCCGCATGCGGGTGGCATCCTCGGGTACGCGAAAAGTCAGCGTGACCGGCAGCCAGTCGGTGTGGCCCAGGCGCGGTTCGTTTTCCAGGGTGCTGCTGTAGACCAGGCTGTCGCCGCCCAGAACCGGATCCATGTTGCCCCAGATCAGCACCTGCTGGCCACCGCCGGCCACGGAGGAACCATCCAGCCCCTCGGTGTCCAGCGCCAGCTTCAACTCTGCCCGGAACAGCAGTTCCTGTCCGCGCAATGACCGCGCCGCGGGGGACTGCGCCAGACTGAACCAGGGCTGAGTGCCGATTTTTTCGATCGTCAGTTCCCCGTTGCTGACCGAGGTCTCGAAGGACGGTTCGCCGGCGTGCTGGGAGCCCCGCCAGGGCTGCATCCGGCCGTTCTCGGCAGAGAAGCTGGGGTTCACCAGCAGGTTGTCGGTCTCGTCACAATGGGAGGCTTGCCCTCCGGGGATGGTGGCACCCTGCTGGCAACCCGCCAGCAGTACGAGCAGTATCAGAATCGCGAGCTTCATGGATGATCTTCATTCCTGCAGTCTGTTTGGAAGAAGGGCACTCTCGCGCGAGAATTCGGTGAAGGCAAGCAAAATCGCGCCATTGCCGCATCTCTGGTCTGAGCGGCAGGCATGGCTGTGTACTCTCAGGCGCCTGGACAGCGCTACAACTGGTCGATCCATCGCCCCACCAGCTCACTGCCCATCTCGTCCACCCGGTGGCTGGACAGGGGCGGCATCGCCTGGCTGTCGCGGCGCAGCATGCGCTGCCACAGGATACTGTGATCCCGCTCGCCCGGCACGATGATGCGCGCATCCACAGAATACAGACCACCGCTCTGCGGCATTTCATTCACTGCATTCATCGCCGCCAGATCAATGCCGGCACGCAGGTCCAGATCCACCGGGGTCGGCCCGTTGGGGCGGTGGCAGTGGGCGCAATTGACATCGAGGTAGGCGCGGGCCCGGTCACTGACAGAGGCAGCACTGTCTTCTGGCCCCGCAAAAGCCGGGTACTGGCTCGCGGCGCCGATGTCCTGGCTGAACAACTGGATGTTGTTCCAGCTGCGCAGCTGATTGTCCACCGTGCCATCGTAGTCGAAGTTTCCATTGAGTTGCGCGCTGCGAATCCCCAGTACCCGGCCCGCCGCGGCGGTGTGGCAGCGCAGGCAGTCGCTGCGGCCAGGGTAGGTATACAACTGCTCGCGCTGGACACCGGCGCTGTTGCGAAGGGTCAACTGCTGCGTTTCCCGTCCGGACAGCAGGACGGCGTCCTGCTGCGCCTCGTCCCAGCGATAGGTAAAGCCGCGCCAGCCGCCCTCACCATTGACCAGAACCCGGGTCTCCAGGCGCCGCAAGGATTGTGGGTCGGCTTCGTCCAGCAGGATCTCGAAGTGCTTGACGATCACCGTCCCGGCGGGAAAATCCCAGGAGTCCGCTGCGGAAAAGGTGATCCGGCTGTTGCCGGGCAAGCCGATCCAGCGCCGCTTGGACGCGCCGTCCGACCAGAAAGGATGGTTTACGGCGTATTCGACCAGGCCGTCCGCCGGCGCCAGCTGTACCAGATCGGTGAAGAGGCCGGTTTTCGACAGCCGGTCGGGGATCTCTCCGCCACCGGTCTCGGTAAAGCCGAACAGGCCGCCCTGCCGCGAAACTACAAATACTTCTCCAGCATGATCCTCTCCCAGTGAAGTGGGGGTATCGGCGGTCGCGATAACCTGGTTGCTGAGCACACGCTCGCCGTCGTAATCCAGCGCCCAGACGGTACCCGAGCCGAAGTCGGTGTAGATATAGTGCCCCAGCAGGGAGGGCAGTGCCGAGCCCCGGTACACATAGCCACCAATCACGGCGATACCCTCGGCCCGGCCGTATTCGAACACCGGCGGGGTGAACGCGTTGTCCGGCAACATGTTGGCGCTGCCGTCGAAACGCTGCGTGCCCTCGAACACCCGCCAGCCCAGGTTGTCACCCGCGCGGACAATATCGATTTCCTCCAGCGCGCCCTGCCCCACATCCCCCAGCCACAGCTCCCCGGTTGCACGATCAAAGGAGAACCGGTATGGATTGCGCAGGCCATAGGCCCAGATCTCGTCGCGGACTGCCGGATCATCTACAAACGGGTTGTCCAATGGCACTGCATAGGGCAGGGCGGGATCCGCGGGATGGACGTCGATGCGCAACAGGCTGCCCAGCAGCGTAGTGGTATCCTGGCCATTGTTGCGGGGATCACCGCCGCCACCCCCGTCCCCCAGCGCGATATACAGCATGTCGTCGGGCCCGAAGGCCAACATGCCACCATTGTGGTTGGCGAAGGGCTGCGCCACTTCCAGGATGATCTTCTCACTGGCGGGATCCACAAGGTCCGACTGCACCGGCCAGTGGAACCGGGAAATCACCGAGCGCCGCGGCTCGGCCGCGCTGTAATGCAGGTAGATATAGCGGTTGCCGGCAAAGTCCGGG
This sequence comes from Kineobactrum salinum, assembly GCF_010669285.1. Classification (GTDB taxonomy): domain Bacteria; phylum Pseudomonadota; class Gammaproteobacteria; order Pseudomonadales; family Halieaceae; genus Kineobactrum; species Kineobactrum salinum. The sequence goes on along the minus strand of NZ_CP048711.1, from coordinate 2,611,778 downwards.
TCGAATGCCAGTCCCAGCAGGCCCTGCTCGCCCGCGAACAAAACCCGCTGCTCCAGATTCAGTACGGTGCGCTTGCTGGCCACCGTGTCCGCCTGCTCGAAGACTTCAAGCCGCCCCGACTGCCGCACTACCGCCAGCCGGTCCTCGCCGGGAACCGCAGCCAGGAACAGGGCGCCGGGGAAATTCAGCGCCGGATAGCGCTGCCTCAGTGACAGGCTGCCCGGCGACACCGGTTCTCCCGGCAGTGACAGCGGTGCCAGAGATTCCCGCTCGGTCAGCCCGAAGGGCTCACCTGGCGGCGGTGGCTGCGGCGCCCCGGGCGGCCCTTCATCCCCGCCGGAACCACCGCCACAGGCGCCGGCAAATGCCAGTATCAGCACGGGGATGAGCTTGAATATCCGGACCATGGGCGCCTCTCACACCGGCAATGTCAGCGGGATTCAGTGTACAGGAAACCTCCCCCGCCCGGAGGCGGGAGAGGAGAGGTCGGCCACGCGAAGCCTACTGGGCCGTGAACAGCAGTGCCTCGGTGTCGGCGGTGGCGCCGCCCGCGCACCGGCCCCGCGGTCGCCATTGGTGAACAGCATCACACCGTGTTCCGGTGTATTGCCCACGAATTCACCAAAGTCGTAGACCGTCAGGACCCCCCTGCCACGTCCGGAAATGTCCACCGGCTCTGCGAAGTAGCGCTCACCGAGCGGTGTGATCGTGAGGCCGGTGACTTCATCGCCTGGACCACCAAAGTAGAAGTCCTGGGCCAGTACCGACACATCCACCGGAGTGGCCAGCAGATCACTGTCACTCATGCCGATCTGTTCGGCACAGATCGTCAATACCGTATTGGCGGTATTGGTGGCGTGCTCGGCGAAGAAGAATGCGCTGGCATCCCCTGTCTCGTTGTCCACTACCCACGACAACTGGCGGCCGTCGGTGATGGTGTCCAGTCCAGACAGGTCCCGGTTGAGGACGATGTAATCCACCTCACCGTCGCGGTCGGTATCCAGCAGCACCTGGTGGCTGACCGGCAACAGGTGCTGCTGCCGTTCCCAGGTGTTGATCGCGAAGGTCCAGAGGAATGACGCCTCGGCCGAGCAGAAGCCGGCGGGAACCGGGATTGTATTGACCCCGACTGCGCGGAGGTCCGGTGTCGGTGATTGTTCGCCCACACCACCCGAGGGCAAATCGTCACTGAGTGCGATCAGGCTGTAGGCATCGTTCTGCGCTGTGCCCATGCCGATGTTGTTCACCCTGATCTCGTCGATACCGTCCTTGAAGGTCAACACCTGACGCCCCTTGACATTGGCCGCCTTGCGCGGCAGCACATGCCAGGGAACCTGGATCGGGTCCATGCCATCGTCGAACACCAGGTAGCCATCGTACTCGTTGAGCGTCAGCGGAGCGGGGTTGGCGCCCTCGCTGCCCGAGTTCATCGCGTTGCCCGGCAGGCGGTCACCGTGGATGGTCAACTTCACGTTCACCGACCCGGTCTGGCCTGCGTCCACCTCTATACTGCTGGAAGAGAGCTCCACGGCTACCGCATCCGTCGCCGCATCATTGGCGTAGCGGAATTCGGACGCCACGCTGTAGGTCCTGGCCTGGTTCGAGTAGTTGCGGACATTGACCGTCCGGTTCAGCGTCACGACGCTCTTGTCCACGTCGATGAAACCGAAGCTCAAGGCCCCCTGGAGGGTCGCTGCATCCCAGGCGGACACCGGGGAATTGTAGGCCCTGTCCACCCGCAGTTCGCCACCGCCGATGCGGGAAATCGGCGCCAGCCCGCTGACCGGATCGGTATCGATATCGGTTTCTCCCGTATTCATCAGCCGCGCCTTCACCTCCGCCGGTGTCAGCCCGGGCTCGCTCTGCATCAGCAGCGCGGCGGCCCCGGAGACCATCGGCGCTGCGCCGGAGGTGCCGCCGAACGGCCCGGTGTCGGCGCCGGAGCCCGCGATGGCGGATACCGATGCGCCGGGAGCCCCGATCTCCGGCTTGATCAGCGTGGTCGATTCATGCTGGGGCCCGCGCGAAGAGCTGCCGACCATCTGGCCGACCAGCGGCACACCCTTGGCCGGGTCCACCGTCACCTCATCGCCGACACTGGCCTTGAAGATATTGGCGTTGGCCTGGCTGATCATGTAACCCGGAATATCGATAGGCCGGTCACCGCCATCACCGCCGACGAAGGGATCGCTGCTGTCCACCAGGCCGATGATGCCCACGATGCCTCCGGCATCACCGACATTCTTCACCTTCAGCGTGAAATTGCAGGCTCCGCGATCAATCAACACCACCAGGCCCGCGAGGCTGTCCGGTGCGAACGGATCGCAACCCTCGAGATTGCCGCCGGCGCCATCCCCGTATTGCAGCTCACCGCTGATCACGCCGGTCGGCTCCTGCGACCAGGGCTGGAACACCGCCGGGTAGTCGACCCCGTTCAGGGTCAGGAAGGGCTGGATCGCGGAGGGCACCTGGGTCTGGGCCACCGACAGCGCGGTGGGGGCCGCCGCCGGCGTACCATTGACGTACGGCTTGTTGCCGCCATTGCCGGCCGATGCCACCGTCAGGATGCCCAGTGCAGAGGCGTTGTCGACCGCTGCCGCGAGATCGTCGTCAAAGGGCTGGCCGTAGTTGGAGCCCAGCGACATGTTGATGATGTCCACGGCATCCGACAGGTCGCCATCGCCATTGGGATCCGCCGCATATTCGATAGCCTGGATCAACGCGATACCCGAACAGGACGTGGCCACCGCGCTGCAGACCTTGACCGCATACAGCTCCGCTCCCGGAGCCATGCCGTTGACGCCGGCGATGATGTCGGCGACATGACTGCCGTGACCATCGAAATCGATGGGATCGTCGTCCGGCGCGAGATCGCCGAAAGTCGGCCACAGCTCGCCGACAAAATCGTGGCCTTCCACCACCTTGGCGGTGGGGAACAATCCGTCCCGGCTGGTATTGGCCGGATCGTCGATGTCCGTGCCCCAGGCCGCCTCGTAGGCCTCGAGGGTACCCTCGCCGCCGAGCGCGGCGTGGGTATAGTCGATACCGGAATCCAGCACCGCCACCCTGATATTGCTGCCGTCCACGCCCAACTGCTGGACCGCGGCGGCGCCGACGTAGGGAACGGTTTCGGCCAGATGCTGCTCATAGTTCTTTACCCGGTTGATGCTGAAGACGTCCGGGTCGCGTGCCAGTTGCTCGATATCAGCGGCATCGACTTCCATGAAGACCGCGTTGACGACCACCTGCGTCTGGGCGATCACCCTGCCGCCGGGCGCGGCTTTGCTGGCCCGGTCGATGAACTTCTTCTGCTCATCCTTCACCTTCTGCTTGTAGGATTTGCGGCTCGCAGCCGACTTGTCGCGCATGCGCGCCACCGGCTCCTCCTGCAGGCGCACGATCACCTGCTGGCGGCCACTGGCACCGCGCAGTGCTGCATCGACCGGTTGTCGCGCGCGGCGTTCCGTGGTGATCGCGGTATCGAGTTTGCGCTGGGTGAGATGGGCAGGCACTTGATCCGCAGCACGCTGCTGCATCATCCGGTCAGCGGTACCGTTTTCCGTTTGCCCCACCGCGGTTGCATTGCCCACGAGGCCGGCTACAGCCACGCTGACCGCAGCCGCCAGGGTCATCGTTTTGATCGCCATTGCAGTTCTCCAGATTCTTGTTGTGAGGATGACGGCGGCAGGCGCCGTCGGACTTAATCAGATTAGTACAATGAGGCAATGCCGCCAGTCACGAGGCCGACACTGTGAAAAATACCGATTGATTGCGCTGCCGGATCAGCTCGGGAGGGGGCAGCGGCGGCCGCGTTCAGCTGGGCCGGTTCAGCGCCAGAGTGGTGCGCTGCCGGGGGTGGAAGCAGCCGTCCGCGGCGGCATCGTAGTCCCAGCGCTCCAGGGTACAGTGGGCTGCGCCGTTGCCGGGCTGATAACTGATCAGATTGACTGAATTCGATACCTCGCCGCGGGTCCGCCTGGATAGCGCGGTGCCGGCCTGCACGGTCCATGCGCGGCGCCCTGCTTCGCCGTCCCGCCCGTACAGGGGCAGTACATAGGGCAGATGGATATGTCCGCCCAGTACCACATCCATGCCGGCGTCCACCCAGGCCGGTATCGCCTGTTCCCGCCCAAGCAGCAGGTTGGAGGTGTCGCTGGCCTCCGCAGCGCGCACCGGGTGGTGCAGCACCACCATCCGCAACTGCTGTGGCCGGGCCTGGCTCAGCCTGGCGGCCACCCGTTCAATCTGGCTGGCCGAAACCTCGCCGTCCTTGTGCCGGCCGGGCCGGGTGCTGTTGACGCCGACCACCAGCAGCTGGTCGGTTTCAAACTCCGGCTCCAGGTTCCGGCCGAAGGCGCGGCGATAGTTGCCGTAGGGATTCAGCAGCCGTGCGAACAGATTGAACAGCGGCAGATCGTGATTGCCGGGCACGGCCAGCAGCGGCGCGTGAAACTGGTCGACGAAGTGGCGTGCGGCAGCAAACTGACCGCGCCGGGCGCGCTGGGTTATATCGCCACTGAGGATCACCAGGTCGGGGGTCTGCTGACGACCCAGCGCCAGTGCCGCAGCCATCACCCGGGGTTGCTGGGTGCCAAAGTGCGGGTCGGAAATCTGCAACACCCGGATCATTCATCTGCCGCCAGGGCGGGGTCCCGCGGCACCAGCAGCGGCAGCCGGCCCCGCGCCACAGTAAAAACCAGCGGCGCGCGCAGCCAGAAAATTTCACCATCCATGGCCACCTTGCTGCGGCGCCGCCCCGCGCCCAGGCGCACTGTCAGGGTATCGAAGCCAAAGCTGATCACATGCTCGTCGTCGCCCAGCCGGCTCAACAGGCCGCGCAGCAACAGGCCGTACAACGCCAGCGTTCCCAACGGCCTGGAGGTGATCGCCACCAGATGATCGTGGGCCAGCTCGTCCGAGCGTTGCAGCCCCATCTGCTCCAACTGCAGCGCATTATTGCCGACCACTATGCTGGGTGTACGCAGCCGCCGGGTTTTACCGTCGCTCTCGATCTCTACCCGCAACTGCCGGTGAGCCCGGAGCAGCGTCACCAGTGCCGACCAGAGGGCTACCAGGCGGCTGCGGCCGAAGCGCTGCTTGAAGGCTTCACGGTCCTGCAGCAGTTGCGGATACAGTCCCAGGCTGGCATTGACCAGAAAGACCCGATCATTCAACAGACCCACATTCACCGGCTTGATCACTGCATCCAGCAGGCAGCGCAGCGCAAGCCCGAGGTCCTGGGGAATACCGTGACTGCGGCCAAAATAATTGAAAGTGCCCTGGGGCAGCACGCCGAAAGGCACCCCCGAACCCAGCACCACCTGGCTGACCGCGCTCAGCGTGCCGTCGCCACCCACAGCCACGACAATGCCGTTTTGCTGCTGCGCCAGCTGCAGCGCCTGCTGGGCGGTCTCCGCCAGGCCCGCCCCATCCACCACGGCCAGCAACTGGTAGTGGCGGCCGGCCGCCGCCATCGCAGCGGCTATGGTCTCCTGAACAGTATCGGCGTCCTGCTTGCCGGAGCCGGTGTTCATGACCAGGAAAAAGGGCTCGCGACCGGTCAGCGTAGCGGCGTCGGGTCGTGGCGTAGCTGCAGAAGACTCAGTCATCACAACACAGTCCGAATGAGGGCGGGTGCTCCGCCGTGTTTGTGGCCGCCTGCCAGTCAGGCCGTGACCACAAGGACCAATAATACGAGTCCGGCGACCACCAATGCAAAATAACAGGCGGCCGCAACAAATACCTGCAGGCCGTTGCCGCGGTTGAAGTCACTGTGCCGCTGTACACGCTTGCGCACACCCAGATGGCCGGCCAGCACGATCGCGATCAGCTCCCTGACCGAATGTGGAGCGCGCTCCGGCGGTTGGACAGGCGCCTGGGGTGACCCAGTCGGTGGCGAGGTGTTTTCATCCATGAGACATGGTAGCGCATTTACGCCGGCCGGATTGAAAATTTCACCGCCGGCCGCGGCGCGGGCATTGCCCCCAAAACCGAAGGCACCGGTTTGTGTGCCAGGGCACGGAAACCGGAACCGGACAGCCCCTATCATCCGCTGCAGGTGGGCGCAGCGGCGCTACACATTCACGTGAGAAAGGACAGCGTACAATGAATGACCATGTATACAAGACACTGGAGATTACCGGCTCATCCAGGAATTCCGTCGAGGAGGCTGTGCAGACCGCCATCTCACGCACCGGGGAGACGGTCCAGCATCTGCGCTGGTTTGAAGTTTCCGATATCCGCGGCCACATCCTCGAAGGCAAGGTGGATCATTGGCAGGTGACGATCAAACTGGGATTGACGATCGAACCGCCCCAATAAACCCGCAGGCCCCGGCCAGCCGCTGAGCGGCGCAACAGAACGGGAATTTTCCTGTTATATTGATACGCCTCGCATCGTCATCGCGGCGGCATCACAGGAGACTCCCAATGTACCGGACCAGCCTGCTTGTTCTCACCCTGGCGCTTTGCATCACACCGGCAGGCCAGGCGACCGAGCCCGGGGAGGAAGTGATTACCGCCGTCCTTGCCCGGGGCATGGAGCCGCCGAAAACCGCTCCGGCGCGCGGCGCCGAAAGCGCCGGGCCATTTGCCCGCCTGCTGCTGCGCAATGGCATGCTGATTGATGGCAGCGGTGCGCCGCCGCGGGGCCCGGTGGATATCCTGATAGAACAGGACCGGATCGTGGAGATTCGTGGCGCCGGCACCGGCGGCATCCACACTGCGGCGGCCGCCAGCGACGAAAACACCGAAGTAATGGATGTCAGCGGCAAGTTCATCCTGCCCGGCTTCGTCGATTCCCATGTCCACCTCGGCACCCCCAGCCATGCTGCCGCCGGCTCGCTGACGGACCCTGAATATGTGCTCAAGCTGTGGCTGGCTCACGGCGTTACCACGGTGCGCGATGTCGGCGCCTCCATGGGACTGGGCTGGACCCTGGAGCACAAGCAACGCAGCGCGGCAGGCGACATCGCCGCGCCGCGCATGGTGGTATTCGCGATGTTTCCCGAGAGCATGGCCTCCGTCCAGGCCGCCCGCAAGTGGGTGCGCGCGGTGCACAAGAGGGGCGCCGACGGGGTCAAGTTTCTGGGTGGATCTCCCGGGGTAATCAGCGCCGCGCTCGATGAAGCCCAGGCCCTGGACATGGGCACCGCCTACCACCATGCCCAGCTGTCGGTGAACCGGATCGACGTCCTCGACAGTGCCCGCCAGGGCCTGGACAGCATGGAGCACTGGTATGGCCTGCCCGAGGCCATGTTCGAGGACCGCCGCATCCAGAACTACCCACACGACTACAACTACAACAACGAGCAGGATCGCTTCGGCCAGGCCGGCAGGCTGTGGCAGCAGACGGCGAAGCCGGGGTCCGCGCGCTGGCAGGCCACCATCGAGGAACTGCTGGCCCTGGACTTCACGCTGGATCCGACCTTCACCATCTACGAGGCCAATCGCGATCTGGCCCGGGCGCGGCGCGCGGAGTGGCATGAGGAGTACACCATGCCCTACATGATGCGCGCGTTTGAACCCAGCCCCGACGTCCACGGCTCCTATTTCTTCGACTGGACCACCGCGGACGAGATTGCCTGGAAGGAAAACTACCGCCTGTGGATGAGCTTCGTGAACGACTACAAGAATGCCGGCGGCCGGGTCACTGCGGGCTCGGACGCAGGTTTCATCTACAAGGTCTACGGTTTCGCCTATGTCCGCGAGCTGGAGCTGCTGCAGGAAGCCGGCTTCCACCCCCTGGAGGTACTGCAATCCGCCACCCTGAATGGCGCAGAGCTACTGGGCATCGCGAGCGATACCGGCACTGTTGAGATCGGCAAGAAGGCCGATCTGGTCATAGTGGACGAAAATCCCCTCGCCAATTTCAAGGTGCTGTACGGCACCGGTCACCAGCGGCTCGACCGCGAGCGCGGTGTGCTGGAGCGCAGCACCGGCATCCGCTACACGATCAGGGACGGGATCGTGTTCGATGCCAAACAGCTGTTGGCAGATGTGCGGGCCCTGGTCGCCCGGCAGCACGAGGCGGACACGCGCTAGGCCGCGGGGAGGGCCGGTGCTGCGCCACGATCCACTGCAGCAGCCACCCCGGGCAGGGTCCAGCGGCAGCGTGGGCGGGGCTGGGGCCGGTTTGCTTGTCCGGCGTCGACAGGGCACCATGAGCGCCCAGACCACTTCCACGTGTATTTCAGGATGAGCCTATGACCCAGGGCGACAGCGGCCGTACTTCCACTATTCTGGTTCCGGTTTTCGTGCCGGCAGTGGTTGTGATCATCCTGCTGGTGGTCGGCACCATCAGCAACCCGGATCTGGCCGGCAGAGTATTCAGCACGACTCTGGCCTATATCACAACCACCTTCGGCTGGTTCTATATGCTGGCGGTGGCCTTCTTCCTGGTCTTCATTGTCAGCGTGGCCTTCAGCAGCTGGGGCCACATCAAGCTCGGCCCCGACCACGCCGATCCCCAGTACAGTTTCCCGGCCTGGTTCGCGATGCTGTTTTCTGCCGGCTACGGCATTGCGCTGCTGTTTTTTGGCGTCGCGGAGCCGGTGCTGCACTATGCCACTCCGCCCGCCGGCGCCGGTGAAACGGTGGACGCCGCCAGGCAGGCGATGCAGATTGCATTTTTCCACTGGGGCTTTCATATCTGGGCGATCTACGGCCTCGTGGGCCTGGTGCTGGCCTACTTTTCCTTCCGTCACGGCCTGCCGCTGTCCATGCGCTCGGCGCTGTATCCGCTGATCGGCGAGCGTATCCACGGGCCGCTGGGCCACGCCGTGGATGTGTTTGCCATTCTCGGCACCATGTTCGGGATCGCCACCACGCTGGGCCTGTCGGTCGCGCAGATCAATGCCGGTATCAACTACCTGTGGCCCGCCGTGCCGGTGAACGTGACCGTCCAGATCATCGCCATCACAATCATCACCGGGCTCGCCATCCTGTCGGTCGTCGCCGGCCTGGACAAGGGCATCAAGCGCCTGTCCATCGTCAACATGACACTGGCGGTGGCACTGATGCTGTTTGTGTTCATTGTGGGCCCGTCGATCCACATCCTGGAGAGCTTCCTGCAGAACACCGGCAGCTATCTGAACAACATCATCGAGCGTACCTTCAATCTGCAGGCCTATACCCGCAGCGACTGGATCGGCAACTGGACCCTGTTCATCTTTGGCTGGACCATCGCCTGGGCGCCGTTTGTGGGGCTGTTCATCGCCAAGATCAGCCGCGGCAGGACCATCCGCCAGTTCGTCGTGGGGGTAATGCTGGTGCCCTCCATTTTCACCTTTCTTTGGTTCTCCATCTTCGGCGATACCGCGCTGCACCAGATCATGAACGAGGGCTACAGCACGCTGATCGGCGACGTGCAGGCAGATCACGCGGTGGCGCTGTTCAAGCTCTACGAAGTGTTGCCGCTCTCCTCTATAGTCTCTTTCATCACCGTGTGCCTGATCATCACCTTCTTTGTCACGTCCTCGGACTCCGGCTCCCTGGTGATCGATTCCCTCGCCTCCGGCGGCGCGGGCGTCACTCCGGTATGGCAGCGGGTCTTCTGGGCCTCTTCCGAGGGCGCAGTGGCGGCGGCACTGTTGCTGGCCGGTGGTCTCAGCGCGCTGCAGACCATGACGATCGCCAGCGCACTGCCATTCGCCCTCATCATGATCATCTCCGCGCTGGGCATGTGGCGTGCGCTGGTGATAGAGGGGCATCACCACAACAGCCTGCAGCTGGACCTGCAGCAGCGCCTGTCGGGAACCAGCGGCCGGGGACTCTGGCGCCGGCGCCTGCTGGGGCTGGTCACCTTCCCGGACCGGGACAAGGTCAGCGAATTTCTCGCCACTACGGTCAGCAAGGCCATGCACAGGGTGGAACGCGAACTCGTCAAGCAGGGCTGGTCGGCCACTGTCCATTCAGAGGACAACGGGACACGTATTTACCTGGAAGTGATCAAGCCCGATCAGGTGGATTTCATTTATGAAATCCGGATGCTGGAGCAGGCCCTGCCGGATTACGCCTATCCCGGCATGACCCACATCGACGCCGAGGTGGACAAGTACTACCGCGCGGAAGTATTCCTGCGCCGGGGCGGCCAGTCCTATGACATTTACGGATTCGACCAGCAGGACATCATCACCGACATCCTGGACCAGTTCGAAAAGCATTTGCATTTCCTGCACATTTCCCCCGGCAACCTGCCCTGGAAAATGGCCGAGCACGATGAAATGCTGCAGTTGATGGCCGAGGCGCCGGACCCGGACGCCCGCTGACGGTATTCCGCCCCCGGGCCTGCCGAAGGCCGCAACCAGGCCGCGGCTTATTGGTCCCGGGTCTGCTGTATTTTCTCGAGGCTGTCCCGATCGGGATAGCCGTCCGCGACGAGGCCATTGTTGCGCTGGAAGGTCGCCAGGGCAGCCCGCGTAGCCGGTCCCAGCAGGCCGTCCTCATCGCCCGCGGCGAAACCCAGCCGGTTCAGCTGGGTCTGCAGAGCCTCGATTTCCTGTCGTGACAGCGGTTGCTGATTCGCGGGCGGCGGGCGCCGCAGACCAGCCTCCCCTGTAATCCGATCCGCCAGGTGGCCCACCGAGATGCCGTAGGATTCAGACCGGTTCCAGTGCATGATGACGTCAAAATTGTCATATACCAGAAACGCGGGACCCGCATAACCTGCCGGCAGCAGTACCGATGCCTGCTCGTCTGTCTCGTCCAGGGCTGCTCCGTCGGCGCGACGCACCCCCAGCTGCGCCCACTCGGCCTGGGGCTTGCGGGTGGCCGGGCCGGCCAGTTCGAACGGAAAGTCACGCTGCAACTGTACCTCGCGGCCCCAGCGCAAGTCTGGTTGCCAGCCCAGCTGGCGCAGGAGGTTGGCGCCCGAGGCGAGCGCGTCCTGCTCGCTGCGCCACAGGTCGACAGTGCCATCGCCATCGCCATCCACCGCATAGCGCAGGTAGGAGGTGGGCATGAACTGGGTATGTCCCACGGCGCCTGCCCAGGAGCCGCGCATCTGAGCCGGGTCCAGCTCTTCGCGCTGCAACAATTGCAGCGCGGCGATAAACTCTGCGCTGAAGAATTCACTGCGCCTGGCATCACAGGCCAGCGTGGCCAGCGAATCCAGCGTGGGCATCCGCCCCAGGTAGCTGCCAAAGTTGGTTTCCAGGCCCCAGAAGGCAATCAGATACTGGCCCGGGACGCCGTACTCCCGCGTCAGCTGGCGGAGGAAATCCCTGTGCTGGCGATACAGGACACGGCCGCGCTCGATCCGCGCCGGTGTCACCCGGGCGTCCAGATACTGGGCAAAGGTCTGCACGAACTCGGGTTGTTGTCGGTCCAGTTCCAGAACCCGCGCCTGTCGCTCAAGTCCCGGCACCAGTGCCATGACCAGGGGCTCGGCCACACCTGCATCCAGGGCCTGCTGCTGCAGGCCGGCGAGGCAGACCGCAAACTCGTCGTCGGCGCTGGCAGTCGCTGCCAGCAGCAAGACCAGCAGGACATTGGTGGGACGAAAACGCATGACTCAGGCTCCTGTGGATGCAGTTGCGATAGTTGCATCGCTGGGCGCTGCGGGCAAGTATCAGTGTGGGACTTTTGCCGCTTTGGCAGCGCCGGATGGCCAGGTCACCGGCGCTTGCGTATGATGTGACAACCACGCACGGAAAAATGTCCCTGTTATGTCCATCCTGAGCTTGCACCCCGGCCAACCCCGCTTCTCATGGCGCCTGCTGGGGGCGCTGCTGTTCTTCTTCAGTGGCCTGGCCGGTTTTGCCTCGGGAGTCATCGTTACCGAGCGGCCCGATGTCGCCAACGCCGGATTGTTGTCCCAGGCCTACTACAGTCTGAGTCTGTTCGTGGTGGGCGGGGTCGAACTGGGCACTCCCAGCGAGGGTCCACTGGTGGGCATGGCGCTATTGTGGCTGGCGTACTTCGGCTCACCTGTGCTGGCCGCCTGGGCCCTGATAGAAGCATTGCTCAAATCCATCTCGCCGCAGCGCTTCCAGTTGCGCAAATTGCGCCACCATGTGATCGTGATCGGTGCCGGCGACCTGACCCTGAGCTACCTGCGGGTGTTGCGCAAGCACGACCGCCGGGTGCAGCTGGTGGTGGTGTCGCGGAACAACCCGGGGCCCACCATTGTCGACGAGCTGCAGGAAGACTACGACGCCCTGTTCGTAGTGGGCGATATCACCCACGAATTTTTCCTGCGCCAACTCAAGATTCACAGGGCCCGACGGGTCGTCCTGCTGTCCGGCAACAGCCTGCGCAGCTATGAAGCGGCTGCCACCATCCTGAACCTGGTACCGGACATCGGTGCACGTATCGTAATGCACTGCGCCAACCTGCGCTTCATGCGCTCCATGCAGGGAACCCGGGTAGCGCAGAGTTGCGAGACATTCAACTCCTATAACCTGGCCGCTTCCGGCCTGGTGCATGGGCACATGCTGCACCGCTTCCAGAAATCCCGGGACAAGGACATCGTGGTCCTGGCCGGCTTCGGCCGCTTTGGCCAGACCGTGCTGGAGGAGCTGCAGCACCACGCTGAAAACGAACTGGAGACAGTGGCCATCATCGAGAAGGACGCATTGCGCCGGGTGCTGGTGGCGGAAGAGCAGATGAGCTTCTCCGGCGACTACCGGCGCGAGGTCTATGAAGGCGATATCGCCCACCCGGGGGTATGGCAACGGCTCAGGCAGGATGTCCACATTGCTGCGGATGCCTACAATGTCATATTCGTACTCGGCACCGGCAAGGAAGAGGACAACCTGCGCACCGCCCTGTGGCTGCGCCGTAATTTCCCCCACGCGATGATTATTGCCCGCAGCAGCAAACAGTCCCGTTTCGCAGAGGAAGTGGGTAGCGAACACAATATCATCAACGTGAGCATCGATGAGCTGGTCGAGGAGAATATCCCCCGCCACTGGGTCGAGCTGGACAACCGGAAGCCATAGCCAGGCCAGACAGCTGCGCCGCGGTCAGCGCTTGCGCCAGGGCCGGGGCCGCACCAGGACCCAGCTGGCCAGGACCAACAGGCCGAACAGGCTATAGGCCATTACAAACACCCATTCCGGCGCCCGGTAATACAGCAGTTGCTCCAGCCAGTGGGCGATAAAACCGCCCGCGTACACAGCCTCTCCGGCGCGCTCGCGCAACGCCATTTCCCAGCTCGTCAGCGGACAGACAAGTCCCGCCCATGCCTGCGCCACCACCACTGCTATCGCCAGCAGATGCAGCCACCGGAACACAGGCTTGCGCACCCAGCGCCAGCCGAGCACGCCGCCTGCCAGAATGAGCAGCAGACCCACTATCACAAAGGCCACAAACAGCGCGTGCAACAGCAGTACTGCATCGGCTGCCAGCAGGTAGGCCAGCTGCACCGCCGAATGGTCGGCCGCGAACGAAGCCGCACCCATTGCTCCCTCCCATTGTCCAGGTTGCTACATGGCTCTCCGGGCATTGACGTGATCGGCGTCGCTATCTACTGTAACAGTTGGCCTGACGCCAGCGCGACGATCCGGTTACGGCACTTTCGACTGTCCATTGTTGTCACTACCCATACAGGCGCCGCGCAGCCTGCCTCTCAAGCAACGGAGCATTGCCATGAATACCAGCCCCCTGCGATTTCTGTTCATCATCGCCCTGCTGTCGACTACCGCGAGCGCCACCGAACCGGAGACCCGTTACTCAGCCTACCATGACTACCGCCTGGTGACCGTGGTCGAAGGGCTGACCCGGCCCTGGGCCATGACCTTTCTGCCCGACGGTGACATGCTGGTAACCGAAAAGGCCGGCAGTCTGCGCATTGTGCGGGACGGCAAACTGCTGGAAGAACCGGTGGCCGGAATACCCGAGGTGTTCAACCAGGGCCAGGGCGGCCTGCTGGATGTGGTGATGCATCCCGATTTCGCCGCCAACCAGTTGCTGTATCTGTCCTACTCCAAGCCCCTGGCAGACGGCGCTTCCACCACTGCCGTCATTCGTGGGCGCTACCGCGATGGCCGCCTGCGGGATGTCGAGGAGTTATTCGAGGCTGACAGCCGCGGGCGCGGCCACTACGGCTCGCGGATCGCCTTTGACGGCAAGGGCTACATGTACATCACTGTCGGCGATCGCCAGGCCTCACCTTCGGGCAATCTCGAGGCCCATCCAGCCCAGTCACTGGCGGATCACCACGGGGTGGTCGTGCGCCTGCACGAAGACGGCAGCATTCCCGAAGACAACCCCTTCGTCGATCAGGACAAAGCGCTGCCGGAGATCTGGAGCTATGGCCACCGCAATGCCCAGGGGCTGGCGATAGACCGCGCCAGCGGCAATGTGTGGATTACCGAGCACGGTCCCCAGGGTGGAGATGAACTGAACCTGGTCGAGCGCGGCGCCAACTACGGCTGGCCAGTCGTGGGATACGGCGTCAACTACGGTTCCGGCAAGGCCATCCACGAGGGTACCCATCGCGAGGGAATGACCCAGCCACGCAAGGTCTGGGTACCCTCCATTGCCACTTCCGGCCTGATACTCTACCAGGGCGATGCGTTTCCGCACTGGCGCGGCCACCTGCTGGCGGGGGGACTGGCGGGAAAACAAGTGACGCTATTGGAGCTGGACGGCACATCGGTGGTCCGGCACCAGACTCTGGCGCACAATGTGGGGCGGGTCCGGGATATCAGGACCGGGCCAGACGGGTATATCTACCTCGCCCTCGACCATACCGACAGCGACTCCCCCATCCTGCGGCTGGAGCCAGTGCCAAGGCAGGAGCTGTCGCTGACCGACTAGTGAGCCCCGCAGCACGGGGATGAGTCAGCGGAAATTTTTCCTCTTTTCCACGGTTCGCTCCTCAGGAATCTTGGTTTATACTCAGTCCGGGGATTAGGGGAAAGGACATTGAAAGGCAATACGGGGAAACCGTCGGCGGCTGTTGCCGCCTTCCTGTTGTGGATATCCGCGGCCCAGGGGGCGTTCGCGGAGACTGCTGTCGAGGCCCTGGCGGACCTGTCGCATCAAATCGTCTGGGTCAGCTCCTTCGGTAGCTGGTCCAATGCCGGCAGCCAGGGAGTCCACCGGGTCATTCTGCTGGATGCCCAGGCCGATTACCCGCATTCCAAAATCTATCTGCAGTGGGTCGAGAAGGCCGGCGCGGGTCAGGCAGAGGACAGTGGCCGGGTACTGGCCTCTATCCCGGTCACTGAAATCAACAACGCGGCCGTGTTCCAGCTGTCGCTGCCGCGGGTAGCCGAAACCGGCGACGGCAATGTGCTGGAGCTCACCGCGCGGAACCAGTACTCCCAAACCGTGCAATACCTGCAGCTGCTGCCCGGCGCGCCTGGCCATTACCATCTGAATTACATGTCCAGCCCCTATCCGGCCTCACTGGACAGCACGGTCGTGGAAATCCCGCTGTCTCTCGACTATTACGTGCGTCCCACGTTCTGAACGGATGATGCCCTGCCAGCGAAAAATTCCAGCACCATACAACCCTGAATTACTGACAACCCGGAGAATAACGTTATGAAACGTACCTTGATTTTCAGCAGCATCGCCGCCACCCTGCTTGCCGTCCACCAGGGCGCCAGTGCCGACAACCTCATGCAGGATGTCACCTGGGTGCCCCAGATAGGGGTGCAGTGGAAGACCCTGGAGTTTGAACAGGGGCTGGTCAACGACTCGCTCGGTTTCAGCGACAGCGGGGATTTCGACGCCGACCTACCGACACTGACACTGGCCTTCACGGCGATTTACGGCAAGGGTTACGTCTCCTTCAAGTACGAAGACAGCATCAACGATATCAGCACCAATTCCGACGTGCCGTTCACCGATGCCGACACCAGTGTGGATCGCACCGATTACAGCGTGACGCTGGGCTATAACGTCTGGAAAGGCGCCAATGTCTTCGTCGGCTATATGGAAGGCGAGACCACCCTGGAGCCCGGTCCGCGCTGCCCCACCGATGTCACCCAGGCCGCGGTCTGCGACGGCAGCGCTGGCGGCCTGTCCCTGGGGGGAAACCTGGCGCAGGATCACCTGCTGCTGGGCCTGTCACCCTATCGGCAGAACTATGAGGAAGACGGCTGGTTCCTGGGCGCCAGCTACGCCTGGAAGATCGCCGACAAGGGTACGCTTTCCGTCAGTCTCGCCTACGCCGACCTGGAAGCCAAATATGTCGACAATTATCTGCTGGGGGTAGAGGGCGCCAACGAAAACTTCATTTTTGACGGCGATTCCGACGGTCTCAGCTATGGCGTGAGCTGGTCGGCCCCGTTGACGTCCAGGGTGGGTTACTACCTCGATATCCGTCGTCAAAGCTATGACATGCGGGTCAACGAATCCAGTGGCAACTTCCCGGGACTGGTGGTCGACACCGACGAGACCATGACCGCATTTTCCGCGGGACTGCAGTTCTACCTGTAGTCTTCCAGCGCGGTCAGAAAGAGCTGATGGAGATGGCCTTGTCCTCCGAGGCCAGCTCTGTTTCCAGCGCGCTGAGCTGTTGTTCCATCTGCCCGAGCTGGCCGCCCGGCAGCTCCATCGCCGCCAGGTCCTGAAGGAATTCGCGGGCTTCGTCGAGATGCTTGTCCGCGAGGTGAAGCGCGACGATGTCGGCGTACTTCTTCAACAGCTTGGTTTCCGATGTCCGCAGCGCGGGGTTGTCGGCATCCAGCTGGCGGGCCGAAACGATTCTGTCGTAGGCGGTGCGCAGCGTCTTCCTGGCCTCCGCATTGTTGCCGAAAATTCCGGGTTTTTTATAGGGTGTCGCGATAATCGCATCCGCTGAGGACAGAATACTGACGGCTTCCTGGTGCTGTCGCTCTGCATAGGCAACCTCCTCTCTCAGGGTACCTACGATGGCCGCCTCGGGCGCAATGCGCTGGAGCTGATCCAGGTAGTCCTGGGCCGCACGGTAGTCTCGCGCCCTGTTCGCCTCACGGGTCAGGCCCGCCAGGTAGGTCGCTACCTCCTTGAGGCCGCGGCTGGCAGCGGGGCTGTCCCCCTGCTGCTGCACCTTGAGATAGATGTCGGCCAATTCACCATAGTTGCTCTGACTCACCGCACCCAGTTTACCCGCTCTTGCCAGCAGAGCCTGGCTCGGGCCCCGCGAGGCCGGAGCGGTGGATGCAGGCCGCTCCTGCACCGCAGACTGTTCCCGGGCCGCGGCGCGTGCTGCGGCCAACTGCTGCTGCCGCTGAACTTGCTGCTGCTGTGCCTCCAGTCGCCGCCGCAGCGCGGCTATCTGCGCTGCATCGGCGTCGATGGCCGCCAGCGCATCAATCGCCATCCGTGCCTGGTCGAGCTGGCCCGAGGCGATTTCGGCGGCGGCATTGTTTTCCAATTGCTCCGCCAACTTCCGCCGCAGGGCCAAGGCCTGGGGCTGGCGGGGCTCAAGCGCCAATACTTCACGTAACTGGGTAGCGGCATTGCCGCCCCGCGGCAGATACAGATTCCCCTTTTCCATCAAGGCAGCGGCGCCGGCCAACAGGGCCGCCACCCGCTCCCGGCGAGCCTCCTCCGCGGCCTGTTCCTGCTTGCGGCGGTCGCGCGCCGCGATCAGCTCATTTTGCACGGCCGCATACTGGGGATTCGATGGCGAGAGGATCTTGGCACTGATCAGGTTGCGTTCTGCGTCATCCAGTCTGCCGGCGCCGATCTCGTCGCGAGCGAGCGCGATATGGCGCCTGGCGATGTCCTCGAAACCGTTGAGAGCGTCGACGTTGGCCGGGTCCAGTTCCAGCACCGCATTGTACTTTTCAACAGCGTTATTGCCGGCGGGGGCATTGAGCCGCTGTGCTTCGATATCGGCTGCCGCGGCGGCCAGCAAGGTTTGTATTTTCCGGGCCCGGATGGCCAGCTCCTGCCGACGCTGTTCCAGCTCGCGGCGAACGGCTGCGCTTTCCTGTTCGCGTTCGCGCAACAGGCGCTCGGCGCTGCGCTCTTCCTCAGCAGCGACATATTGGCGGGTATCCGCCATATCCGGGTGCTGCGGGAATATCTGTACAGCCGCCGACATGTAGGCTCGCGCCCGGCCGAACTCCCCCTGTTTGGTCTGGTCCCGCGCCTGGCTGAGAAACCGGCCGGCAACCCGCTGGATACCAGCGCGGGCAGTCTCGTTGTCAGGATCGATGGACAGCACCTGCTGGTACTTGTCATAAACGTTGTCGCCGGCCGGGCTGGTCAGCTTGCCTTCGGCGAACAGGCTGTCAGCCGCATCGAGCAGGCGTTTTATTTCCCGCGAGCGGGAGGCGGCGACGATGCTTTGCTGCTGGGCCGAAAACAGTTCCCGGCGCAGCAGATTTTGTTGCTCCAGCAAGTTCTGGTCTTCGATATGAAAATTGATCTGCGAGGCATAGTTCAACACCTCGGTGGCGGCGCCGTATTCACCGGCAGCGATCATGTCGCCGGCCTGTTCGAGATACATGCCGAACAGCCGGGTAATAGCGAGCCTGGCTTCGGTATCGTCAGGCGCGAAGATCAGCAAGCTGGTGAGATAGTGCTGGGCATTGTCCTCGCCGGAGCCATAAAGGCGTCCCTCTGTCATCGCCAGGGTAGCCGCCTGTTTCAGTTCATCCACCTTGCCGTCCAGGCCAGCGCCCGCCACCGGTGGTGTATACAGTGGCGGCGGCTCCGTCGGCGTCTCGTCTCCCGCCATCCACCAGCCACCGGCAGCCACGATCAGCAGCAGGCCTACAGCACCGCTGCCGGCCTGCCAGCTGCGCTGCCGCAACAGACCCCGCCAACCATGAAACTGGCTCTTGCTCATCCCGGTCCTGGAGGGTCGTACCCGGCGCCGGGCGGCGCTGTCCGTTGACAGCGCGCTGACCGGCGTACGCATACCGCTGGCGCCCAGCTTGCTGCGGAAGTCCGCTTCGCTCAGCACCTGGGTTGGCGCCACCCGGTGGATCAGCTCGTAGTGTTCTTCCTCCAGCTCCTCCAGCGCGTAGATGAACTCCATGCCGCTCTGGAAGCGGTTGTCCGGCAGCTTGGCCATCGCCTTTTCGATAAAGAACTGGAAGGCCGCCAGCTCCCCGGGCAGCTCCGGAATCGGCTCGGTGACATGCATGATGCTGACCTGGATCACCGAGGCGCTGTCATAGGGGCGCCTGCCGGTCAGCATTTCATAGAATATGGCACCCAGGCTGTACAGGTCGGAGCGACCGTCCAGCTCTTTGGCCTGGGCCTGTTCCGGGCTCATGTAATGGGGGGTACCGATGACCGTTCCCACCAGGGTCATCTGCTCCTCGATGTCGGTCTGCCGCGCAATGCCGAAATCACACACCACCGGGCTGCCATTTTCCCGCATCAAAATATTGGCGGGCTTGATATCACGGTGGATGAAATTCTTGCCGGCGGCATAGTGCAGTGCACTGGCAACATCCTTGACGATGCGGATGCTGTCAGCCAGCGGCAGCCCCTGCCGCATCAGGCTCTTGAGGTCCCCCCCGGGCAGGTATTCCATCGACATGTAGCGGTAATCGCCGTGCCTGCCGACCTCGTAGACCGGCACAAAATTGGGGTGGGTGAGCTGCGCGACAATGCGGGCCTCCCGCAGGAATCGCTCGCCGAAACTGGCGTCGCTGAGCAGCCGCGGGGACATGACCTTGAGTGCGACCCGGCGCCCAAAGCTCTCCTGTTCGGCAAGATAAATCGTCGCCATCCCGCCTTCACCGAGGATGGAGTCGATTTTGTACCCCGGAATGTCAGGATAGTCCATGCGAGGAGCCGGGCGGAGTAGAACGCTAAATGTGATCGCTCACTATAGCACCGTGTCCATGCCCCAAGAAAGCCAGCCCGCACCATCCCTGACGGGATTCGGGAACCTCGTCACATTGTCGCTCCATCCAGCCCGACATTAGCCACAACCCCGGTGCCCATTTCGGCTATGCTCTAGTCCAGACCAATGAAAAGGACCCGAGCGATGATCCTGGACTCAGATTTGACAGACGAGATGGAATTGCTGCTGACATTCGACCCGAGCAGCGCCCAGTTGGGGCTGAAAATACACAGCAGCGCCGCCCCTGAAGTTATTGCCGCGGCCCGGCGACTGTATGCCAAACAGCTGATCGACCAGGAGGATGGCGGCTTTCTGACCCCCCTGGGCCACGAGGCGACGGAACATATGCAGGCGGTATACCAGATCCTGACCACTACGCCGGCAAAAACCAGCTGAGGGGGGCCTCCCGGCGCGACCCACTATCCGGCCAAATCCTAAAACCCCGGCTGGTGCCGAAGCCAGGCGGCACCAGCCTGCTGCGATCGGGGCAGTGATCCGCTATAGTGCCTCACCAACCTGCTGGCAGTGCTTACTGATATGGCCCTGAAGTCCACCATTTTCAAACTCGACCTCAACGTCGCCGACCTGGACCGCCAGTTCTACCAGGACTTTGCCCTGACCCTGGCCCGACATCCGTCGGAAACCGATGAACGCATGATGCTGCGAGTGCTGGCCTTTGCGCTGCATGCCGGCCCCGGGCTGGAGTTCGGCCGCGGCCTCAGCAACGATGAGGAGCCCGGCCTGTGGCGCAGGGACCTGACCGGTGCCATCGAAACCTGGATCGAGCTGGGCACCCCCGATCCGGACCGGCTGCGCAAGGCCTGCTCCCGGGCCCGCCAGGTGATTCTCTACAGCTATGGCGACCGGGCGGTCCCGGTGTGGTGGGACAAGCACGGCCCGGCGCTGACCCGATTTGCCCACCTTGAAGTCTGGCAGGTGGCGGACAGCGCCTGCAAGGCACTGGCGGCACTGGCCAGGCCGGGCATGTCACTGCAATGCACCATTACCGAAGGTGAAGCCTGGTTCAGCGGCGACCAGGGTTCGGCCAACGTCAAACCGGCCGCACTCAAGACCGTCGTGAGCGGCGGCCACCAACAGGGCTGAGAGGTGGTACGGTGGCGCCGATTTCCAGGTCGCAAACTGCGCCTGGTACTGATCCTGCTGGGGGGCCTGTCCCTGTTTCAGTACCTGACCCTGGGCGAGATCAGCTGGCACCGTGGCGCGCTGGACAGCATAGGTTCCACGCTGCGGGAATACGCCACTCGCCCGGAGGCTGCCTGGCGTCGCGCCACCGGCAAACTGGAACAGGTCGGCGCTGCGCGTGAAGGGACACCGCCGTCGGCGTTTGACCTCAGCGGCCGGGTCGTGCGGGTCGCAGACGGCGACAGCCTGTCCCTGCTGGACCGGGACAACAAACAACACGCAATCCGTCTGTACGGCATTGATGCGCCCGAGCGCGACCAGCCCCACGGCGAGGCAGCCGGAGCCGCCCTGGCCGCCCTGGTGGAGAACGCGCGGATTGGCGTGACGGTGATCGAAGAGGATGACTACGGCCGCCTGGTGGGGACCGCGTATGCGGACGGCACCAATATCAACCTGGCCATGGTCCGCGCGGGACACGCCTGGTGGTACCGGCACTACGCCCCCGTGAACATGCTCTCGCCGCCGCAGAGCAGGAAGCCCGGCAAAACGGACGCGGGTTGTGGGTCGGTAACGCGCCAGTGCCGCCCTGGGACTGGCGGCGCCAGCAGCGGCTGCAGAACGGCCGCGCACGCTGAACCGTAGACGCAGGCGCGGCCATTGCTGGCAGGCTTCGGATGCCGGTCCGGCTGTGATGGCAGTAGTTCCGCTGCGGCAATTGGGTTAGCATCGCTACCACAGGGCGGCGTCAAAACGGGGAGCACACACAGACGCAGGCCATAGTCCGCCGCCAGGATGGCAGACCCTCCCTCCGACACGAGAGTTCCGATGAAACCTCTGCTACTGACCCTTTTGCTGGTCCTGCTCACAGCGTCCCTGACACTTGCCACGGCGCGCGCCGCAGAGCCAGTGCAGGCCTCGCTGGCCAATGAGCTGGAGGCGCTGTCTGAGTCGGTCTGGCGGGACCCCTGGCAGGCCTACCGCCAGTTGCAACAGCTGCGGGAGCGTATCGACACCGCCAGCGACTCTCTCAGACTCCAGTACTACCTGAATCGGGCCCAGGCCCTGCAATGGCTCTACCTGCAGGAAGATTTTGAAGCTGCCATCGAAGCCGGCCTGGCACTGGTGACCACGCAGACCCCTGCACGGCACAAACTGTTTCTGGAAATCCTGCAGGGCATCAGCGAGCGGCGCAATGTGCAGTATGAGCGTTCCATTGAACTGCTGGAGCAGACAGCAGCGGGCGCGGCCGCTGCCGATCAGGATTTCATGTATGTGCTGGCACTGGCCGAACTCGCCTTTACCCGCAGCCTGAACGGCTATCACGAAGCAGCCCTGCTGGACCTGCAAACGGCTTTCACCGCTGCAGGCGAGTTGCGCAACCGCTTCCTGATAGCGATGGTCAATGAAGTGTACGGCGCTGTCTACGCCTATATTGACGAGTATGAAAAGTCCGTCGAGCACTACCAGAAAGCGCTGGACACCTACACAGCCCTGGATTACCGGGGTTACGAAGCAGAAGCCGTCAATGGCCTGGCCATTACCTACCGTTACTGGGAGCGGTGGGACAAGGCGATTGCCAGTTTCGAACGCTACCGGCAGCTGACCGAGTTCAATGGCACTGAACACAATATCTTCGTCGCCCACTACGGCCTGGGCATGACCTACGCCGAGCAGGGGGACTGCGACTCTGCGCTCAACGCCATCGAGCGGGCGCTGGCGGTCAATGGACCGGCGGACTTCAAGGCCGAGTTGTACAAGCGCCAGGCGGTCTGCCTTGCCCAGGCGGGCGCAACGGCAGAGGCACTGGCAGCGCTGGAGCAGGCCCGCAGCATATTCGCCGGCATTCCCGAACTGCAGGGCACACGCTGGGAAATCGAAGTGGACAAGTCAGAGGCCCTGGTACTGGCACGGCAGGGCCAGTACCAGCGTGCCTTCGAACTGTTGCTCGCCTATCATGAAGAGCTGACTGCCCTGCTGACCCGCAATGCCTCCGAACGCTTTGTCAAACTCCAGGCGAGCATGGAAAATGCGCGCAAGGATATCGAGATCGACCTGCTGAAAGAGCAGGCCCGCGCCGACACGCTGGATCTGGCCCGGCAAAAGCAGGCCAACCTGCAGCAGCGCGCCACCATTCTGTCCTGGGTCGCCTTGACCGGCATCACGCTGGTGTTTCTGGTACTGCAGCGCCGCAACACCCTGCGTTTTCGCGAGTTGTCCTCCCGCGACGGCCTGACTGGGCTGTTCAACCGCCGCCATATCTTTTCCGTGCTCGAACAACATACCGCCGGCCTGTCCCCGGAGAAAGGCAAGTTGGCGGTGGTCCTGCTGGATATCGACGATTTCAAGCGAATCAATGACAGCTTCGGCCATCCAGTAGGCGACCACCTGCTGCGCGACATTGCCGCCATTGGCAGCAAGCTGCTGCGCAGCGGCGATGCGATGGCCAGGCTCGGCGGCGAAGAGTTTCTCTGCGTGTTGCCCCGCGCCAGCGCAGATCAGGCGGCAGCGGTGGCACAGCGGCTGGTACAGTGCATCCGCGAACATAGCCTCAAACTGGAAGACGGAAGCCAGGTAGCCGTTACCGTCAGTGTCGGCGTGGCCTCTTTCGGCCCCGGCCGTCAGGACGCGGCCAGTATCTATGCGGCGGCGGACCGTGCGCTGTACCAGGCCAAGACCCATGGCAAGGACCGCGTGATGCTGGCATCGCCCCAGGGCGGCTTCGTGGCACCCTTCACTGGACCCACTGGACCTGCGCGCTGACAACCGCAGACATCAGGCGTCAGCTTATTGCGCTACTGTGAACGGCCAACACGGCCTCGCCACGCCGGCCCGGCGCGGCTGCTGGCGGTCAGACCGGGTCCAGCACCACTACCGGAATCCTGCGCCCGGTGGCCTCCTGGTACTGCGTATAGGGGCGAAGATGTCGACCATTTGCCGCCACAGCTGCTCCCGCTCCTCGCCCTCCGCCTCGCGGGCAACGGCCTCGAACTTGTCCGCGGCCACCTGCACGTGCACACGGGGATTGTCCCGCAGATTCAGAAACCAGGCCGGATGCTGGGGCGCGCCCCCTTTGGATGCGATAACACAATAGCCCTTGCCCGCGCGGCCATAGATCAGCGGAATGGTCAACGACTGGCCAGACTTGCGTCCCTCCGTGGTCAGCAGCAGGGTGGCGATCATTCCCTCGGCCCCGACGGAGGAGGCATCCCACAGGTGCCCGTCGGCGCCATCGGTTGCGATATAGCGGGCGAGGTGATCCTTGACCCAGTCTGGCAGGTTGTCGGCAATACGTTGTTCAGTCATGGTGCTTGCTCCAGATAGTATTCGACGGGACTGACCCCGGTTGTCATAGTAGCCGACCTGCCGGGCAGGGCAAGCGTGTTCCGGATGATCCGCACTGACCACCCGCTGTGTTACTGTGCTTCCGCCGGCGCGCTTGACCCGTTAACATCAGTATATTTCGCTGGCCGGCAACCGGGCCGCTGCCCGCATCATTCAGCAGGAGACCATGATGATACTCAAGCGCACACTGGCCACGCTTGGCCTGCTCGCCGCGGCCACCGTCCAGGCGGCCGGCAATACGCCGGCGGGGCATGCAGACAGGACCCTGGAAATCTATCGCCACATCATTGAAGTGGATACCTCCAAGAATACCGGTAATACGCCAAAGGTCGCCCGCTACCTAGCGGATCAGCTGATCGCCGCCGGCTTCCCCGAGGAGGACGTGCGGGTGATCCCCAAGGACAACTTTGCCAGTCTGGTCGCGACCTACCGGGGAGATGGTTCCTCCGGCAAAAAGGCAATCCTGCTGCTGGGCCACATGGACGTGGTGGAAGCACTGGACACGGACTGGGAACGCCCCCCTTTCAAGCTGACCCAGGATGACGTCAACTTCTACGCCCGCGGCTCCATTGACAACAAATTCGGTATCGCCCAGCTCACCTCCACGTTTATCCGCCTCAAGCAGGAGGGCTTCGTCCCCAACCGCGACCTGATCCTTGCATTTTCCGGCGACGAAGAGAGCGACATGATTACTACGCGGATGATGGCCTATGACATACCGGAAGTCGCAGAGGCCGAGTTTGCGCTGAACTCGGACGCCGGCGGTGGCAACCTGGATGCCAGCGGCAAGCCGGTCAGCTACAACATCCAGGCAGCGGAGAAAACCTACGCCACCTGGGAGATCACGGTGCGCAATCCCGGCGGCCACAGCAGCCAGCCGCGGGACGACAACGCCATTTACGAACTCGCGGATGTGGTCAAGGCGATCCAGAACCACCGTTTCCCGGTGCGCTGGAGCGAAATGACGCTGGCCTATTTCCAGCAGGTGGGCCAGCAGATGGGCGGCGAGCTGGGCGACACCATGGTTCGCTTCGCCTACAACCCCGACGACAAGGAGGCCGCCGAACGCCTGCGCACGGAACCGGCCTATGTGGGCGCCACCCGCACCACCTGTGTCGTCACGATGCTGGAAGCGGGCCATGCCGAAAATGCGCTGCCGCAATCTGCCACCGCCACGATCAACTGCCGCATCTTTCCGGGCATCCAGGTCAGCGATATCCAGGCCGAACTGGAGCAGGCGATAGCCAATACCGGAGCCGAGTTCGAGCTGCTGGGTGAGCCGGTCGAGAGTCCGATTTCAGAGCTGCGCGAAGACGTGGTGGGCGCTATCAGCAAGGCCGTCCACAGCCGCTATCCTCAACTGCCCCTGATCGCCTATATGGCGCCCTACGGCACTGATGGCATGCACTTTCGCAGTGCCGGCATCCCGACCTGGGGCATCAGCGGTATCTTCATGGATCCCGACGAGATGTTCGCTCACGGACTCAATGAGCGAGTGCCGATCAAGGCCTTTCACGATGCGCTGGACCACTGGAGCATCATCCTGCGGGAACTGGCCGGCAATGACTGAGCGGACGAATTCGACACACTGCCGTCCGGTACCGGGATTGAGGAGCACACCATGAATAATATTGTCGCCTGCATCGATGGCTCCCACAGTTCACGCTCCGTCACTCTCGCTGGTGCCTGGACCAGCCGGGTTCTGCAAACACCGCTGCAACTGCTGCACGTGCTGGAAAAACCCCCCGCGCCGCCGACCCAGGATCTGTCCGGCGCGATTGGAATGGGTAGTCAGGAGCAGCTGCTCGAGGAACTGACCGCGCTGGATGAACGCCGCGAACGGCTGGCTCTGGAGCATGGCAAACACATGTTGCAGGAAGCGGATACCATCGCCCTGGCGGCGGGCGCCTGCGAAATCCAGCGCAAGCAGCGCCACGGTGACCTGGTGGAAACACTGCAGGAGATGGAGAGTGAGACCCGGCTGCTGGTCATGGGCCGGCTGGGTGAGGACCACGACATCGAAGCCCAGACCATCGGCTCCCATCTGGAAAGCGTGGTCCGCCGCGTACACCGGCCCATCATGGTGGTGATGCATGAATTCGCCGAACCGCGACGTTTCATGATCGCCTACGATGGCAGCGAAACCGCCGGCGAGGCGTTGGCACTGGTAGCCGGCAGCCCACTGCTGCGGGGCCTGCCCTGTCACCTGGTCACTGTGGGTCCGCTGTCGGAGGAGCGTGCCGGCCAGGTGCGCGGCGCGCGCGACACGCTGGTGGCGGCTGGCTTTGAGGTCACCAGCGCCAATCTGGAGGGCGAGGTCCAGGCCGCGCTGAGCCAGTATCATCGCGAACAGGCCATCGACCTGATGGTGATGGGTGCCTGGGGCCACTCGCGGATCCGCCAGTTTTTCGTCGGCAGCAACACCACCCGGATGCTGAGCCACAGCGACATAACCCTGTTGCTGTTGCGCTGAATCCTGTTACCGAAATCCCCGCGGGCCAGCGCCAATGCACACAATATTGTTCCAGCAGCAGTTGATCACCCCCTCCAAGATCATCTGCGTGGGCCGCAATTATGTCGCCCATATCGAAGAACTGGGCAACGAGGTGCCGGAAGAGATGGTGGTGTTCCTCAAGCCCAATTCGGCGCTGGGCGATACGCTCTACGCTGTGCGTGGGGAGCCGCTGCACTATGAGGGTGAAATCGCTTTTCTGGTCCAGGATGGACGCCTGGCCGGGGTCGGATTCGGACTGGACCTGACCAAGCGCGGCCTGCAGGCACGGCTGAAGGCAAAGGGCCTGCCCTGGGAAAGAGCCAAGGCCTTCGATGGTGCCGCGCTGGTCAGCGAGTTCGTGCCACTGGCGGGGCCGGTGGAGGAACTGGGACTTGAACTGCGCGTGGACGGCGCCGTCCGCCAGGCTGCAGGGGTTGCGTTGATGATGTATCCGCCCACGACGATTCTCGCCAACCTGGCGGGCTTCATGGGCCTGGAAGACGGCGATATCATCATGACCGGCACTCCCGCCGGCGTGGGCGAGATCGGCACGGGCCAGTGCTTCGAGGGACGCATCACCCGCGCCGGCCAGACACTGGTCAGTGCCAGCTGGGTCGCGCGCCAGGAATAAGCGCGCACACCGGGTGGTGTCCGGCAGCCCCGGCGCCTTCACGCCACTCAGCAATAGTCCCGTTTTGCGGGATTGTGAAAGCCACAATTTTACAGTAGCTTTGGGGGAACCCACAGAGTGGCGCCCCATGCAGAATATCCTGAAACTGGACCTGGCGGGTCAACCACGCGGTTGGATCACCGCCCAGGAAGCTGTCTCCGCCTACGCCAGAGGCGATGTCGTCTATGGCGTGGGGGAGCCTTTGCCGCCCATTCTGGGCGGCATCCAGCGCCTGACCGGCAAACGCTCACGGATCGACCTGCAACCGATCATCGCGTTGCAGGGGCGGGTGCGGCCAGGTTTCAGCCTGCCCCTGTGCAACCGCACGCTGTTTCGGCGCGACGATCATCGCTGTCTGTACTGCGGCCATCAACACGCCCGTGCCGACCTGACCCGCGACCATGTACTGCCCACCTCCCGCGGTGGCACCGACCGCTGGGAGAACGTCGTGGCCGCCTGCCGCCGCTGCAACTGGCAGAAGGACAACCGTACTCCCGAGGAAGCCGGCATGCCGCTGTTGGCTGTGCCGTTCCGGCCCAATACCTGGGAATGGCATTTTCTGGCCAAGGAGCGGGTGCTGGCAGACCAGATGGATTACCTGTCGCAGCAGTTCAAGGCGGAACGCGCCTGGGCTCACTGAACCGCCAACCCGTGCAGCCGCCGATCAGCCCCTGAAGTAGCGCTGTGGCACGAAGGGCATCCGGCTCACGGTGACAGCCACCTGCTTGCCGCGCACATCCACTGCCAGCTGGGTACCGGGTTCGCCCAGATCGCGCTGCACATAGGCCATCGCTATCGGCGCACCCACGGTGGCGCCGTAAGCGGCGGAACAGATCTCTCCCACAACCTCGCCACTTTCGGCCAGCACGGTCTGTCCTTCCCGCACCGGACGCTTGCCCTCGACCATCAGCCCGACCCGGCGCAAAGCGGGCTTGTTGACTATCAGCGGCAGAATCATGTCCGCACCCGGGAAACCGCCGGGGCGCTCACCTTCGGGCCGCCGCACCTTGCTGATGGACCACAGCAACCCCGCCTGGATCGGGTCGGTGCGCTCGTTCAGCTCGTGACCATACAGGCACAGCCCCGCCTCCAGGCGCAGGGAATCGCGGGCTCCCAGGCCAACCGCCTCGACCTCGGGCTGCGCCAGCAGCAGGCGCGCCAACGCATCCGCCTGCGCGGCCGGGACCGAGAGCTCAAAACCGTCTTCACCGGTATAGCCGGAGCAGGTGATATAGGCATCAATCCCGTCGATAGTCGCACGCATGCCGTGCATGAATACCAGGGTCGCCGTCTCCGGGCACAGCCGCGCCATCACCTCCCGTGCGGCCGGACCCTGCAGCGCCAGCAGCGCTTGCTGCTCCAGCACTTCCAGCGTCTGACCATCGAGATGCGTCCGCAGATGGGCAATATCCTGTTGCTTGCAGGCCGCGTTCACGACCAGAAAAAACGTCTCCGGACCCCAGCGGGTGATGATCAGGTCATCCAGGATCCCGCCCTTGTCATTGGTAAACAGTGCGTAGCTCTGACGCTGTTCCGCCAGGCCCAGCACGTCCACCGGCACCAGCGATTCCAGCAATTCGGCAGCACCGGGGCCACGCAGGACCAGCTGGCCCATGTGGGAGACATCGAACAGGCCCGCCGCCTGCCGGGTATGCTGGTGTTCGCGAATAATGCCGGCAGGATATTGAACCGGCATGTCGTAGCCGGCAAAGGCCACCATGCGGGCACCCAGTTCACGATGCAGGGCATCCAGGGGGGTGAATTGCAATGTCATGGGATGGCTCTCCATCAGCGCACAGTCGCAAACAAAGCCAGCACTCTAACCACAGTGCGGAAGCGGCGCAAGGCGGCGCCCCTTGCCGAAACCGCCGCAAAAGTGTAAAACGCCGACTGCCCGCCAGCGCAAGGAAAGCCCGTGTCCAAATCGCATTTCAATACCATCAGCCTCATCGGTATGCCCGGGGCCGGCAAGAGCACTGTCGGTGTTTTGCTGGCCAAACTCAGCGGGCTTGCATTCAACGACACCGACCTCGCCATCCAGACAGCCGCCAATGCTACCCTGCAGGAGATCGTGGACAGCCGCGGCTATCTGGCACTGCGGGCCATCGAAGAGGAAATACTGTTGGCCGTGCCGCTGGCAGGCGCAGTGGTCGCCACCGGCGGCAGTGTGGTCTACAGCGAGGCGATCATGCAGCGCCTGCGGGCGGCGGGACCGGTGGTCTATCTGAAGGTCGGGCTCGCCGCCCTGGAGCGGCGGGTCGCGGCGGCGCCCAATCGCGGCATCGCCTGCGACGCAGGCGACAGCTTTGCCACAGTGTACGAGGAGCGCACGCCACTGTACGAGCGCTACGCGGACATCATTGTGGATGCACAATCCGGCGATTCACAGCAGGTAGCCAACCGTATCATGGCGAGGCTGGCCACGGTCTAGTCCGGGGACACGTCCGGACACGGGCACTCTCAGTGCCGGACACGCCCGCGAGGGCAGCAGACCCGCCAGAATGGTGCTTTGGTGCATGGCACGAGTCTTGCTCTGACTCTTGCAGGCGGCCCGTGTGCGATCAGGAACGTCAGGGAAGACGAATTACAGGGAGGTAGGCAAACGCAAGGATCCCAGGGATGGGCGCGGGCCGCCGACTATTGTAGCCCCGCAGCTCCCGGGCAGTCGGTCGACAAATTTTCCTTATCACCAGTCCAACAAAATTTTGATTTACTCCCCGAAAGCGCTGAGTGATATTGCGCCGGAATTGGTGGCCATAAACCATCCGGAGGTGACCATGACTCAGCGCACACAAGAACCCGCCCCCAGCGATTCCCTTGAGGACATGTTTGAGCCAGGGCTGGAGCTTTCCGAGGACGATTTCGAGGAGCTGGTGCCCGCTTCAACCGGCAAGCAACGGCTGGCGGAAAAACGCCGCCGCGCCGAGCAGCGCCTGGAACAACGGCGTCTGCGCGAGGAGCTGGGCTACTATGATCTTGAACTGGAAGATTTCTAGTGCTGTGACCCCACCGCCGCCAGCGAGTCTGTCCACCCGCTCCCGTTCTGTCGCGGGCATCTGGCGAGCCGCCACCCTGAACTAAACCTCCACCCCGTCAAAATGCCGGGCCACCCGCTCAAGCAGCGGCCGCTGGGCTGAGCTGCTGTGGTATACGAGATTCAGCTGCCGGGTGAAGGCGGGAGCTTCCTCCACCGGCGCCAGGCCCAGTGCCGCCAATGGCTGCTCCAGACTGGCGGGCAAAAAGCAGGCACCGCCAAACTCCGCCAGATAATCGCTGGCCAGGTCATTGAGGTTGGTGTGCAGCCGGGGCACCCGCCGCTCGCCAAATCGCTTGCTGTGAAAGCGTGTGAAACCGCCGCCCCAGTCAAGGAAGACATAATTGCCGCACAGGGCCTGCTCAGCTGATTCACCAGGGCGAGAACTGTACAGACGCAGGGTCAGCCGGCCGATGGCTGTGCTTTCCAGCTCGGCGATCCCTGGCGGCTCATAGGCGATGGCCACATCGAGACTGCGGTCCAGCAACTTGCGGATGAGCTCCCCCGGCTCGCGGCTCTCCACCCGCAGCGCCAGTTCGGGCTCCTGCCGTTGCAAAGTATGCAGGCGCTGCTGCAGCGCGGCACTCCAGATGCCGGTGCGAACTCCCAGGTACACCCTGCCGGCAACCTGGTCAGCCGACTGCATCTCCCGCCGGGCCCGGTCCAGGGCCTGCAACACGCTTTCAGCGTGAGGCACCAGGCGTTCACCCTCGCTGCTTAGCTGGATATTGTTGCGGTGGCGAATGAACAGCGGCGCCCCCAGAGCGTCCTCCAGCTGCCGGATGCGGGCACTGACCGCGGCCTGGGTGATAAACAGGTTCGCGGCCGCCCGACCAAAATGACGGGTATTGCGGACTTCGAGAAATGTTCGCAGCAATTCCGTATCCACGGGGGCCCCCTGAAGCGACTCGCACAGCTTAGCCCCCATGGCCCATTAATCAACTCCCACAGTAGATATTCGCTCCGCGCGGGCAATAACCCTTCTGCTGCGCGGCCGGGCGCGCTAGCATAGCGTCAAAGCTACAGGGAGCAAGAACCGATGCCAGAGTTGAAGCGTGAAGTCAAACCGGTGGAAATCAACTATGTCTGTGATGCCTGCGGCCAGGGCATGATGTCCGCCTGCAGCACGATGGATCCGAAAACCGGCGACATTGAACACCGCTGCCTGATCTGTGACCATCAGCAGGTATTCAAATGGCGCAGCTATCCCCGGGTGGAACACCACGGCCTGGAGGAAAAATTCTAGCGGACACCCGGATTTGGCTGGCCGTCGCAGCGCGGGATCGAGTCAGATTTATCGATTGAGGCGAGCAGCGAGCCCTGATTCCGGGGCTGTTTCTCAGACCTGCAGCAACAGGTGTTCCCGTTCCCAGGAACTGATCACCCGATTGAATTCCTCGAACTCGTCCAGCTTGACCGCCGCGTAGGCGCGCAGGAACAGATCACCGATCATGTCCTGCAGTTCCGGCGTATTATGCAGGTTGCGCAGACCCTCTTCCAGCGTACGCGCCACTTCAACATCATCCTCGTTGGCCGTGCCCTGGTGGGGCTGGGTCGGCGTCAGGCCCTGCTTCATGCCCAGATAGCCACTGGCCAGTGTCGCCGCCAGGGCTAGATAGGGATTGGCATCGGCTCCGGGGAAACGGTTCTCGATGCGGGTGGCCGCGGGTGGTCCCCAGGGTACCCGGAACGCGGTGGTGCGGTTGTCCATGCCCCAGTTCAGATTGATCGGCGCCGAGATATCCGGCGCCAGCCGCCGGTAGGAATTCACGTTCGGCGCATACAGGCTGATCAGCTCCGGCGTGTAGCGCTGCAGACCTGCAATATAGGACAGGAAGGCGGGAGTGTGGGTGCCGTCCGCTTCGGCAAAGATATTCTCGCCGGTATCGGCGCGCACCACGCTCTGGTGGATATGCATAGCGCTGCCCGGTTCGCGCTGCATGGGCTTGGCCATGAAGGTGGCATAGATGCCGTACTTGTGCGCGGTCTCACGCACCGTGCGCTTGAAGATGAAGACCTGGTCCGCCAGGCTCAGCGCATCGCCATGCAGGAAGTTGATCTCCATTTGCGCGGCGCCGTTTTCATGGATCAGGGTATCGACCTGCAGTTTCTGCTCGTCGGCATAGTCGTACATGTCCTCGACAAAGTCCTCGAACTCGGCCACGGCATCGATGCTGTAGGACAGGCGCGCCGATTCGCGCCGCCCGGAGCGGCCCTTGGGCGGCATCAGCTCGTAGTCCGGATCGGTGTTCCTGGCGACAAGATAGAATTCGACTTCCGGCGCCACCACCGGCTTCAGGCCCTCGGCAGCGTAGAGATCCAGGATATGGCGCAGCACGTTGCGGGTGGAAAGCGGATGCCGCTCGCCGTTCATCTTGTAGCAGTCGTGGATGATCTGGGCGGTGGGCTCGCGGGCCCAGGGCACCACCCGCAGCGTGGAAAGGTCGGGCTTGAGGATCATGTCGGCGTCAGTGGGCTCGACGAAATCCCAGTGATCATCGCAGTACTCGCCGGTGACCGTCTGGATCATGATGGATTCGGGCAGCTTGGGATCACCCTGGCTGAGAAACTGCTGCGCCGGGATAAACTTGCCCCTGGCGTTGCCGGTCATGTCGGGCACCAGGCACTCGACTTCGGAGATCTTGTGTTCTTTCAACCAGTCATGAATCGCTTGCGCATCGCTTTGCATACAGGGGCCATGGCGTGAAAAAAAGTCAGTATCGCAGCACTTGAAACCCCGGAGCAAGCAGGCCGCCGCCAATAACGTGGTATGCTGCCCCAAATCCGCTCCTGCGTATAATACCGGCATGCAGCACGAAGCTCACCCAGATTCCTGGTACGCGGCGACCGCCAGGCCACTACTTGATTTTCCTGCCCTTGAGGGCCAGGCCACCGCCGATGTCTGTATCGTCGGCGGCGGCTATACCGGCCTGTCCACCGCAATCCATCTGCGCCAGCGTGGCTACAGTGTCATACTGCTGGAAGCCAACCGGGTCGGCTGGGGGGCCTCGGGGCGCAATGGGGGCCATGTCGGTACCGGCCAGCGCGCCGGGCAGGACCAGCTCGAGAAATGGGTGGGGGCCGATCACGCCCGGGCCCTCTGGCAGCTGGGCCTGGAGGCGGTGGCCACCGTCTGCGAGCTGATCGAGCGCTACCAGATCGACTGCGAACTGAAGACCGGCAACCTGCACCTGGCCTCCAAACGCAGCCATGCGGCGGAGATTCGCGAGCATGTGGAACACCTGAATTCCACCTATGCCTACGACCGGATCCGCTATGTGGACGGCGATGAACTGGCAACCCTGACCTCGGGTCAGGGCTTTCACGGCGCCTCCCTGGACCTGGGCGCGCGCCACCTGCATCCGCTCAACTACGCGCTGGGCCTGGCGCAGGCGGCCGCGGCGGAGGGGGCCCGCATCCACGAAGGCAGCCGGGTCACCGCCTACCACGAAGGCGACAAGGTCCGGGTCAGCACCGACCGCGGGGAAGTGCGGGCGGATTTTCTGGTACTGGCCTGCAACGGCTATCTGGAGCGGCTGGAACCACGGACCGCCGGCCGTATCATGCCGATCAACAACTACATGCTTGCCACCGAACCCCTGCCAGAGTCACTGGCGCGGCAGTTGATCCGCGATGACACCTCAATGTCGGACAGCCTGTTCGTGATCAACTACTGGAAGCTGTCCGGCGACAACCGGCTGCTGTTCGGCGGCGGCGAGTCCTACAGCCGGCGCTTCCCGGCGGACATCAAGGGCTTCGTGCGCAAATACATGCTGCGCATCTACCCGGAGCTGGCCGATACCCGTATCGACTACGGCTGGGGTGGCACCCTCGCCATTACCATGAACCGGATGCCCGATTTCGGCCGCCTGTCCCGGCAGCTGTTCTACGCCCATGGCTACTCCGGTCACGGGCTGGCCACCGCCACGCTGGCGGGTAAACTGCTGGCTGAAGTGATCAGTGGCACGGCCGAACGTTTTGACGTGATGGCCACGGTCCCCTCCCATCGATTTCCCGGCGGCACGCTATTGCGCTGGCCAGCCCTGGTGGCAGGCATGTTATTCTATAGCGTCAGGGATCGCCTCGGGTGATCGCAATGCAGCGGGACCCATGTACCAGCACTTTCTCATTACTCGTTTCAATCTCCGCAATCCGCGCTGGACCAGCAGCCGGTCCCGGCACCCGGCCCTCAGCGATGATTGGCTGGAGGAGCGTTTCGCGCTGTTCGACAACTACTGCTTCCCCTGCGTTGCCGCCCAGACCTGCAAGGATTTCGTCTGGCTGGTGTATTTCGATACCGAGACACCGGCCCGCTGGCGCCAGAAAATCGCCAGCTACCCGGCTATCTGTGCCAACTTCCAGCCGGTGTTTGTCGACGGCATGGCCGGCTTCCTGCCCGACATACAGGCACGCATCGCCAACACAGGCCAGCCCTACCTGCTCACCAGCAGGGTGGACAACGACGACTGTGTCAGCCGCGACTTTATCGAGCGGATCCAGCAACAGTTCGTTCCCCGGGAATTCCTGGCCCTGGATTTTGTCGACGGCTACATGCTCGAAATCGCCCCGACCCGGCGGCTGGGGCGAACCCTCAATGCCTACAACCCCTTCATCAGCCTGATCGAGCGCAACCACCACCCCGTCAGCGTCTGGCACAAGGATCACGCCGACTGGAAGCGGGAGCCGCGCCTGCGGCGAATCCGACAACAGCGGATCTGGCTGACGGTGATCCACCACAGCAACAAGACCAACGTGTTCCGCGGCTTTGGCCGGGTCGACGCCGCCGAAGTGAGCAACCGTTTCCAGCTGGCCCCGGACACCGCCGCACAACTGTGGCACAGCCTGCTGCCGGTAAGCCGCTGGTGGTGGAAGAGCGCGCTCAACTACCTGCAGACCACGGCGAACCTGGCCAAGCGCGACCTGAAAAAGAAATTGGGATTTTATCGCGCGTAGCTTCGTCATCCGACAAGTCCTGCGGAGGCAGAGACATCGGCCGGGGCGGGGCGTTGTGACGGCGGGCCAGAGCCTGATCAAGGTGAACTGGCCGGCAGGCCAGATGCATCAGTCCGTCGAGTGGCTGAAGGCGCTCACAGAATGATCCGTATCGAGGAGATCTGACTATGCCGGGAACCGCTGGATATACGCGTCGGTCGCGACCAGATGCTGGCGCGTATCATCAACCGCTTCTTGGCCGGCCAGCCAAGGCCTGAGCCAGGCCTTGGCGCGCCCGCCGGGAGCGGTGCCGGTCAGGGTTTCCGCCAGGTCAGAGGCCACGAGCAGTTGCTCCAAGTCGACTCCA
This sequence comes from Kineobactrum salinum, assembly GCF_010669285.1. Taxonomy (GTDB): domain Bacteria; phylum Pseudomonadota; class Gammaproteobacteria; order Pseudomonadales; family Halieaceae; genus Kineobactrum; species Kineobactrum salinum. The sequence goes on along the minus strand of NZ_CP048711.1, from coordinate 2,576,047 downwards.
GTGGCAAAACCCAGCTGTTCCATCAACATCACCACGTCCTCAGTGGCGACGTTGCCGCTGGCGCCGGGCGCAAAGGGGCAGCCACCGAGGCTGGCGATAGATGCGTCCAAATAGCGGATGCCGGACTCCACCGCTGCGTAAACGTTAGCCAGGCCCAGGGCCCGGGTGTCGTGGAAGTGGCAGCCGAGCCGGTCAGAGCCGTGGCGGTCCACCAGCGTGCGGGTAAGGTCGCGCACCTGCTGCGGATTGGCCGCGCCAATGGTATCTGCCAGCACAAAACGCTCCGCCCCCAGCGCCAGGAACCGCCCGGCGACATCCGCCACCAATCCCGAGTCGACCGGACCATCGAAGGGACATTCAAAAGCCACCGCCATGGTGATGATAACCTCAAGGCCCTCCTCACGTGCGCGCTCTATGATGGTGCCGGCTACAGTATCTGCTTCCTCGCGGCTCATGTTGACGTTCCTGCGGGCCATGCCCTGGCTGCCGTAGAGCACCATCACCACGGCCTTCACACCCGAATCCCGCGCCAGCTCGTAACCGCGCAGGTTCGGAATCAAGGCGCTGTAATGGCCACCGGCAAGATGCTGCAGGCCCGCGACCACGGAGTCGGCACCGGCCATTGCCGGTACCGCTTTCGGCGACACAAAGCTGCCCACCTCAATGTGATCAAGGCCCGCCGCGCGGATGGCCCCGATCAGCTGCAGCCTCTGTTCCGGAGCCAGTATCCGGGACTGGTTCTGCAGCCCGTCGCGCGGCCCCACATCGTTGACAATGACGGTCTCGGCCATCAGGCAATCACACCCTGTGCTTGCATCGCCTCTATCTCGGCATCCGCCATCCCCAGCAGCCGGGACAGCACCTCCCGAGTATGCTGGCCCAGCAGGGGAGCCGCTGCATACGACTCATCACAGGTGCGGGACAGCTTGATCGGGTTGCCCGGGCCGCGGGTACTGCTGCCGTCCGGGTGCCTGAGTTCCACCACCATCTTTCGATGTAACACCTGCGGGTCAGACAACGACGCACTAAAGCTGTTTACCGGTGCACAGGGTATGCGCTTTGCCTCCAGTTGGGCAATCCAGTGTTCACAGCTATTACGGACCAAGGCTGCGTTCAGTTTCGCATTGATGAATTCCCGATCGGCGAATCGCCCCGGTTGACCGTCGTACTTCGGGTCATCGAATTCCGGAATATCGACCACGGCCTTCAGATTCTGCCAGAAGTTATCGGTGATCACAGCGATAACAATAAATCCGTCAGCGCAGGTAAACGTGTCGTAGGGCACATGCACAAAATGGGAATTGCCTATCGGGTAGGGATCCTCTCCCGAGAGAAAATACATGGTGGCCATGTAGTTGAGCATGGATATCTGGCAGTCCAGCATGGAGATGTCCACATGCTGGCCGCGGCCGCTGCGCTCGCGCTCGTAGAGAGCCGCCAACAAGCCCATCACCCCGAATATGCCGCCGCCGAGGTCGCCGATAGGTATGCCCGCCCGCACCGGGTGTTCGCGGTCGGGGCCGGTGATGGACATGCCGCCGCCGGTAGCCTGGGCAACCTGGTCAAAAGCTGGGCGCTGGTAGTTGGGGCCGTCGGAGCCGAAGCCGGAGACCGTACAGGTAATGATGCGCGGGTTGATCCCGCTCAGGGTCTCATAGTCGATGCCGAGGCGCTCGGGTACACCAGCGCCAAAGTTGCTGAGCACGATGTCCACCTGCGCCACCAATCGATGAAAAAGCTGCAGACCCGCCTCGCTCTTGAGGTCGATGGCGACGCTCTTCTTGTTGCGGTTGAGGGTGATGAAATACGCGCCCATACCGCTCAGGGAGTGCTTTGGGTCATTGGCCAGCAGCTTGCGCGTGCCCTCCCCGGCGAGCGGCTCCACCTTGATGGTCTCGGCCCCAAGGTCGGCGAGTATCATGCCTGCATAGGGGCCGGACAACATGTGGGTGAGGTCTAGGATTTTTACTCCTGCCAGTGGTTTGTTCACTCCGTGATCTCCTCAAGCGCTGACGAATTACCAATCACCTCGGTAATGCAGGTCGCATGCGAACCTGAGGACAACGCCGATCGGCGCAGGCGCAAAGGAATTTTAATCACCGGGTCAATACCTTCAAACTGCCGACAGATCCGCACTTTGTTGGAATTTATGGGACTCACACGGCTGCGACAGTACGAGATTGGCGGGTAGCTCGCCCGCGCGTCCATGTGCATTTCACGCCAGTGTCCGCTTCCTGGATAAACCTTGTCGAGCGATTCTGCAGCCAGATCAGCCGAGGCTGAATCAAGCGCAATGCACACACTAGTACGCAGGACCCGGAGCGCTCCATCCATTACTATCTCGATCTCCACAACAGTGACCCAAAACCGTTTGCCTGGCACCGCAGCGCTGATGAAATCATTTCATCAATAACGCCCCCTCTGACAAACTCAAATAACATGCGTACTTTTGTTAAATGGTCCTAAGAGCGCTTCTGGGAGCGCTGCTGCATGATTCCCTCGCCGTCCAGCGTACCGAGCGAGAAGGGATGGACCGGCTCGACAATCTCCTCGAGGCGCCTGATCTCGGCCTCGCTGAGCTCTATCTCAAGGGCGCCCACGGCGGCGTCGACGTGGGCAGGCTCCAGCGCTCCGACGATAGGTGTCACCTTGTAAGGCGAGTTCAGCATCCAAGCGACGGCGAGCTGGGGCAGAGTGCAACCAAGTTTCTCGGCGCGCTCTGCCAGCTGGGCGACGACGTCCGCCAGAGTCCGCAGCTTGTCTCCCTGAAACGCAGGGTTCTGAGCCCTCCAGTCGTCCTTTGCGAATTTCGAGCTGTCGGTCGGCAACTCGCCACCAAGAACCCCGTGTGCAAGAGGGCCCCAAGCTAAGACCTCCATGCCCCGTTCTTCGCAGAAAGGAATGATGTCCACCGCGATGCGTCGGTCCAGGAGGCTAAAGGGGAGCTGGTTGATGGCCACCTCGCAGTGCGTGGCAATCTCGTTGGTCTGCTCAACGTCGAAATTGGAGATGCCTATATGGCGAACCAGGCCCTCGGCTACGAACGACTTCAGCACTCCGGCTGTCTCCTCGAACGGGATCGTCATATCTGGCCAATGGATCGTGAATACGTCGACGTATTCCGTACCGAGTATTCGCAGACTTCGTTCCAGACCACTCCTGAGAAAACTTTCGTCGCAGTTGCGAAAGGCTCCTTGCTGACTGGCTCCGCGGCGGATTTCCACGCCTCCCTTGGTGGAGATAACGATCTCCTCGCGGCGCGTTCGCAACGCATCGCCGAGCCCCTCCGCCAATCCCGCCTCGGACTTCCCATTACCGTAAACTGCAGCGGTGTCAAAGAAGTTGATTCCGAGGTCTAGCGCGCGCGACACCGATCGTATGCCTCCCTCCCGCACCGCTTCGCCCCATTCTCCGCCGAGCTGCCAGGTGCCGAGGCAGATCCTGGAGACTCTTGCTCCGGTACTGCCCAACGTAGTGTATTTCACTTTAGTTCCCCTTTCGATATCGAGCCCATGTAAGCGGCCGCAGGCGTGGGCGAGTCCTGAGCGGGTCCTCTGGTCTGAGGGTGGCCTCGCGGAGGCCAAGGATCGCGAGGCAGATCAGCATCAGGGGGCCAGCCAGCGGCTGGCGGAACTCGACCAGCCACAAGCCTGACGGTGCCCGCCCACCGACGCGGCCCCGTCACCTCAAGCATCGAATCTTCATCTCTCTGCCGAAACCTGAACACCGTAAGCTCCCCTCCCGTGCCGATTTACCCCCAAGTGTGTTTTAGAATTCACTCCATAGGTGTGTGGGACAGCGCCGAACGTAAATCAGCAGCTCCATCTTTTGAGTATCCATGTAGCCCACCAGATATTCTTCGTCATTCAAATTTTCCACCCAGACCTGACTTCTCAAATAAGATCCGATGTGCCTCCTCGAGGCTAACCTGTTCACCGACGAAGTAATCATTCGCGGGAAGCTCAGGGATCGGAAAAGCCGGCCCATGCTGATCAGGCTCTGAACGGCCTTGTCACCGTTCTTGCCCCTACTGGGCCCGCCTTATTGGTCGGTCTGCGAGCTTCGGCGGAAGAAGGATGTATCAGTCGCCACCGCCTTCGAGCCAGCCCCTTTTCTGAGCTCGTCCTGAGACAGAACACCTCCTGACCACCTGATAGGCCCGGACGTGAGATGCCGCAATACACAGCTTCCGAGTATTGTGTACAATAATGAAATTTAGCCCCGGATGTCAAACTATATATGCCGCATTTTTAGCAGATAGCATGCAATCTGTGAAAGTTGCGTAGAAATGGGCAGGAGAAGTGCGCACGGGTGGGACGAGCGGCACTACTTGCCCATCGTCACCGCCATCTTGAACAGATGGGAGCTTCCTTGAGCGGGCGCCTGTTTGTGTCCACCTATCGCCGCCGACACAGCTCAAGATGCATTTTTTGATCGCAGTGACTACTGTATCTTGGGCGAAAGGCCTGGAGGAACGACGCCTACGCGCCAGGCGCCACTCGTTTACGCGGCGCATTGAACCATCGTTGCAGGGAGATATGGAAACTGCTCCAACGAGCGGACTTTTAACCACCAGTGGCATTCATAAAGCGCACGATATCGACGTGATCCGGATCGAAGTAGTGGCGCTCCGGCTTGCGGGCGATGGCCCCTTCGATTACCCGGCGTAGGCGCTCGGAATCGCCGGGGTGGCGACGTATCAGGTCCCTGAGGTTCGCGGAGTCCTCGTTACCCAAACAGAGCAGTAGCCTGCCCTCGACGGTCAAGCGCACCCGGTTACAGCTGGAACAGAAGTTGTCGGTCATGGGCGAGATAAAGCCGATTTTCGAACCCGAGCCCTTCACCCGCAGGTAGCGGGACGGGCCGCCGGTGTTCTCGTCGCTGGGCACCATGTCGAAATGGTGATGCAGTTCCTCTCGGATGCGCTCACTGGCCACCTGTGTCTGCCCGCGCTCGTGGGAGCTGATCCACCCCAGGGGCATTTCCTCGATAAAGGACAGGTCCATGCCGTTATCGACAGCAAAGCGGGCCAGATCCAGAGTTTCGTCGTCGTTGACTCCCGCCAGCACCACGGTATTGAGCTTAATCCTGCCGAAGTTCTCCCGCTGGGCGGCGCTGATACCGGCGAGGGCGTCCTGCAGCTCCCCCACCCGGGTCATGGCCCGGTAGCGCTCCGGATCCAGCGTGTCGAGACTGATATTGACCCGGCCCATGCCCGCGTCCTTCAACGCCCGAGCATAACGGGGCAAGAGAATGCCGTTGGTGGTCATCACGAGCTCATCCAGGCCTTCTAAAGCGGACAGGGACTCCACCAGTCCCACGATGCCATTGCGGGCCAGGGGCTCACCGCCGGTAAGGCGGATCTTGCGAATGCCCAGCTTGACGAAGACAGCGGCAATGGCTTCCATCTCATCGAAGTCAAGGACCTGCTGCTTAGGCAGGAAGGTCATATCGTCCGCCATGCAGTAGGTGCAGCGGAGGTTGCAGCGGTCGGTCACCGACAGCCGCAAATAGGTAATCTCCCGCTGGAAGGGATCGATCAACTGTTCAAGATCAGAACTCGGGGCTTCGCTGGTCATGCACCGCCCCCGGATCCGCGCCGATATAACTGCCATAATGATAGAACAACATCATATCTCCTTCCGAGATTGTCTGTCCCGTGGGCTGCAGCACCGGTCGTTGCTCCGGCGGGCGAAGGTCATCTAGTCAAAGTTATAGCTAGCCCTCAAGCCCCAGTAGGCGAACGAACCACGTCCGAAGGTGCCTCTGCCTGCTACGTTTCTACCAGCGTCAGAATATTTGTAGGTTGCAAAGTTCTCATCAAGCACGTTTTTCCCAAACAGTGACACCGTATATCGGCCTTGCTTATCTGAGATAGCCAAGGTGATATCGAGTGTGCCGTAACTGCGTTGGTAGCTCGCATCTGGATCGTAGAGAAGCTGGAAGCTGACATCATCTGTCCAGGTGTAAGACACGGTTGCGCTGGCATCGAATGGCATCGACCTCGTGAACAGGTCATAGTGCGCGTTAACATTATACTTCACCTCCGGAGCGTTGACTCCAGAGCGTCCGTAAATATCTTGCGCGAACTGGCCGGGACCTGTCTCGATACAGCCCTCAGCGGTAGTTTGCCCAAAATAGCATGGCTGAAAGATCTCCCTTTCCGTGTGCTCTGTATCCAGAAGGGATACGTCGCCCGACAATGTTAGTTGATCTGTTAGCAGCGCTGTGAGCTGCAGCTCCAGCCCCTGTGATTCAAACTCTCCCGCATTGAAAGTAATCTGCTGATTCGTAGCAGAGTCATAAAAATTGGCCTGGATATCTTCAAGAGTTGTCTTGAAGAGCGCGGCATTAAGACGCACCCTGCTATCGAGCCAGTGTGATTTGGCGCCGATCTCGAAGGAGATTGCCGTCGTCGGGTCGATGAATGCCGTCTCTGCTGTCGCAGTCGTCGATGAATCAGCAGCGGCGCCTGTATAGCCACGGGACACTGATGCGTAGAGATTTTGATCGTCAGTCACATTCCAACGCACACCAGCGCGGCCCGACCACAGGCCGCTGTCCTTGCGTGAAACATTGAAAGAGTCAACGGGGGGCACAACATTCGGATTAAAGATGACATCGTTACTGCCAGAAATCGTGTATTGTGTTGAATCGGCAAAGAAGCTTCTGATTCTATAGTTATTGGTCACCTTCTCTTCTGCCCAGCGATACCCGGCGAATACACTCACAGCATCGGTGACATTCCACGTCACATCGCCAAAGACTGCCAAGGAGCGCGCGCCCAGTTCTATGTCCTGAATGTCGTTTGCTACAAATTCTGAACCAATCAGCAAAGGAAAATTCCAGTCAACCGCTTCATCAGTATCGCTGTAGTAGAGACCAACGTTTCCATCAAACCTGCTAGTAGCAAAATTTAAACGTAGCTCCTGAGTAAAGTATTCAACCGCGGTAGAAAGCCTCTGATAGTTCATCTCGCCATCTTGCGCCGGATCAATGCCGCGGTTTACACGTTCACCGGACAAGATATTCATGCCACGTGGATCTGCCAGCGTGCCAGGAGACTCTGCGACATCGAGTGTGCCATTATGATCCAGGTCTCTGTAGCTGCTGATTGATCTAAAGGTGAATACGTCGCTCATATGCCACACGAGCTCTGCAGAGAACCCCTTGTTCTTGATGTCGGTAACGTCGCTCCAGTTGGCATTGATCAGCTCTGGGTCATCTATGATCCGCTGACCGAGCACCGGATCTCCGTTACCCAGAATCTCCAGTATTCCGGGTATGGCTGGCGGCACAGTCGCATCCACATGCACCGAGCGGTTTGTGCTTTGCCAATCACGATAGTCTGCACTGAGAAGCAGGCTCGTGCTGTCATTAAAATCTATTTCAAGCTTGGCAGTACCCCCCTGCGCCTCTTCGCCACCCGCACGATCGGAGCCCGGGTAGATATTTTTCAAGAACCCATCGCGATCCTGCATATAGGCAGATACTCGCCCACGAATCCTGTCTGTCAGCGGCCCGCTCACCATGGCGCGTGTGATCTTCTCATCGTCGGTCGTTAAAATCGCCTCAACGGAGCCTTCAAACGTTTCCGTTGGCCGCCCCGTCGTGACGTATATCAGGCCGCCAATGTTATTGGCCCCGAACAGGGTTCCCTGCGGGCCATTGATGAGCTGAATGCTTTCAATATCAGCCAAACCAATATTGAACTCAACCGGTCTATTTATGGAAACGCCGTCCACCACCAAGCCAACCGACGGCTGCACGCCCGAACCTGGCGCAAACGCACCGATACCCCGCATGCTGAAGTTGAGATATGCGCCCATACCCCTGTCTTCGAAATTGAGCGCTGGAGCCACGCTGGGAAGATCTGTCATTGTGTTTACAGCCCCTAGCTTGAGCGCCTCAGCGCCGTATACTTTGATCGAGATCGGGACATCCTGAATATTTTCTTCACGCTTCTGGGCCGTAACAGTCACTTCTTCGATCGCTGCTAAACGTTCGGAATCACTCCTGGACTCAGCCGCGTTAACAGGTCCAATCACCTGAGTGACAGCAATCAAAGCCCCTGTAACTGTTGCGAGTAAACCTTTTTCTTTATTCATGTGATCACCCTCCCCGTTTGAGTATCTAGAATGCCGGAACAACGGCGGACGCCTTTCTCGGCTACTACCGCACTGGAGCTGTTGTCGGATCTGGTGCAGGAGCCCACGGTCCGGGCGGCACTCCTGCTGCTCGGGTCTCCCAGACTTCATCCACACTCTTCGCCGAAAATGCACCGCTCAAATAGCCCCTGACTGAATAATGTATGCAATACTTTCTACACATGCAAGCTTTCTGTTGATCTTTGTACTTATTGCATGCAATGCGGTAGCCATTGCGCAGATTTCGCCCTGTTTACGCCTTTATTCGCCAGCGCGCGGACATTAAACTCGTCTTGCCTCTATAATAGTATGCAACATCTACCGGTTTTCTGTGCGTCCGCTATTCGTATGCAATGCGCGATCCCGGGCGACGTCACCCCTTTTGAGCTGCGCAAAGTTCGGTGGCCCCCTCCAGCGCGTCGAAACCCCCTGCGCGATGGGTAGCAACCATGGGGCTGGCAGAGCGTCACCGTGGACTGTTGATATTCGGCGTGGGCGGGAAATTCGCTGTGCTACCGGCCGCTTGCCGGGTGCAGCACGGCATTGCGAGAGCGCTTCGTACACTGGCACAACAGTGGTGACGCTAAGCGTTGGCATGGCTTCACTTGAAGCTGTGGCAGGTCGGGGGAGCGCGGCAACCACAAGCAGGGAGGGCGCTAATTAGGTCTGGAGAAGCTTATTTTGCAACAGATGCACGTAGACTCGGTTTGCGGAAGCAAATTTCTTCACGTGGTCTACTGAATTTCAAAAGTTGCCCCACCAAACGGTGTCTTCGGCGGCTATGCTCCTAAGAATCAATTATCGGAGACCGTCAGCGGACAGGCTTTCCTGCGCTCTTCTGTGTACTGCTTCGAAAATGCCTCGAAATCAAAGTCGGGCGTACCATTTAACCCGCAGACGATGAAACGGGAAGGGTAGGCGCTGATGCAAATTGCTGGATCGACGCGCTCGGTCGCGCCTCAACGCGCTTGTACCAAGCCACGATGTTGTTGTTGCCTGTATTCAGGGGTTGATTGAACTGGGCACCGAACTCAAGGAACGCAAACAGCAGGATATCGGCCAGCGAAAACCGGTCGCCACAGACGAACTGTTTGCCCGCCATCTGTCCATCAAGCCATGTGATCCGATCCTGTGCCAGTTGCTTGAGGTCGGCAGCAGCATGCGGAATGGTTCTGATGCGGTCCTTGAAATACTCCAGCCCTTCACAGTAGCGGAAGCCGTTGCACGACGGTTCCGCAATCTGCAGATCAATGCGCCGCGTCCACATACGAGTCTCGGCGCGCTCTTCCGGCGTCCTTCCGATCAGGCTGGATGGTCCGTTTTTTTCTTCCAGGTATTCGCAAATCGGCAGGATTTCCGCCAAGAATGTGCCGTCATCGAGTTCCAGCGTCGGTAATGTTCCTGATGGATTGCGCTTCTTGTGGGCTTCCCACCTGTTTTCGCCTTTTAGCGCATCGACTTCCTGTACGGGTATGCTGGTACCCCGCTCGGCCATGAACATGCGTACCACTTTCGGATTGGGGCCGATCGAGCTGTAGAGTTTCATCTGGACTTGTTAACCTATGAATGCTTGTTGTTGAAGGAAGTGAGCCCGGTGAGGGTCTTCTCTCCCTAGCGCGATCCACTACCGATTCGCTCAATCACCCGGCAGTCCGCAGGCCTGCAGGGCCGCGAGGGCGATCTCCATGTCGTCGCTGTAGTGACCGCCGGAGACACCAATCCCACCGACTACCGTTCCGTTCACCTTGATCGGGTAGCCACCACCAAACGTCACCAGCCGTGGCGTGTGCACAATCCCCATGCGCAGAGGGGCGTCGTCCTTGATGAAGTCGTGCCACACGTGTGTGGCGATACTAAAAGCTGCTGCCGTGTAGGCCTTGTTCTGCGCAATGTCGACCGACAGCAGCGGGGCACCGTCCATGCGGTCATACGACTTCAAGACGCCGGATGAGTCGGCCACGGCGACTACGAAGGGTTGCCCCTTCGTCGTTGCATAGTCGATGGCAGCCGTGATTAGTGACCTCGCGAGGGCGCTCGAGACCGTGGCCTGGGGTATGCTCTGCGGGGCGTCGATCATCTGCTCACTCATACGGACTTCTCCCTTGTCGAGTTGGAGCCGGTCGGTCGGCGTCGCGTGAGCTCGATGATCCGAGACACGGCGGCGGCCGAGATGTTCACATTGGGTGTCTTGACGTGCTTGACCGCTGGGACCTTCTGAATGGCAGGAAGAATCGTGCTGTAAAATGTCGCTGAAACGGCCGGGCAACTGCGGCAAGCACCGTCGAAGCCAAGTTCGACCTCACCGTTATGGACGCTCTTGACGTGCACGGCACCGCCGTGTGAGTCCAAGAAGCGATCGACATGCTCGACCAGGACGAGCTCAACTGCCTCCTTGAGCTGCGCGTCCGAGAGGCTCATCCCTGGGCTCTCCGGGTTACTCATAGCGGTCATCGCTTCCGTACCGGGTCTTGAGCACCTCGCCGACGTCCATTTTCAGGAGGCGGGCGTAGTTCTCGCCAAAGATCGCGCGCTTCATCTCGCGGGTGATCTGGGGAAACCCGTAACCGTCCATGAGATCCTCAGGCATCTCGAGGTTCGCAAAGAGGTCAATGTAGCCCTGCACGTTGGGCCACACGAACGCCTCTGTGCCCCACAGCAGTCGCTCCGGGCCGACGTACATCAGGGCCTTGCCGAGGCGTTTCAAAGCCTCTCGCGGCATGATGGGGTACACGTTGATCCATGCCGACAGCGACATCCAGATGTTCGGGTTGCGTGCCGCGAGACTGATGCTCTCGTCAATGTACGGGTCCCCCAGATGGTGAATGATGAAAGTCAGCTCCGGAAAGTCGAAGGCGGCCTGCTGCATGTCCGTCGGATTCATGTGCTCCATGCGCTCAGTTCCGAACGGCACTCCCTTGTGGAACTGCACGTTCGTGATCCCCAGCTCCAGCGCCTTCTCCCACAGGGGATAGGCGATCTTGCGGTCATCGATTCTCCAACTGAGCGAGTTCTCGTGAGCCTGGTAGAACTTGAAGCTCACCGCCCCCCATTCCCGGACTTGACGCTCCATCTCGCGCCGGGCTCCATCAAGACCCTGATACTGCGGATCAACGCCGCCACAAAAGACCACCTTCTCCGGATAGGCCTCTTGCAGAGCGTGCTGACGCTGGGCCGGCGAGAAACCGTCCTTCCACCAGCCGAACAACGGGACGGTCTGCGCCATCGCGATGTCGGTGTCCGACTCCTCAAAAAGGATCCGATGTGCCTCCTCGAGGCTCAATTGCTCATCGACGAAGTGATCATTCGCGGGAAGCTCGGGGGTCGAAAAAAGCTGGCCCATGCCGATCAGGCTCTGAACGACCTTGTCACCGTTCTTGCCCAGGTTGCTGGGGCGGTTGTCATACATGTGAACCACCTGGTCGAACACAAACATGCCGTCTTTCATAGTTGTTCCTTCTTGCCCTACTGGGCCTGTCTTATAGGCTGGTCCGCAAGCTTCGGCCAAAAGATCGGAGGTGTCAGTCGCCACCGTCTTCAAGCCAGTCGTTTCTGACCTCGTCGTGGTGCTGAGACAGCATACCTCCCGGCCACCTGATGGCTCCGGACGGGGCGCCGCATCACAGCCTCCGTTAATTGTGTACAATAGTGAAGATTTGGCTGGGATGTCAAGCCGCTTATGTCGTATATTCCGTAAATCGCATGCAATCCCTGAGAGAGAGTAAAAATGGGCCGGGCGGGAAGTGAACATGGATGGGGCAAGCGGCACAGCTTGCCCATTGTAACCGCCATCTTGAACAACGTCGTACGGGGCATGTGAGCGGCAACAACAGCATGCCGATTCCGTGCTACGGCAATATTCCGCGGCCGAAGACATCGCACCGAACCCACTTCACCATGCGGCGCTCAAATTCCAGCAGCCCTGTGAAACCGTCGGCCTCCGCCTTTTCCAGATACTCGAAATACGCGAGCGGGCCGCAGCCGAACGGAGCGTTGAATTCGAGCTCGGGCGGCCTATTTCCGAGGCGCTAACTGTTCGCGGCCATGTATGCTTGCGCGTGTGGGGAAAAGAAAGCCCGTGAAGGCCTTTCCCTCCCTACGTACTTGCTACCAACTATATCGAGCTGTCAAACCATAAGTACGCGGGAGCGCGTACGTACGTAAATCAGCAGTTCCATTCTGAGCATCCAGATAATCCACAAGATATTGTTCGTCCATCAAATTTTCAACCCAGAATGCCAGTTCGTATTTCTGATCGGGTGACCTGACTCCTAAACGAGCGCTCATCAACCAGAACGACTCCTGACTGAACAGAGGCGTATTTGTTATTGTGAAGTTCGTATCGTCTTGCCAGGAGAAGTCCACGTGAGCAAAACCATTTAGCCTGAAAGGGTTAATTGGAAACTCATAAGCAACACTCCCGTTAATAGACCATTCGGGAGTATTTGCGGGAGTATTCCCCTTTAGACTGGAGCCTGGGGCATCTTTAGCTACTTCTGCATCGACCCAGCTAAGTCCGCCTGCGATTACCAAACCGTCTGCAGGAGCCCATAATACTTCCGATTCAATCCCGAACATCTCCATATCACCGGCATTCGATAAAATCGATACCGGAACTCCGCCAACCAACTCAAAACGAAACGCCTGGAAATCCTGATAATCATAATAGAAGAACGCTGAATTAAACTGCATTTTTCCATCAAGTATTTGACTCTTAAACCCAGTCTCTACAGCGTCAAGCACTTCTTTACCAAAAGGTTCAAGTGCTGTATTGGATTGGGTGAAGACTCCATTAAAACCGCCGCTTTTGAATCCTCTGCTCCATTTTGCATAAAGCATCCAGTTATCATGCGGCTTCCAATTTGTGCCAATTTCCCCTGTCCATTCCTTCTCACTGAATTCGCTATCAGCAAATGTCAGTTGCAATATGTCTGCGCCTGGTGGAAAAAGTGATGCATAAATACTATTACCATACGGATTCGTTACTGATGAGCCCCCAACAAATCCCTTTGTTTCATCGGTATATCTGACACCACCGAAGGCCGACCATTGCTCATTGAGAGGCACTTCGATCCGGCCGAAAGCTGCATAAGACTCAGTTTCCTGCACAAACTCTGTGTATAACAGCTCATGCAAAGGAACGAGATCCCTTGTATCAGCAATCTGTATGCCATCAAATTCATCATCGCTATAATAAATGCCAGCAATCCAGTCAACTGGCCAGGATTCGTCTGAAGTCAAGCGGGTTTCCTGAGACCATGCGTGCGCTTTCTCAATGACAGTGATATCAGAGCCTACATTGGGGGTAGCATCGTGATCGTCGTTTACGTCTGTCTTATAGCGCCCATAACCCGTTATAGAAGTCAAGGTCACGCGCGGCAAACTCCAATTGATGGTCACGGACGAGCCCCATGTGTCACGTTCTTTATAACACCCACCTGAGCAATCGTGATCAGCAGTAGAAGGGTCGCCATCGGGATCTGAATACCCATAAGAATCTACACAATTTATCGGATCGTGATTTCCTGCGACTTTGGAAGCGCAGGGAACAGCTCCGGTTATGCGACCAACATAGGGACCATGTTCATACAAATGATGGTCAGAGTCTTCGGTACCGCCATGCCAATTGAATAAGAGATCAAAGTTTTCGCTCGGTGTCCAGAATAGTTGCAGCCTTGCTGCACTTCGATCTAATTCACCATGGTCCTCATTGAGAAACCGGTTGTACTGATAGCCGTCTGTACGATGTTTGGTAGTAAACGAAAGCCTGCCTGTAAGTGTTTCAGTTAACGGCCCACCAAGTGCTCCCTCAAACTCAAAGGTACTATATTTTCCGTAACCAAAACTGGCGTAACCTTCAACTTCTTCTGACGGCTTTCGGCTGATGAAATTTACAGCTCCCCCGGTATTGTTTCGACCATACAAAGTGCCTTGAGGCCCCTCAGAACTTCAACCCTTTCAAGGTCGAACATTTGAACGTCCGTCATCGGATGAAACGGGACTACCACCTGGTCAATATAAACGCTGGTACTGGGATTGTTATTAGGTGAAAAGTCATTGAGACCGACACCCCGAATCGAAAAGATCGTACCCTGGGGGCCTGTTATGGTAAGTCCTGGGGTATGACGTGCCAGATCTACGGGTTCTTGAAGTCGCATATCATAGAGATTCTCACCTGAAAGCACAGTTACAGAGACAGGCACATCTAAAAGCCGCTGTTCTCGTTTTTGTGCCGTTACAACTATTTCTTCAATTGCACCTGCTCTTTCGATGGTCTGGGACGAAACCATGGCACTAATCGATAGAACAAAAAGGCTTAAGATATACGGAGTTATTTTTCCGCGTAACAGCACTAGTATCGCAACCATGTGAGCTCTCTTTTCGTGAGTGATTATTCTAAAAGTCTTTTCGAATCTATTCTTCGAAAATCGTGAGTCTAGGAAGCGATCGACGTGCTCGGACGAGACGAGTTTAACTGCCTCCTTGAGCTGCGCTTCCGAGAGGTCATCTCTGGGCTCTCCGGGTTACTCATAGCGGTCGTCGCTTCCGTACCAGGTCTTGAGCACCTCGCCGACGTCTCTGACCTCGTCCGGGTGCTGAAACGGCACACCTCCCGGCCACACCTGATGACTCCGGACGGGCCGCCGTACCTCAGCATATTGTGTACAATAGTGAAGATTCAACAGTGATGTCAAGCCGACTGAGTGGTATTTTCAGCAGATCGCATGCAATCTGTAAGAGATGTGTAGAAATGGGCCGGGGCAGAAAGTGAACATGGATGGAGCGAGCGGCACGACTTGTCCATCGTAACCGCCATCTTGAACAACGTCATACGGGGCATGTGAGCGGCAACGACGCATGCCGATTCCGTGCTATGCCGGCATTCCGCGGCCGAGGACGCAACAGTCTTGCACGGAACTCACTTCACCACGTGGCGGGTAAACTCCAGCAGCCCTTTGAAACCGTCAGCCTTCGTCTTCTCCAGATATTCGAAATACGCGAGCGGACCGCCGCCAAACGGAGCATTGAGCTCGAGCTCTGGCGGCCTGTTTCCTTCAAAATTCAGGTAGCTTGGTGTGCATTTTTCATGAAACCTCCGATTCGGCCCCGACAACTCCATGCAGAGCCCAACCCATTCCTCGACGGCCTCGGCCGTCGGCTCAACGGCGCCGACCTCGTTCTTCAAACAATGAAAAATCAAATCAGCCACATACTTCGACTGCTCGTCGGCGCTATGCCGATAATTTACAGACATGCCAGCCTGCACCATCGAAAGCAAAAACAGATTGGGAAAACCGTTTGTTTGCATACCAAATAAGGTTTTGGCACCATGACTCCAATGCTCTTCGAGTGATCTGCCCCCTGTGCCGACAATGGAGAGGCCGGATTCCCGCGTAAAGCTGGTCATGAAATCGAAGCCTGTCGCGTAGACGATGCAATCGAGCTCGTACTCACGACCGCCGACGACAATACCTCTGGGGGTCACTTTCTCGATGCCATTTCCTCCCGTGTCGACTAGCGTCACATTCCGTCGATTGAATACCTGCAGATAGTCGTCGCTGAACCCCGGGCGTTTGCAGAAATAGTGGAAGTAGGGCTTGAGTGCTTCAGCGGTTGTCTTGTCCTTGACGATCGCTTCAACGCGGCGACGAACCCTCTCCATTCTAAGGATTTCTGCCTTGTTCAATTCGTCTTCATCGACACCTTCGGACCTGGCGACTGCCTGAGCGGCCGTCTCCCGGCACAGGTTAGACATGCTGTCATCAATCATATCCTCAACTTGCGGAACGCCTGAAGTCCAAAGCGTGAAGTTCATAACGCGCTCGGTCTCCCAGCCGGACGGCAGCGATTTGAACCAGGAAATATCTGTCGGTCGGTTTCCGCGGATATCGACGGAAGCTGGTGTTCTTTGGAACAGATAAAGTTCATCGGCGTACTCGGCCACCGGAGGAACGCACTGTATCCCGGTTGATCCCGTTCCGATAACTCCAACCTTCTTGCCTTTGAGACCCGTCAAATTGCCGTCGGTATCGCCGCCGGTAAATGCATAGTCCCATCGGCTGGTGTGGAAACTCGCTCCTTCAAAAGCTTCGATTCCGGGGATTTTCGGTAATTTCGGGCTGCTATAGACGCCTGTAGCGGATACTACAAAGCGAGCCTCAATCGTGTCGCCGCGATTGGTTCGAACGAGCCAGCGCTGCGTCGTTTCATTCCAGGCAAGCGTTTTTGTGATCGTTTGGAATAGCGCATCGCGGTACAAATCGAACTTGCGTGCGATCAAGCGGCACTGTTCATAGATCTCCGCGCCCTTCGCGTACTTTTCACTGGGAACGAAGCCCGTCTCTTCCAACATCGGAACGTAGATATAGGACTCGACGTCGCAGCGAACGCCCGGATAGCGATTCCAATACCAAGTGCCGCCGAAATCAGCGCCCTTCTCTATGATGGTGATATCCGTGACGTTGTGTTTGCGTAGCTGTACGGCCGTCAAGAGCCCGCCATACCCGCCTCCGATTATCACAATATCGGTGCGCCGCTCTACCGGTTCTCGCTCAAACGCTGTTGGTGCGTTGGGATCGGCGTCGAATGACGAGAAGGTTCCGCTTAGAGACAGGTATTGGCCAAGGCCATCAGCGCGCAGGCGTTTCTCGCGTTCTTCTGTGTACCGTTTCTCAAGCGCATCGAAATCAATATCGGGTGTCACGGAGTCTGTCATTGCACGATCCTGTCCCTTGCAGCTATCAAAATGAAGTACAACCTGATGTATTTACCCGTAGACGAAGAATCATGAGGGGGCAGGTGCTATCTTCTGTTCGTCCAGAATTGAGAGTAGCTGGGGTGAGAACTGCTGGATCGACGCGCTGGGTCGCGCCTCAACGCGCTTGTACCAAGCCACGATGTTGTTGTTGCCTGGGTTCAGGGGCTGATTGAACCGGGCACCGAACTCAAGGAAGGCAAACAGCAGGATATCGGCCAGCGTAAACCGGTCGCCACAGACGAACTGTTTGCCCGCCATCTGGTCGTCAAGCCATGTGATCCGATCCTGTGCCAGTTGCTTGAGATCGGCAGCAGCATGCGGAATGGTTCTGATGCGGTCCTTAAAATACTCCAGGCCCTCACTGTAGCGCATCCCGTTGCATGACGGCTCCGCGATCTGCAGGTCAATGCGCCGCGTCCACATACGAGTCTCGGCACGCTCTTCCGGTGTCCTTCCGATCACGCCAGATGGTCCGTTTTTTTCTTCCAGGTATTCGCAA
Organism: Kineobactrum salinum; assembly: GCF_010669285.1. GTDB lineage: Bacteria > Pseudomonadota > Gammaproteobacteria > Pseudomonadales > Halieaceae > Kineobactrum > Kineobactrum salinum. Next base: position 2,558,646 of record NZ_CP048711.1, on the reverse strand, counting down.
ATCGGCAGGATTTCGGCCAAGAATGTGCCGTCATCGAGCTCCAGCGTCGGCAATGTTCCCAACGGATTACGTTTCAGGTGCGCTTCCCGTCGGTTTTCCCCTTTCATCGTATCGACTTCCATCACAGGCATGCTGATGCCGCGCTCGGCCATGAACATACGTACCACTTTGGGGTTGGGGCCAATCGAGCTGTAGAGTTTCATTTATGCCTCTGAACTTGTTGATAAAATATTCTGAACCCTTCTGACCGATCACCTACTCCATAAGCCTGTCGGAACATTCCGGGTCTCTAGGGTTGCATTCATTGTACTTCTTCCAATCTGGAGAGCCGGGGACAAACCCATCTCGATTCGGCATTCGAACTTTTGGTAGGCTCTGAGCGTCCATAACTTCATCTTCTTCGATGATGCCATTCTTGAAGAGGATCCAGGCACTCAGCGCGTAAACCTCATCGGGGTTGAGCGAGCCCGGCGCAAATTGGGGCATGGCCCGGTTGATGTAATCCCATAATGCGGTCGCATATGGCCAAAAATTCCCTACCGTTACTATCGGATTAGGACCGGCGAGCAATTCTCTCCCGCCCACCAGCGCACTAGTCATTCGCATATAAAGGGTGTCCTCGTATGCTACTAACGCCGAACCAACTCTATGGCACATAGCGCACTGAGCGGCAAAGATTGGCGCTCCCTCCTTGGCCGTTCCACTTCCCGAGGGAAGCTCCTCTCCCTTAGGACCAATTGCAGTGTCCCAGGCCTTGATTTTCTCTGGAGTGGGAGTCGCGCCCAGACGGCTATAAGGGCGATCCTCTGCCAGCGCAGGAAGACCACCACTCAGAGTCATGACTAGAACGAAAAGATTAAAGTAACGCATTGTGCACCGTCCCATCTCGATCGACCCTCCATGGTTGAATATGATTGTCGTGGATAATTATGCCGGTTTTTTTGAACCACTCCGGGCCCGGGGCACCTATGAGCTGTGCCAATTCGGCCTGCGTTGGTTGAACGTTTCCAAGATCATCAGTGCAGCGGGACTGAAGCTCAGCCCCACCTCCTTTCCACCTCCAATCCATGCGAAACCGGGTATGTGCTTTCCGATACGCCGGCCCCTCAACCTCGGCATCTTTCCATGTACGGCCGCCATTGGTGGAGATTTCCACACGGCGAACAGAGCCCGCACCCGACCACGCCAAGCCAGTAATCTGGTGGTATCCGGGGGCCTCGAGCCGCTGCCCGCCGGAGGGACGGGTGATCACCGATTTAGGCCCCCACTCGTGATCGAACCACAGTGCCTTTCCACGCAGATTCGGACGCGCCGTAACGTAGCCGGTAGTTTCCCAACGGGTCATATGTGGTTCATCTACCAGCTTGAGTCGCCTCAGGTATTTTACGTTGGCAACTCCTATAAAGCCTGGGACTATAAGCCTCAAAGGATAACCCTGTTCGGGGCGGACTGCCTCTCCATTCTGTCCGTATGCCACTATACAGTCATCCATAGCCTTCTCCAGCGGGATGCTGAATGTGTGCTTAGCCCCATCCGCTCCTTCCGCTAGAATCCAACGTGCCTTTTTTTGAACACCAGCTTGCTGCAACAATGTGGACAACAACACTCCACTCCACATGCTGCAACTGGTCCAGCCATGAATTGTCTGGGCTGTCCGCGCATCCTCATGAAACAAAGGGGCGCTGTTTCCAGCGCATTCCAGAAAATGAACTCGGTTTACGGAAGGAAATTTCTTCACCTCGTCTACCGTAAATTCCAAAGGTCGGTCCACCAGACCATGGATGAGGAGGCGATGCTCTCGAGGATCAATTATCGGAGGAGCGTCAGCATAATGGAGCGCTATGAAATGAAGCGATGATGGCGTGATGATCCCGTCCAAATCCTGGAGCGGTGTATATGCACCCAAGACTGCGCCATTCGCTGTTGTTGACGCGATACGCTGTGGTGTTTCGAACTTGGCACGTGAGCCATAAGCGAGACTGAATCCCCTTTCATCCGTCGCGTTGACTACATCGTATCTCCGGGGGTGAAGTCCTTCCATTTCCGCCCCAAATTGAGCTTTTGCCGCTCCAAAAGGCAGGGCTAGCCCGGTGAAGGCAGCCCCCTTTGCCAGAAACTGTCTCCGACTGTTAGTCTTTTCGCTATCCATAGGTAGTCCTCCTAGGGGTTGTGCTAACGGTTTGCGGCTAGGTATGCTTGCAGCTGTTGGGGGAAAAGAAAGGCCGTGAAGGCCTTCTCTCCCTAGCCGCACCTCCTACCATTTATATCGAGCTGTCAAACCATAAGTACGCGGCAGAGCGTACGTACGTAGATCAGCAGTTCCGTTCTGGGCATCAAGGATATCCACCAGATATTCTTCGTCCATCAGATTTTCAACCCAGAATGCCAATTCGTATTTCTGATCGGGTGACCTGACTCCTAAACGAACGTTCATTAGCCAGAACGGTTCCTGCTTGAATATAGGTGTGTTTGTAATTGTGAAGTTCGTATCATCTTGCCATGAGAAGTCCACGTGCGTAAAACCGTTCAGCCCAGTCGAGCCAATGGGAAACTCATAGTCGATACTGCCGTTAATAGACCACTCAGGAGTATTTGCGGGAGTATTCCCCTTCAAACTGGAACCTGGCGCGTCTTTAGCTACCTCTGCATCGACCCAGCTAAGCCCCCCAGCGAGCACCAAACCGTCTGCAGGAGCCCATAGCACTTCTGATTCAATCCCGAACATCTTCATATCACCAGCATTAGACAAAAGTGATAAGGGAACTCCGCTGTCCAACTCAAAACGAAATGCCTGAAAATCCTGGTAATCATAATAGTAGAATGACGAATTAAACTGCATTCTTCCATCCAGTATCTGAGCCTTGAATCCAGTCTCTACAGCGTCAAGCACCTCTTTGCCAAATGGTTCAAGCGCGGCATTGTTTCCGGTGAACACGCCGTTGTAACCGCCACTTTTGAATCCTGTGCTCCATTTTGCATAGAGCATCCAGTTATCATGCGGCTTCCAGTTCGCGCCAATTTCACCTGTCCATTCCTTTTCACTGATTTCGCTATCAGCATAAGTCAGTTGCAATGTGTCTGCGCCTGGCGGAAAAAGTGATGCAAATACACTGTTGCCATACGGGTTCGTTACTGATGAGCCCCCTACAAATTTCTTGGTTTCATCGGTATACCTGATACCACCAAAGACCGACCATTCCTCATTGAGGGGCACCTCGATCCGGCCGAAACCTGCATAAGACTCAGTTTCCTGCACAAATTCTGTGTATAACAGGTCGTTCAAATCCGGGTAATCCTTTGTGTCTGCAATCTGTATACCGTCAAATTGATCATCGGTATAATAAAGGCCAGCGATCCAGTCAACGGGCCAGGATTCGTCTGAAGCAAAGCGGATCTCCTGTGACCATGAGTCCGCTTCTTCTTTAACCGTGACATCAACACCTACAGTGGGGGTAGCATCATTATCGGTGTTTATGTCTGAATCGTAAGTCATGTAACCCGTTATCGAAGTCAAGATCACGCGCGGCAAAGCGAAATTGATAGTTACGGACGAGCCCCATGTGTCACGTTTTTTATAACATCCGTATTTGCAATCGTGATCGGATGTAAAGGGGTCGCCGTCGGGGTCTGAATACCCATACCTATCTATACAATTTATCGGATCGTGATTTCCTGCAACTTTTGAAGCGCAGGGAGCGGCTCCAGTTACGCGATCAACAAAAGGACCATGTTCATATAAAGAAGCATCAGAATCCTCGGTACCACCATGCCAATTGAATAACAGATCAAAATCCTCGTTCGGCGTCCACAATAGTTGCAGCCTTGCCGCGCTTCGATCCAATTCACCATGGTCCTCATTGAGAAACCGGTTGTATTGATAACCGTCTGTACGGTGTTTTGTAGTAAACGAAAGCCTGCCTGTAAGCGTTTCAGTTAACGGCCCACCAAGTGCTCCCTCAAACTCAAAGGTATCATAGTTTCCGTAACCAAGGCTGGCGAAACCTTCAAGATCTTCTGAGGGCTTTCGGCTTATAAAGTTTATAGCTCCCCCGGTATTATTTCGGCCATATAAAGTGCCCTGAGGGCCCCTCAGAACTTCAACTCTTTCAAGGTCGAACATTTGAACATCCGTCATCGGATGAAACGGGACTACGACCTGGTCAAAATAAACACTTGTACCGGGATTATTATTAGGTGAAAAGTCATTGAGCCCGACACCCCGAATCGAGAAGATCGTACCTTGGGGGCCTGTTACGGTAAGCCCTGGGGTGTGTCGTGCCAGATCTATGGGTTCCTGAAGTCGCATATCATAGAGATTCTCTCCTGAAAGCACAGTTACAGAGACAGGCACATCTAAAAGTCGCTGTTCTCGTTTTTGTGCCGTTACAACTATTTCTTCGATTGCACCTGCTCTTTCGATGGTCTGCGACGAAACCGTGGCACTAATCGATAGAAGAAGAAGGCTTAAGATATACGGAGTTATTTTTTCGCGTAACAGCATTAGTATCGCCACCATGTGAGTTCTCATTTCGTGAGTGATTATTCTAAAAGGCTTTTTCGAATTTATTCTTCGAAAATCCTAAGCCCAGAAAGCGATCGACATGCTCGACCAGGACGAGCTCAACTGCCTCCTTGAGCTGCGCGTCCGAGAGGCTCATCCCTGGGCTCTCCGGGTTACTCATAGCGGTCATCGCTTCCGTACCGGGTCTTGAGCACCTCGCCGACGTCCATTTTCAGGAGGCGGGCGTAGTTCTCGCCAAAGATCGCGCGCTTCATCTCGCGGGTGATCTGGGGAAACCCGTAACCGTCCATGAGATCCTCAGGCATCTCGAGGTTCGCAAAGAGGTCAATGTAGCCCTGCACGTTGGGCCACACGAACGCCTCTGTGCCCCACAGCAGTCGCTCCGGGCCGACGTACATCAGGGCCTTGCCGAGGCGTTTCAAAGCCTCTCGCGGCATGATGGGGTACACGTTGATCCATGCCGACAGCGACATCCAGATGTTCGGGTTGCGTGCCGCGAGACTGATGCTCTCGTCAATGTACGGGTCCCCCAGATGGTGAATGATGAAAGTCAGCTCCGGAAAGTCGAAGGCGGCCTGCTGCATGTCCGTCGGATTCATGTGCTCCATGCGCTCAGTTCCGAACGGCACTCCCTTGTGGAACTGCACGTTCGTGATCCCCAGCTCCAGCGCCTTCTCCCACAGGGGATAGGCGATCTTGCGGTCATCGATTCTCCAACTGAGCGAGTTCTCGTGAGCCTGGTAGAACTTGAAGCTCACCGCCCCCCATTCCCGGACTTGACGCTCCATCTCGCGCCGGGCTCCATCAAGACCCTGATACTGCGGATCAACGCCGCCACAAAAGACCACCTTCTCCGGATAGGCCTCTTGCAGAGCGTGCTGACGCTGGGCCGGCGAGAAACCGTCCTTCCACCAGCCGAACAACGGGACGGTCTGCGCCATCGCGATGTCGGTGTCCGACTCCTCAAAAAGGATCCGATGTGCCTCCTCGAGGCTCAATTGCTCATCGACGAAGTGATCATTCGCGGGAAGCTCGGGGGTCGAAAAAAGCTGGCCCATGCCGATCAGGCTCTGAACGACCTTGTCACCGTTCTTGCCCAGGTTGCTGGGGCGGTTGTCATACATGTGAACCACCTGGTCGAACACAAACATGCCGTCTTTCATAGTTGTTCCTTCTTGCCCTACTGGGCCTGTCTTATAGGCTGGTCCGCAAGCTTCGGCCAGAAGATCGGATGTGTCAGTCGCCACCGTCTTCGAGCCAGTCGCCTCTGACCTCGTCCTGGTGCTGAGACAGCATACCTCCCGGCCATCTGATGGCTCCGGACAGGGGCGCCGCATCACAGCCTCCGTTAATTGTGTACAATAGTGAAGATTCGACTGGGATGTCAAGCCGTATATGCCGCATATTCAGCCAATCGCATACAATCTCTGAGAGAGAGTAGAAATAGGCGGGCGGGAAGTGAACATGGATGGGGCGAGCGGCACGGCTTGTCCATTGCAACCGCCATCTTGAACAACGTCGTATGGGGCATGTGAGCGGCAACGACGGCATGCCGATTCCGTGCTATGCCAATATTTTGCATTTCAGTGTCCGCGAAATCGTGGACGGCGGCCGAGTCAGTACTTGACGATTGACGCACTTGAAGCTTCGCTACGACTTGGAGCCCGCCGCAAATCGCGAGGCTAGCCAGAAGGCAACGCGCCGAGAATGTTCACGAGTCAACTTTGGCCGCCGACGCGGCCAAGGGGATAGTTTCATGCTCACATGGCGAAATGGGCGCGCACCGGCGCGCCACGCTGCCACCGAGCGGGTTATCTTGCGATTGCATTGTTGTTAACTCCAGCTGGTGACGACGACGTTGGCTTAGCCGCTCCTTGAGGGCAGGACTCATCGAGTCGTCCGACCAATCGAAGTCTTTGCTGAATGACACCGAGCATTCCTCCACTCCGGGAATAGAAAGCACCTCCTCCCGCACGCGCTCAAAGAACCAACTCTGGAAGTGACATGCGGGAGAAGTGAGCTGTAGCGTCACGGAGACCAACCGCTTCGCCTCGTCCGTCTCTACCCGCTTGACCATACCCATGGCTTCCAGTCCGGCCGGGACTCCTCGCCCCAGGCTGCACGGATCGATGACACGATCGAGCGCATCAATGACGGCGTCACCGAGCGTTTCGTTCAACCCGTGATCCTCCGACGTTTTCTTGCCCAAGGTGGACGGCCCTCGGCCTCGTAGACACGGCGCGTTTCCGACCATTCGTCATCCTGAATCGTGCTCTGGGCGACCGCAACGTCGATGTCGTGCAGGCGTGCCATGTTGAGTCCCAGCAAGTTGGCCTTCACCTCGTCGGTGAATTCGGGGAATCCTTCGTCCACGAGATCGGCCGGCATCTTGAAGTCGGCGATGGCCTCGATGATAGGCTGGGGATGAGTAAGTGGTGCTCCCGATCCAAACAGAACTCGATCGGGGGCTACTGCAAGCAATGTTCCAACCGCCCGCGCGAACCGCCGCGGCATTTTGACGATGGTGTTAGCAGTCGTCTCGAGGTTTGCGAAGACATTCGGATTGAGCGTCATCTGTACTGCACAGTCCTCAAGGAATGCCCAGCCGGAGTGAACGACCTCAAAGGTCATATCCGGAAAGGAGGCCGCGACAGCGGCCACATCGTCGGGCCTGTCGTGCTTGTTGGGCCCAGGGCCAGTGGGCACTGCCTTGTGGATCGCCATGTGTTTGACACCAAGGGACCGGGCGAACTCGAAGTACGGATAGATGGCGTCGTCGGCGAACGAGTAACTGATCGCATGGTTGCGCGCGTCAATCAAACCACTCACGGGGTAGAACTTGAAACCGTTGATGCCTCGCTCGGCAGCTTCGGCCATCTTCTCGAACTCAGCCATGCGATCGGACAACGGGTCTACGGCAGCATAGAGCAGGACACGATCCGGAGCTGCCTCTTTCACTGCGAGGCATTGTTCCCAAGGGTTCGCACCGCGCTTGAATAGGTTATAGAAGTTCACGGCGTGCATGGCGACCATGTCGACACCGCTCTCGACAAAGAACGTGTCGAGAAGCTCCTTCGTGGTCCATCCGCCGGCCCACTCATCCAGCGTCAGCAGGTATCCGTCTGAGGTCTTCTCCAGTGGCACGTGGCCGTAGCCGTGCAGCCATGCTATGAAGCCGTTGTATGCCTCGATTGGTACATCAGCCTTCCGGTTGTCGGCGCTGAAGTCGTAGGTGTGACCGACCGCATCGATCACGAAATGTCCCTTGTACATGGTTTACCCTCCCCGCGATTAGCCGTACAGGTTTACGCCGGAGTCGATGTGGAAGTCCGAACCGGGCGTCTGTTGGGCGAGGTCGAAGGAGAGTAAGATGATGGCCGCCGCCACGGAAATCCATTCTTTCCGGCGTTGATCATCTTCGGGATCGCAGCGAGCTAGTCGGATATCACTGACTCCTGTGAGCCCACCGATGGTGAGCTGCTGGAGTCGCTGTCGCTTGAGCTGCACCCCGCGAGGTTCTGCACGAACACCTCTACTTTGGCAAGTGACTTCCATTGCGCTATTTCCCAGATCAGTAGCCAAAGGTGGGGCGGCGCGAAGCGCTACAAGTACGGACCGCGCGAGGGAAGTCGTGCTGTTGTTGCTCAATCACCCGGCAGTCCGCAGGCCTGCAGGGCCGCGAGGGCGATCTCCATGTCGTCGCTGTAGTGACCGCCGGAGACACCGATCCCACCGACTACCGTTCCGTTCACCTTGATCGGGTAGCCACCACCAAACGTCACCAGCCGTGGCGTGTGCACAATCCCCATGCGCAGAGGGGCGTCGTCCTTGATGAAGTCGTGCCACACGTGTGTGGCGATACTAAAAGCTGCTGCCGTGTAGGCCTTGTTCTGCGCAATGTCGACCGACAGCAGCGGGGCACCGTCCATACGGTCATACGACTTCAAGACGCCGGATGAGTCGGCCACGGCGACTACGAAGGGTTGCCCCTTCGTCGTTGCATAGTCGATGGCAGCCGTGATTAGTGACCTCGCGAGGGCGCTCGAGACCGTGGCCTGGGGTATGCTCTGCGGGGCGTCGATCATCTGCTCACTCATACGGACTTCTCCCTTGTCGAGTTGGAGCCGGTCGGTCGGCGTCGCGTGAGCTCGATGATCCGAGACACGGCGGCGGCCGAGATGTTCACATTGGGTGTCTTGACGTGCTTGACCGCTGGGACCTTCTGAATGGCAGGAAGAATCGTGCTGTAAAATGTCGCTGAAACGGCCGGGCAACTGCGGCAAGCACCGTCGAAGCCAAGTTCGACCTCACCGTTATGGACGCTCTTGACGTGCACGGCACCGCCGTGTGAGTCCAAGAAGCGATCGACATGCTCGACCAGGACGAGCTCAACTGCCTCCTTGAGCTGCGCGTCCGAGAGGCTCATCCCTGGGCTCTCCGGGTTACTCATAGCGGTCATCGCTTCCGTACCGGGTCTTGAGCACCTCGCCGACGTCCATTTTCAGGAGGCGGGCGTAGTTCTCGCCAAAGATCGCGCGCTTCATCTCGCGGGTGATCTGGGGAAACCCGTAACCGTCCATGAGATCCTCAGGCATCTCGAGGTTCGCAAAGAGGTCAATGTAGCCCTGCACGTTGGGCCACACGAACGCCTCTGTGCCCCACAGCAGTCGCTCCGGGCCGACGTACATCAGGGCCTTGCCGAGGCGTTTCAAAGCCTCTCGCGGCATGATGGGGTACACGTTGATCCATGCCGACAGCGACATCCAGATGTTCGGGTTGCGTGCCGCGAGACTGATGCTCTCGTCAATGTACGGGTCCCCCAGATGGTGAATGATGAAAGTCAGCTCCGGAAAGTCGAAGGCGGCCTGCTGCATGTCCGTCGGATTCATGTGCTCCATGCGCTCAGTTCCGAACGGCACTCCCTTGTGGAACTGCACGTTCGTGATCCCCAGCTCCAGCGCCTTCTCCCACAGGGGATAGGCGATCTTGCGGTCATCGATTCTCCAACTGAGCGAGTTCTCGTGAGCCTGGTAGAACTTGAAGCTCACCGCCCCCCATTCCCGGACTTGACGCTCCATCTCGCGCCGGGCTCCATCAAGACCCTGATACTGCGGATCAACGCCGCCACAAAAGACCACCTTCTCCGGATAGGCCTCTTGCAGAGCGTGCTGACGCTGGGCCGGCGAGAAACCGTCCTTCCACCAGCCGAACAACGGGACGGTCTGCGCCATCGCGATGTCGGTGTCCGACTCCTCAAAAAGGATCCGATGTGCCTCCTCGAGGCTCAATTGCTCATCGACGAAGTGATCATTCGCGGGAAGCTCGGGGGTCGAAAAAAGCTGGCCCATGCCGATCAGGCTCTGAACGACCTTGTCACCGTTCTTGCCCAGGTTGCTGGGGCGGTTGTCATACATGTGAACCACCTGGTCGAACACAAACATGCCGTCTTTCATAGTTGTTCCTTCTTGCCCTACTGGGCCTGTCTTATAGGCTGGTCCGCAAGCTTCGGCCAAAAGATCGGAGGTGTCAGTCGCCACCGTCTTCAAGCCAGTCGTTTCTGACCTCGTCGTGGTGCTGAGACAGCATACCTCCCGGCCACCTGATGGCTCCGGACGGGGCGCCGCATCACAGCCTCCGTTAATTGTGTACAATAGTGAAGATTTGGCTGGGATGTCAAGCCGCTTATGTCGTATATTCCGTAAATCGCATGCAATCCCTGAGAGAGAGTAAAAATGGGCCGGGCGGGAAGTGAACATGGATGGGGCAAGCGGCACAGCTCGCCTGATGTACCCGTCAAGTAGGCATACTGTTTGAGTTTGGCAGACAGGCGCGCAATTGATGCAAGAGCACTGAACAACCGGCCAGGCATAACTCTGGTGTTCAATCACCGGCAGTCAGAATGGCAGAGCTGTTGCGTTGACCGGCTGAATCCAACATCTCTTTCAACACAAATGAAGACATATCGAATCAGCCGTAAGAAGGAAGAGCCCATGGCCCAATTCACTTTTGCCCCGTTGACACCCTCCAGCTTCCTTGATCGATCGGCCGCGTCTTTCGCGGCGCGGACTGCGGTGGTCGACGGGCAGGTGCGCTTCACGTATGCCGAGCTCGCGGCGCGAGTAGACAGATTGGTGTCTGCGCTGGCAAGTTCCGGCATCAAGCCCGGTGACCGGGTCGCGGCACTGTGCACCAACAGCCATATCCAACTCGAATTACATCAAGGCGTCCCGCTGCGCGGCGCGGTACTGGTGCCTGTCAATACGCGGCTCGCCGCCGACGAGATGGCCTACATCCTTAAGCACTCTGAGACGTCGCTGCTTGTGGCCAGCCGAGAGTTCTCCGACCGAGCGCGTGAACTGGCGACGGCCGCCGGTATACCGCTGATCTTGGAGGGTGGTGGAACTGAGGACTACGAGACGTGGTTGGCCGCCATTGACGCCGCCCCGTCCGATCGCCAGGAAGTCGACGAGCACAGCATGATCTCGCTCAACTATACATCCGGCACCACCGGACCTCCAAAGGGCGTAATGCTCCACCACCGCGGCGCCTATCTCGGAGCGCTCGCGATGGCCCACCATACACGCCTCGATACTGGCTCGACCTACCTATGGACGCTGCCGATGTTCCACTGCAACGGCTGGTGCTTCACCTGGGCGGTTATCGCCGGCGGAGGGACCAACCTGTGCCTACGTGCCATCAGCCCAAGTGGTATCTGGCGGATGCTGCGCGAAGAGGGCGTCACGCACTTCTGCGGAGCACCCACCGTCCTGACGATGATTGCAGAGGAACCGTCGGCGAGCGTGCTGCCCGGCCGGGTTGACGTGTACATCGGCGGCGCACCGCCCTCACCTGCATTGCTAGCGCGGGTGGACGCCCTCGGCCTGCACGTCACCCACCTCTACGGACTGACCGAAACTTTCGGACCCTCAGTGATCAATGAATGGCAGCCACAATGGGACGACCTTCCCCTGGAGACCGGCACAAGGCTGCGGGCCAGGCAGGGTACTAGCAACATCGTCAACCGACCGTTGAAGGTACTTGATACGGATGGCAACAGCGTGCCCCCCGACGGACAGTCCGTCGGCGAGATAGCAGCGTCCGGCAACCTGGTCATGCTCGGCTATTATAAAGACGAGGAGGCGACCCGGGCCGTTACCCGCAACGGCTGCTTCCTCACCGGTGACCTCGGCGTCATGCACCCCGACGGCTACGTCGAACTGCGCGACCGGAGCAAGGACATCATCATCAGCGGCGGTGAGAACGTCGCCTCAGTCGAAGTCGAGCAGGCCCTCGACTCCCACCCTTCTGTGATCGAGTCTGCCGTCGTCGGCATGGCGGACGAGAAGTGGGGCGAGATCGTCGTCGCCTATGTGACCGCCCGGACAAGTGTCGATGCCAGTCCGGAGGACCTTGCCGACGACATTGCCGCTCACGTTCGCCAACGTGTGGCGGGCTACAAGGTCCCACGCAGAATTATTTTTTCCGACCTGCCCAAGACCTCCACCGGCAAGATACAGAAGAATGTTCTACGCAAGCGTATATTGGAGATAGGGATGGGCCCCAAATAGCGTCTGGGTACAGGTAGAACAATCACCCGTCTTTGCCGCGAGCGATGACGCTCCACAGCAGCGAGCGACCATCAAAGCGGACGCCCATTCGTACATCGTGTCGCGACGCCGGGACTTCGACTTTGACCACGTGGGCCCCAGAGCCTGCGAAGACCTGTCCGCAGTACGGACCAGGGACAAGCTGGCCCAGTTCCAGGATCCGCACTTCATCCAGTGGGGCGGGATTCTCAGTGTTAAATTTTTTACATCTTCAACTTGCATTAATTGTGTACAATGATGGATATTTCGGTAGAATTTTGATTTTTCACGTGCATATTGAGATCTCTCGCATGCAATCAGTGGGAGATACATACAAATTCGGCGGGGACATGCCCATGGATGAACCGAGGAAGGTCGAGATCGTTGAGGTTTTTAGCCAAGGTCGGGATTCAGGACCCCTCTCAGGTACTCTCGACCAACGTAAAGGTCGAGATGATACCACGAGCCGCCGAGGCCGGCCTTACGCGGATCGGGGCAACTTCCGTCGGCCACCCCAGAAGCGTGATCGCGTGATCGATAGCCTGCTTCCGAAGGCCAGCCTCTTTCCACCTAGACAGGATTTGGAGCGCAGACTATGACCGGCATGACAGCAACGCTGCGCGCCTACACACGGATCCGTGAACAAATCCTGGATGGACGCCTTCCTCAGGGTTCTAGAGTCCGCGAGGGAGATATGAGCGCACTCTTGGCATTGAGCCGCACTCCGGTACGCGAGGCTCTCAAGCTTCTCACCGCCGAGGGTTTTCTCGATTCTGAACCGAACAAGGGCGTGACCGTCGCAATTTGGAGCGACGTACGCGTTTTCGACGCATACACGGTGCGAGCGACTCTGGAGGGTCTCGCTGCGTCAATGGCCGCCCATCGCGCAACGGAGGAGACCCTGCGTTCCCTACATGCGGTCTGCGACAGCATGGACGAGTTGCTTGAGCGGGGCGAAATTCCCGTGGTTGAACGTGTATCTGAGTTGAACAACTCGTTCCACGACCTCGTGGTCGAAGCAGCCCGGAACAGCGTCCTTGCCGAGTCCATCCACCGGCTATCCCAAGTGCCCGCTCACAGGACCTTCAAGAATTACTCCATAGAGGACCTCCGCAGGAGTTTTCGTCAACACCGCCAGCTAGCAAAGGCGATCACTTCAAGGGACTCTATGGAGGCCGAGATCGCGATGAAGGCGCATATTATGGACGCACGTGCCCATTGGGCATCGGTCCGCCCAGATCTCGTCATTGACTCCGAGTGTCGCTTACCAAAAGTTCGTTCAATTAATGGGTGATCGTCTGCCATCAAGTCAACCATTGGGAGGTGAGGCCGTGATGGATGGACATAAGCGGATCAAGCTTGAGTTGTCTGTGGAAGAGCGCTCTGAGTTGCCCGGTTGGTTGCGCCCACGAACCCTGTCGGCTGCAGAGAAAGAGAGGGTGCAGCTTGCCCTGGCTTGCGCTGAGGAGTTACCAAGCCGTGAGATTGCGGCACGTCACGCAGTGTCCGTACAACCCGTCTCGAAGTGCCGACAGCGCTTCGAGCAATGGAGGCCAAAACCCAATGAGTAAAATAGACAGATATACCCCCCCAAAAGTATGGACCTGGGACCGGGAAAACGGCGGGAAATTTGCCCACATCAATCGACCGGTGGCTGGAGCGACGCATGAGAAAGAACTTCCCGTCGGCAAGCACCCGCTACAACTATACTCAATAGCGACACCGAACGGCGTAAAAGTCACCGTGCTGCTTGAAGAACTTCTGGCTCTGGGTAAAACGGGTGCCGAATACGATGCCTGGTTAATCGACCTACTAGAGGGCGCCCAGTTTGGTAGTGGATTCACCCAGTTGAATCCAAATTCCAAAATACCTGCACTCATGGACAAGAGTACAACACCGCCCATCAGAGTATTTGAATCCGGTGCGATTCTCGTCTATTTAGCAGAAAAATTTGAGGCATTCCTGCCTACCACACCCGCTGAAAGAGCAGAATGCATGTCATGGCTGTTCTGGCAGATGGGCAGTGCCCCCTTTTTAGGGGGCGGCTTTGGCCACTTCTACGCTTATGCGCCGGAAAAATTCGAGTACCCCATCTACCGTTATGCCATGGAGGTAAAACGTCAGCTTGATGTCCTGGATCGCAACCTGGCCTCACGCCGCTATCTTTGTGGCGAAGAGTACAATATCGCTGACATAGCCAATTATGCTTGGTATGGCGCCTTGGCGGAGGGCAGGCTTTACGATGCAGCTGCTTTTCTGGACGTGGGCTCATACACCAATGTACAACGCTGGGCCAAGGAAATCAGCGAACGTCCAGCGGTGCAACGAGGTCGACGCGTCAATCGCACTTGGGGCGATGAAGATACTAACTTGGCCGAGCGTCACAGCGCCAGTGATCTGGACTAAAACACTGGTTTATGGATTAGGGATTCTCTGATTGAGTGGGTTGCTGGGCACGGGCCCGACGCAAATTCCACGAGCTGATCGGGCGCAGCCAAAGCCCCATCGCCGAGAAAGCGTTAATTTATATCGGCACGCTCTATGACAGTGAGCGAGAGGCCAATGACCTGCCCGCCAGACGAGAGACAGCGGTTGCGTGACATGACACCCAGGCCCGACCCATTGTTGCGCACCTGCTCGACTGGCTCGCGGGTCAGCGATCACAGCTGACGAGTGGAGCACGGGCTGCGAAGGCCATCAATTCATGAAATGGTGGGCGGCCCTGGTCCATTACCTGGACGGTGGTAATCTATCCATGGATAACCCAACTGGGAGGACAACCAGGTCCGGTCCTGACCATTGGAAACAACTGGCTGTTCGCGGGTTCCTTGCGTAGTGGCCTGCGCGGTGCGAACGTGATGGCCAGTCGGCGAAAATCAACGGTCTGGACCCGCAGGCTTACCTGGGTGATTTGCTGGCGCGCTTCCCGGGTGCCCTACAGTCAGACCTTTCCTCATCCTCTGAATGGTTGGTTGCCACCTACCATTCTGGCGCAACGACGCCGAATTGGTAGGGTGAGGAGGAGTCCATCCCATTGCTTACAGAGCATGATATCCTAGAATTTGCTGGCAGCGATCGCCAGCCTTGGCCCAGTGAGTAAACGAGTAGTAACCATGTCCGCTCTCATCGCCTGCCATCCGGCGCCCGCCCCCAGCGACTGGCGCGCCGCGATGCGCGACCTGATCACCTCGCCCGCCGCGCTGTTCGAGCTGCTGCAACTGAGCGCCGACCAGCTCGGCTGGAGCGAACAGGCAGCGCGCGACTTCCCGCTGCGGCTGCCGCGCGCCTTTGCCCGCCGGATGCAGCCCGGGGATCCGCAAGACCCACTATTGCTGCAGGTGCTGGCCAGCCAACAAGAGCTACTGACAGCGCCGGGATTCAGCTCCGACCCGACCGGCGAGACCGGCGCCGCCAACCCGCAACCGGGCATTATTCACAAATATCACGGCCGCGTGCTGTTGCTGGTAACCGGCAGCTGCGCCATCCACTGCCGCTACTGCTTCCGCCGCCATTTCCCCTACGCCGACAACCAGAACAGCCGCGCCGAATGGCCCGCAGCCCTCGCCGCCATCGCCGCCGACCGCAGTATCAGCGAAGTGATCTTCAGCGGTGGCGACCCGCTGGTGGCCGGCGACGAGCCGCTGCGCGAGCTGGTGCAGGCGCTGGCAGACATTCCCCAGCTGCGGCGGCTGCGGGTACACACCCGCCTGCCCATCGTGATACCGGAGCGGGTGACTGCACAATTGCTGGAGACGCTTAGCAGCAGCCGGCTGCAGACTGTCATGGTGGTGCACAGCAACCACGCCAATGAAATTGACCCCCAGGTAGCGCAGGCCTTTGCCCGGATACGCGGCGCCGGCATCACGCTGCTCAACCAGTCGGTCCTGCTGGCCGGCATCAACGACACCGCGGCAGCCCTGATCGCGCTCAGCGAGCGCCTGTTCGAGGCCGGCGCACTACCCTACTACCTGCATTTGCTGGACAAGGTGGCCGGTGCGGCGCATTTCGACGTCAGTGAAGCCCGTGCGCGCGAACTACATCGGGAAATCGCAGCGCGGCTGCCCGGCTACCTGCTGCCGAAACTGGTACGCGAGGTCGCCGGCGCGCCGGCCAAGGTATTGCTGTAACTGCTGGCTGACCCCGCCAAAATCTCCTTTAAGACGAATGGCCCTTACTTCAGGATTTTTGGACTTCGTAGCTCGGTCGGCATCCTGGGAGGGTGCTTTCGAGACACGCCGTAAACCCGTCCATGGGGGCTCGGTTGCAGCATCCATGCTGCAAACGGTCTCGAAAGCACCCTCCCAGGACGCCGACCTGACGCCGGAGTGAGTCAAAGTTCCGCTCACCTTTCAGGCACTTCTGACCAATCTGGCGGCGCCCTAGCGCCGGCCGGTGAGATTGGGGTGCAAGAAGGCGAACTGGCCCGAGCCGTGGCCGTCGTTGATCTCGATGCGGCCAAAGATCGGCTCCGGCACCGTCACGTTGGCATCGGTGCCATAGCGCACCCGCTCCTTGAGATGGGCATACAGGTCATTGTCGAACAGCACCCCCTGGTTCTGGTTCAGCAGCCCCACCAGGCCCTGGTAAAGACCGAATGATCGCCCGCTCCCCCGTCCGGTACCGGCACCACACCGCCCGAGGTCAACACCGTGCGGGCCCGATTCTGCAGGTAGAACTTGAGGTTCTTCTGGATTTCCTCCTCGCGCAGCTTTATGCCACCGGAGGTAACGATGCCGCGGCCGGAATAGCAGGAGTCCGCGATCACCAGCACGTGATGGGCGGGCAGCAGCGCCAGCCAGCGGGCCAGGGCACTGCTGGAGACACCGTACATTTCCTGTGCGCCGGGAGAGGCCGAAACGGCGTCGACCCCCATCCAGTAGCTGTCGGAGCCATCCTCGGCGCCGTGCCCGGCGTAGTAGATCAGCAGAGAGTCCTGCGGTTGCAGCGATTCCTTCAGCGCATCGACCCGGCGGAAGATGTCGCCGCGGGTCGCATCAAGCAACAGCTCGGATTCAAAGCGGTAGCGCTGGGTCAGGACCTCGTGCACCGCCCGGGCATCGTTGTGGGCAAAACTCAGCTTGCGCAGATGCTGGTAGT
The DNA here is from genome assembly GCF_010669285.1 of Kineobactrum salinum. GTDB lineage: Bacteria > Pseudomonadota > Gammaproteobacteria > Pseudomonadales > Halieaceae > Kineobactrum > Kineobactrum salinum. The sequence goes on along the minus strand of NZ_CP048711.1, from coordinate 2,541,441 downwards.
TGTTGTTGCCGATGACCAGCGCATGATACCTGCCCACCTTGATATCTTTGGGGATACGCAGCCGCGAGGTATCCGGCAACGGCTCCATCACACTGCGAGTAGCCACCTGCAGGTTCCACTGTTCGCGCAGCTCCGCCACTTCCTGGCGGTAGCGGCGGGCCCGGGCATCGACCTCGGCGATTGCCGCCTGCTGCCTGGCCAGCTCGGCATCCCTGGCCGCAAGGGCCTCGCGCAAACGCTGGAGTTCGGCGCTGCGCCCGGTCTCGTCAGCGCTGGCGGCGGCGATGGCGGCATTGAGCTGGTCGCGCTCGGCGCGGGTCGCATCGAGCTCGCTGTGCAGGGCTGCCAGATCCTGCTCCGCAGCAGCTGCCTGCTGGCGCAGGGTTACCAGCGCCGACTCGGTCTGGGCCAGTTTGGCCTCCGCCTGCTGTTTCTCGTTGAGCGCCACGTCCAGTTGCACGCGCAAACTGTCAGCCTCTGTCTCTATCCCGGCCAGCTCGCTGCTCAGCGTGCCGATCTGCCGGCGGCTGTCCTCCAGTAACCGGGCCTGGCGCTGGCGTTCAGCCTCCAACTGCCGGGCCTGTTCCCGGGCACCGCTGTCGGCGGCATCGTGCAGCCGGGCCAGCTGCTGGTCCAGCGCCGCCAGGGACAGCTCCCGCTGCTCCAGTTCGGTCGCCATCGCGGCCTGCTCCTCACGCAGGCGGTTGATTTCCCGGTCACGCGTTGCCAGGGCCTCGCGCGCCTCGGCCAGCTCCAGCTCGGACATGGCCGACACCCGCTCCAGTTCGCTCTGCAGGCGGCGGTTTTCCAACTCCACCTGTCGCACACTGGCCAGCAGCTTTGCCTGCTGTGCGTCCAGCGTGGCCTCCAAGCTGTCCAGCTGGAATTGCTGGTCATCAATGGTCTGCTGGCGCTCCCGCAACTCCCGCTCCAGCGCCGTCACCCGTCCCGGAGCGCTGCTGCTCTGCTCGCTGCGCGCGGCGGCCAATTGCTGCTGCAGTGCCTGCAGCTCTCGTTGTGCCTGCCGCAGTTGATCGCGCCGCCCGGCCATGCCGGCGCGGGCCTGGGCCAGCTCCAGCCGCAGCGCGTCGGCTTCGGCATTGCGCTGCTGTAGCTGGCCGGTCAGTTGCGCCACCCGCTGCTCGGCCTCGGTTCTGGCCGCGTCCAGGCTGGAAGCCAGTACCAGGTCATCCGCCAGGCCAGTCGCCTGACGCCACAGGTTGGTGGCCAGCAGCGTGTCGCGTTCCACTCCCAGCCCGTTTTCATGCAGATGGGCCAGCCGGCGCAACGCGGTCACATGACCCTGTTCCGCCGCCCGCTGGTACCAGCTCAGGGCCTCTGCATAGCGCGGCTCGGCAAACAAATACTGATAGACCTCACCCAGCTGGGTCTGGGCGACGGGGTCGCCCTCCTCGGCCAGCGGCAGAAAGAAGGCCATAGAAGACTCCGGGGTCGCCCGGTCATAGACCGTGTATTCACCCCCGCGCAACTCACAGGCCTTGGCCGTGGTCTGCACCAGTTGCCGGCGCTCGGGATAGACCAGGCCGCCCAGCCGGCGTACCCGCGGTGGCAACAGGCAGGGCACCACTTCGAACTCCTTGAACTCGGCACTGTCGCGCTCCGGGGTGTCGACCACGGGTGCCTGGGCGAGACTGGTGGCGGTGCAGATGAGCAGGGTTGTCATCAGATACAGCTGCAGGTGCTTCATGGTATTCGTCCCCCTCCGGATCCTGACGCGGGTTGTGTGAGTGCTCGGGCACTGCTCAGCGCAGCAGGTTCCCGGGCAGCGCCTTGCAGGCACTGAGGTTGCCGGGATTGGCCACCCTGTCCAACAATGTTGACAGCAGCTCACGCAGCCCGCGATTATGTTTGTTGACGGAAAGGCCCCGGCAGGCGAGCTCCAGCGCCTCACGCTCGCGCTCCAGTTCCAGCAGACGCTGGACCGGGAACTCATAGGCGGCAGCCAACTCCAGCATCCCCTGGGCCGCTTCGCGCTTGCTGGCCTCATCCGGAGCCTGCCGCAATACCAGATCGTAAACCCAGTGCGCCGAGCTGGTGCCGCCATGCAGAAAATAATTGCCGCGATCGAACTCCTCGCTGGCGTAGGCAGCGGTAGCCAGGGCGACATTCTGCGCGCCCTGTTCCAGCCACAGCCCCAGCTGCTGATCTCCAGTCCCGGAATTTCCCAGGTCGCGGTACTGCACCAGCAGCTCGTCGATAAATCGCTGCTCCGGCGACCCCCGGTACATTTGCCAGCCCCCCGTGGCCAGCACCACTACCAGCATCAGTACCGACACCGCGATCCAGGGCGCCGCGTTCTTGCCGCGCAACACAGGGCCGAACGCATCGAGGAACCCGGCAGCGGTAGTGGTACGCTCGCGGCGCCGGTGCGCCAGGGTTTGCAGAAGAGCCTGCCACTGCCTGTTGCGCAGGCCGGCGGGACGCATCGGCACCAGGCCGTTGCTGCGGGCATCGATCGCCCGGGCGCCATCAAAGGGATGCCTGCCGGTCAGCAGTTGGTAGGCCACGCAGCCCAGCGCATAGATATCATCGCGCCGGTCCGGCGGCTGTCCCTCGAACATCTCGCAGCTGGCGTATTGCGGCGTCAGTGCCATCAGCGCCTCGGCCTCAAACCGGGTGGTGTTCTGTGTTGCGAGTGTCTCGTCCAGGGTGCGGGCGATACCCAGGTCCAGCACCTTGATCTCGTTGTTCTCGGTCAGGAATACATTGCCAGGCTTGAAATCCGAGTGAATGACACCGTGCTGGTGCATATAGCCCAGCGCCTCGCCGCAGCCGTGGATGATGTGCCATGCCTCGTCCCAGGGCAGGCCCTCCGGGTGCTTGCGCAGGAACTCGTCCAGCGGTTGGCCGCGCATGTACTCCATCACCATGAAGACAATGTCGCCGTCGCGGTCAAAGTGGTAGACGCCGACAATATTGGGGTGGTTGAGCTGGCGGGAATTGTTCACCTCGCGGCGCAGCGAAGTCAGCGCCTGCGGGTGATCCTTGAACGTGTCGCCCAGCACCTTGATGGCGACATAGGGGTTGGAATCCTCCAGCTCGCGGTCCAGGGCAAGGAACACTTTGCTCATGCCGCCGGAGCCGAGCATTTGCTCCAGGACAAAACGACCCCGCAGCACCATGCCGGGAGCAGGGGCGGGCTGGGGCTTGCTGTACACCGGGGGCGCCTCGGCAGTATCATCCCCCTGCAGCGTCACCCCGTAAGTCGTATCCACGGCTAGTGGCCTCGCGATGTTGACCCGGCTGGCGTGTACCTCACCATTATAAGCCTGACCACAGGTTACTCCAGTGGACCGGGGATGAAAAGCGGGCCGGGCCGGGCCGCCCCGCCATGGTTACTTGCGATCAGGCCGGCAATAGTGTTTGCGCCCGGAACAGGCTGGGCTACACTTTCCAGGTTAAACCGTCCCGCTGTCAGTTCCCGCACCGGCGGCACAGGACCAGAATAACTATCAGTCGACGGCCCCTGCCGGGGCGCAATCACGAGGGGAAGAGGGATGCAGAAGAAAATCAGGGGTGGGGTGGTCGGCCTGCTGTTGCTCGGTTCGGCGACGCTGACGCAGGCGCAGCGGCTGGAGGCCACCGATGTTGGTCAGATTCTCGAGAACCAGGGAGCATCACAGTTTATTGTCGATGCCGGCAACGCCATTCGGGCCACCTGCCTGGAACTGGGGGCCGCCGGCCCGCAAACAGCGGAACGACAGGACCTGTTCAATCGCTGTCGCGAAATGTCCGGCACCGTCCTGGGCCTGACCGGTACCACACCGCCCAACGGCTATGGCTATTCCAGCCCCGATGATGTTTTCGACGCCATCCGCCAGTTCTCCGGAGAGGAAGTCTCCAGCCAGACCCGGCTGGCCACCGAGAGTACCAACCGCCAGTTCACCAACCTCGGAGTGCGCATGGATGCGATTCGCCGCGGTGCCCGCAGCACCCTGTCCCCGGTGGCCTTCAACTTCAACGGCATGGACCTGGCTGAGGGGCTGGCAGCAAACGCGGGCGCGCCCGCCGGAGGCACCGGTGCGAGCGCTGACCGCGACGCCGATACCGGCTGGGCCTGGTTCGGCAATGCGGCCATTGGCTGGGGCGACCGCGACCAGACCAGCAATGAAAGCGGCTACGATTTCGATTCCTACGGCCTGACCCTGGGTGCCGACTACGCCTTCGACAACGGCCTGGCGCTGGGGCTTGCCCTGGGCTACGCGAGCTATGACGTGGACCTGGACCGCGACCCGGCCGGTGCCCTGGTGAGCAGCTCCGCCGGCGGCAAGATAGAAAGCGATGGCTACAGCTTGTCCGGCTTCTTTGTCTACGGCCTGGAAGACTATTATCTGAACGGCATTCTCAGCTACGGTCGCAATGACTTCGATCTCGTGCGGCTGACCTCTATCGCCGCCGCGCCCGAGGCCACCGGCACAGGCGCAGGCCTCACTTTGGACCGACGCTTCGACGGCAGTACCGACAGCAGCCAGCTGGGTGGCCAGCTCACCGGCGGCAGAATCTTCGGCAGCGGCGCGACCACGCTGGACCTGTACGCGGGCATGGACTACCTGGATATCGATATCGACGGCTTCGAAGAGCGCGAGGCAAACGCGAGCGGCGGCCTGGCTCTGCGCTACAGCGACCAGGATACGCAATCCGTGCAGTCAATCGTCGGCGTGATGCTGCGCCACGCCACCAGCACCGGCTTTGGTGTGCTGCAGCCCTATGCGGGAGTTGAATGGCGCCACGAGTTCGACAATGAATCGCAGGCGCTGGAATACAGCTACGCCTTTGCCCAGCCGGGCAGCACCATCAGCTTCCGCACCCCCACCGACGACCCCGACGAGAATTTCTTCGAACTGACCCTGGGTCTGTCCGCGCAGTTTGCCAATGGCCTGTTCGGTTTCGTCCAGTACAACAGCACGGTCGGCCTGTCTGACACCAGTGCAAATGTGGTCACCCTGGGCCTGCGCGGCGTGTTCTGAGGCGCTTTGTCACGACCATGGAACCCGCCGCCAGCCACAGCTTTGCCACCGGCAGACTTCTCCACCAGCTGCCGCTGGTCCAGCAGATCGACGACTTCGCCAGCGAGGAGGAAGTGGCCAGTCTGCTGGCCATCGCCACGCCCCGCCTGCAACAGGCGCTGGTCAGCGACGCCAGGCAGGGCATCGCCAGTGCCGGCCGCAGCGGTCGCAACTGCTGGGTCAGGCACGACGCCAGCCCGCCGGTGCTGTCTCTGTGTCGGCGCATCAGCGCACTGGTCGGTATTCCGCTGGAACGCGCTGAATCCCTGCAGGTGATCCACTACGGTCCCGGCCAGCAGTACGCACCCCACTACGATGCCTGGGACGCCGGCACCGAGCGTGGCCAGCGCTGCATGGCCCGCGGCGGCCAGCGCCTGGCGACCTGCCTGCTATACCTCAATACGGTTACCGCGGGGGGCGGCACCGTGTTCCCCAAAATCGGGCTGGAGATCCCCGCCCGCCAGGGCCGCCTGGTACTGTTTCACAATGTGTTTCCCGGCACCAACCAGCGCCATCCCGACAGCCTGCATGGCGGCGCACCGGTGACGGAGGGGGAGAAATGGGCCTGTAACCTGTGGTTCAGGGAGCAATCCCTTCCCCACGTCCGCGGCGGCACAAGCTGAGGGTGCCGATGCCCGCATTCACTTGATCAAGCCGGACCGTCCTGCAGCTGCCACGCCAGCGGAAACGCATTTTCGTCTCCACTGGCCAGCTCGCCGGGCCGGATCTTCACATCATCCTGGGTGATGATCGGGTCAGTGCCCGACCGTGGGTCCCAGCTCACGTCGTCACCCAGGTAGCGGATCGACAGCGCCGCCCGGCGCCGGTCGCGCGCCGCGTTGCGCCCCGCCGCATGCAGGATGTCCCCGCCGAATACCACCACGTCGCCAGGCTCCGTCGCCCAGCTGAGCAGTTCGTGGCCCTGCCGGTCCTGCCAGAAGTCCGGTATTTCTTCCCCGATGGCATCGCTGGCCCAGACGGCCTTGGTGCCGAAGGCCTGGGGCTTGTAGACTTTTTCCCACCGGTGGGAGCCCCGCACGAAGTGCACTGCACTGGAGTTGTCATCGGAGGGAGTCAGGGCCACCCACACCGAGGCGATCTGGCGCCCACGGAAGGGCCAGTAGGGCCGGTCCTGATGCCAGGGGGTGGTGGCCGAGGTACCGCCATCGCGCATGAAAACATGGTCAAAATAGACGCGGGCCGTGCGGGAGACCATAAGTCGGCCGGCGATTTCCGCAATCCCGGCGCGGAAGATGAAATCCCGCATCCAGGCGTGATTGCGGTATAGATAGCGGTCGCTGAAGGCCAGCTCCCTGGTCTCTGCCGTGGCCGGATCACCGCCGCTGGCACGGTGCCTGTCAAGTTGCTCCAGCATGGTTTGGACCATGGCCGGCTGCACTGCACCGCGAATGCAAATGGCGCCATTGGCCTGGTATTCTTCAATTTGCTTCTGACTTATCATTGTTATCTCCCAATATTGATTATAAACAGAATAGGCCAGGGTGCAGCGCTCGTCTGTCCCCTGAATCAGGTACAGGCGGCCCGGAGGTCAAGATCTTGTTCGATGGCGTCAGTGAATTGATCGAGCAACTGGACGCCCCCGAATTCACCGGTACGGTGCTGGATTTTGTTTACCGGGAACTGGTCGTTGACCATATGTCCGTGTTTCTGTTCGATCCGCGACTGGTGCCCCGGCTGATCGCAGCGCAAAGCCGCAGCGCTGAACCACTGGCGGCGAGGGCCGGCCGCGCCTATGAACAATCCCTGTTTTATCGCCACGATCCCAATACCGAGCTGGTGCGCAGCGGCAGCTCCCGCGAGGACGCTGCCCTGGTAATTCGCCTGCGCGCCGCCGACATATCCGACGCCCTGTATCGCAGCGAGATCTATGACAACTTCGGGCTTATCGACCGCCTGTCCATTCTCGCCCGCGACGGCGCCCGCTGGCTGGTCATCAACTTCTACCGGGATCGGGCCAGTGGCGAGTTTTCCGCGCTGGATATCGATCGCTTCAGCGCCCTGGCACGACTGCTCAAGGCCCTGCTTTTCCACCACTTCGCGCTGCTGCCGCCGCAGGGATGGCAGGCCGCCACCCTGCCTGAAGCGGGCACTCTGGAGGGGATCCTGCAGCGCCTTGGCGGCAGTCTCAGCGCGCGCGAATCCCAGGTCTGCGCCCGCGCGCTACTGGGGATGACCAATGCCGGCATCGGCCTCGACCTGGGCGTAAAAACCTCCACCGTGGAGACCCTGCGCAAGCGCGCCTTCGCCAAACTGCAGATCAGCAGCCTCAACGAGCTGTTCGCGCTGTGCCTGGGCTGCACGCTGACGCGTTGACCTGGGGCCGGACAAAGCCTCGCCAACAGAGCCACCAATGGGCCAACGCAGGGGCGGGCTCGGAGCGCGGTGGGTACCGAAGCTCACGGCAGAGTCCAGTGTCCTGAATCGAAAGTTCGGTTCAGGGCACTGGGGTCAAGCGGTGCTGTCGTCCTCCAGCTTTTCCACCAACTCGTCCAGCAACTCGTACAACAGCTCCAGTTTGCCGTAGCCGAATTTTTCTGTGATATAGCGGTAGCGCTCCTCCGACTGGGGCGCGATCTTCTCGAACAGCGCTGTCCCCTGGGGCGTAAGGGAAACCAGGCTGCGACGCAGATCGGCCCGCTTGGCGACCCGGACAATCAGCCCCCGCTTTTCCAGGTTCTGCACGATCCGTGACAGACTGGGCATCAGCAGGGCGCAGCGTTCTGCGATTTCGGTGGCGTCCAGGGTTCCGGATTCCACCAGGGCGCGGAGCACCCGCCACTGCTGGGCGGAAAGACCGTGCTCGCGCAAATGTGGCGTGAACTTCCTCATCACCGCCTCCCGGGCCTTGAGCAGGGCCATGGGCAGGGAACGATCAAACTGTCTCATGGGGTACCTATACCGTCGGGTCGTCGATCACGCCATTGTGCAATAAACCGATGCCGGGTGACTCCACTTCCACTTCATCTCCCGGTGCGAGGTAGCGGGGCGGGTCGAAGCGGGCGCCGGCCCCAGGGAGTACCGGTGGAGATCAAGTCACCGGGCTTGAGGATGAAAAAGCGCGACAGGTAGCTGATCAGAAAGCTGAACGGAAACATCAGGTTGGCTGTGGTATCGTGCTGGCGCTGCTCGCCATTGACGCGCGTGGTCACCGTCAAATCCCCGTAGCCGGCGAACTCGTCGGCCGTTACCAGCCACGGGCCGATACTGCCGGAGTGGACGAAGTTCTTGCCCTGGGTCACGTTGAACTTGGCATGCCGGACCCAGTCGCGCAGGGTGCCCTCGTTCATCAGCGTCAGGCCGGCAATGTACCCGATCGCCTGATCTTCGGGGATGCGATGGCCGGTCTTGCCCACTACGATCACGATTTCGCCTTCGTAGTCGAGCTGCGCGGACTCTGGCGGACGCCACAGGGGCTGGCCGTGGCCGGTGAAAGAGTCCGGCGTGCGCATGAACAGGCTGGGCCACTCCGGGTCGGCACTATCGTCCCTGTATTCCGCGTTGCGGTTGGCGTAGTTGACGCCGATACAGGCGATCTTCTCCGGTGTGCGCACCGGTGGCAGGTAGACGATCTCGTCCAGGCTGGCATCGGGATCCAGCGTTGCGGCCGCTTCCATCATTCGGGCCAGCTGCCCTTCGCGCAGCACCTGGTGCAGATCGCCACCGAAGCGCGCCCCCAGGTCGATGACACCGCCGTTCGCGGCCACTCCCCAGGTCTCGCAGCCGCCCAGGCTGCACGTCAGAAATCGCATATTGACACCTCAATTATATTTAACCAGTTAACCATTTTTTGCCAGATCTTTTCGCGAAGCTGGCGAAGCAATGAATATTACCCGATGAATATCCAGACCTGGAGGCCTCGACGGGCCTTTACTTGCCCCTAACTACTTAACATGTTACATTTATTTCCGCGATACCGCTACTATTACTCAGCCAGCGAGGCTCCATCATGGCCGACTTTGAAGGCAACAAATCCGCTGCCGAGGGCTACCTGCAGCGCTTTCACGACCAGGTGACCGGGCACTACCTCAACGGGGAGATGCGGGTGCCACCGGGCGCGGAGACGTTCAGCAACCTCACGCCGAGTGACAACAGCTCCCTGGGCCAGGTGGTCGCAGGCACCGCCGACGACGTCAACGCCGCCTGCGAGGCCGCCCGGGACGCCTTCCCCGCCTGGCGCGACATGCCGGGCGCCGAGCGCAAGAAGCTGCTGCACCACTTCGCCGACCTGATTGTCGAGCGCGCAGAGGAGATCGCCCTGGTGGAGAGCATGGACTGCGGCCAACCGATTCGCTTCATGCAGCAGGCCGCCCAGCGCGGTGCCGCCAACTTCCGGTTTTTCGCCGACAAGGCGCCGGAAGCGCGCAACGGCCTGGCACTGCATCAGGAACAGCACACCAATTACACCATCCGCAGCCCCCTGGGTCCGGTCGCTGTCATCACCCCCTGGAACACCCCGTTCATGCTGGCCACCTGGAAGATCGCCCCGGCGCTGGCAGCGGGCTGCACCGTGGTGCACAAACCCGCCGAGTTGAGTCCGCTGTCTGCGATGCTGCTGGCGGAAATCAGCCTGCAGGCAGGCATCCCTCCAGGGGTGTGGAATACCGTAAATGGCTTTGGTGAGACCGCGGGCAAGGCCCTGACCGAGCACCCCGCGATCAAGGCCGTGGCGCTGGTGGGCGAGTCCGCGACCGGCAGCCACATCATGCGCCAGGGGGCAGATACGCTAAAGCGCGTCCACTTCGAGCTGGGCGGCAAGAATCCGGTCATCGTGTTTGATGACGCCCACTTCGAGCGCGCCCTGGACGCTGTCGTGTTCATGATCTACAGCCTCAATGGTCAGCGCTGCACCTCAAGCAGCCGCCTGCTGATCCAGAGCGGCATCCGCGACCATTTCATCGCCGCCCTGGAGCAACGCGTCAAGGCGCTGCGGGTGGGTCACCCGCTGGATCCGGCCACGGAAGTCGGCCCGCTGGTACACAGCGGCCATTTCGAAAAGGTAATGAGCTACATGGACATCGCCCGCGAGGACGGCGCCACGGTGGCAGTGGGTGGCACGCGGCGGCAAGACCTGGGCCCCGGCAACTATGTCAGCCCCACCCTCTTTACTCAGGCCGACAACAACATGCGTGTCGCCCGCGAGGAGATTTTCGGCCCGGTGCTCACCGCCATCAGCTTCGACACCGAGGAAGAGGCCCTGCAGATTGCCAATGACACCGAGTACGGACTCAGTGGCTACATCTGGACCGGCGATACCGGCCGCGCCCTGCGCATGGCCAACCGGGTCGAGGCCGGAATGATCTGGGTCAACTCCGAGAACAACCGCAACTTGCCCTCGCCCTTCGGCGGCGCGAAGATGAGCGGCATCGGCCGCGACGGCGGCGACTACAGCTTTGATTTCTATATGGAAACCAAGAACGTGTGCATCGCCCACGACATTCACAAAGTACCTGTGTTGGGACGCTAGCCATGAGCCTGTACTACGTACAAAAGCTGTTGTACCAGCTGAACCGCGAGCCGGAGCTGCAGCAACAGTACCTGGAGGACCCCGACAGCGTGCTCAAGCACTACCGTCTGGATGAAGAGGAACTGGCGACCTTGAAGAAACCGGATATCGGCATGCTGTATATCATGGGCGTGAACGGGCAACTGCTGATGCACTACGCCGCCCTGTGCGGCTATGCCTGGCCAGACTATATCCAGGCCATGCGCACGGCCCTGGAGGAACACGGCAATGTGCGCGCGGGCCTGTATGCGACCACTGACGGCAAGGGGGCAATATGAGTCTGGTATTCGCTGGCGTGTGTTCCCACGCCCCGGGCATTACGGGCCGCAAGGCGATGGCCCAGGCCGATGATGCCGACACCTTTTATGCCGCGATGGATGACATGCGCCGGGCACTGGAGGCCTCGCGCCCCGATGCACTGATAATCATCGCCGCGGAACACTTCGCCAACTTCTTCATGAACAACATGCCGGCCTACTGCATGGGCATGGCGGAGGACTACCAGGGCCCGATCGAGGATCCCAAGTGGCTGGGTATAGAGCGCCAGAATATCCCGGGCAATCCAGACCTGTCCCTGCGCCTCATTGAGCACACCATGCAGGAGATCGACCTGGCCTACGCCCAGGAGTGGAAGTGCGACCACGGCATCATGGTCCCGCTGCACTTCCTCACGCCACACTACGACCTACCCATCATTCCGGTAAACATCAACTGCCAGGGGCCACCCCTGACCCCGCTGCACCGGGCCTGGGCCTTTGGCGAGGCCCTGCGCAGGGCCTGTGACGCAGTGCCCGAGCGTATCGCCATTGTCGGTACCGGGGGCATCTCCCACTGGCCGGCCACGCCCGACTCCGGCAAGATCGACGCGGCATGGGATCAGGATTTCCTGGAGCGCTGGAGCAGCAACGACCGTGAGCGCCTGCTGGATTACAGCGACGAACGCACCTACCTCGAGGCCGGCCAGGGCGGCTTCGAGATCCGCACCTATATCGCGGTCTCCGGCGCCACCGCCGGCACCCTGGCCACGGTGCACTATTACCGCCCTATCCCCATCTTCGCGGTGGGCTGCACCGTGGGAATAGTGGACTTGCCGGAGGTCAACTGATGGCACATTTCATTTATGAGTACTCCGCCAACCTGCCGGCGGAGCAGCTGAACCTGGCGGCACTGATGCAAAAGATGCACCGCGTGGCCGCGGACAGCGGTGTGTTTCCACTGGCCGGCATCCGCAGCCGCGCGCTGCGTTGCGAGGAATTTCGCGTGGGCGACGGCTCCCCCGACAACGGTTTCGTCAATCTCAGCGTGAAGGTCGGCCACGGCCGCGACCTGGACACCCGCATGACCGTGGGCGAACAGCTGTTTGACACCCTGATCCAACACCTGCAGCCCCTGCTCGACAGCCGGCCCCTGGCGGTGTCCTTCGAGATGCGCGAGCTGGACCCGGACGTCAAATTCAACAGGAAGAGTCTCTGATCATGCTCACCGAGCAGCAAATCGCCGACGCCGCTGAACAACTGCACGAGGCCGAGCGCCAGCGCGTACAAATCCCGGCCCTGACCCTGAGCTACCCCGACATGGATCTGGGCGACGCCTATCGCGTGCAGAAGCATTGGGTGGATCAAAAAATCGCCGCGGGCGACAAGGTCATAGGCTACAAGATCGGCCTGACCTCACGGGCCATGCAGATGGCGGTCAATATCGACACCCCCGACTACGGGGTACTGCTGGATCACATGCTCTATCCCAACGGCGGCACCATCAGCGCGGGTGACTTCACCGACCCGCGCATCGAGGTGGAATTCGCCTTTGTATTGCGGCAACCGCTGTTCGGCGAGAACGTCACCGTGGAGCAGGTGATGGCGGCCACCGACTACGTTGTGCCCGCGCTGGAGCTGATCGCGGCCCGCAGCTATCGCACCGACCCGAACACCGGCTACACCCGCAAGGTATTCGACACCATCGCCGACAACGCGGCCAACGCCGGCATCATTCTGGGCGAGTCCCGCATCGACCCAAACAGCGTGGACCTGCCCTGGGCCGGTGCCGCGCTCTACCTCAACGGCGAGATCGAGGAGACCGGCCTGGCGGCGGGCGTGATGGGCCACCCGGCTCACGGCATCCGCTGGGTGTGCAAGCGCTTTGCCCCCTGGGGCATAGGCCTGGAACCCGGCCAGGTAATCCTGGCCGGCTCCTTCACTCGCCCGGTGGCAGTGCGTGCCGGGGACCGCATCCGGGCGGACTACGGCCCGTTCGGTGAAATCAACGTCACTTTCCAATAGAACCGGGATACCGCATGCAACTGCCCATCAATAAATTCAAACGCGCCCTGGCCACCGGCCGGCCCCAGTACGGGCTGTGGCTGGGCCTGCCGGACAACAGCGTGGCGGAAATCGCCGCCGGCGCGGGTTTCGACTGGCTACTGATCGACCACGAACATGCCCCCTTCGAACTGCGCGACATCATGGGCCATTTGCAGGCCATGGCTCCCTACTCCGTGGCTCCCATCGTGCGGCCGGTAGAGGGCAGCCCGGCGCTGCTGAAGAAGCTGCTGGACATCGGCGTACAGAGTTTCCTGGTCCCGATGGTGGACAGCGCCGCCCAGGCCCGGGCGCTGGTAACGGCCCTGCGCTACCCGCCTGAAGGAAAGCGCGGGCTGGGCACTTCCATGGCACGCGCCGCCGGCTGGAATCGCGTGCCCGACTATTTGCACAAGGCCAATGAGGAAATCTGCCTGATCGTGCAGGTGGAAACCACAGACGCCATGACCAACCTGGACGAGATCCTGGCCGTGGAGGGGGTGGACGGTGTATTTATCGGCCCCTCCGACCTGTCCGCCTCCATGGGGCATATCGGCGACGCCGGCCACCCGGACGTCGTGGCAGCCATCTCCGACGCGCTGTCACGCATCAAGGCGGCGGGCAAATACGCCGGCCTGTTGTGCCTGGACCCCAAGCTGGTGGACAACTATATCGCCCAGGGCGCGGACTTTGTCGGCATCGGGGTGGACACGATGATTCTGGTTCAGGGGATGCAACGGGTGTTGCAGCAACGGCCGGGGGAGACCGATACCAACCCGGCGCCCCAGGCGGGTTACTGAAGCAGGTGCCTGTCAGGGCTTGCTCGTCACGGATGGTCATGCGAGTAGTGCGGATCATCGGGCGACCGGCCGTACCCGTCGGTCCGCTCGCCCGGATCACCCCGATCACCCGACTCGTAGCCGATGAGGAAACCGAGCACGACGCCCATAAAAAACGCTGACATCAGGTGGCCGAGGGTCCAGCGCCGCGGCGCCTTCGTGCCTCGGGGTGATTTCTGCGCCGACCGCTTCTGTTTGTGCCTGGACGTGTTGCTCATTTGCTCCCCCGGGAAACCTAGCAATTAACCATACATTATCTCCACACCACTTGGGAGCACAGCTCAAGCCAGCACTTCCACTCTCTCAACCAGGCGAAAGTGGGAAAGCTGCCAATTTACTGGCCGCCAGCGGGGGCTGCGGTAATAACCCTAATAACTCGATGTCAGCACCAACCGCCGCGCACCACCGTGGTCCCGGTGTTCGCAGAGGTAAATCCCTTGCCAGGTACCCATGTTGAGCTGGCCGTTGGTAATGGGTATGGAAACACTGCTTCCCAGCAGACTCGCTTTCAGGTGGGCGGGCATGGCGTCGGGGTTCTGTAAGCGACCGGGCCTGCCAAAAAAAGAGTCAGGGAAATCGGTTCGCCTGTGGTTCCAGACACCGGGACCCAGCGGCGCAACCCGGCTCGCCCTTGTCAAAAACCACCTCCCAGCGTTGCTCGCCGCGGCGGCGCCAGATGGTATTGAAGGTCGCCACGCACTCGCCCTCGGGATTCAGCACCGGGCCGCTGCTGTGGGCCAGCGTCCCGGAGGCGAGCACCACTACCCGGGCGGGGCACCACGAGAAGGGCGGCTTTTCGCCCTCGAAGTAAGTCCCCCACTCTTGCGCGACCGCGACCTTGCCATGCAGCACTGTCGCCCCGGAAAAGAATACCGCCTCCTCCGCCAGGAAGGACTGGAAGGCGGCAAAATCCCGCGCGGCCATGCTCGCCGCGAAGCGCTGTTCGGCCTCGATGACCTGCTGCTCAAGTCGCGACAGTTTCTCCGCCGGTTCGCTGCCCGCCGCCGGAGCCACACACAGGGCGGTGACAAGCAGAACCGGCACCACCCAGGCCAGGACCGGCTTCATGATGATTGCCTCCGTGCATCCCTGATGAACATGGCGGTACCTCGCATATCCACCTCGAACAATTCGGTGGCGCGAATCAGGTCGCCATGGGCGTGGCGGACATTGACCATGCCGTGGGCAGCGAGCTCCCCCAAAACCCCCTCAATGGCGTTGTGACTGACGTTATCACAGTCGATAAGAAGTGCTACCCGCTTTTGTTCCGCCATTGCTCACTCCCGATTGTCTGCAAAAGTACAGGTGGCTGTCTCAAGGTTGTGACCTAAAAAGGTTTAAATAATCCTTGAATACAAAGAGACGATTGCGGCGCTGACCGGTGACTTCGACCAGCACCTCAAATGAAACCATGTCGGCAATCAACGATGCTGCCGTATTTGTCGATGCGCCAATAATATCAGTCGCCCATTTCACATCGACAACGGGCTGTGCATAAAGGTGCCGCATGAGGTGGTGGGCGCTGTCCTGGCGGCGCGCACTGAAGCGCGGCAACACGTCCCTTTCAATACGCTGCTTCAAGTCGATAACCGCGCGGAACACCGATGCCGAGGCGCGAGCGGTTTCTTCTATACCGAACAGGAAGAAAACCAGCCATTCGCGCAAGTGGTCACCGTGGCGAACGGCCATCAAATGATCCACATAAGCGGTCTTGTTGCGTTCAAAATAGTCCGATAGGTAAAGCGCGGGTTTGTGCAAGAGCCCCTCGGAGGCCAGATAGAGTGAAATCATCAATCGCCCTAGCCGGCCGTTACCATCCAAAAAGGGATGGATGGTTTCAAATTGGTAATGTGCGATTGCGATGCGAATCAGTGGGTGCACAAAAAAATCCTGGACGTGCAGAAACTTCTCCAGATCACTCATCAGCTCGGGTAGGTGATCATGGTGAGGGGGCACAAAAGCAGCATTTTTCAGGCTGACACCGATCCAGTTCTGACTGATGCGAAATTCGCCGGGCTGCTTGTGTTCACCACGCGCACCTTGCATCAATTCGGCATGAGTTTGACGCAGCAAACGTGTTGACAGGGGCAGCGTCGCTAAAGACGCTATAGCGAAGTTGATCGCCCGAATATAGTTCTGGACCTCCGTCCAGTCGTCCCGCTCCTCCGGCTTCAGATCATCGGCATCCTTGAAGGCATCTTCGATATTGGTCTGAGTTCCCTCGATACGACTGGACTGAGTGGCCTCCTTCGCTACGTGCATGCGAATAAAAAAATCGATGTCGGGGATCAGCTGACTGAAGGCATTCAGCTCGCCCAACGCACGGTCGGCACGACCCAGCAAATCCGTCAGCTCAGGATCAGAGATGATCCATTCGTGAGAGACGGGCTCGGGCAGAAACGCCTTGTACTCATAGCGATTTTCGTAGCGGCCTGCCTTGAAGTCTGCGATATTCATATGTCAAAAACTGGCCTTATTCTGATATACCATGAATCATATGTCAGGATAGAACATGGACACAAGTCTTATGTCAGAAATTTACGTTTTTTTGACATTTCCTTGTGCTTATGTCAGGACCACGGCTTCGCCATCAGTGGGAAGGAACCCCTGGTGGGCGAGGGTGCGACTAAGCAGGTCCAAAGCTCGCCAAAACCTATGCCCCGTTCGGCCAGGCGGCGTTGGTTGAGGGATTGGCCCTGCACCAGGTGATTTGGGGGAAGCTTGCGCAAGCCAACGACCTAATAACTCAACGTCAGCACCAGCCGCCGCGCGCCACCGTGGTCCCGGTGTTCGCAGAGGTAAATCCCTTGCCAGGTGCCCATATTCAACTGGCCGTTGGTAATGGGTATGGAAACACTGCTTCCCAGCAGGCTCGCCTTGAGGTGGGCCGGCATGTCGTCGGGACCTTCCTGCGTGTGCCGATAATAGGGCGCATCCTGCGGCACCATCTCATTGAAGTGACTTTCAAAATCATGGCGCACGGTGGCATCCGCGTTTTCATTGATGGTCAGGGAAGCGGACGTGTGCTTGATAAATACGTGCAGCAGTCCGGCTCCTGTTGCGCCGAGATCGGGCAGCGCCGCTGTTACTTCGTCGGTAACCAGATGAAAGCCGCGCGAGCGCGCACGCAATGTGATTTCGGTTTGTTTAATTGGCATGAGCGACTACCGGAGCTGACTATCCTTGCTGCCTCTTCGGTTATAGCCGGCGTAAAGTACTTGATCCTGGTCAATATTCTCCTGGCATGGCACACATCGCCTGATGCCCGGGATTGCCTTGCGGCGGGGCTCGGGGATTGCGGTACCGCATTCCTCACATTTAAACGCACTCTCGCCCTGAGGTAGCCGGCTGCGTGCCCGCTTTACCTCGTCCTCCAGGCTGGCATCGATCTGCTCCTGGACCGCACCATCTTTGGCAAAACCTCCGGCCACGAAAGTCTCCTCGTTGATCCCACTGCCCTAATCATAGCACCCGGAGCAAATCTCGGGCACAAAGAGAGGGTCACCCCACTGCAACGCCCTTTTTGGCGAGGATGGCCAACCAGCGGCAATCAGACTGCGCTGGTCGCGCGCCGCGAGTATGCCAAACCCAGGCTCAAGACCAGCAGGGCGAGCAGCGACAGCGCCCAGGGATTGTTGAGCGGGATCGCAGAGGGCGCTCCAACGAGCACGGTACCCGGCCCATAGACGAAAAAGTCCTGCGGTAAGGTCAGGTCAGTCCCGGAACTGAAGGTAGAGACAACAACCTGGTAGCGCTGGCCAGCCACCAGCTCCATCTCCACGATGGGGCAGCGGGCCGGAAGAGTATTGGTTGAATGGCAACTTACAATGGTGACAGGCAGGTCGCCGAGAGTTGAGCCAGTTGCAGATCCAAAGGACGAGACCTCGCCAATCTGGTTCCCATGATCGTCGTTGTAACTAGCCAGACCGTCACCTGGTTGCAAAGGATCGAAGCTGCCTTCGTAGACCAGCAGGACGGTGTCGACCGGTGAGGCCGTCTGCCCAAAAACATAGGAGCCACTCACCGAGGGCGTGAAAAACTGGGTGGTGAAATCGAAGGCAGTGGGGCCTGTGGTGAAAGGGTCGCCATCTACAAATATATCTCTGAAATTGTTGATGCCCAGGTTGGAAAGGTTGACGCTCATTACCTCAACTGTGGCGTTGTTATCATCAAGGGTAAATTCAGTCAGAATATCGGGGTCCTGTGCCTGCACAGCAACACCTGCCAGCAGTACCGAGGCAACAATAGCTGATGCCCACTTGCGCAGCGATCGGTTTGGGCCTGGTCCGGCAGGGTGTGGGGGCAAGTATCGGGTCATCGTGTCACCAGTTTGTTGGTTGTTGTGGAACCCGGTAAGCTACAGAACCACACACTGGTGTCAAGCAGCCGGGAGGGACTGCCCCGGAGCGGGACCAGTGAGCAGCCTCAGCCGCCCACCGAAGCATAGCTGCGCCCCGGACTATTCTCGCCTGACATCTCCACCAGATAATCCTCGTAGCTGCCCTGAAAATCCACCAGCTCGCGGCCTTTGATCTCGATAACCCGGTTCGCCAGGGAGGAGACGAATTCACGGTCGTGGCTGACAAAGATCAGCGTGCCGTCGTAGTGTTCCAGCGCCAGGTTGAGGGCCTCGATGGCCTCCATGTCCAGGTGGTTGGTGGGCTCATCGAGGATCAGGACATTGGCATCGGTCATCATCAGCTTGCCAAACAGCAGGCGATTTTTCTCGCCGCCGGAGCAGACCCGAGCCTTCTTCTTGAAGTCATCGGAGGAAAACAGCAGGCGGCCCAGGGTGGCGCGGACGATCTGGTCGTCATGACTGGGCTTGCGCCACTGGCTCATCCAGTCGAACAGGTTGAGGTCGCTGGCGAAATCTTCCGTGCTGTCCTGGGGGCAGTACGCGACCGTGGCATTCTCCGCCCACTTGACCGTGCCCGCCACAGGTTGCAACTCATTGAGCAGGCAGCGCAGGAAGGTGGTCTTGCCGGCGCCGTTCTCGCCGATGATGGCCAGCCGGGTGCCGGCCTCCAGCAGCAGGTTGCCGCCGCTGAACAGCGGCTCGCCGTCGTAGCCGTGGCCCAGGTTTTCCAGCACCAGGGCCTGGCGATGCAGTTTCTTGTCCTGGCGGAAGCGGATGTAGGGACTCATCCGGCTCGAGGCCTTGACTTCGTCCAGCTTGATCTTGTCGATCTGCTTGGCCCGCGAGGTGGCCTGCTTGGCCTTGGAGGCATTGGCGGAGAAGCGGCTAACGAACTGCTGCAGGTCGGCGATCTGGGCAGACTTCTTGGCGTTCTCGGACTGCAGACGCTCGCGGGCCATGGTCGAGGCGGTCATGAAATCGTCGTAGTTGCCGGGGTACAGGCGCAGCTCGCCGTAGTCGATGTCGGCCATGTGGGTGCAGATGGCGTTGAGGAAGTGACGGTCATGGGAAATGATCACCATGGTGCTCTTGCGCGCGTTCAGCACCCCTTCCAGCCAGCGAATGGTGTTGATGTCGAGGTTGTTGGTGGGCTCGTCCAGCAGCAGGATGTCCGGGTCGGAGAACAGGGCCTGGGCCAGTAGCACCCGCAGCTTCAGGCCCGGCGCCACCTCGCTCATGGGACCGAAGTGCAGCTCCGTGCCAATGCCGGCGCCGAGCAGGAAGTCGCCGGCGCGGCTCTCGGCAGTGTAGCCGTCCATCTCCGCGAACAGGGTCTCCAGTTCCGCGACCTTCATGCCGTCTTCGTCGGACATCTCCGTCAGGCTGTAGATGCGGTCACGCTCCTGCTTCACCGCCCACAGCTCGGCGTGGCCCATGATCACAGTGTCGACGACCGAGTACTGCTCGAAGGCGAATTGGTCCTGATGCAGCTTGCCGATGCGCTCATTGGGCGAGATAGATACGTTGCCGGCGCTGGGTGCCAGGCTGCCGTCGAGGATTTTCATGAAGGTCGACTTGCCGCAACCGTTGGCGCCGATAAGGCCATAGCGGTTGCCGTCGCCGAACTTTACCGAGATATTCTCGAACAATGGCTTGGCGCCAAATTGCATGGTGACGTTTGCTGCGCTGATCACTGTGGTGTACCTGGGGGAAAATGGGTGGAGCGAGGTTTATACGCGAGAGGGCGCGAACTATACAGATTGCCGGGCGCCGAGTCGAGCATTGCCTTGTTGCTGTGTACCCCGATCGGCGGCAGCGGGTACCGGATATGCTATGGTAGAGGGCGTACCACCAACCCGGCCCCAAGGGCTGGCGAACCCGACCACCGGCAGCAGAAAGGCAATGGAGCAAGACGAGCAGACACAGCGTTATCAATTTGGCAGGAGGACCTGGTCCATTGCCATCGGTGTGGTACTCATGGTGTGTGCCTGTCTCTGGTACATGTTGCGGGATACCTCCAGCAACCTCCCCGATTTCTCCCGGTTTGAGCAGACCAGCGAACTTAAAACCGCGTTCTTTTCCTATCTGGAACCCATTGTAGAGCGGCAGAATGAAGCCCTGCGCGAGCAAAGGAGCGCGCTGAAGACAATAGCTGCAGAGTTTGAGGCCGATGGCAGCATCGGCCTTTACCACCGCTGGCGGCTCAACCGGCTCGCGGAGACCTACGGCGTACCCGAGGGGCTCGACACAGGGAAGACGATTCAAACCCTTCTGCTGCGTATAGACATTGTACCCCTGGAACTGGCGGCGGTGCAGGCGGCCAAGGAATCCGCCTGGGGCCGTTCCCGGTTTGCCGTCCAGGCCAACAACCTCTTCGGTCACTGGTGCTTTACTCCCGGCTGCGGCGTGGTGCCCAGCAACAGGGGCGCCGGACAGCACCACGAGCTGAAGGCCTATGATTCGGTGAGTGAGGCCATTGCCAACTACATGCTCAACCTCAATACCCACCCCAAATACCTCAAGTTTCGCCAGCTTCGGGCACAACTGCGGGAAGCTGAGGAGCGTCTGTCTGGCATGGCCTTGGCCGAAGGTCTGCTCTACTACTCCGAGCGCCGGGAGGCCTATATCAGAGAGATCAAGGCAATGATCGGGCAGTATCGGGAATTTACCAGCGAGACGGAGGGCAGAGCCCAGACATGATGCTTCGACTTTTGGCTTTACTGGTAGTTTTTTCCGCATTTCCATCGGTGCTTTCTGCCGCTGATCACGGCGTAATTCTGCTCTATCACCACGTCAGCGACTCCACACCGCCCAGCACCAGCGTGAGCCCCGGCCGCTTTGTGCAGCACCTGGATTACCTGGCGGACAACGGCTTCAATGTCATCCCCCTCGATGAACTGTTATCCAGGGGCCTGGCGGGTAAATCCCTGCCCGAAAACGCCGTCGCCATCACCTTCGATGATGCCTATATTTCCGTGTTTGCCGAGGCAGCCCCAAGGCTGGCCGAACGGGGCTGGCCCTTTACTGTGTTTCTCGCCAGTCAGCCACTCGATGACGAGGTGCAGGGCTACATGTCGTGGCGACAAGCGAAAGAACTGTTGGGGATGGGGGGTGACATCGGCGGACACTCCCACAGCCATGGTTACCTGGCGCGACGGCAAGCGGGCGAAAGCGACAGCCAGTGGCGCCAGCGGATGGAAACCGAGATCGAGAAGAACCGGCAGCGGATACAGGCGGAGCTGGGTGTGGAAGTTACCGCCTTTGCCTACCCCTATGGCGAATACAACCCCGCCCTCAAGAACATGCTGGAACAGCGTGGGCTTCACGGCGTTGCCCAGCAATCGGGCGCAGTGGGCCGCTACACAGATCCACTACAGGTTCCCCGCTTCCCCATTGCCACCGGCTATGACGAGATCGACCGCCTCAAGCAGGGAATCAACAGCCAGCCGCTGCCGGTAGTAGATGAGAAGCGCGACGACCAATCACTGCAACTGGAAGTGGCAAGTTCGGAACTCCCGACGATCACTTGCTTCTCTGCCCGCGGCGAAAGACTTCCCCTGGAAAAGATCGACGAGACCCGCTACCGGGTTGAGTTGCCACCGACCGAGGCCGGCCGGAACAAGGTGAACTGCACGGCACCCACGGGTGAGAATAAAGGGGAGTTTTACTGGCATTCCTACTTGTGGATCGGTGATTGAGGTTGACGCGGAGAGGTATTGCTGATGAAGCGGCCGGGCGACAATCGATTCAAACCATCACCGGCTGAATCTCGCCAACGATCTATAAACTCCCCTAGCGACGACGGGGAAGCTAGGAATACGGGAAGTCAAAGACAAGATCTGGCTTGTCAGCTTCATGGATTATGATCTAGGCTTTTTTGACCAGACTGAGAACAGGGTGGAGCCAGTAGGGGCTAATCCCTTTGCTCCAAAAGTGTCACCTATGTCCTCGGAATAAACTGGCTCTTCATCATTAACGGGGGACACCGGCATTCATTAAACTGATTTTGCGACGATCAATTTAATGGAGAATACCGATGTCCCTCGCAGGCAACATTCTAGGCATATCCGATCTGGAGGTCGAGCGGGTCGACCGCGATCGAGGTATTGAAGTCTACGCCAGGCCGACCAGCCGGCCGGCGTGCATCTATTGTCAGCACAAGGGGGTCAGGATCAAGGCCACCTACCAACGCACGCTCAAGCATACGCGCCAGGGGAATCAGGTGATGACGCTTCATCTGACGTGCCCCAAGTACCACTGCCCGCAATGCGGACGGTATTTTCGTCACCGCTTCAAGGGTGTTCGACCCCGTTTCAGAGCCTCGGAAGCGTTCCGGCTCGAGGTCTTTGAAGCCCACGACGGCGGTGTCACCCAGCGCAAGCTCACACTGACCCACAGCATTAGTCCTGACACCGTGGAGCGGTGGTATCAGAGCCACTGCCGTCTGCGGCGGTCTGAGAGGGCCAACAGGCCCTGCCCGAAGGTGCTGGGCATTGATGAGCACTTCTTTACCCGCAAGCGTGGCTACGCCACCACGCTGGTGGATCTCAAGCGCAACAAGGTGTTTGATGTGGTGCTCGGGCGCTCCGAAGCCAGCCTGGGGCGCTATTTGAAGGCATTACCCGGCCGAGACAACGTCCGGCTTATTGTCATGGATATGTCCGAAACCGACCGCGCCATTGCCCGACGATACTTCCCCAATGCGATGATCGTGGCAGACCGTTTCCATGTCATCCGGCTCGTGAATCAGCATTTTCTGAAGGCGTGGCAGGACCACGACCCCGAGGGCCGCTATCCGGTGCGTTTCGTGCCTCAACGCACCCTATGCCCTCGAGGCAGAACCGCCTGCATAGGGTGCGCTGACAAAGGAAGCGCACCATCGTGCCTGAGGGCTTCCATAACAAGATGGAAATGATGTCCAGGAGAGCTTACGGGTTCAGAAACTTTGAAAATTACCGACTGAGGGTCTTAACCCATTGTGGATGGGATGGCATCATCAACCGGGTTTAGTGAAAACCGGCCCATCCCCCGTTAATTGGGTAGAGCCGTGTCACCTATGTCCTCGGAATAAACTGTTACCTATGTCCCCGGAAAGGACCCATTGATAAATGGTCGGTGTGAGAGGATTCGAACCTCCGACCCCTTCCTCCCGAAGGAAGTGCGCTACCAGGCTGCGCTACACACCGATATTTTCAGGGGCGGCAAATATACCAGAGTCGCCCGGTGGAACCAATAGTCCCCCGCAACTGCTCAGCGGCGGGCGTCAGTAGATGCCGGCCCAGCGCGCCAGCAGCTGGCTGAACAGACTGAGGCCCACTACGATGACCATCAGTATCACCAGTAGCCGCAGCGGCCTGAATGGCTTGCGCTCCACGGAATTGATGCCGCGGCTGACGAAGGCGTCCACTTTGGCCTGGTCTTCCGGGTAGAGCCGGTTTTGTTGTTCCGGCTCAGACGGTGGCTGCGGCTGCGCCGGGGTTTGATCCTTCTGTTCGGTCATCAACGCACTCCCGTGGCAAAAACAGTATTTTCCCCACTTCGGCGGCAAAAGTCACCCACGGCGCGCCAAAGCTGGCACGCCTTCGCCAGGTATCAGCCCACGTCGAACAGCGCGGCGGGCATCTGCATCAGGTTGTCGGCACCGGACATCAGGGCCTGTTTATGGGACAGGGTGCGCGGCAGCAGCCGGTCGAAGTAGAAACGGGCGGTCATCAGCTTGGCCTGGTAGAACGAGGTGTCGCCCTCGGCGGCGGCGATCTTCTGCCGCGCCAGTACCGCCATCCGCGCCCAGAAATAGGCGAGGGTGACGTAGCCGCTGTACATCAGGTAGTCCACCGACGCGGCGCCGGCTTCGTCCGGATTCTGCATCGCCTTCTCGCCTATCTTCAGCGACAGCTGCAGCCACTCGTCCTTGTAGGCCTCCAGCACACTGATGAATTCGGCGTCAGCCGCATCGGCGTGCTCTTCGCAAAAGGCGCCGACGATGTCGGTAAAGCCCGCCAACAACTTGCCGCCGGAACCCAGCACCTTGCGTCCGATCAGGTCCAACGCCTGGATGCCGGTGGTGCCCTCGTACAGCATCGCGATACGTGCATCGCGCACGATCTGCTCCATGCCCCATTCCTTGATGAAGCCGTGGCCGCCGAAGACCTGCAGCCCCAGGTTGGCGGTCTCGTAGCCGGTTTCGGTGACGAAGGCCTTGGCGATGGGGGTGAGGAAGGCCAGCAGGTCATCCGCCGCCTTGGCCTGTTCCGGACTGCCCGCGTCGATCACGTCACCCTGCTGGGCCAGGTAGTACAGGAAGGCGCGGCTGCCCTCGACAAAGGCCTTCTGGGTCAACAGCATGCGCCGCACATCGGGGTGGACGATGATCGGATCGGCCGGGCCATCGGGGTTCTTGGGGCCGGTCAGGCTGCGCATCGCCAGCCGGTCGCGGGCGTAGGCCAGCGCACCCTGGAAGGAGAGTTCGCCGTGGGCCAGGCCCTGCACCGCGGTGCCGATACGGGCGGTATTCATGAAGGTAAACATGCAGTTCAGGCCGCGGTTGGGCGGCCCGATCAGATAGCCGGTGGCACCATCGAAGTTCAGCACGCAGGTCGCGGAGGCCTTGATCCCCATCTTCTTCTCGATGGAGGCGCAGTGCACTGCATTGCGCTCACCGAGGGAGCCGTCGGCGTTGACCTTGAACTTGGGCACAATGAACAGGGAGATGCCCTTGGTGCCGGGAGGGGCATCGGGCAGCCGCGCCAGCACGATATGGACGATGTTCTCCGCCATATCGTGGTCGCCGGCGCTGATGAAGATCTTGGTGCCACTGATCGCATAGGAACCATCCGCCCGCGGTTCGGCCTTGGAGCGCAGCAGGCCCAGGTCACTGCCGCAGTGGGCCTCGGTCAGGCACATGGTGCCGGTCCAGCTGCCCTCGATGAGGCGGGTGAGATAGGTCTGTTTCTGCTCGGAGTCGCCGTGCTCCTCGATGGTCTTGATAGCGCCGTGGCTCAGGCCCGGGTACATCAGCCAGGACCAGTTGGCGGTGCCGGCCATTTCATTGACTACGATACCCAGCAGGTTGGGCAGCCCCTGGCCGCCGTATTCAGTGTCCGCGGCCAGGGCGGGCCAGCCGTTGTCCACGAACTGGCGGTAGGCCTCGGGGAAGCCCCTGGGCGTGGTGACGCCGGCCTCGGTCCAGCTGCAGCCTTCTTCATCGCCGGACTGGTTCAGTGGGGCCAGCACGTTCTCGGCAAAGCGGGCGCCCTCGTCGACGATGGCATCCATCAGGTCCTGGCTGGCCTCTTCGTAGCCGGGCAGGCCCTGATACAGGGTTTCTGATTCCAGCAATTCGTTCATCACGAAGCGGATATCCCGCAGGGGAGCTTTGTAGGCTGGCATGGTGGTGTTCCTCAATGGGGAGGCAGCATGTTTTCGCTGTTCACATTCTGCTCAAATATCGGCCAAAGTCAATCGGCTTTTGCGTTATTTGCGATGCCCCGCTGCTGATGAGAGGGTCTATTACCAACCTGATGGGAACAGAAAGGGAAGCTGACCTCGGCGACTGCCGGAATAAATAGTAAGCGATTACTTACAATAAAAGACCAGAAATATCAATATGTTGTGCGGCCTCATCAGGACCATAGGGAAGGAGATGGGGAACCTCACCCAGCAGCGGGGCCGGCATGCGCTGGCGCAGGGCATCCAGGTTCTCGCGGTGGCAGGCCATCTCCGTGGGACCCGCCTGGTTGGCCACCCAGCCGGCCAGTTGCAGGCCGTCGGCCCGGATCGCCTCGGCCGTGAGCAGCGCGTGGCTGATACAGCCCAGCCGCATCGCCACCACCAGAATGACCGGAGTGCCCAGCGCGATGGCCACGTCAGCCAGGGTTTCCCGGGGCCCCAGCGGCACCCGCCAGCCGCCGGCACCCTCGATCAGCACGAAGTCGGCGCCGACACTGATCACACCGCGGCAGTAGCCGGCCAGCGAGGCGGCCCGCAACTGGCGTCCGGCCTGATGGGCGGCGATGTGGGGGGCGATCGCCGGCCCCAGCGCCACGGGGTTGACCTGTTCATAGGGCAGATCCAGCGACATCGCGGCCTGCAGCGCCAGCGCGTCTTCGTTGTGGCCGCGCTCGTCGCAGCCCGCCGCCACTGGCTTGCAGGCTGCCGTACTGAGACCCCGCGCCCGGGCCGCGTGCAGCAGCGCGCAACTGATCGCGGTCTTGCCGACCTCGGTATCGGTTCCGGTCACAAAGAATGCTTTGCTCACTGTTTCTCCAGGCGTCCAAAAATGACTTCGTAGGTGGCCGGCAGTCCGGCCGGTTCGCGATACTGCTCGTAGGCCTGCACCATGCCCGCCAGTTGCCGGCGGCTGGTGAGCCCGCCGGAGCGGCCGCTGTTCATGTTGTGCGCGCCCAGGGTCTTCAGTTCAGCCAGCAGGTCGCCGACCCGCGGGTAGCGCATCACCACGCGCTCGGTATGCCAGGCCAGGCGCACACCGGGCAGGCGTTCCACCGCCTGCTGCAGGGCCTCCCCGGGCATGAAGCTGTTGACGTGCTGGCCCGCATCCACCGCGGCCCAGGCAGCGCGCAACTCCCGCAGTGTCGCCGGGCCCAGCGAAGTGAACAGGCACAGCCCGCCCGGCCGCAGCACCCGGGACAGTTCCGCAAACAGCAGCTCGGGGCGGTAGCACCACTGGAAGGCCAGGCTGCTGTAGACCAGCGTCTGGCTGGCCGCGGCCAGCGGCAGCGCTTCGGCATCCCCGACTGCCCAGTTGGCGGCGCCGGGATGCCGGCTGCGGGCGTACTCCAGCATGCCCGCGGCGATATCCATGCCCAGATAGCGCGCGGCGGGGAAGCGGGCCTGCAGGCGTGGCTGGCAATAGCCGGTGCCGCAACCCAGATCCAGCACCGTGTCGGGGTCCCGGGACTCACGATCCAGCAGGGTCAGCAGACGCTCGCCCACATCGCGCTGCAGCGCCGCGACGCTGTCATAGCGCTGTGCGGCGCGGCTGAACGAGGCGGCGATATCGCGCTTGGCGACCGGGCTGGCCGCGGTGACCGTCGCCCGCCGCGGCAGCCTGGCATCGACAAACTGCCGCAGCGCTCGCGCTATCGTCGGCGCGATGTCCAGCGGCGCCGCATGACAGCCGGGACCCAGGCTCTGCACTTCTGCCTCGGCGTTGTCGGCCAGCAGGCTGGTCAGCGCCGGCTGCAACGCTGTTGGCAACAGTGCATCGGCGTCAACTAGCAGGTGCAACTGCGGCATATCCAGCCGCGCCAGCTGCGACCGCGTATCCAGCCGTGCCAGCCAGTCCAGGCCCCGTGCCAGGCTGGCGCCGCTGTGTTGGCCGCCGAGACCGGCCAACTGCCGCAGCAGGGCGCGTGGATTGCCGGCGCCGCTGGCCTGCAGCCCGTCAAAACGGCGCCGGGCCTGGGCCGGCCGAGCCTGCAGCGTATCGCGGAATGCCTGCAAGCTGTCCGCCGGCAG
This sequence comes from Kineobactrum salinum, assembly GCF_010669285.1. Lineage (GTDB taxonomy): Bacteria > Pseudomonadota > Gammaproteobacteria > Pseudomonadales > Halieaceae > Kineobactrum > Kineobactrum salinum. Next base: position 2,513,917 of record NZ_CP048711.1, on the reverse strand, counting down.
GCCGGGCCAGTGTGGCCCGGCGCAGAAATGGGGATTGCTGGCCAGCGTCACCAGCCCCGCTACCCGCCCGGGCGCCGCCGCAGCCAGCGCCGTGGCCACCTGCCCGCCCAGCGACCAGCCCAGGCAGATCGGACGCGGGGGCGCCACCGCCAGAATCTCCGCCACCAGTTCGGCCAGCGCGTCCTCCAGTGCCCCGGCCGGTGGTTGCCAGTCGACCAGCGTGACATTGGCCCAGTCGCGCAGGCCGGCCAGCAGCGGGCGCCAAACCTCGCGTTCGCTGCCCCAGCCATGCAGCAACAGCAATTCCTGCCGGGCGATGCCGGAGGCGGGCAGATACTCGACGCCGGTCACCGCTTCAGGCATGGGGCCAGCAGTCCGCCAGCGTCTGCAGCAGTTGCTCCAGCTGCGCCGGCGTATGGGCGGCGCTGAGAGTGATGCGCAGGCGCGAAGTATCCGCAGGTACAGTGGGCGGGCGAATCGCGCTGACCAGGATGCCGCGTTGCCGCAGCGCCTCGCTGATCCCGACCGCGGCCCGCGCATCCCCGACCAGCAGCGGCTGGATCGCGCTGCCGGAGTCCATCAGCGGCAGTTGCAGTGCCTCGGCGCCGCGCCGGAACTGGCCGATCAGCGCCGCCAGGTGGTCGCGGCGCCAGGCCTCCTCGCGCAGCAGGGTCAGCGCGGTCAGGCTGGCCGCCGCCACTGCCGGCGGCATCGCGGTGGTATAGATGTAGTTGCGGGTGCTCTGGATCAGCGCTTCGACCAACAGTTCGCTGCCAGCGATAAAAGCACCGGCGGTACCCAGAGCCTTGCCCAGGGTCGCCATCAGTACCGGCACCTCGGGCTCGCCGAGACCGGCAGCCTCGACACTGCCGGCGCCGGTCGGCCCCAGCACGCCGAAGCCGTGGGCGTCGTCCACCATCAGCCAGGCCGGCCGCTGTCGGCAGACCCGGGCCAGCTCCACCAGCGGCGCGCTGTCGCCATCCATGCTGAATACGCCGTCCACCGCCACCAGCGCAGGCCCGGGCGCCTGCGCCAGCCTGCGGGCCAGCGCGTCGCAGTCATTGTGCGGAAAACGTCGGAAGCGGGCGCCACTGTGCAGGCCACCGTCCAACAGGGAGGCGTGGTTAAGCCGGTCCTGCAAGACCGTGTCACCGGGCTGCAACAGCGCCTGCAGCACGCCGGTATTGGCCGCGTAGCCACTGGAAAACAACAGCGCCCGCTGGCGGCCGGTGAATTCCGCCAACGCCTGCTCCAGCTCCCGGTGCGGGGCGCTGTGACCACAGACCAGGTGCGAGGCCCCGCTGCCGACGCCATAGCGCCGGGCTGCCCGGCACAGGCTCTCCACCACCCGCGGGTGGGCAGCCAGCCCGAGATAGTCATTGCTGCAAAAGTTCAGGTACTCGCGCCCGGCCAGCTGTATCAGCGGGCCCTGAGCAGACTCCAGGGTCAGGCACTGGCGGTACAGGCCTGTGGCACGGCGCTGGTCCAGCACCGCGCCCAGGCGTTGCCGGAAAAGGTCCACTGGCTGACCTGGTGTCATCTCATCTCTCTTTTGCCGTATCAGGGCCTGCCAGGCGGTCCAGGGCAGGTCGCGAAGACCTGCCCAAAGCGCTTCGCGGGGCAGACTCTAGTGGGCAGTCTGCGGCGCCGGTGTGCTGCTGCGGGTGGCGTCGTAGAAATCCGGGGAGGGCGTCTCCGGGGGGCGCTCCAGTTCGCGCTGCTCCGGCCGGATCCCCAGCCGGCCGAACAGGGCCATGTCCTCGTTCGCCTGCGGATTGGGCGTGGTCAGCAGCTTCTCGCCGTAGAAGATGGAATTGGCGCCGGCGAAATAGGCCAGCGCGTGCATCTGTTCATTCATCTCCTCACGACCGGCCGACAGCCGCACATGCGAGGCCGGCAGCAGGATGCGGGCGACGGCTATGGTACGGATAAAATCAAACGGATCCAGGTCCTGCTCGGCCGCCAGCGGAGTGCCCTCCACCCGCACCAGCATGTTGATCGGTACGCTTTCGGGGTGCTCCGGCAGGTTTGCGAGTTGCTGCAACAGGCCGGCGCGATCGCGCTGGGTCTCGCCCATACCGACGATGCCGCCACTGCAGATCTTCATACCGGCCTCGCGCACATGACCGAGCGTATCCAGCCGGTCCTGGTAGCTGCGGGTGGTGATGACCTCGCCGTAGTATTCCGGCGAGGTGTCCAGGTTGTGGTTGTAGTAGTCCAGTCCCGCCTCACCCAGCTCCCGGGCCTGGGCCCCGGTCAGCATCCCCAGGGTCATGCAGCTCTCCAGGCCCAGTTCCCGCACGCCCTTGACCATGGCCACCACGTAGGGCATGTCCCGCGCCTTGGGCGAGCGCCAGGCGGCACCCATGCAGAAGCGGGTGGCACCACTGGCCCTGGCAGCCCGTGCCTGCTCCAGTACCTTGTCCACTGCCATCAGCTTTTCGGTTTCCAGACCGGTATCGTAGCGGTTGCTTTGCGGACAATAGGCGCAGTCTTCAGGACAGGCGCCGGTTTTGATGGAAAGCAGTGTGCTCACCTGCACCTGATTCGGGTCAAAATAGCGACGGTGCAGAGTGTGGGCGCGAAACAGCAGATCATTGAACGGGAGGTCGAACAGCGCCTCGATTTCCCCGCGGGACCAGTCGTGACGAATATCAGGGTTAGCAGCGGTCATGGTGTTATCTCGGGCCAAGAAGTCAGGCCGGCCATGATAAGCTACCGGAAAATGCTGTCAACCAAAGGAAGGCATTGTGGTTGACAGTGGATTCTTCAACGCCTGTCTGGAGGGCCTGTTTCCCCAGTACTGCCTGCTGTGCAAGCTGCGCAGTCATCAGCCGCTGCCACTGTGCGACCACTGTCGCACCGCGCTGCAATGCAACAGCCACTGCTGTCATCGTTGTGCGCTGCCACTGGCGCCGGGAGCCGGGCAGCGGGTCTGCGGCCAATGCCTGCAGCATCCGCCAGCACTGGATCGGGCCATCGCGCCACTGATCTACGAGCCCAATATCGCCTGGCTGATCCAGCGCTGGAAGTTCCATCGCGAACAGCGCCTGGCCGCGCTGTTCGCCCAGCTGTGGCTGGACCGGGTCAGCCCGCCGGCGGACCGGGATCTGCTGCTGCCGGTGCCACTGCACTGGCGGCGGCTGTTGTGGCGGGGCTTCAACCAGGCCACCGCGCTGGGGCAGGCATTGCAGGACCGCAACGCGACGCTGGCGACAACACCGCTGCGCGGCGACCGGCTGGCTCGCCACCGCTACACGCCAGCCCAGGCCAGGCTTGGCGCCCGAGCCCGCGACCACAACCTGGATGCAGCCTTTGGCGTGCGCTTCGATGCGAGCGGCCTGCGTATCGCGCTGATCGACGATGTGATGACCACCGGGGCCACCGCCAACACCCTGGCGGCGGCATTGAAGCGGGCGGGAGCGGAGGAGGTCCAGCTGTGGTGCGTAGCGCGCACACCAGCCCCCGCGGGCTGATACAATGGCAGCCGTCTGTCACCAAGGGTCTGCCGTGCGTCTACTGTGCCTGTTTCTGTTCATCTGTTGTGCCCCGCTGCAGGCCGCCGAAACCGTACTGCGGGTGGCCGTGGCCGCCAATTTCCGTGCGGCGATGGAAGAACAGCTGCTGCCTGCCTTCACAGCCACGCATCAGGTCCAGGTGGAGCTCAGCAGCGCCTCCACCGGAATGCTGCATAACCAGATCCGCCACGGCGCACCCTTTCATCTGCTGCTGGCGGCCGACAACGTCGCGCCGGCCGCGCTGGCTGCCAGTGGCGAAGGCGTCGCGGACACTCTCTTTTGCTATGCCAGGGGGCGGCTGGTGCTGGTGGGTGGCGAACTCGCACAACTGCAAGACCACGCCCACAGTATCGCGATCGGCAATCCGGCGCTGGCGCCCTACGGTCGGGCTGCGGAACAGGTGCTGGCGCGGCCTGACTTCGCCTCGGGCGCGGCACGCAAGCGCGTGCTGGGCAGCAACGTCCTGCAAGCCCTCCAGTTCTGGCACAGCGGCAGCGTGGACCTTGCACTGCTGCCTCGCTCACTCGCCCCCGATGGTCTACTGATCCCGGCGCGCTGGCACGAACCGATAGAACAGCAGGGCATACTGCTGCAGCGCGGCGCCGATCTGGCCGCCGCCCGTGCCCTGCTGGCCTGGTTGCAGGGCCCCGAGGCCGGCACCGGTATCCGGCGGGCAGGTTACGACCCGTGCTCCTGACCCCGGCGGAACTCGATGCGATCCTGCTGACAGTGATGCTGGCGGGGGTGACCACACTGCTGTTGCTGCTGCTGGGCACGCCGCTGGCCTGGTGGCTGTCGCGTCGCCGCGGCACGGTACCGGCACTGCTGGAAGCCCTGGTGGCCATGCCACTGATTCTGCCCCCCACGGTACTGGGCTTCTACCTGCTGTTATTGCTGGCACCCGATAGCGCACTGGGCAGTCTGTGGCAGCAGTTGACAGGCAGCCAGCTGGCCTTCAGTTTCAGCGCCCTGGTGATCGGCTCGGTGATCTATTCGCTGCCCTTTGTCGTGCAACCACTGCAGACCGCATTTTCCCGGGTCCCCGGGGAACTACTGCAGGCCGCCGCTACACTCGGTGCCAGCCCCGCCGACCAGTTCCGCTCGGTGGTGCTGCCACTCACCCGGCGCAGTTTCCTGATTGCCGCCAGCCTGGGCTTCGCCCACACCGTGGGCGAGTTCGGCGTGATCCTGATGATCGGCGGCAACATACCCGGCGAGACCCGGGTATTGTCGGTGGCCCTGTACGACTATGTGGAGACCCTACAGTTTGCCGAGGCCCACAGGTTGGCGGGAGGACTGGTCCTGTTCTCGCTGGCGCTGCTGTTCCTGTTGTACCGCAGCGATCGCCGCGGCTCCCGGGTCACGCCATGAGCTCGCTAACTCTGGACCTGCGCTTGCGCGGCGCCGACGGCTTCCTGTTGCAGGTAAATTGCCGTCTTCCCGGGATCGGCGTCACCGGTATCTACGGTCCCAGCGGCAGTGGCAAGACCACCTTGCTGCACTGCATCGCCGGCCTGCGCCGGGGTGAGGACGACAGCGTGGTGCGCTTCGGCCACCACAGCTGGCAGCAGGCGGGGACGTTCCTGCAGCCCTGGCAGCGGGATATCGGCTTCGTGTTCCAGGATGCGCGCCTGTTCCCTCACCTCAGCGTCGAGGGCAATTTACGCTACGCGGCGCGGCGCGCAGTCGATGGCTCGGTGCCGCCGCTTTCCCAGGTGGCCAGCTGGCTGGCCCTGGAGGACTTGCTGGAACGCGCACCTGACACCCTGTCCGCCGGTCAGCGGCAGCGGGTGGCCATCGCCCGTGCGATCCTGCGCGCCCCGCGGCTGCTGCTGCTGGATGAACCGCTGGCCAACCTCGACGCCGGTGCCCGCCAGCAGTGCCTGTTGTGCCTGCAGCGGCTGCAGCGCGAACTGCAATTGCCCATGCTCTACGTCAGCCACGATATCGCCGAGCTGAGCCAGCTTGCCGAACACCTGCTGCTGTTGCGAGCCGGCCAGGTCGAGGCCAGCGGCCCCTTGCTTGAGCTGTGCGGCCGCGTGGATCTGGCGCTGGCCCAGGAGCCCCAGGCCGCTGCGCTGCTGCTGGGGCAGGTTCGTCACCATGATCTGGAATACGGCCTGACCGAGCTGGAAGTCGAGGGCCAGCCGCTGCTGGTCAATCATCTGCCCGCGGCAGTGGGGGAGTGGCGCCGGATTCGTATCCCGGCGCGGGATATCAGCGTCTGCCGGGAGCGTCCCGCCCACAGCAGCATTCTCAACATCCTGCCCGTCACGCTGCAGCAGATGCAGGAGACCGGCAGCGCCCAGATGGTGCTGCGCCTGGCCTTCGGCCAGCAATTCCTGCTTGCCCGTATCACCCGCAGGTCCGCGTCCACCCTGGGCCTGCGCCCGGGGGAGCCGCTCTACGCCCAGATCAAGAGCGCCGCCCTGCTATCGGAGAGCCATACATGAATCCCAGTGAACATCCCTACGATCGCCTCACACCGGACCGCGTTATCGACGCAGTGGAATCCGCGGGTTACCCCTGCGATGCCCGGCTGCTGGCGCTGAACAGCTATGAGAACCGGGTCTACCAGGTGGGCATCGAGGACGCCACGCCGCTGATCGCCAAATTCTATCGCCCGGGCCGCTGGAGCGATGCCCAGATCCTGGAGGAGCACAGTTTCAGCCTGGAACTGCAGGACGCGGAAATCTCCGTGGTGGCCCCGCTGGTGGATGCGGACGGTCACACTCTGCACCATTTCGAAGGTTTCCGGTTTGCGCTGTTTCCACGCCGCGGCGGCTATCCCCCCGAGCTGGACAACATGGACAGCCTGCTGGTGCTGGGGCGAACGCTGGGCCGCATCCACGGCGTGGGCGCCAGCGCGCGCTTCGAGCACCGCCCCACCCTCAATGTCGACGACATGCTGACCGGGAACCGGGAGTTCCTGCTGGCGAATTTTATTCCCCGCGAGCTGCAGGCAGCCTACGACAGCATCACGCTGGAGCTGCTGACGCTGGTCAATGACAGTTACGGTAAGGTGGGCGAAGACGACCTGATCCGGGTGCACGGCGACTGCCATGTCGGCAACATCCTGTGGCGCGACGACTGCGCCCACTTCGTGGACCTGGACGACTGCTGCATGGCGCCGGCGATCCAGGACCTGTGGATGTGCCTGAGCGGCGAACGCCACGAACGCCAGCTGCAGTTGTCGGAAATGGTGGAGGGCTACAACGAGTTCTTCGACTTCCAGCCGCGGCAGCTGCGCTGGATAGAGCCGCTGCGCACACTGCGACTGGTCAACTACGCTGCCTGGCTGGCCCGGCGCTGGCAGGATCCGGCCTTTCCCCGCAGCTTTACCTGGTTCAACACCGAGCGCTACTGGGGCGACCATGTGCTGGCGCTGCGGGAGCAGCTGTACGCGCTGCGGGAGGAGCCGTTAAGCCTGCTATAGAAGAAATGGCACGCGCTTTAGCTCGCTCCGGAGGTAGGTCGGCGTCCTGGGAGGGGGCTTTCGAGACCGTATGCGACATGGATGTCGCATCCGAGCCTCCATGGACGGATTCACGGCGTGTCTCGAAAGCCCCCTCCCAGGATGTCGACCGGGCTACGAAGTCCCAACACCCTTAAGCAAGTGCCACTGGCTCTAGGGTCCGCTGGCCGCCGAGGCCGGGTAGATCCTGGACCACAGCCAGCGCCACAGGCTGTTGCCCGCCAATACCTCCCGGTCAACGCCCGCAAAGAAGGCCTCCAGGCCCTCCGGATCGGCAAACAGGTCCATCCGCGTGGTGAAGCCCCGCGCCGGGTCCAGCTCTTTCACCACCCGCGCCGGGTTGCCGGCCACCACCACGTTGGCCGGCACATCCCGGGTCACCACTGCCCGCGCCGCCACCACGCTGTTGGCGCCGATACTCACTCCCTTTAGCACCGTGGCGTGATCCCCCAACCAGACATTGTCGCCGATGTGCACCGGGCTGGGCTGCTCCGCCCGCTGGTTGCGATCATACAGCGTATGCCAGTCGGAATCGGTGACATAGACGCCGTTGGCCAGCATCACGCCGTCGCCGATGACAATCTCATCGCTGGCGCAGATGCGCGAACCGGGACTCAGCAGCACACAGTCACCGATCTCGATCCGGCCCAGGCCAGGCTCGCGGCCCCAGACGCCGATCTCGACCCGGTGCATGGGCTCGCCGATCGCGGTAAAACAGCGGCCGATATGTATATTGGCGCCGGAGATGTGCACATACCAGGGTTTCATTACCGCGTGGTGCGGCCCCAGGTGGCTGCAGCGTGGCCGCAGAAAGTATTCGGTGTACCAGCGGCGAAAGCACAGGTAGGCCCGTTTCAGCCAGTACGGACGCAGGTCCCTGTGCATACGTCAATTCCCACCCTTGGTGGCAGCCACCGCGGCCATTATCATGGACGTGCGGCCAGCCCCGGGGCCGGTGCACGCAAGACTGACACTGTTACAGGAGCCCGCCACCCTTGCAAGCCCCATCCCGCCCGGTCACCAGCAATCAACAGGGGCCCACCCGCGGCTGGCGGAGGTGGTCCAGCGTCATCTGCGGCAACCGCACCGGCAGCCGCTGGCGGCCCGCAACGATGCCGCCTGGAACAGGCTGGAGCAGGCGCTGGACCGCGGCCGCCCGCTGGTGCTGGATTCCTTCTGCGGTACCGGCATGAGCACTGCGCTGCTGGCCGCGCAGCACCCTGAGCACCTGGTGGTGGGCATCGATAAATCCGCCCACCGCCTGGCCAGGCACCAGCGGACGGCGGAGAGCGAGCGCTACCTGCTGCTGCAGGCGGACTGCGAGGACATCTGGCAGCGCCTGTGGCAGGGCGGCTGGCAGCTGGACTATCACTACCTGCTGTACCCCAACCCCTGGCCCAAGGCGGCCCACCTGCAGCGCCGCATTCACGGCCATCCCGGGCTGCGCGCGCTGCTGGCGCTGGGTGGCCAGCTTGAACTGCGCTCGAACTGGCAACTGTACGTGGAAGAGTTCGGCCTGGCGCTGCATATCGCCGGCCGCCGCGGCTGGGTCGCACGCCTGCCGGAACAGGCATCGCTGACGCTGTTCGAGGAAAAATACCGGCGCAGCGGCCAACCCCTGTGGCAATACCGGGCCGCCGCCCCGGTGACGAATGCCCCCATTATGGTCTAAAGTGTCTAGTACCCCGTCAAGGTGATATTGCCGCATGCAGTCAGCCCAACAGCGGTCCAGTGCTAGGCGTTTTCTCGAAGGCATAGTGGGGCTATGTCGAGAGGAAACAACGACGCAATGGACCGCTGTTGGGCTGACCCGAAGGGCGCTAAGCAGGCCGCTCTCTGCCGCGTTGCACTGGCTTGACGTAGCGCCACTATGCCTGCGCCAGCGCGCCTTGCAGAGAGCGGCCTGCTTAACGCTGCATGCGGCAATATCATCTTGACGGGGTACTAGTTCAATGCGAGGTCTTACTATGTCGACAAAGAAAATCGATCCGGTCTGGGACCGGATTCATCGGGAAACGGCCCAGCATGCGGCGGAAGAGCCCATCCTCGCGAGCTTCCTGCACGCGACCATTCTCAACCACCACAACCTTGAGTGCGCGCTGAGCTTTCACCTGGCCAATCAGCTGGACAGCCCCACCGCCTCCTCCTTGCTGCTGCGCGAGGTCATTCTCGAGGCCTTCAAGGACGACAGCTGCCTGCGCAAGTCCATCCGCGCAGACCTGCTGGCCGTGGAGGACCGCGATTCCGCCTGCCACGAGCTGTACATCCCGTTTCTGTATTTCAAGGGTTTCCATGCGCTGCAAACCCACCGGGTGGCGCACTGGCTGTGGCAGCGCGATCGCCAGTCCCTGGCGCTGTTCTTCCAGAACCGGGTGTCGGCCGAATTCGCCGTGGACATTCACCCGGCCGCCAAACTGGGCCACGGCATCATGCTGGATCACGCCACCGGCGTGGTGATCGGGGAGACGGCCGTGGTCGGCAACGATGTGTCGATCCTCCAGTCTGTCACGCTGGGCGGCACCGGCAAGGAAGATGGCGACCGTCATCCGAAAATCGGCAACGGCGTGCTGATCAGCGCCGGGGCCAAGATCCTGGGCAATATCCGCATTGGCGACGGTGCCAAGGTCGGGGCCGGTAGCGTGGTACTGGACGAGGTGCCACCTCATACCACTGTGGCCGGCGTGCCGGCGAAAATCGTCGGCAGACCGGCGACCCGTTCACCGGCGCTGGAAATGGATCATCATTTTTGCTGCACAGAGGAAGAAGAAGCAGAAGAAACCGCACGGCGGCAGCTGGGTTGATCCTGCATACCGCCGCGAACGTCAGTGCGCCGTGTGATACTGGGGCGACAGCTCCTGCACCGCCTCCACGAAGGCCGTGACGTGGTCCGGGTTGACCCCGGGGGTAATGCCGTGGCCCAGATTGAACACGTGCCCACCACCGTGACCAAAACTGCTGAGGATCGAGCCCACCTCCTCGCGGATACGGGCCGGAGAGGCGAATAACATCGCCGGATCCATATTCCCCTGCAGTGCCACCCGGTCGCCCACCTGGGAGCGGGCCACCCCGATATCAGTGGTCCAGTCGATCCCCACTGCCTGGGCCCCACAGTCCGCTATCGCCGGCAGCCACTGGCCGCCGCCCTTGGTGAACACAATCACCGGTACTTTGCGGCCGTCAGCCTCTGTGGGCAGACGGCTGATCACCCGCTGCATGTACTTCAGCGAATATTCCTTGTAGCCGGCGGCGCTCAGCGCTCCGCCCCAGGTATCAAAGATCTGCAGCACCTGGGCGCCGGCGTTGACCTGCTCGGTCAGGTAGTCCGCGACCGCATCCGCCAGCAGGGCCAGCAACTGGTGCATCAACTCCGGGCGATCGTAGGCCATGCCCTTGACCTGGGCGAAATCCTTCGACGAGCCTCCTTCGACCATGTAGGTCGCCAGGGTCCAGGGACTGCCCGAAAAGCCGATCAGAGGCACCTGGCCGCACAGCTCGCGGCGGATGGTACGCACGGCATTCATCACATAGGACAGGTCATCCGCGGCCCTGATGGGCGTCAGGCCGGCGAGATCCTCCTCGCTGCGCACGGTTTTGCGAAAGCGTGGACCCTCGCCCTCCTCAAAATACAAGCCCAGGCCCAGCGCATCGGGTATCGTCAGAATATCGCTGAACAGGATGGCCGCATCCATCGGATAGCGCCGCAGAGGTTGCAGGGTCACCTCGCAGGCCAGTTCCGCATTCTTGCACAGGTCCAGAAATGACCCGGCCTGCTCCCGGGTGGCACGGTATTCCGGCAGGTAGCGGCCCGCCTGACGCATCATCCAGATCGGCGTCCGGTCGACATCCTGGCGCTGCAGCGCACGCAGCAAACGATCGTTCTTCAGTTCCGTCACAGTTTCTCCCTGGCTGTTGTCATGCTCAGACTTCGAGGTAGTCGAGTATGCCTTCCGCCGCCTGGCGGCCCTCCCATATTGCGGTGACCACCAGGTCCGAACCACGCACCATGTCGCCACCGGCAAACACCCGCGGATTGCTGGTCTGGAATTTGTAGGTCTGCTCTTCCGGGGCAACCACACCCTGCCAGTCATTGGTTGCCACCGCCAACTCCTCCAGCCAGGCCGGGGGGCTGGGCTGGAAGCCGAAGGCGATGATCACGGCATCGGCCTCCATGACTTTCTCGCTGCCGGGAATGGGCTGCGGCCGGCGCCGGCCGTCGGCATCGGGTTCGCCCATCTCGGTCTCGATCATTTTCACACCACAGGCGCGGCCGAAGTATTCGACGATCTCGATCGGTTGCCGGTTGAACAGGAATTCCACGCCTTCTTCCTTGGCGTTGGCGACCTCGCGGCGGGAGCCAGGCATATTGGCCTCGTCCCGGCGGTAGGCGCAGATCACATGTTTCGCCTGCTGCCTCACCGCGGTGCGCACACAGTCCATCGCCGTGTCGCCACCGCCCAGCACCACCACCCGCTTGCCCTTGAGGTTCACATAGGCCTTGGAATCCTGCTCGAAACCCAGGTTGTGGTTCACATTGCCAACCAGATAGGGCAGGGCCTTGTGAACACCGGGCAGGTTCTCGCCAGGGAAATCACCGCGCATCGGGGTATAGGTCCCCATACCCAGGAACAGCGCATCGTACTCTTCCAGCAGCTCTGCAACGCTGACATCCCGGCCGACTTCTGTATTGAGGCGGAACTCGATGCCCATGCCCTCGAACACTTCCCGGCGCCGGATCATCACTGACTTCTCCAGCTTGAACTCGGGGATGCCAAAGGTCAGCAGGCCACCGATTTCCGGATAGCGGTCAAACACAACCGGTTTCACACCCGCGCGCGCCAGCACATCGGCGCAGCCCAGGCCCGCCGGACCGGCGCCAATGATAGCGACCTTCCTGCCAGTGGGCACTACCGCGGACAGATCCGGCCGCCAGCCCATGGCCAGCGCGGTATCGGTGATGTACTTCTCCGAGGAACCGATGGTCACCGCGCCAAAACCGTCGTTCAGCGTGCAGGCGCCTTCACAGAGGCGGTCCTGGGGGCAGACCCGGCCACACACCTCGGGCAGGGTATTGGTCTGGTGGCTGAGTTCAGCAGCCTCGAACAGATTGCCTTCGCTGACCAGCTTGAGCCAGTTGGGAATGAAGTTGTGTACCGGACACTTCCACTCGCAATAGGGATTGCCGCACTCCAGGCAGCGGTGGGACTGCTCGGCCGCCTGATCGGCGGTGAACGGCTCGTAGATCTCCGCGTATTCGGTGGTGCGCTGTTGCATGAGCTTCTTGTCGGGCTCGTTGCGCCCGACATCGATAAACTGAAAATGGTTTTCCAACCGCTTTCTCATAAACCCTTCCTGCCTTCCGGCATTTAGTCGGTATTCCGCAGACGGGACAACAACTGGTTGAAGTCGGCTGCCTTGGGTTTGACCAGCCAGAACCTGCCCACGTAGTCCTCGAAATTATCCAGCAGCTCCGCGCCCCAGGCCGAACCGGTCTCCTGCGCAAATTCGCGGATACTGGAGCGGAGGTGGTTGCGATGGGCTTCCATGTGCTCGGAGTTGACCCGGTGGATATCCACCAACTCGCTGTTGTACTTGTCGATAAAACTGCGATCCTGGTCCAGCACGTAGGCAAAACCACCAGTCATGCCGGCGCCGAAGTTCACCCCGGTGGGACCCAGCACGGTGACGGTGCCGCCGGTCATGTATTCACAGCAGTGGTCGCCAGCGCCTTCCACCACCGCGTGGCAACCGCTGTTGCGCACGGCGAAGCGCTCACCGGCAGTGCCGGCCGCGTACAGGTGGCCGCCGGTGGCGCCGTAGAGGCAGGTGTTGCCGATGATCACCGTATCCTGGGAGCGGAACCCGGCGTCCCTGGCCGGATAGACCACCAGCTTGCCACCGGCCATGCCCTTGCCCACATAGTCATTGGAGTCGCCCTCCAGGTACATGTGCAGGCCGCCGGCATTCCATACGCCGAAACTCTGACCCGCGGTACCGGTCAGGCGCAGCACGATGGGGTCACTCTCCATATCGGTATTGCCGTAGCGCCGGGCGATCTCGCCGGAAAGACGGGCACCGATGGATCGGTCGCAGTTGGTCACTGAAAAACTGAACTCGCCGCCACTGCGCGCCTCGATCGCGGGCAGGGTCGCCGCTACCATGGCCTCGGCGGTTTCGCCCCGGTCGAAGGGTTTGTTGGCAGTCACCTGACAAAATTCCGGCTGCCCGGCCGCATCCGGATGCTTGTACAGTATGGGGCTGAGATCCAACCGCGCCTGCTTGGCGGTCTCGCCCGGCAGGCGCTGCAACAGGTCGGTGCGCCCGATCAGTGCCTCCAGCGACGGCACCCCCAGCCGGGCCAGCCACTCGCGGGTTTCGGTGGCGATGAAGGTGAAGAAATTCATCACCATTTCCACGGTGCCGTTGAAGTGATCGTCGCGCAGCTTTTCGTTCTGGGTGGCAACGCCGGTGGCACAGTTGTTGAGATGGCAGATACGCAGATACTTGCAGCCCAGCGCCACCATCGGCCCGGTGCCAAAGCCGAAGCTCTCGGCGCCGAGAATCGCCGCCTTGACCACATCCAGGCCTGTCTTCAGGCCACCATCGGTCTGCAACCTGATAACCCCCCGCAGGCCATTGCCGCGCAGGGTCTGCTGTACTTCGGCCAGCCCCAGCTCCCAGGGCGAACCGGCATAGCGGATCGAGGTCAGCGGGCTGGCGGCGGTACCGCCGTCGTAGCCACTGATGGTGATCAGGTCGGCATAGGCCTTGGCCACGCCGGCGGCAATGGTGCCGACGCCGGGCTCCGAAACCAACTTCACCGACACCAGGGCCTTCGGGTTGACCTGCTTGAGGTCGAAGATCAGCTGCGCCAGGTCCTCGATGGAATAGATGTCGTGGTGCGGTGGCGGCGAAATCAGCGTCACCCCCGGCACCGAGTAGCGCAGGCGGGCAATCAGCGCATTGACCTTGCCGCCGGGCAGCTGGCCGCCCTCACCGGGCTTGGCGCCCTGGGCCACCTTGATCTGCAGCACTTCGGCATTGACCAGATAATGCGGGGTCACCCCGAAACGGCCCGAGGCGATCTGCTTGATCCTGGAACTGCGCTCGGTGCCATAGCGGGCCGGGTCCTCGCCGCCCTCGCCGGAGTTCGAGCGGGCCCCGAGCCGGTTCATCGCCGCCGCCAGCGCCTCGTGGGCCTCGGGACTCAGTGCCCCCAGCGACATGCCGGCGGAATCGAAGCGCGGCAGAATGCTCTCGATCGGCTCCACCTGCTCCAGCGGCAGCGCTTGCTGTGCCAGCACCGGCGTCAACAGGTCGCGAATGGTCGCCACCGGCCGCTTGTTCACGAGATCGGCATAGCGCTGATAGGTGGCGTAGTCGCCGGTGGCGACCGCCAGTTGCAGCGTGGTCACGACATCCGGGTTGAAGGCGTGATACTCCTGGCCGTGCATATATTTCAGCAAGCCGCCCGGCTGCAGCGGTTTGCGCTGGGTGCGGGCGCGCAGGGCTACACGCTTCTGGTCATCCTCCAGCTCCGCAAAGCCCGCCCCCTCGATGCGCGAGGCCACGCCACAGAAGGCGGTGTCCACGACTTCCCGGGCCAGGCCCACCGCCTCGAACAGCTGGGCGCCGCGATAGGAGCTCACCGCCGAGATGCCCATCTTCGACATGATCTTGAGCAGGCCCTTGTTGATGCCCTTGCGGTAGTTCTTGTAGCAGGCGCCGGGCTCACCCAGCAGTTCGCCATCGCGTATCAACTCTTCCAGCACACTGTAGGCGAGATAGGGATAGACTGCGGTGGCGCCGAAACCCAGCAGGCAGGCCACCTGGTGTGAATCGCGGGCGCTGGCGGTCTCTATCACCAGGTTGGCGTCGCAGCGCAGACCCTGCCGGATCAGGTGGTGATGCACAGCGCCAGTGGCCATCAGGCTGTGGATGGGCAGCCGCTGCGGGTCGATGGCACGATCCGAGATGATCAGAATGGTACTGCCTTCGCGCACCGCCTGCTCGGCGTCCTGCACCAGCTGCAGCACTGCCTGCTGCAGGTTCATTGCTGTCGGGTCGTAGGTGGCGTCGATGTCCCGCACTTCGAAACCGGGCCGCTGCAGACCCAGCAGGGTATTGAACTTGCCCTGGGACAGCACCGGCGAACTGAGAATCACCCGGTCGGCGTGTTCCGGACCCTCGTAGAATATGTTCTTCTCTGCCCCCAGATCCGTTTCCAGCGACATCACGATGCTTTCCCGCAGCGGATCGATTGCCGGATTGGTTACCTGGGCGAATTTCTGGCGGAAGTAGTCGTACAGGGAGCGCTCATGCCGCGACAGCACGGCCATGGGCGTATCGTCTCCCATGGAGCCAACCGCTTCATTGCCGGATTCCGCCAGTGGCCGCAGCACCTGGTCACGCTCCTCGAAGGTCACCTGGAACATCTTCATGTATTGCTTTATCTGCTCCCGCTCGATCCCGGGCGTGAGCTCGCCGCCAAAGGTTCCCTCAATGCGCTGGGCGTTGTCTTTCAGCCAGCGCTTGTAGGGTTGGCGGGTCTTGAGCCGATTGTCGATATCCTCGGTCTCCAGCACTTCGCCAGTGTGGGTATCCACCATCAGGATCTGGCCGGGCCCGACCCGGCCCTTGGCAACGACGTCCTCGCTGCGGTAGCCGTGGGTCCCCACCTCTGAGGCCAGGGTAATGAAACCATCCTTGGTCTTGACCCAGCGCGCCGGGCGCAGGCCATTGCGATCCAGCAGACACACGGCATAACGCCCGTCGGTCAGCACGATGCCGGCGGGCCCGTCCCAGGGCTCCATGTGCATCGAGTGGTACTCGTAGAATGCGCGCAGCTCAGGGTCCATGGATTCAATGTTCTGCCACGCCGGCGGGATCAGCATGCGCAGCGCCCGGGGCATGTCCACGCCGCCGGTCAGCAGCAAATCCAGCATGTTGTCCAGACTGGAGGAGTCCGAGCCAGTGCGATTCACCAGCGGGGTGATTTCGCGGATATCGGGCAGGCGCTCAGTCTCGAACAGCGCAGTGCGGGCCTCGGCCCAGTTGCGGTTGCCATCGATCGTGTTGATCTCGCCATTGTGAGCCAGCAGCCGGAATGGCTGCGCCAGTGGCCATCTGGGCATGGTGTTGGTGGAAAAACGCTGGTGGAACACACAGATAGCGGTTTCCAGGCGCTCGTCATCCAGGTCGTGATAGAAGCGCGGCAGGTCCACCGGCATCACCAGGCCCTTGTAGGCGATGACACGCCCGGACAAGCTGCAGATATAGAATTCCGGATCGTCCCGGTTGGCGATCTCCGCCTTGCGGCGGGCCACAAACAACCGCGTCGACAACTCATCCTGGCTCAGACCGTCGGCCGTGGCAAAAACCTGCTCGATGCGCGGCATGGCTGCCAGCGCGATCTCACCGCATACGCTGCTGTCGGTGGGCACCACGCGCCAGCCCAGCAGCGTCAGGCCCTGGTCGGTCAGAGCCTGCTCCATGGCAGCGCGGGCAGCTGCTGCCCGCGCCTCGTCGGGGGCGAGGAATATCTGGCCCACACCGTAATAGTCGCCCAATTCGGCATCGAAGCACTCCCGGGCCAGGGTGCGCATGAACATGTCGGGCATCTGCATCAGCAGGCCACAGCCATCGCCGGTCTTGCCATCCGCGGCGATGCCACCGCGGTGGGTCATGCAGGTCAGGGACTCTATCGCTGTCTGCAGCAAGCGGTGGCTGGCATCGCCGGCGGTATGGACGATCAGGCCAAAGCCGCAGTTGTCACGGAATTCTTCAGGGCTATACAGGCCTGCACTCATACTCGGTCCAGAATAATAAGTAAAATCAATTGGTTACGCCGACATACCCCACGCCTCGGCAGCGTATGGGCAAAAGGGGGATGCTATTTTACACAGATGGCCTGTACGGAACAAACAGCTCCCGGAAAGCCCCGTTCACCCCCATCCGCGGCTCTCAAGGGCAGTAATCAGGAGTCAGGCCGGTCCTCCCCGGGGGCGCTGTCACGCCGCAGCTGTGCGGCAGCCAACAAATCTTCCAGCTCCGCCGGGGTCACGTCGTCGACGACGCAGGCCTCTCCAATGGCACGCAGCAGCACCAGTCGCAGGCGGCCGTCAACTACCTTCTTGTCGCGCGCCATCAGTTCCAGGAACAGCGCCGGGCCCATTCCGGCGGGGACATCCAGTGGCAGCCCGGCAGCGTGCAGCAAGCGTTCCAGGCGGACGGTTTCCGCCGGATCCAGCCAGCCGCGCTGCACCGACAGGCGCAGGGCCAGCAACATCCCGACCGCCACCGCCTCGCCATGCAGCCAGTTGCCATAGCCCTGCGCGGTTTCAATGGCATGACCGAAGGTGTGACCGAGATTCAGTATGGCGCGCAGACCACCTTCCCGCTCATCCGCCGCCACCACACCCGCCTTGAGTGAGCAGCTGCGTTCAATCGCTTCGGCCAGTGCAGCCTCATCCCGCGCCAGCAGGCGGGGCATCGCTTCCTGCAGCCACTGGTAGAAGCCGGGGTCGCAGATAAGCCCGTACTTGATCACCTCGGCGAGCCCCGCCGCCAGTTCCCGCCGCGGCAGGGTGTGCAGGGTCACGGTGTCGATCAGCACCGCGCGGGGCTGGTGAAAGGCGCCGATCATGTTCTTGCCCAGCGGGTGATTTACCGCTGTCTTACCGCCGACAGAGGAATCGACCTGAGCCAGCAGAGTGGTCGGCACCTGCACGAAATCCACCCCGCGCTGATAACAGGCGGCCGCGAAACCGGCGATATCGCCCACCACACCGCCACCGACCGCGACCAGTGTGGTATTGCGGCTGTGATTATCCTGCAACAACCGGTCGAGAATATGCTCCAGGGAGGCGAGCGTCTTGTACTGTTCGCCGTCTGGCAACACGATCTCGGTCAGCAGCTGCCGCTCGCCCAGAGCCTCGCGCACCCGCTCCACGTACAGTGGCGCCACGGTATCATTGCTGACGATTGCAACCTGGTTGCCGCGGATATGACGCGCCAGCAAACTCTGACCGGAGAACAGGTCACGGCCTATGTAGACCGGGTAGCTGCGCTCTCCCAGCTCGACGTGAAGGGTGTGCATGATGACTGACAAAGCAGGCTCCCGCCGCGAAATGGCGCCTATTCTAGCGTTGCCGGGCCCTGCTTGTCTGCATTGAGCGCCACTACCAGGCGCTGGGCCACGACCCGGGGGCTGCAGCCATCGGTGTCGATAACATGGTCGGCAATTTCACGGTATAGCGGGTCCCGGGTCATCATCAGGGTCCTCAGTACCTCCTCCCGGTTGCCCTGTTGCAGCAGCGGCCGCTTGCGGTCGCGGCGGGTGCGCCGCAGCTGTTCGGCAACCGTGGCATGCAGGTAGATCACGAAGCCGCGGGAGCCCAGCGCCTGCCGGTTCTCCGGCCGGATCACGACGCCGCCACCAGTGGCCAGCACGATATCATCCATCTGCGTCATTTCCTCTACCACCTGGGCCTCGCGCAGCCGAAACCCCGCCTCACCCTCGACATCAAAAATCCACGGGATATCCGCGCCGGTACGGTGCTCAATTTCGGCGTCAGTGTCGGCGAAGGCGAGACCCAGATGACGGGCCAGGTACTTGCCAATAGTAGTCTTGCCGGCCCCCATGGGGCCGACCAGGAATACGCGGTGCAGCTTGATCATTACAGTAACGGCAGGCCTGGTGTCATGTCGCTAGTCGAGCAGGGCGTCGGCCAGGATGCGGGGCGTGATGAAGATCAGCGTCTCGGTCTTGGTCTTGGAGTTGGATTCGTTGCGGAACAGGCGCCCAACATAGGGGATGTCCCCAAAAAAGGGCACCTTGGTCACGGACTGAATGTCCTCGGTCCGGAACACGCCTCCCAGCACTACGGTTTCACCATTGCCCACCAATACCTGGGTGGTTAGCTCGGTGGTGTCAATGGACGGGATGAAACCGCCCTGGCCGCTGGGCACCAGGTCGCCGACGGAGTCCTGGGTGATTACCAGGTCCAGCAGAATACGGTCGTCAGGCGTGATGTTCGGGGTCACATCCAGCTGCAGCACAGCCTCCTTGAACGAGGTGGTGTTCTGTCCACTGAGTGAGCCTTCCTGATAGGGGACTTCGGTACCGGACTTGATGGTAGCCTTCTGCTTGTCACCGGTAATCACCTTGGGTTGGGACACCACTTCGCCCCTTCCCGCAGCCTCCAGCGCAGACAGTTCGGCAGTGAGGAAAATATCCTCGCTGGTAAACCCCACCGCAAAGCCCCCCGCCTTGGAGGCGACCCCGAGATCGACCATCAACGCGCCGGGGAAGGTGACCGCTGACGGCTCTCCGTCGATCACCGACTGGTTGAGATTCACCACGTTCTGGGTATCACCGGATACCGACAGCGCATTGCCATTGAAATCCGAATCCACAAAACCACCACCCCATTCAATGCCCAGCTCCCTTTCCAGGTCAGACTGCGCAATCACAATGCGGGCCTCGATCATGACCTGGCGGATGGGAATATCAACCAGATCGATCAGCTCGCGGATCTCCACCAGCTTGGAACCGGTCTCGGTGACGATGAGGGAGTTGGTACGCGGGTCGACGATCACCGAGCCCCGCGAGGAGATCAGGGTGCCGCCGTCCTCCGAACCGGCCTGGAACAGATTTACCACGCTGGCCGCACTGGCGTAGCGGATGCGGATGAACTCGGTCTGCAATGGCGCCAGTTCGGCAATCTGCTTGTTGGCCTCGATCTGCTGGCGCTCGCGCTCGGCAATCTCGGCAGCGGGGGCGACCATTAACACATTGCCCACCTGTCGCTTGTCCAGGCCCTTGGTGCGCAGCACCAGTTCCAGCGCCTGGTCCCAGGGCACGTTCTGCAGCCGCAGGGTAATGCGGCCGGACACCGTATCGCTGGCAACCAGGTTGAGCTCGGTAAAATCGGCAATCAGCTGCAGTACCGCTCGCACTTCGATGTCCTGGAAATTCAGGGAAATGCGCTCACCGACATAGTTGAACTCGTCGCGCCGGTCCTCCACTTCTTTCTTGCTCAGCGGTTTAACCGAAATCACATAATCATTGTCCGTCTGGTAGGCCAGATAGTCGAATTCCCCGGTTGTCTTCAGGGTCAGCGAAGTACCGCGCTCGGAGGTATTCACATCGACACTGTTGACCGGGGTGGCAAAGTCGGTGACATCGTAGTTTCGCATCAGGCGCTCGGGGACGCTGGTATCGAGAAACTCGACCTTGATATCGCCGCGCTCGCTGAACACGTTCACATCCACCGCGGGGTTGGTCAGCTTCAGGGTCAAGCGGCCCTCGCCACTGCCGGTGCGCTGGAACTGCAGGTCGTCGATTTGCGAGTGCACCCGCGTCACGGATTCCTTTTTCGAGATCAGGCGGTTGGGGTCGCTGGAGGGTTTGACGTAGTCGCCGGTATCGTCCTGACCCACCACCAGGTAGAGACTGTTACCCTCGACCCGGGTTTCATAGGGCACCAGTTTCACCAGGTTCAGCACCAGGCGGGTGCGATCACCCGACTCCAGCACCACCACACCGGTGGCATTGCCATAGGGCAGGGAATAACTTTTGCGTTCTAGAGCGCTGCGGGCGCCGGGAAAGTCGATCGCAATCCGGGCGGGCTTCTCGATGGTATAGGCCTGCAGCTCTGGCGGCTCCTGATCAAAGTCCAGCCGCACTTCAAATTTACTGCCTGGCCGGGAGGCGAATTCGATCTCGGTTATGGTCGGGGCTGCATGCACCATCTGGGCAAAAAGCCCCAAAATCAGCATGGCAGTCAGTTGCTGCAAGCCCGGCCTGCGTCTGCGAAACCCCTCTCTCACGGCACCCTTCCCCAAATTCGCTGTTATGTTTACCATCGCTGTCACCAGTCGCACCTGCGTCAGATGCCGCTTAATTCTATTGTCCGCGGGCGCTCTACCCACCCGTCCTGCGTGCCGTCGCTGACTATTTCCACGACGGCCACGTAAGTGTCCGTCATCTCTACGATCTCACCATGATTCCGGCCCAGGAAGTCACCAACCTTGACTCTGTGTACCCCACCCTCGGGGTCACGGATCAGGGTCCATTCCTCGCCTCCACGCTCCAGTCTGCCGACCATGGCCAGCGAATCGAAGGTGAACTGTTCGAGAAATTCCTTGGCTCTGGATTCATCCGGCTTGACGGTACTGATCGCCTGCAATTGTGTGATATCGCGCACTTCGACGGGGCGGTCAAAGGGACTGCGCATTGCCGTGGCGCTATAGGCAAAAGCCTCATAGGTCTGAAATGTCGGAATGGGGGCAATGATCCCGCCGGGGCGGGAGCGCTTTTCAGCCATGAACTCATCCAGATCGGCAAAGTCATCACTCCCGCAACCGCTCAGCAGCAGACCGCTGCCCAGGACACCAAGCGCAAGCCGCAACACCTTGCTCATTCGGCGCCTCCATCCTTGTAGCGATAGGTTTTGGCCACGATACTGAGATTCAGGGCGCTGCTGCCGGCCTGGCCAGCGGTGATCGAAAAGTCGTGCAGAGTAACGATGCGGGGCAGCCCCGCCATACCGCTGATAAACGCGCCGAGGTCGTGGTAGGAGCCGGCCGCGGCGATCGCAATCGGCAGCTCCACATAGAATTCCTTCGCCTGCTCGGGCTGCAGGTTGATGCTCTTGATGTCCAGGCCATTCATCAGGCCCTTGTTGGTGATGTCCTCCAGCAGGCCGGGCACCTCAGTGTCACTGGGCAGCTGACTGACCAGCGCGCCGAAGGACTCTTCCATTTCCTCCATTTGCTTGACGTAGGCATCCAGGTTCGCTGCCTGGAAGGCCTTCTTCTCGAATTCCTGCTTGAGGGTCTGCTCTTCTGCCTGCACCCGTCCAAGCTGCGCCTGCAGATCCTTGATGTGATAGTAGTAGCCGCCCACCGTCACTACCAGCAGCAACAGCACACACAGTATGATCTTGATCCCCGAGGGCCAGGACCCAATATTGTCGAAGTCGACGTCGTTGAAATCGAATTCCCGGATTGCGCGCAGGCTGTCCTCAAGTGCCATGACTCACCCTCCCGCCGCGGTGCTGGATTCTGGCAACTGGACCTTCACCTTCAGACTGAAGGTGGTGGCCTGGTCACCGTACTGGGTGGCTGCCCGCACCGAATCCAGGTTCGGTTGCTGGAACCAGTCCGAAGCATCCAGCCGTCGCATCAGGCTGGAAACCCGGTTGTTGGATTCCGCCACACCCGTGATGGTGATGTCCTGGCCCTTGGCCTGAAGGCTGTTGTAGAACACACCGTCGGGCACCGTACGCACCAGCTGGTCGAGAATCCGCACGATGATCGGACGGTTGCCCTGCAATTCCTGAATGACCCGCATCCTGTCCAGCAGCTGATTGCGGCGACGCTGCAATTCCTTGATTTCAGCTACCTGTGTGTCCAGCACCTTGATATTGTCCGTGAGGTATTGATTGCGGGCCTGCTGATTGTTTATCTGGCTGTTGACATAGCGATCCCCGAGCACCAGCAAGCCGATACCCAGCAACGCCACCAGCACCAGCACAATCAGGAACTCTTTCTTGCGCTCGGCGCGCCGCTCCTCGCGCCAGGGAAGCAGGTTGATCTGTGCCATCAGTCAAAACTCCGCAGGGCGAGACCGCAGGCGATCATCATCGCCGGCGCATCACTGCTGAGGGCCACGGCGTTCACCCGGGAGGAAATTGTCATCTCCGCAAAGGGATTGGCGACGGCGGTAGGCGTACCCAGCTTCTCCTCGACCAGCTCCACCAGGCCCTCCATGGAGGATACGCCACCGGCCAGGATGATGTAATCGACATCATTGTACTGGCTGGATGAGAAGAAAAATTGCAGTGATCGCGCCACCTGCTGTACCACGGCCTCCTTGAAGGGCTCGAGCACCTCGGGTTCATAGTCATCCGGCAGGCCGCCCTGCTTTTTCGCCAGGCCCGCCTCTTCCATTGGCAGGCCATAACGGCGCATGATCTCATCGGTCAGCTGTTTGCCACCGAACAACTGCTCGCGGGTGTAGACGGTCTGGCCGTTATTGAGCACGCTGAGGGTAGTCATGGTGGCGCCGATATCCACTACGGCGACCATGCTTTCGAGTTCCAGGTCCAGCTGTTGCCGGATCAGGCCGTAGGCGCGCTCCATCGCATAGGCTTCCACATCCATGATGCGGGCGCTGAGGTCCGCGCCTTCTATGGCCTCGACCCGGGAGTCGATGGTTTCGCGCCGGCAGGCAGCGAGCAGGACCTCGACCTGGTTGCTGCGTTCGGGGGACGGGCCCTGAATCTCGAAGTCTATCGCCACTTCATCCAGCGGATAGGGAATGTACTGGTCGGCTTCAAGCGTCAGCTGTGTCTCCAGGTCGTCATCACTGAGCCCCGCCGGCATGTCGATCACCTTGGTGATCACCGAGGAGCCTGCCACGGCCGCCGCCGCCAGCTTCAGCTTGGTCCGGGACTGGGCCACTACCGTGCGGATGGCATTGGTGACGCCCTCGATGTCATTGACGTTCTTTTCAATGACCGCATCGACCGGCAACGAAGTGACGGCATAGCTTTCGACACGATAACGACCGCCGGCCTGGCTAAGCTCCAGCAGCTTTACCGTCGTCGAACTGATGTCGAGCCCCAGGACCTGTACCGACCTTTTCTTCCCTAGTATGCCAAGCAATTCGTTTTCCTATGAGTATCACTAACTTAGCTTGTTTTTATACACTATTACATTAAAAAACGTGTATAGCATAATCATTCCTGCGATCAAAAGCGAAAATAAGCTTATAATTACCGAAGGACACCGACACGCTCTCTGTGTACAGTAATACAAGTCACTGCTTTGTAAAGGAATAAATGAGTTTCCTCAGGTATTTGTCGCGCCTCTCCCTGCTTGGCATTCTGGCCCTCACCTGGCTTCTGGCCGGGGTCTTTCTGTTCCTCAGTCCCGGCCTGCCCGATGTGCAGACCCTCCGCGATGTGAAACTGCAGACCCCGATGCAGGTGTATACCCGGGACGGGGACCTGATCGGCCAGTTCGGCGAGCAGAAGCGGACGCCGATGCTGTTCGCCGATATTCCACCGCAGTTCATCCAGGCGCTGCTCGCTGCCGAAGACGACGGGTTTTTTCGCCACAGCGGGGTGGATATAGCGGGCCTGATGCGGGCAGTGTCGGAACTTGTCCTGACCGGCGCCAAGGGTTCCGGCGGCAGTACCCTGACCATGCAGGTTGCCCGCAACTACTTTCTCAGTCTCGAGCGCACGTTCATGCGCAAGTTCAACGAGATTCTGCTGGCGATCCAGATCGAGCGGGAGCTGAGCAAGGAAGAAATCTTCGAACTGTATTTCAACCGCGTGTTCCTGGGCCACCGTGCCTACGGCTTCGAAGCCGCTGCCCAGGTCTACTATGGCAAGAGCATAACCGAACTGAGCCTGGCCCAGCATGCAATGCTGGCCGGCATACCCAAGGCGCCCTCCCGCAGCAACCCGATTACCGGGCCGCAGCCGGGCAAGGAGCGTCGCAACTGGATACTGGGACGGATGCTGGATCTGGGCTATATCGACCAGCAGGCCTGGGCCCAGGCCTCTGCCGCGCCGGTGAGCGCCAGTCATCACGGCGCCCGGTTGAGCTTTGCCGCCCACTATGCAGCCGAGATGGCGCGTCAGCAGATGCTGGACCGGTACGGCATGGCGGCCTATACCGATGGCTACCAGGTCCATACCACCATCAGCAGCGAATTACAGCAGCTGGCCCAGCAAACCGTAATAGCCGGCCTTGCCACCTATGACCGGCGTCACGGCTATCGCGGCCCAGAGCGGCAGTTGCCACCAGAGGCAGAGACGACCGCAACAGCGCAGCGGGAACTGTGGCAGGCCGCCGTAGCAGAAACGCCGGTAGTGGCCGGGATGGAACCGGCGATCGTCACGCGAATCCGTGAGACCGCGGTGGACATCCTGCTGCGCGACGGCAGCGATGCAGTGCTGGAGTGGGAAAATGGCCTGCGTCAGGCCAGCCCCTATCTGTCCGAGAATGCGATGGGGCGGGCACCCCAGGCCCCCTCCGATGTGGTCGACGAGGGTGACCTGATCCGTATCCAGGCCAATGCCGACGGCAGCTGGCAACTGACCCAGGTGCCTGCTGCCCAGGCGGCGCTGGTTTCGCTGAACCCCGACAATGGCGCCATCGTCAGCATCGTCGGCGGCATGGGCTTCGAAAACAGCAAATTCAACCGCGCCACCCAGGCCCGGCGTCAGCCAGGCTCGAGCTTCAAACCCTTTGTCTACAGTGCGGCCCTCGATGCCGGCTTTACCGCTGCCAGCATTATCAATGATGCGCCGGTAGTGCTGGAAGACAACACCCTGGAAGACATCTGGCGGCCGGAGAATGACGGCGGCCAGTTTCACGGACCAACGCGCCTGCGCTGGGCGCTGACCAAGTCCCGCAACCTGGTCTCCATCCGCCTGCTGCAACAACTGGGGGTAAAACGCCTGATCAGCTATATCGATGGGCTCGGTTTCGACACCAGCGAGTATCCGAACGATCTGTCGCTGGCACTGGGGACCCAGGTCATGACCCCGCTGGAACTGGCCACGGCCTATGCGATACTGGCCAATGGCGGCTTCGCGGTGCAGCCCTTTCTGATTGAACGGGTGGATGATGTCGAGGGCGAGACCGTCTATCAGGCGACGCCCGCAACAGTATGCCGCGGTTGCAATGAAACCCCGGCCACGGATGCCGGCGAAGATGAACTGCGGATGGAAGATATTCTCGCCGGTACAGCCACCACAATTCCGGCAGAGCGGGTCATGGAAGAACGGGTCAACTTTATTATCAACAGCATTTTGCAGGATGTGGTGAAGCGCGGTACCGGGCGACGGGCGCTGACCCTCGGCAGGGATGATCTGGCGGGTAAAACCGGTACCACCAACGGCCCCATGGATGCCTGGTTTTCCGGCTACAATCGCGATGTTGTCACCACAGCCTGGGTCGGCTTCGACAATTACACGCCGCTGGGGCGGCGTGAGTTCGGCGGCACGGCGGCACTGCCGATCTGGATTGACTACATGCGCGAGGCCCTCGCCGAGAGCCCCGATATGGAGCGTCCGCTACCTCCCGGAGTCGTTCACGTACGCATCGATCCGGTTACCGGTCTGCTCGCCTCGCCCGGTCAGAGCAACGCGATATTCGAGTACTTTCGCGAAGAGCTGGTGCCCGTGCAGGGCGGGCCGGATGACAGACCGGGCGCCGGCGGCAAGACCACCGACGACCTGATCAAGGATATCTTCTGATCGAGTGGCACTTGTTTTTGGACTTCGTAGCCCGGTCGACATCCTGAGAGGATGCTTTCGAGACACGCCGGGTGATGGCTCGGCGGCCGAAGTGTCGGCCTCCCGCCTGACGATCCAGCACCTACGGTCAAAACCCGTACAGACGGCTTCAGGAAGCCAGCGCAGTCGGGGCGTAGCTGTCGGGGTAGGGCAGGCGGGCAACGCCGCTGTCGACGGCGGCCCTGGCAACCGCCGGCGCGATGCGCTCCAGCAGCCGGGGATCCACCGGCCTGGGAATGATATAGTCGCGCCCAAAGCTGAGCGAGGTTTCTCCGCAGGCGCGCAGCACCGACTCCGGCACCGGCTCCCGCGCCAGCTCGCTGATCGCCCTGACCGCGGCAATTTTCATTGCTTCGTTGATCGCACTGGCACGCACGTCCAGCGCACCGCGGAAGATGAACGGGAAGCCCAGCACATTGTTTACCTGATTGGGGTAATCTGAGCGGCCGGTGGCAATGATCAAATCGTCACGCAGACTGTGGGCCAGCTCCGGCCTGATTTCCGGGTCCGGATTGGAACAGGCGAACACCACCGGGCGATCAGCCATTGACAGCAGCATGTCGGCACTCAGCAGGTCCGCTCCGGACAGCCCCATAAACACATCGGCGCCACGGATCGCATCGCTGAGGCTGCGCTTCTCGGTATCATTCACAAATTCCTGCTTGTAGGCGTTAATGCCCTCGCGTCCGGCATAGATCACACCGCGCCGGTCCAGCATGTAGATGTTCTCCCGGCGAGCGCCCATGCTGAGCAGCAGGCGCATGCAGGCGATGGCGGCGGCACCCGCCCCCAGGCAGGTAATCACGGCATCCTGCAGGCGCTTGCCCTGGATCTCCAGCGCATTGACCATGCCCGCCGCGGTCACGATGGCGGTTCCGTGCTGGTCATCGTGGAACACCGGGATGGCGCAGCGGCGTCCCAGTTCCGCTTCGATCTCAAAGCACTCGGGCGCCTTGATATCCTCGAGGTTGATGCCCCGAAGGTGCCGGCAATATGGGCAACCGTTTCGATGAACTTGCCCGCATCCTCGGTATCGACTTCAATATCAATCGCATTGATTCCGGCAAATCGCTTGAACAACAGCGCCTTGCCCTCCATAACCGGCTTGCTGGCCAGGGAGCCCAGGTTGCCCAATCCCAGCACCGCGGTGCCATTGCTGATCACCGCCACCAGGTTGCCCTTGCCGGTATAGCGATAGGCGGCCTCTCCATCAGCCGCAATCTCGCGGCAGGGTTCTGCCACGCCCGGACTGTAGGCCAGAGCGAGATCGTGCTGGGTCTCAGCGGACTTGCTGAGTTCTATGCTGATTTTTCCCGGTACAGGCTTGGCATGGTAATCCAGCGCCTCCTGTCTGAAATCCTTGGTCATAGGGCTTTATCTGCTTTTCGAGGCACCTGCGGGAAAGAGCACCGAGAATATATAAAAGCGCCCTTCGGAACAAGACAGTTCGGAATCCCGCGGGCCGGGATTGTGGCCCAGGGCACTTTTGCAGAACAAAAAAAACGCCGACATCCTGGCAGGAGTCGGCGTTTTCCGCGGACGTGCCAGTGATCAGGCTTCGCGCTTGCTGCCGCGGGCGCCGAAGCGCTTCTTGAAACGGTCCACCCGGCCGCCGCTGTCCAGCACTTTCTGCTTGCCGGTAAAAAATGGATGGCATTCGGAACAGACGTCGATATGGAAGTCTTCACAGACGGTGGAACGGGTCTTGATCTGGTTGCCACAACTGCAGGTCGCAGTGACCAGCTCGTATTTTGGATGGATTTCTGCTTTCATGATGATGCTCCTGGATATAGGCGCCGCCACCCGATCCCGTCGGGCACCGCACCGGACTTGTGGAGATGACGCGAAAAAATAGGCGCGAAGTTTAGCAGACGTGGCAGCAGACGCAAGCGCTACTGCGCGTTTGTTACAATGTCCACTTTCTGCTGCCCACACACCCACGAGAGGCGCCATGTCTGTACTTCGCCTGGCCTTGCCTGTACCACTGCGCTCGCTGTTCGACTATCTGCCACCGGCCGGGATGACGGATCGGGCGGTGGCACAATTGCAACCCGGCTGCCGGGTCCTTGTGCCCTTCGGGCGCCGGCAGCTGAGCGGCTACCTGGTGGAAGTCACCGCCCGGTCGGAGCAGCCTGCCAGCTCACTGCGCGAGGCCCTGACTGTGCTGGACCCCGAACCGTTGCCGGGCCGCGCAGTATGGCAACTGTGTCTCTGGGCCGCGGATTACTACCAGCATCCAGCGGGCGAAGTCGTGGCCCTGGGCTTTCCCCAGACCCTGCGGGACGGCCAGCCACACCGACCACCGGGCTGCACCGCCTGGACCCTTACCCAGCACGGCCTGGGGCTGCCGGCAGGCGCGCTGCAGCGTTCGCCGCGGCAGGCACAGGCGCTGGCACTGCTGCAGGCAGCTCCCGCCGTGCGAGCCCAGGAGTTCAAGGCACAGGGCATCAGCAACGCCACTCTGCGTACGCTGGCAGGAAAAGGCCTGGCCGAGCGCTGTACCGTAGCCCCGCCGCGGGAGGAACCCGAATGCCAGCCGGGCCTGCCGCTCAATAGCGATCAGAGCGCCGCGCTCAACAGTATTATCGACTCCTGGGGAAACTTCGGCTGCCATTTGCTTGAAGGCGTCACCGGCAGCGGCAAGACCGAAGTCTACCTGCAACTTATCGCCCACTGCCTGGCGCAGGGCCGGCAGGCCCTGGTACTGATTCCGGAAATCGGCCTTACGCCCCAGACCCTGCAGCGCTTCCAGTCCCGTTTTGGGGCCGGCATCGTGGTAATGCACTCGGGCCTGGGCGCCGGCGAACGCTATCGGGCCTGGGAGGCAGCCAGAACCGGAGCCGCCAGGATCGTCATCGGAACCCGCTCGGCTATATTTGCCACTTTGCAGGCACCCGGCCTGATCATCGTCGACGAAGAACACGACAGCTCCTACAAGCAGCAGGACGGGTTTCGCTATTCGGCGCGGGACATTGCAGTCAAGCGCGGCCAGCTTGAGGACTGCACCGTACTGCTCGGCAGCGCTACTCCATCGCTGGAGTCGCTGCACAATGCGCTGCAGGAACGCTACCGGCACCATCAACTGGCGCGGCGAGCCGGCGGTGGCCAGCTGCCTGCAATCACGGCGGTCGATGTACGCAAGGCGCCACTGCAAGGAGGTCTGTCCGCAGACCTGCTCGCTGCGATCAGCGCCGGCCTGCAGGCCGGCAATCAGGTACTGCTGTTTCTCAACCGGCGCGGCTATGCCCCCACCCTGCAGTGCCACGATTGCGGCTGGATCGCCCAGTGCCAGGCCTGCGATGCGCGCATGACGGTCCACCGGCGCCTGCGCCGGCTGCGCTGTCATCACTGCAGTGCGGGCCTGGCACTGCCCCGGCGCTGCGCGATGTGCGACAGTCCGCGCCTGCTCACCAATGGGCTGGGCACCGAACAGACCGAGGAGACGCTGCAACAGCACTTCGGGAAATGGCCGATCCACCGCGTCGACAGTGATTCCATGCAGGGCCGCGATGCGATGCAGACCCTGGTACGGGAAGTCCACCGCGGCCAGCCCTGCATCCTGCTGGGTACCCAGATGCTGACCAAGGGGCACCATTTCCCCGGGGTCAAGCTGGTCGCTGTCATCGACGCCGACGCACTGTTGTTCAGTGCCGACTTTCGCGGTGAGGAACGCATGGCCCAGCTGCTGACCCAGGTTGCCGGCCGCGCCGGCCGCGAGGGCGAGGGCGGTAAGGTACTACTGCAAACCCACTATCCTGATCACCCGGCGATGCAGGCCATGCTGCGGGAAGATTACGCCAGCCAGGCGCGACGCCTGCTGGCTGCTCGCCAGAACAGCGCCATGCCCCCCTGGGGCCGCCTGTTGCTGCTGCGCAGCGATAGCCGGGATGCCCGCGCCGGAGAGAACTTTCTCGGTCAGCTGCGACAAAAGACAGAGCATTCCCTGCCCGGGGGCTGCCGCCTGATAGGCCCGCTGCCGTCACCGCTGCAGCGCCGGGCCGGCAAGTTCCGCTGCCAGTTGCTGGTCACCGCGGCCGGCTATCGCGAAGCCCGCACCGCCGCCCGGTTGCTGGTGGCGGCGGCGGAGCAACTTCCCGCCAGCAACAGTCTGAGCTGGTCCATCGACGTGGATCCGCTGGACCTGGGTTAGCGCGTATGGCACTTGCTGAAGCTCGCTCCGATAAAAGGTCGGCGTCCTGGGAGGGTGCTTTCGAGACCGTATGCGACATGGATGTCGCATCCGAGCCCCCATGGATGGGTATACGGCGTGTCTCGAAAGCACCCTCCCAGGATGCCGACCGGGTTACGAAGTCCCAAAGCCCCTTAAGCAAGTGCCATTCACGCTAGCGCAGCGTCCGGTTATCGATCTCTTCGCCACAGCAGCCCGCGCCGCTCAAACCAGCGGGCTCCGGGCTGGCCTTCAATGACAGTTACAGCGATAATGCAGCGCTTGCCCGGCTACCCGTTCAAGACCATCGATCGACATACAGCAGGTATCTTCTCCGATAATGAAGGAACAACTATCACAGCTGATCCAGCAGGCGCTGGCGACACTCGCTGCCCGCGGCGAGCTGCCAGCGGCGGCTGCAGCCACGGAAATTGCCATCGACCGTACCCGCGACCCCAGCCACGGCGACCTGGCCAGCAATATCGCCCTGACCCTGGCGAAGACCGCCGGCAGGAACCCCCGCGAACTGGCCGGCCTGATCTGTGCGGCTCTGCCGGAGGCCGGTTTCGTCAGCCACGCCGAGGTGGCTGGGCCGGGCTTCATCAACTTCTTCCTCTCCGCCGATAGCAGCCTGGCGGTAGTCCAGCGCGTGCTGGAGCAGGGCAGCCAGTTTGGCTGCTCCGACACCGGCGCCGGACGCAAAGTACAGGTGGAGTTTGTCTCCGCCAATCCCACCGGGCCACTGCATGTCGGCCACGGTCGCGGCGCTGCCGTGGGCGACAGCATCTGCAGGCTGCTGACCGCTACCGGGTGGTCAGTCAGCAGCGAATTCTATTACAACGACGCCGGCCAGCAGATCACCAACCTGGCACTGTCAGTCCAGGCCCGCTGCCGGGGCCTGGGTCCGGAGGACCCCGACTGGCCGGAGGATGGCTACCGGGGCGACTATATCCGTGACGTTGCCACGGCCTACCTCGCCGCAGAGCGCATCGACGCCGAGGACCGCCATGTCACCGGCGCCGGCGACCCGGACGACCTCGCCGCGATACAGGCCTTCGCGGTCGCCTGGCTACGGCGCGAGCAGGATCTGGACCTGAAGGCGTTCGCGGTCCATTTCGATCACTACTTTCTGGAATCATCGCTGTATGAGTCCGGCGAGGTCGAGGCCACCGTCGACGCGCTGGTCGCCAATGGCCACACCTTTGAACAGGATGGCGCCCTGTGGTTGCGTACCACCAGTTTCGGTGACGACAAGGACAGGGTGATGCGCAAGAGGGAGGGCGGCTATACCTATTTCCTGCCCGACGTTGCCTATCACCTGAACAAGTGGCGCCGCGGCTTCGAGCGCGTGATCAACGAGCAGGGCGCCGACCACCACAGTACCGTCACCCGGGTGCGCGCCGGACTGCAGGCGCTGGAAGCTGGCATCCCCGAGGGGTGGCCCGACTACGTGCTGCACCAGATGGTCACGGTGATGCGCGAGGGCAGTGAGGTCAAGCTGTCCAAGCGGGCCGGCAGCTATGTCACGCTGCGCGAGCTGATCGACGAAGTGGGCCGCGACGCCACCCGCTATTTCCTGGTGGCACGGGCTCCCAGCTCGCAGCTGACCTTCGACATCGACCTGGCCCTGTCGCAGAGCAATGACAACCCTGTGTACTACATCCAGTATGCCCACGCCCGCGCCTGCTCGGTGCTGCGCAAGCTGGAGGAGCAGGGCTGGGACTGGCAACTCGGGCGCTCTCTCGCCGCCCTCAGTCACTTGACCCAGGAGCACGAAAAGGCCCTGCTCAAGCGTCTGGACCAGTACCCCGAGGTGGTCGCGACCGCCGCCACGGCGGGCGAACCCCACAGCGTGGCCAATTATCTGCGCGAGCTGGCAGGCGAATTTCACAGCTGGTACAACGCCCACAAGGTGCTGGTCGACGACCAGCCGCTGCGCGATGCGCGGCTGGGGCTGAGCCAGGCGGTACGCCAGGTAGTGGCCAATGGCCTGGATCTGCTCGGCGTATCGGCCCCGGACAGCATGTAGCATGGCCCGCGACTACGCCAAGAATGGCCGCGGCGGCACCCGCAAGCGACCCCAGGCCGCCCGCCGGACAACAGCGCCAGCGCGCAGCCGCCCCTGGCGCTGGTATCTCGCCGGCGTGTTCAGCGGCGTATTCGCCAGTCTGCTGCTATACCTGGGCACCCTGCCCGCAGCTCTGGACCGGGGCCCGACGGGGAATGAGGCTGCAGCCACCGACCCCAAGGCAGCCCCCAAACCGGACTTCACCTTTTATACCTCGCTGCCCGAACAGACCCTGGCGATCGATGTCGAGCCGGCGGAGGTGGCACAACCACGCAGCACCACCGCCGCGCAGGGCCAAACCTATCTGCTGCAGGCAGGCTCTTTTCGTCAGCGCGAGGACGCCGACCGGCGCCGGGCCGAGTTGCTGCTGCTGGGGCTGGAGCCGCGGGTGGAAGAAACCGCCAGCGACAACGGCCGCTGGTTCCGGGTCTACCTGGGCCCGTACCAGACCCACGCCCATATGAGCAGGGCCCGCGGCCTGACCGCGGCCCAGGATATCGACACCCTATTGTTGAAACGCGACCGTCCCTAGTACTGCAACCCGGAACTAGTGGAACAAAATGAAAGTGATGGATTCGCACCCATGGCAAGGCGCAAGCCGCCGCTAAGGCTGGTTGCCTTTGCAAGGATTGCAACGCCGCCGTGGGTGCGAAGACGCGCTTTCATGTTTCAATATTTCCGGGTTGCAGTACTAGTGCGAATGGCACTTACTTTAGGTCTGCTTCGGTGTGAGGGCGCCACTTCTGGAGAGTACTTTCGAGACCGTTTGCCGCATGGATGCGGCAACCGAGCCCCCATGGATGGGTCTACGGCGTGTCTCGAAAGTACTCTCCGGAAGTGGCGCCCGGATTATAGGCTCCCAATCGTTAAAGTAAGTGCCATTCCCCCTGGTACCCTTCAATCTGATATTGAAGGAGTACCAGCCGGCTGCGGGCGCTTGAATTCCGTCGCCGGCGCCCCATATTCAGTATTTACAGGAGATTGATGTGGAACAATTCAGAGGAACAACCATCCTCTCGGTGCGCCGTGGCAACAGCGTCGTGATCGGCGGCGATGGCCAGGTATCGATGGGCAACACCGTGATGAAGGGCAATGCCCGCAAGGTCCGGCGTCTGCACAAGGATCAGGTGCTGGCAGGCTTTGCCGGTGGCACCGCAGACGCCTTTACCCTGTTCGAGCTGTTCGAGGGCAAACTGGACAAGCACCAGGGCAACCTGGTGCGGGCGGCGGTGGAGCTGGCGAAGGCCTGGCGCACCGAACGTGCGCTGCGCCAGCTGGAGGCGCTGCTCGCGGTTGCGGACAAGGAGACCTCACTGGTCATTACCGGCAACGGCGACGTGATCGAACCCGAGGACAACATGATCGCGATAGGTTCCGGCGGCCCCTTCGCCCAGGCCGCTGCCCGCGCGCTGCTGGACAATACCGAACTGTCCGCCCGCGAGATCGTGACCCGTGGACTGAACATAGCTGGCGACATCTGCATCTATACCAATCACAACCAGACCATCGAACAACTAGACTATTAGGCTGCCTGCATGTCCAACATGACTCCCCGCGAGATCGTCCACGAGCTGGACAAACACATTATCGGGCAACAGGATGCCAAGCGCGCGGTGGCCATCGCGCTGCGCAACCGCTGGCGCCGGATGCAACTGTCCGAGTCGCTGCGGGCTGAAATCACGCCCAAGAACATCCTGATGATAGGCCCGACCGGGGTCGGCAAGACCGAGATTGCGCGGCGCCTGGCGAAGCTGGCGAATGCGCCTTTTGTCAAGGTCGAGGCCACCAAGTTCACCGAGGTGGGCTATGTCGGCCGCGATGTGGAATCGATCATCCGCGAGCTGGCGGATGTGGCGGTGAAGCTGTACCGCGAGCAGGAGATGGAGCGGGTCCGCTTTCGCGCCGAGGAGGCCGCCGAAGAGCGTCTGCTGGATATCCTGCTACCCCCGGCCCGCTCCAGTGGAGGAGACGGCGAGAGCACTGCGGGCAATACCCGCCAGCTGCTGCGCAAGAAACTGCGGGAGGGAGACCTGGATGACAAGGAGGTGGACGTCGAGCTGAGCAGTGTCGCTCCCGGGGTGGAGATCATGGCCCCGCCCGGCATGGAGGAGATGACCAACCAGCTGCAGAGCATGTTCTCCAACCTGTCGCGGCAACAGCACAAGACCCGCCGCATGCCGGTGAAAGCCGCGCTGCGGGCCCTGCGCGACGAAGAGGCCGCCAAGCTGGTCAATGAAGAGGAACTCAAGCAGAAGGCAATCCACGAGGCCGAACAAAACGGCATCGTCTTCATCGATGAGCTGGACAAGGTCGCCAAGCGCAGCGAGGGAGCCGGCGCCGATGTCTCCCGCGAGGGCGTACAACGCGATCTGCTGCCACTGATCGAAGGCTCTGCGGTCACTACCAAGCACGGCACGCTCAAGACCGACCATATCCTGTTCATTGCCTCTGGCGCATTCCACCTGGCCAAGCCTTCGGACCTGATTCCCGAATTGCAGGGGCGACTGCCCATCCGGGTGGAACTGGATGCCCTCACACCAGAGGATTTCGAACGCATCCTGACCGAGCCGGATGCCTCCCTGACCGAACAATACCAGGCGCTGTTGGCCACCGAGGGTCTGCGCGTGGACTTCACCCCCGAGGGACTGCGCCGCATTGCCGAAACGGCCTGGCAGGTCAACGAAAGGACCGAGAACATAGGCGCCCGGCGCCTGCACACGGTGATGGAACGCCTGCTGGAGGATGCTTCCTTCGCGGCCGCTGACGCAAGTCTGCAAAACCAGACCCTGCAGGTCGATGCGGCCTATGTAGACCGGCAGTTGCAGGCCCTGAGCGACGACGACGACCTGTCGCGCTTCATCCTGTAGCGGAGAGCCAGCGGTCATGAGCGCAACCGGCAAACGTCCCACCGGCATTCATCTGCACCGCAGGTCGAAGGAGCTGGAGTTGGTCTATGATGACAGCGAACGCTATCGGCTGGGCTGCGAATACCTGCGGGTGTACTCGCCCTCGGCCGAGGTCAAGGGCCACGGCCCAGGTCAGGAAGTGTTGCAAACAGGCAAGCAGGGTGTGGCGATCACCGCGATCAAACCGGTGGGACACTACGCCCTGCAGCTGAGCTTCGACGACGGTCACGATACGGGCCTCTATTCCTGGGACTACCTGTACCAGCTGTGCAAAAACCAGCAACAGTGGTGGCAGCACTACCTGCAGCGCATGGACGCTGCCGGTGCCAGCCGCGACCCGCAGCTGCAGGTTGTCAAATTCCAGCCCTGACCGGGGCCCCTCATCGCGCTACAATGGGCGGTCAACTGCTACAAGGAACAGGCCGCATGAGCGACAAGCGCAGCACCCATTTTGGATACCGGGAAGTCGATGAAGACGCCAAGGCGGGCCTGGTGGCGGGCGTGTTCCACTCGGTGGCGGCCCGCTATGACCTGATGAATGATCTGATGTCGGGCGGTGTCCATCGGTTGTGGAAGCGCTTCACCGTGGAACTGAGCGCCGTACGTCCGGGCCATGCGGTACTGGACATCGCCGGGGGCACCGGTGACCTGGCGGCCCGCTTCGCCGGGATCGTCGGCAGCCAGGGGCGGGTGGTACTGGCCGATATCAACGAGTCCATGTTGCGGGTTGGCCGCGACAAGTTGATCGACCACGGCTTCCAGGGCAACCTGGAGTACGTCCAGGCCGATGCGCAGTATCTGCCCTTCCCGGACGACAGCTTCGACTGTGTCAGCATCGCCTTCGGTCTGCGCAATGTCACCGACAAGGAAGTGGCGCTGCGCTCCATGCTGCGGGTGCTGAAACCAGGCGGCCGGCTGCTGGTGCTGGAGTTTTCCAAACCCCGCAATGAGCTGCTGGGCAAGGCCTACGACAAGTATTCCTTCCGGGTGCTGCCACTGATGGGCAAGCTGGTCGCCGGGGACAGCGAGAGCTACCGCTACCTGGCCGAATCCATCCGCATGCACCCGGACCAGGAAACGCTGCAGGAAATGCTGGAGGACGCCGGCTTTGTCAATTGCGAGTACCACAACCTGACAGGGGGCATTGTCGCGCTGCACCGGGGCATCAAGGCCTGACATGGCGGCCACGGTGGACCCGACCCTGCGCACCGGGGCATTGGCGGCACTGGAGGCTGGTTTCAACCGTGCGCTGGCCCTGGACCCAGCGGCCCAGCGCGAACTGGCGACCCTGGCCGGCCACTGCTTCGCGCTCGAGTTTACGGCTCCCTCCCTGCAGATCTATCTGCAACCCGGCCAGGATTGTGTGCGGCTATCGGGCCACCATGACGGCCCGGTGACCACCCGGGTCAGCGGCAGCGCTTCGGACTTCGCTGAACTGGCCGGCTCCGCCGACCCGGCTGCCACCCTGATCAACGGCCGCTTGTCGCTGCAGGGTGACAGCGGGCCGCTGATCCGCTTGCAGCAGATCCTCAGTGGCCTGGAACTGGACTGGGAAGCGCCGCTGGTGGAGGTGCTGGGCGATGTCGCCGGACACCAGCTGGCGCAACTGTTGCGGGCAGGCTATGCCACCAGCGGCGAGATCAATCGCAGTCTGCTGCGCCAACTGGACGAGTTCATTCACGAGGAGGCCAGGCTGAGCCCGCCGCGGCTGGAAGTTGAAGACTTCTACCACAGTGTGCAGACCCTGGAACAACGGGTAGACCGGCTGCAACTGCGGCTCGCGCGGCTGCGCAAGCGCATGACCCAGGGCCGCCCATGAAGCCTGGCCTTTTTCCCCGCAGCCGGCGCCTGGTCCGCATACTGCGCCTGGCACGGCGCTACCGCCTGCAGGAATTCATCGACGCCGAGCGGCTGCCGCTGCTGCCCCGTGTATTCCTGCAGCTGTCGTGCCGGCTTCCGGGTCGGGGCAATCCTGAGGCCAGCCGCGGTGAGCGCCTGCGGCGCTGCATGGAAGAACTGGGCCCGGTATTCATCAAGTTCGGCCAGCTGTTGTCGACCCGGCGCGACCTGCTGCCCCCGATATCGTCGATGAATTGGCCCGGCTGCAGGACAAGGTGCCGCCGTTCGATGAAAAGGTGGCAGTGGCACTGGTCGAGACCGCGCTGGAGCAGCCGGTCAGCACCCTGTTCGCGCAGTTCGACCTGCAGCCGATGGCATCGGCCTCAGTGGCACAGGTGCATGGCGCGGTGCTGCACAGTGGCGAACAGGTTGTGGTCAAGGTGCTGCGCCCGGATATCGAGCGGGTGATCCGCCAGGATCTCGCCCTGCTGTACCTCCTGGCCCGCCTGGTGCGGCGCTATTTCCCGGACGGCCGCCGGCTGCGGCCGGTGGAGGTGGTGGCGGACTATGAACTCACCATCCTCGACGAGCTGGACCTACGCCGGGAGGCCGCCAACGCCTCCCAGCTGCGGCGCAATTTCGAGGGCAGTCAGCTGGTGCATGTGCCCCTGGTGCACTGGGACTTCACCCGGCGCAACGTGATGGTCACCGAGAGGATATCCGGTATTCCGGTCACTGATCTGGAGACCCTGCGGGCGCACGGCACCGACCTCGAACTGCTGGCCGAACGCGGCGTGGAAATCTTCTTTACCCAGGTCTTTCGCGACAACTTTTTTCACGCCGACATGCACCCAGGCAATATTTTTGTGGATGCCACCGAACCGGCCAATCCCGGCTATATAGCGGTGGACTGCGCGATTGTCGGCAGCCTGAGTGATTCCGACCAGTACTATCTGGCACGCAATCTGCTCGCCGTGTTCCGGCGCGATTACCGGGAAGTGGCGGAACTGCACGTGGAGTGCGGCTGGGTGCCGGCAGAGACCCGGGTACAGGATTTCGAATCCGCGATGCGCGCTGTCTGCGAGCCTGTGTTCGAACGGCCCCTGAGCGAGATTTCCTTCGGCCAGCTGCTGATCTACCTGTTCAGCACTGCCCGCCGCTTTGACATGGAAGTGCAGCCGTCGCTGGTGCTACTGCAGAAGACCCTGCTCAATATTGAGGGCCTGGGGCGCCAGCTCTACCCGCAGCTGAACCTGTGGGATACCGCCCAGCCCTACCTGGAGCGCTGGTTGCAGGAACGCTATTCGCCCCAGGCCGTGCTGCGACGCCTGCAGCGGCAGCTACCTTCTTGGCTGGAGCAACTGCCGCAACTGCCGGACGCGGTACTGGAGAGCCTGCAGCACGCGCGCAGCCCCGATCCGCAGACCCGCCAGCTGCAGCAGCGCACCCGCCTGCTGGAACGGCAATTACTGGCGCAGCAGCGATTGCGCAAGCGGCATGTGCTGGCAGGTGTGGCGGGACTGCTGGCGCTGGTACTGGCGCTGCCCGGCGGAGCCGGCCAGCTGCTGAACCTACCGGCCGTCAGCTGGGTCCTGGCCGCGGCCGCAGTGGCGCTGCTGTGGCCCCGCCGCAGCGATCCCTGATGTGCCCCCCGCACACCCTGTGCCATAATGCGCGCCCATGGATACCACGACAATGCAACACGACCCGGCCACCAGCAGTACCATAGCCTGGAATGAGCAGGGACTGATACCGGCCATTGCGCAGGACTGGCGCAGCGGCGAGGTCCTGATGCTCGCCTGGATGAATGCCGAGGCGCTGGCCCTGACTGTCAACGAGGGTCGGGCCGTATACTGGTCGCGCTCCCGCCAGGCGCTGTGGCGCAAGGGCGAGAGTTCCGGCAACGTGCAACTGTTGAAGGAGTTGCGGCTGGACTGTGATGCCGATACGGTGCTGCTGCTGGTCGAACAGCAGGGCGGCATCGCCTGTCACACCGGCCGCCGCCGCTGCTTTTACCAGCGCTGGCAGGAGCAGGGCTGGGAGGTAACGGATGAAATCCTGCGCAGTCCAGAGGATATTTACGGAAAGCAGCCATGAACGATGTCCTGCAACAACTGGACCAGATACTGGCCCAGCGCCGCCAGGCCGACCCCGCCAGTTCCTATGTCGCCAGCCTCCACCACAAGGGCCTGAACAAGATCCTGGAGAAAGTCGGCGAAGAGGCGACCGAGGTCATCCTTGCCGCCAAGGACGCCGCCGGCGAAGGCAGTGATGGCGGCCGCGAGGCGCTGGTGGGAGAGGTCGCCGACCTCTGGTTCCACACCCTGGTGATGCTGTCGCACCTGGATTGCGACGCGGCGGCCGTACTGGCCTGCCTGCAGCAGCGTCTGGGCCTGTCCGGGCTGGAAGAAAAGAACGCCCGCAGTGAACCTGCGGGAGGACATTGACTCAAACCATTCATGAATTACGGAGACAGACATGGGACTCGGCGGCATTAGTATCTGGCAATTGCTGATTATTCTGGCAATCGTTGTCATGTTGTTCGGCACCAAGCGCCTGCGCACCCTGGGCGGTGACCTGGGCAGTGCCATCAAGGGTTTTCGCAAGAGCATGCAGGACGATGACGAGGTAGCGAAAAAGCCTGAGGCGGAGGACGACACATCTCCAGCTTCCACACCTGGCGAAGACAACGGCAAGCCCTGAGCCGCGCCCATGTTTGATATAGGCTTTACCGAGCTCGTCATCATCGGGATCGTGAGCCTGTTGGTGATCGGGCCC
Organism: Kineobactrum salinum; assembly: GCF_010669285.1. GTDB lineage: Bacteria > Pseudomonadota > Gammaproteobacteria > Pseudomonadales > Halieaceae > Kineobactrum > Kineobactrum salinum. The sequence goes on along the minus strand of NZ_CP048711.1, from coordinate 2,473,846 downwards.
GAACGCCTGCCCGGCACTATCCGCACGGTTGCCGCCTGGGTGCACCGGATCAAGCGCGGCTTCAACGATGTCCGGCGGGAGGTGGAGCAGGAGCTGCACAACGATGCCGTGCTGCAGGAACTGCGCAAGACCGGGGCGGACGCGAAGGCGGGAGCCCGTAAAATGGAACAGGACCTGCGCAAGTCAATAGAGTACGAAGACAAGACCGCCACGGCCGACGCTGACACCAGCGACGCCGCCCTCTCTGGCGAACCCGACCCGGTTTCCGCGGAAACCGCGGCAGCCCAGGAGCCGCAATCCCCCGCCACAAAGTCCGGGCAGGAACCCCCGCCACAATGAGCGAAGACCCCGTTGATCAGCCCCTGCCGCTGGTCGCCCACCTGACCGAATTGCGCGACCGCCTGCTGCGTGCCCTGCTCGCGATTCTGGTGGTGTTCATCTGCCTGTTCCCGTTCTCCAACGAGATCTACAGCTTTGTCTCCCAGCCACTGCGGGCCCTGCTGCCCGCGGGCGCGACGATGATCGCCACCGAAGTGGCGTCACCGTTCCTGACACCGTTCAAGCTGACTCTGGTGGCGGCCATCTTTGTCGCAATTCCGTATATTCTCTACCAGATATGGAGTTTTATCGCACCGGGCATGTATCGCCACGAGAAGCGCCTGGCGATCCCGCTGCTGGCCTCCAGTGTATTGCTGTTCTACGCCGGCGCTGCGTTCGCCTACTATGTGGTCTTCCCACTGATTTTCGCGTTCTTTACCAGCGTGGGACCGGAAGATATCTCCATGATGACGGATATCAACAGCTACCTGAATTTCGTCCTGAAGCTGTTTTTTGCATTCGGCGTGGCCTTTGAAATCCCGATTGCCGCGGTCATCATGATCTGGGCGGGCATCACCACACCGGAGGATCTGGCCAAAAAACGCCCCTACATCATCGTCGGCTGTTTCGTATTCGGCATGCTGCTGACGCCGCCGGATATCATTTCCCAGGCCCTGCTGGCCATCCCCATGTGGATCCTGTTTGAAATCGGGGTGTTCTTCGGCCGTTTCATCCAGCGGCGGGCCCAGGCCGGGGTCGACCCCGACTGATGACGCCTCCGCGAGAACGCTCCCTGTCCCCACTGCTGGCGGTCGCCCGCTTCCTGCTACCCTATCGCTGGCGCATGCTGGCCGCGGGCACGGCCCTGGTGTTTACCGCCACTGCCACCTTGTTGTTGGGCCGCGGCATTCAGCTATTGATCGACCAGGGATTCGGCGGCGGCACCAGCACTGAGCTGCGTCAGGCCATCGCTGTGATCATGCTCATCGCAGCAGCGATGGCGGTGGGCACCTTCGTCCGCTTCTACCTGGTATCCTGGCTGGGCGAGCGGGTCAGCGCCGACCTGCGCAAGGCCGTATTCAACAATATCGTCCGTCTGCATCCGGGCTATTTCGAGACCAACCGCAGCGGCGAAATCATGTCGCGCCTGACCACCGACACTACCCTGCTGCAAACGATTATAGGCTCATCCCTGAGCATGGCACTGCGCAGCGCGCTGACGCTCACCGGCGGCCTGGTGCTGATGTTCGTGACCAACGTCAAACTGAGCCTGATCATCACCGCCGGGGTACCACTGGTGCTGCTGCCGATACTGTTTTTTGGACGCCGGGTGCGGCGCCTCTCCACCCAGAGCCAGGACAGCATCGCCAGCGTAGGCAGCTATGCCGGCGAGATTATCCAGCATATCCGCACGGTCCAGAGTTACGCCAGCGAAGCCCGGGAAAGTGAAGCGTTTGCTGTGGAGGTTGAGCGCGCCTTCGCGATCGCCAGGCAGCGGATCCGGCAGCGGGCGCTGCTGGTCTGTCTGGCCATCCTGCTGCTGTTCTCCGGCATGGGAGCGATGCTGTGGAGTGGTGGCCAGGACGTGATCAGTGGCCGCATGAGCGGCGGTGAGCTGGCGGCCTTTGTGTTCTACGCGCTCATGGTGGGTTCCGGCTTCGCCACCATCTCCGAGGTCTGGGGGGAATTGCAGCGGGCGGCGGGAGCCGCGGAGCGCCTGCTTGAGTTGCTGCACAGCTCCAGCGAGATCGTCGACACGGGCGCGCAGCCGGGCCTGCCCGATGCCCGCATGGAATTGCGCGAAGTGAGCTTTTATTATCCCTCGCGGCCCACCGAGGCCGCGCTGACCGATCTCTCCCTGACCATAGAATCCGGCCAGAGCCTGGCCCTGGTGGGTCCCTCCGGCGCCGGCAAATCCACCCTGTTCCAGCTGTTGCAGCGCTTTTATGATCCGCAATCGGGCAGCATCCTGTTCGACGGGGTGGATATCCGCGAGATCGGTCTGGCCACGCTGCGCCGGCAGCTGGCACTGGTGCCGCAGCAGCCGGCGCTGTTCAGCGCGACAGTCCGCTACAATATTGCCTATGGCATGCCCGAGGCCAGCGCAGCCGAGATAGAGGCTGCCGCCCGCGCGGCTCACGCCCACGATTTCATTGTCCGCCTGCCCCAGGGCTACGACAGCCACCTGGGCGAACAGGGCGTACGGTTGTCAGGCGGCCAGCGTCAGCGTATCGCCCTGGCCCGGGCCATTCTCAACAATCCCCGTATCCTGCTGCTGGATGAGGCCACCAGCGCGCTGGACAGCGAAAGCGAACACCAGGTGCAACTGGCGCTGCAGGAATTGATGCACAACCGCACCACGGTGATCATCGCCCACCGCCTGTCGACGATCCTGCATGCGGACCGGATAGCAGTGCTGGAGGGCGGCAAACTGGTGGCCATCGGCACCCATCAAAGCCTGCTGCAGGACTGTGAGCTCTACGCCAGGCTGGCCAGCCTGCAGTTCCGGGATGGCTGAAAGGCGCGGCGCCGCAGGATGGTCAGCAGGGCACCGGCCTCCGGGTCGCCAGCTTGTCCCGGTCCTGGTGGCGAAGCTTCAGCTGAATTCGCGAATCAGCGCGTTGATGGTCTCCTTGGCATCGCCGAACAGCATCCGGGTGTTGTCCTTGTAGAACAGCGGATTCTCGATCCCGGCAAAGCCCGAGGCCATGGAGCGCTTGAGCACGAAAACCGTGCGCGCGCTGGCCACATCGATAACCGGCATGCCATAGATCGGGCTGGACTCGACCTCGCGCGCGGCCGGGTTGACGACGTCGTTGGCGCCGATCACGATGGCAACATCCACGTTCTCCATCCGCGGGTTGATGTCGTCCATTTCCAGCAACTGATCGTAAGGCACATCCGCTTCCGCCAGCAGTACATTCATGTGGCCCGGCATGCGCCCGGCCACCGGGTGGATGCCGAAATTGACCTCGGCACCATTGTTTTCCAGCAGCTCGCACAGTTCCTTGACCGCATGCTGGGCCTGGGCCACCGCCATGCCGTAACCCGGGATGATCGCGACGTTGGTGGCCGCTTCCAGCACATAGAATGCATCGTCGCTGGAAATCGGCTTGATCTCGCCCTCGATGACAGTCGCGGTGGTCTTGACACTGCCAAAACCGCTGAACAACACATTGCTCAGGGACCGGTTCATCGCCTTGCACATAATCTGGGTAAGGATGATGCCCGCAGCGCCCACCAGCGCGCCGGCCACGATCAGGATGTTGTTGTTGACCGCGAAGCCGGCGGCACAGGCAGCCAGGCCCGAGTAGGAGTTCAGCAGGGAGATCACCACCGGCATGTCCGCGCCGCCAATCGGGATCACTGCCATCACCCCGAACAGCAGCGACAGCGCTATCAGCAGAAACAGCCAGTTCAGGTTCTCAGGCTGCAGGCAGAACATCACCGCGCTGGCAAGAATCGCGAGCACGATCAGGCTGTTGACGATCTTCTGACCACTGAACATGATCGCGCCGCTGCCGATCTTCTCGCTGAGCTTGCCCCAGGCCACCAGTGAGCCGGTAAAGGTGAGGCCGCCAATCAGGATAGACAGTACGATCGTGACCAGGGTAAAGGTGGCCGTCGATGTACCAAGCGCAGCGGCACCCACCAGCAGGCTGGCCATGCCGCCGAAGCCGTTGAACAGAGCTACCATTTCCGGCATGGACGTCATCTGTACCAGCCGGGCCGCGGCGGCACCGATCACTCCGCCCACCGCAAAGCCCAACAGGATCCACTGGTATTCGACAATACCCTGGTCCAGCAGGGCCGCAACCACCGCCAGCAACATGCCGACCGCGGACAACAGGTTGCCGCGCCGTGCGCTGGCGGGGGACCCCAACAGTTTCAGGCCAAAAATAAACAGGGCCGCAGCCACCACATAGGCCATTTGAATGGCAAGTCCTGACATCGGCATATTCAGGCCCCCTTCTTCTTGAACATCGCGAGCATGCGGTCGGTTACCATGTAACCGCCGACCACATTGATCGACGCCAGCGCGACCGCGGCTGCGCCCAGCCAGTTGGCCAGATCCTGCTGGCCGGTACCGGCCAGGCTGATCGCGCCGACCACCGTAACGCCCGAGATTGCATTGGCCCCGGACATCAGCGGCGTATGCAGCGTAGCGGGCACCTTGGTGATCAGTTCGAAGCCCACGAAAATGGACAACATCAGGATAAAGGTCAGATATACCGGTTCCATATCAGTTGTCCCCCTGCAGAATCGTCTTGATGGTGTCGTGAGTGATTTCACCGCCGTGAGTAATAATGCAGCCCGGCAGGATATCGTGCTCAAAATCGACCTTGAAGACCTTGCTCTCCTGGTCCCAGGCATCATCCACCAGGTTGAACAGGTTGTTGGCATACATGTGGCTGGCATCGCGGCAGACCTGGTTGGGCAGGTTGCCCTGCCCGATCACGGTCACACCGTTGATGATCACTGTCTCGTTGGGCACCGAGCCCTCGACGTTGCCGCCGGTCTCGGCCGCCATGTCCACTACCACCGAGCCGGGTTTCATGCCCTCGACCATGTCGCGGGTCACGATAACCGGCGGCTTGCGCCCGAATACCTGGGCCGTGGTGATCACCACGTCGGAGTCCGCGATCACTGATTTCTGGGCCTCGCGCTGCATCGCTATCTGGGCCGGCGTGAGCTCCGTCGCATAGCCACCGGCGGTTTCGCCGGTATCGCCCAGATCGATTTCGAGGAAGGTGCCCCCACGGACTGCACCTGTTCTGCGACCACAGGCCGGGTATCAAAGGCGGTCACCCGGGCCCCGAGCCGCTTGGCGGTGGCAATCGCCTGCAGGCCGGCCACCCCGGCCCCGATCACGAACACCTTGGCCGGTTTGAGAGTGCCTGCCGGAGTCATCATCATCGGGAAAATGCTGGGCAGGTGGGTCGCCGCCAGCAGCACCATCACGTAGCCCGCCAGGTTGGCCTGGGAGCTGAGCGCGTCCATCTTCTGGCTGCGGGTGGTGCGCGGGATCATCTCCATGCTGATCGCTGTCACACCACGCTGCTGCAGTGCCCGTACCAGCTCATGCTCGTTGAACGGGTCCAGGTAGCTGATATGGATACAGCCGGGCTGCATCAGCGAGACCTCTTCCAGCTGCGGCTTGCGCAACCGCAACAGCATGTCCGCCTCGCGAAACAGTGCTTCGCGGTCGTCACTGATCGCGGCTCCGGCCTCCCGATAGTGGTCGTCGGCAAAGCCTGATCCGGTCCCCGCGCCGGTCTCGACTGTCAGCTCCGCCCCCAGGCGGCACAATTTTTTTACGGTTTCAGGCGTGACTGACACCCGGTTCTCTCCCGGATGCAGTTCCCTGGGAATTGCAATGCGCATAATGCTGGAACCCCGTCATCGGTCTGCTGCGCTCGCCGCTGCCGGCTAACACTGCCTGTTCTCGTTGTCATCGACCCGCCTCCGGCAGTTTGACGTCCGGATCGCGGCAGCGAACATTACCATAGCTTGCCGCAGGGTCAAATTGCCGGGTGGCGTGACGGGGCGCCGATTCGCGACCGGAGGGGGTGGCCGCGGCCTCAGGCTGCCTCGTTCGAGGCCGTATCGGATTGCAGCGCCTGCAGGGGTCCGAAGAACTCATAGCGCAGGTTGTCATCGGGTATTCCCAGAGTGCGCAGGGAGCGGTAACAGAGCTGCATGAAGGGGGGCGGCCCCAGAAAGTAGACGTCCAGATCGCGGCTGCCGGGCAGCAGGGCCGCCAGCCGTTCGCTGTCAAACAGGCCCTGGGGGTGATCGCGATCCTGCGGCAACGGGTCGCTATAGCAGTAACTCAGGTGGAGATTGGGATACTGCTGGTCCAGTGTCTCCAGCAGGCTCCGGAATGCCTGCACCTCGCTATTGAGGGCGCCGTGGAGGAAGTACACCTCACGTCCGCTGTCGAGGGTCGGCTGGAGCATGCTGATGGTGGGGGTAATACCGACGCCACCGCTGAGCAGCACCAGGGGACGGCCGGCTTCGTTGAGTACGAAGTTGCCACAGGGGGGTGTCAATCGCAGCCGATCGCCCACCTGCAGATGATCGTGGAGATAGGCCGATACCTGCCCGCCCGGCTCACGCTTGACGCTGATCCTGTAGCAGAGCTGGCCCGGGACATCTGACAAAGAATAGTTGCGCCGCACGGTTTGCCCGTCCAGCTCCAGAATCAGGCTGATATACTGACCCGGCTGAAACGGCGGCAGGGGGCCACCATCAGCTGGTTGCAGGTAGAAAGAGGTGATGGCTGCGCTCTCCCGCTCCCGCCGTGCCAGCACGAACTCCCGCTCACCGCGCCAGCCACCCGGTTGCTGCTGATGCTCCCGGTACAGCTGCTCTTCGGCCGCGATCAGAATGTCCGCAAGTTGCTGGTAGGCTTCACCCCAGGCTGCCAGCACTTCGTCGGTGGCAGCCGCGCCCAGCACCTCGCGCACCGCGGCCAGCAGGCATTCTCCCACCAGCGGATAGTGTTCGGGCTGGATATTGAGCGAGGCGTGTTTGTGCACGATCAGGTTCACGGCATCACCCAGCAGTTCCAGCCGGTCCAGATTGCTGGCGTAGGCCACTACCGCATTGGCCAGCGCCCGGCGCTGGCTGCCCTGGGCCTGATGGGCCAGATTGAAATAATCCCGGACCTCGGGATAGCGCTCGAACATCAGAGGGTAGAAAACGCCGGTAATCTCCTCGGCGTTGGCTTTGACCGCGGGCAATGTCGCCGCGATGATCGCTCGTGTTTGTTGCGAAAGCATGCTTGTCTCCTGTTGAGGCTGGGCAATGGAATAAAATGGTTGCAGCGGCCAAAGGCTGTTACAGCAGTTGCTGCTGGCGTGACTGCCATCTGCTATCTGCCATCTGTCCTGTGCAGTTTTCGTGCCATTCTGAAGAACCGCGGCACCACTTGCCTCCAGACGTGGCCATGTCATAATGACACGCCCGCCTGGATGTCCCTTTGACAGCAATGATGTGCAGATGACAACCCATCAATTCTTTGACACGGCCCTGGCTGTGGTCGCCGACCTGTCCCGGGACCTGCTCGCGGAGCAGCGCTATGCACGCCTGCTGCAGGGACTGAAGCAGGTATTTCCCTGCGACGCGGCGGCACTGCTGCAACTGCGCGCCTCCACCCTGTACCCGCTGGCGGTGGACGGCCTCAGCGACGACACTCTCGGCAGACAGTTCCTGATTGAGACCGAATCCCGCTTCGCCAGAATCCTGCTCAGCCGGGAACCGGTGCGCTTCGCCGCGGACTGCGAGCTGCCCGATCCCTACGACGGCCTGATCGACAGCCAGGATCTCGCCGGGCTGCATGTGCACGATTGCCTGGGGATGGCCCTGTATCTCGATGATGTGCCCTGGGGAATCCTGACGCTTGACGCCCTGCAGCCTGACGCCTTTGACCGGATCGACCCGGCCGAGCTGCGCGCCTTCATCCGGCTCACCGAAGCCACCATAAGGATTGCCCAGACCATCCAGCGCCTGCAGGCCCGCGCCGAGCGCGAGCATTTGCTCGCCCAGGCGGTCGTGGCCGAGCAGGCACAGCCGGAGCTGATCGGTAACAGCAAGGCAATCAAGGCATTGCGGCAGGACATGGCCGTGGTGGCACATTCGGACCTGGCGACGCTGATCACCGGCGAAACCGGGGTGGGCAAGGAGCTGGTTGCGCGCCACCTGCATGCCCGATCAGCTCGGGCCGATCGCCCCCTGGTCTACGTCAACTGCGCGGCCCTGCCGGAGAATCTGGTGGAAAGCGAGCTGTTTGGCCACGCCAGGGGCGCCTTTACCGGGGCCTCACAGGCGCGCACGGGTAAATTTGAGCTCGCCGACGGCGGCAGCCTGTTCCTCGACGAAATCGGCGAGATGCCACTGGCGATGCAGCCCAAGCTGCTGCGTGCGCTGCAAAGCGGCGAAGTGCAGCGGGTGGGCAGCGACAGCCACCATCGGGTCGACGTGCGCATTATCACTGCCACCAATCGAGATCTGGGCCGGGAGGTGGCGACGGGCCATTTCCGCGCCGATCTCTATCACCGCATCAGCGTCTACCCGATCGCAGTGCCGGCCCTGCGAGAACGGGGCCGCGACGTACTGCTGCTTGCGGGGCACTTCCTGGAGCTCAACCGGCGCCGTTTCGGCCTGAGAGGACTGCGCCTGGATAGCGAGACACGGGAAGCGCTACTGGCCTACGACTGGCCCGGCAACGTGCGGGAACTGGAGCACCTGATCAGCCGGGCGGTGTTGCGTCTGCGCGCCGCAGGGGACGGTCGCGGACTGCTGACCGTGGGCATGGATGTGATGGACCTGCCGCGAGCCAGCGCGGCACCGGCCCCCGCGGTCGAAAGCACCCCCGGCACACTGCCCGCCGCGCCGCAGGAACAGAGCTTGCGCGCAGCAACGGAAATGTTCCAGCGAGAGCTGGTGCAACACAGCCTGCGCCAGCACAACGGCAACCAGGCCAGCACCGCCCGCGCCCTGGGCCTGGACCGGGGCAACCTGAACCGCCTGCTCAAGCGGCTGCAGATCCGCTAGCGCCACGCTGCCGGTAAAAGCTTGAACAGGTTGATCGCCAGCCGGCTGCACTAAGCACGTAACAAAGCTCGCTGATACCGCCCATCTCCTTCATCTCTCATCGCCCGCCGCAAAGTCGCAGTAGTCCCACCAGGGCGGCAGCAGTGCGCGGCAGCCGGGGTCGGTGTAGCGGCTGTCGACAAGCAGCGCGCGGCCGTGGTCGCTGTCGCGGCGCACGACCCGGCCCAATGCCTGGCTGACTTTCTGCATGCCGGGGTACAGGTAGGCAAAGGCGAAACCGTCGCCCAGCCGCTGCTGGTACCAGGCCCGCAGTTTCTCGTTGCCGGTGTTGACCTGGGGCAGGCCCACTCCGACCACCACCACGGAGCACAACGCCTCGCCGGGCAGGTCGATGCCCTCGCCAAATGCGCCGCCCAGGATGCAGAAAGCCGCCACATCCCGCCGTTGCTGCAGCAATTGCAGCAGGGCGTCGCGGGCCGCGGCGTCCTGCTCCACGGCCTGTCGCCAGCAATGTCGTCCTTCGGGCCAGCCCTGGCGTTCGAGTTCATCGAGACAGTCGCGCAGGTATTGATAGGACGGGAAATACAGCAGGCAATTGCCCGGCTCACGCTGCAGCCACTCGCGCAGCAGGGCCGCCAGCTGCGGCAGGCTGTTGCGGCGCTGCTGGTAGCGGGTATCGATGTGGGTGGCCAACGCTACCTGCAATTGCTGCGGCGCGAATGGCGACGGTGCGCAATAGGCGACCGTGCTGTGATCCAGACCCAGGCCGGCCAGCGCCCAGTGCTGCGGCGACAGCGTGGCCGAAAAAGCGACCAGCGCATGCAGGCCGGCCTGGCGCTGGCCCAGCAGCCGCGCGGGATCCAGGCAATGCAGCTGCAGCCGCAGGCTCTGGGGGCGGTCGTCGCGGCACAACTCCAACCTGAACTCCTCGCCCCAGTTGTCCAGCACACGCAGAAACTGCAATACCGCGAAATACCAGTCGCGCAGTGCGGGCCGGCGCTGCAGTACCATCGCATCGGCCGCCAGCGCCTCGCCCACCTGCTCGATGACGCGCTGCAGTCCCAGCACCAGCTGTTCGGGCACTGTGTCTTGCCAGTGCTCTCCGGGCCTTTGCAGTGCGGTTTTCTGCAGTGCGAGCAGATTGCGGTTCAGTGCCGTCAGCGCCGTCTTGATCGCCGCGGGAGCCTCCCTGCGGGCAGCCATCAGTGCCGCCTTGTCCAGCTGGGCGCTGTACATCTGGCGCGCCCGTGGCGGCAGGCAGTGGGCCTCATCCAGCAACACCGTCCAGCGCTTGCCGTCTTCTTCCAGCCGCTGCGCCAGGTTGGGGGTCAGGCTGAACAGGTGATGGACATCGGCGACGATCACATCCACCCAGGGCACCAGATCCAGTGACAGCTGGTAAGGGCACAACTCGAAGCGCCGGGCCAGGGTCTGCACTGTCTCCCGATCCAGCAGCGGTTCGGCCAGCGCCGCCTCCAGTGCCGCCGGCAGCTTGTCGTAGTAGGCCCTGGCGTAGGGGCAGTCCTCGCCGTGGCAGGCCTTGCCCGGCGCCAGGCAGATCTGCTCTTTGGCGGTAAGCGTGAGCGCATTGCCGGCGTAGCCGGATTCCGCCAGCAGGGCCAGGGTCTGCTCGGCGGCGCGGCGCCCGGTGATCTTGCTGGTGGCGAACACCAGCCGCTCGTGTCGGCCCGTGGCCAGGGCCTTGACCGCCGGGTACAGCACCGCCGCGGTCTTGCCTATGCCGGTGGGCGCCTCCACCAGCAGCCGGCCCGCCTGATGAATGCATTTGTAGACCCGCTCGGCGATTTCCCGCTGACCGGGCCGGAAGCCCCGGTGCGGAAAGGGCAGTTGCGCCAGACTCTGGTCGCGCAGCGCACAGCGTTCCCGCACCCGGCTCAGCCAGCGACAATAGCACTGCAGTGATTGCTGCAGGAACAGGTCCAGCTCTCCCCGGCTGTAGCGCTGCTGCAGACAGTGCTCTTCATCGCGGTCCAGCTGCAACCAGGTCAGCTGCACGGTGAGTTCAGCCAGATCTTCCGCCGCGGCGATCAGCGCCGCATACAGGCGCCCCTGGGCCAGGTGTAATTGGCTGACCGCCTCGGGTATGGTGGCCGGATCGACCCGGCAGGTCTTGATCTCCTCCACCAGTGCGCGCTCGCGGTCGTAGCCATCGGCCCGGCCCCGCAGGCGCAGCGCCAGCCCTTCGCAGTCACCATCCCAGGCCACCGCGAACTCCGGCTGGTAGGAGGCCGGCCGGCGCCGATACAGGCGCTGGTGTCCCTCAATGCCCTGCACGCCAGTCGGCGCGGCGGTGAAGCGGTGATCAATATCACCCCGACGGTGACAGAACAGCGCCAGCGCGCGCACCGTGACAGTGACCTCAGTCATCGCACCAGACCACGCGCGCCACCTGCGCCGGAATACCCTGGTCGGCGAAAAAGCGCAACCAGCGCCGCTGGCTGTCCTGCAACTGGTCGCCGGGACCCTTGACCTCGATCAGGCAGTAGTCCCCTTCGCGCTCGCCCAGCGCGATCAGGTCGGGAAAGCCGCGCCGGTTTTCTCCCGGATCAAACAGCATGCGCTCCCAGACAGCCAGTAACTGCGGCGCAGGGATACAGCACAGCAACTGCCACAGCAGGGTTTCATCGAGCAAGCGCCAGTCGACCCAGCGGCAATCGTAGCCGCGGTAGCGGCGGCAGGCCGCCAGCAGCTCCGGCAGCAGCGGCCCGTTGCGCAACTGTGCCAGCCGCCGGGCCAGCATTTCCTCGCGGCGAGTCCGGAAACCCTGTTGGTACATATCCGCCGGTGCACTCTGAAAGGCATGGTGGAAGGCGCCCGGCACCGGCGCGAAAATCTGCTCCCAGAAGGCGAGGCCAAACAGGCTGTTCATCAGGCTGTTTTCCACGTAGTGTACCGCCTGCCAATGCGGTGCCAGGTAGTGGGCGACCGCGAGTTCCACCGCTTCGTCGCTGCGCGGCAGTTGCAACTGCAGCGTCGTAAAGGTGTCGCGGCGACGGGCCGGCACGGACTCACCCAGGCGCCGGCAGACGCGGGGCAGGATTCGCGCCGCCGCCTCGTACTCCTCCTCACACCACGGCCCGGCAAGTATCAGTTGGCACTGGTCGCGGGCGGCGGCCCAGTCTCCCGCGGCCTCCAGCACCCGCGCCAGCCGTTCGCGAGCCGGATGCAGTTCGCTGCGGGCATACAGCTCGCCGGCCAGCGGCAACTCTCCCTGCCGCTCCAGCTCCCGGGCCAGCCGGTTGCACAGTTTCCAGTAGCGCTGGGCGCTGGTGTCGTATTGCAGCGGTGAGACCAGCAGCAAATCGGCCAGCGCCCGCAGGCCCTCACTGTCCTCCGCCTCCCGCAGGATCCAGTAATCGTCCGCCAACTGGCTCCAGCCCTGGTACTCCGCCACCGCCTCGCGGCAACTGAACAGACGCTGCTCGCGATCCAGCGCATAGGGATAGTAATTGGCAATGCCCAGGTCGCTGAGAACAAAATCGGTAAGACCCTGGCGCCGGTTGCCGAAGAACAGCAGTTGCAGCAGCTCCACCACCTCCAGTTCGGCCGGGGCCACCAGCGCGCCGCCGGTGCTGGCCAGCAGGCAGTCGGCATACCGCGCGGGCGACCAGTCCAGTGCAGCCGCCGCAGCCAGCAGCTCCGCCTTGCCTTGCCCCGGCGCCGTATTCAGCTCGGCCGCGAAGGCGCGGCGCCATTCGGCCAGCGTGAACAGACGCTCCAACTCCGGCCAACCCGGATCAGCCGTGCGCAGCAACAGGCCCGCCGCATCCAGCGCCGCCAGCGCCGCGCCAATATCCCCGAGTTCCGGGTAGGCCAGTTTGTCGTCGCGAAACCAGGGGCCGACCCGGGACACCAGCCGTACATACAGGCATTGCGCGGGCAACGGCAGACCGCGCCAGCGGCGCAGAACGTCCCGTTCGGCAGCGCTGAGCAAATCCTGATAGCGGCTCTCCACGGTATCGCAGAGGCGCTGGAAGTTGTCCCGGTAGTAAAACGGTGCCAACAAGGGTGGGGCTTGCTCTCGCAGCGTATCAGCCATGGCGGGCATCAAGTCGGGGCTGGTGCGCGGGACGGGCCGGCCTGTTGCAGCAGTACGCCGGGAATGATCAGCGCCAACCCCACCAGCGTCGCCGGATGAATGGTTTCGCCCAGTATCGTGGCAATGAACACCAGGGAAAACAGCGGCGACAGAAAGATCAGGTTGCCGACCCGGGCGACGGTACTGGCCAGCCGCAACGCGGTGGACCAGAGGACAAATGTAATGCCCATTTCAAACAGGCCCACATAGAGCGCGGCGGCCGGCCCGCGCCAGCCGCTGACCTCAATGGAGGAAAACAGCGCGCACAACAGCCAGGCCGCGGGTGTCGCCAGCGCAAAATTCAGGCTCAGGCTGACCAGCGGGTCGCGCCGGTTGCGGGTATTGGCAATCCAGTACAGCGCCCAGATCAGGGTGCTGAGCAGGGCCAGTGCCACCCCGGCCAGACTGGTGAAGGCCATCGCCAGCGGCCGTCCCTCGGTGGCGATGATCACCACGCCGCCATAGCCCAGCGCTGCCGCCAGCAGGTCGCGGCGGCCGAGTTTCTGTCCCAGCAGCGGTACCGCCAGCAGTGCCAGCGTGATCGCCCAGGTGTAGTTGATCGGTTGCGCCTGCTGCGCCGGCAGCAGGTCGTAGGCGGTCAACAGCACCAGGTAGTACAGCAGCGGGTTGAGCGCGCTCATCAGCACGAAATAGCCCGGGGATTCCCGCAGACAGGCGCCCAGCAGGGCGCCCTTGCCCTGCCAGTGTACGAGCAGCAACATCGCGACCGCGGAGGCGCTGACCGACCAGGCCAGCAGCTGGAATACATCCAGTTCCCGCAGTGCCAGTTTGAAGGCAGTGGCCGCGGTGGACCAGAGCAGCACCGCGCTCAACCCCAGTAGCAGTGCCCGCCGATCATTACTCACAGGCTGTCGCTCCCGCCGGATCGCATGCCCGGGGGGAAATCACGACAGACGCTTTCGTCCGTCGCCACAGGTCTGCCGATTGCGTTACATTCCATCAGTTTCCAAGACGTATTCGTGCCCCTGCGAGTGTACGGGATCATTCCGTCTGCTGTCAGATATTGCAATGTCCCACAGCGCCAGTGACTGTACCCCATCGTCATTTTAGGGCATTCTGCACCCCGATCCAGATCATCGGCGGACTGCCCGCCCACTGCCAGGAGCAACGGCCCTTGAGCGTTCCGCCACCTGCCACCACCCCCCAGCTGACTACCGCACTGGCGCTGACGCCAGTGATTTTTCTGACTCTACTGCTCGCCACATCGGTTTATCTGTTTGGCGCCGATTCCTCCTACGGCGCCAACCAGATTGCATTGATCCTGGCCTCCTGTGTGGCCGCGCTGGTGGGCAAGCGCATCGGCCTGTCCTGGAACGCTGCGCAAGAAGGTCTCATCAACGGTATCAGCATGGGCCTGGGTCCAACACTGATCCTGTTGGCGGTGGGCATGCTGATCGGCACCTGGATTCTGGCCGGCACGGTGCCGACCATGATCTACTACGGGGTCCAGGTCCTGAATCCGAATATCTTCTACGCTGCCTGCGCCGTTATCTGTGCGATTGTCGCGATCAGCATCGGCAGCTCCTGGACTGTGGCCGGTACGCTGGGCATCGGCCTGATGGGGATCGCCGGCAGTTTTGACCTGTCCCCGGCCATCACCGCGGGAGCGATCGTATCGGGTGCCTACTTCGGCGACAAGCTTTCACCCATGTCGGACACCACCAATCTGGCCGCGGCGGCCACGGGGGTCGATCTGTTCGACCACATCCGCCACATGCTGTGGACGACGGTGCCCGGCTTCAGCCTGGCGCTGCTGTTGTTCCTGCTGATCGGCGGCGGCGCAGCGGCAACCCCGGAACAGATCGATGTCCTGCAGCGCAGCCTGAAGCAGGAATTCAATATCGGCCTGCATCTGCTGTTGCCGCTGTTGCTGATGCTGGGCCTGATCTACAAGCGCTTTCCCGCCTTTCCCGCCGTCGTCGTCAGCGCCCTGATCGGCGCGGTTTTCGCGCTGCTGTTCCAGCCTGAATCAGTTGGTGAGCTCGCCGGCGAAGTCGGCGACCTGGCCCGGCCATTTGTGTTGCTCAAGGGTGTCTGGATCAGCCTGTTCGACGGCTACACCGCCACCAGCGGCAATGTCTTTCTCGACGACCTGCTCAGCAAGGGCGGTATGAGCAGCATGCTCAATACCGTCTGGTTGATCATCTGCGCACTGGGCTTTGGTGGCGTGCTGGAACGTACCGGGATCCTGGACCACCTGTTGCAGATGGTAATGCGCAGGGTACACAGCGCCGCCGGCCTGGTCGGCGCTACCGTCGGTACCTGTATCGCCACCAACATGCTGGCGGCGGACCAGTTCATTGCCGTGGCCCTGCCGGGACGGATGTTCCGCGACGAGTACCGGCGCCGCGGCCTGTCGGGGCTCAACCTGTCCCGCACGCTGGAAGATTCGGCTACCCTGACCTCGGCACTGATCCCGTGGAATACCTGCGGCGCCTACATGTCCGCGACTCTGGGTATCGCCACATTCAGCTACGCACCCTTCGCGTTTTTCAATCTGGCCTGCCCGGTGCTGGCGGTGCTCTACGCGCTGTTCCATTTCGCCCAGAAGCCGCTGGAACCGGAAACTGCCGTGGCGGAGCCCGCCCGGTGAACACCGCAGACGACCTGTGGGACTACCCTCAGCCCTTCACACTGGCCACCCGGGTCAGCCCGGAGGATATCGACGGTCTGCAGCACACCAACAATACGGTGTACGTCAAGTGGTGCGAGCAGGTTGCCTGGGCCCATTCCGTGGCCCTGGGACTGGACCTGGACAGCTACCGGGCCCTCGACCGGGCGATGGCGATCACCCGCAGTGAATTCGACTACCTGCAGGCCTCGCGCGCGGGCGACGAGCTGGTGGCAGGCACATGGATCGAGGCCTGGGACCGCAGGCTGACAATGCAGCGCCGCTTCCAGATCCTGCGTGCCGCCGACGGGGCCACGGTATTGCGGGGCCTGATGTACTTCGTCTGCATCGAGATCAGCAGCGGCCGCCCACGACGCATGCCTCAGGCTTTCATCGACGGCTATGGCCCGGCCGTGCGCAATACGCCGAAGACGCGGGCACGGTCGGACTGACTGCGTTGATCCGCACTCTGCCAAAACTGGCTGTCTCAGCAGCGGTCCCAGGCGAAGCCGAGTACGCGCCGGATATCTGATTCGCCACTGGCCAGCATCAGCAGCCTGTCCACCCCCAGGGCCACTCCGGCACAGTCCGGCAGGCCCACGGCGAGCGCCGCCAGCAGGCGCTCGTCGATTGGCCTCGGCGCTGCCCCGCGCCGCTGCCGCACCTGGTTGTCCCGCTCAAAGCGGCGGCGCTGCTCCGCGGGATCAGTGAGTTCATGGTAGCCGTTGGCCAGCTCCACGCCGTCCACGTACAGCTCAAAGCGCTCGGCGACTTCAATCCCGTCGCGCAGCGCGGTACGCGCCAGCGCCGCCTGGCTGGCCGGATAATCGTACACGAAGCACAGACCGCGACTGCCCAGCCAGGGCTCCACCGCATGGCTCAGCAGGACGTCCAGCCACAAGTCTCGACCGCCCTCCAGCGCACCCAGGTCAAAGCGGTCGCGGGCAATCTCGCGCAGCGCAGCGGTGGAGGCAGTGAAGGGATCGATGGCGACACTTTGCAGGAATACCTCGCGGTAACTGAACGCCTGCCATGGGCGGGACCCGAGACAGTGGCAAACCAGCTCGGCGACCTCAGCCATCAACTGATGGTGATCCATGCCGGGACGGTACCACTCCAGCAGCGAGAACTCGGGATTGTGGCGACGACCCGCCTCACCGTCGCGGAAGGCGCGGGCGAGCTGGTAGATGGGTCCGCTGCCGGCGGCCAGCAGACGCTTCATCGCATATTCCGGCGAGGTCTGCAGATAGCGTGGCTGCGCACCAATCGATGCACCACCAGTAACCATCAGCGGCTCGATCGCCGGATCAGTAATGCCCCGGCGGCACAACAGCGGCGTCTCTACCTCCAGCACTCCGCGGCTGGCAAAAAAACGCCTTATCGCCGCCAGCAGTGCTGCGCGCGCGCGCAGCAGCCGGACACTGGTGCCAGGCTCCCAGGGGCTATCTGCCATGACTGCGGGATATCATCGCCGCGGGTCAGCCGGGCGACGCGTGCCGCGCCTGCTCCAGCCGTTGCCAGATACCATCGCGTCAATGAGTCAGGATTTACTGGCGCGGTTCTGATACTCGCCGGTACGGGTATCCACCCGCACCACTTCGCCAGTGGTGATGAACAGGGGCACCTTGACCACGGCACCAGTGCTCAACCTGGCCGGCTTGCTGCCGCCCTGGGCGGTATCGCCTTTCAGACCCGGATCGGTCTCGACAATTTCCAGCTCCACGAAATTGGCCGGCGCCACCGACAGTGGCGTGCCATTGTAGAGCGTGACTTCACAGCTGTCCTGCTCCTTCACCCACAGGTAGGAATCGCCCATCGCCTTGGCGTCGGCCTGATGCTGCTCGAAAGTGTCCGGCTCCATGAAATACCAGAATTCGCCATCGCTGTAGAGATACTCCATACTGCGATCGACGACGTCCGCGCCCTCCAGAGTCTCACCAGACTTGAAAGTCCGTTCCCAGACACGACCGGTCTTCAGGTTGCGCAGGCGTACCCGGTTGAACGCCTGGCCCTTGCCAGGCTTGACAAACTCGTTCTCGAGGATGCTGCAGGGATCGCCGTCCAGCATCACCTTGAGGCCGGAACGAAATTCGTTGGTGGAAAAATTCGCCATAATAACGTGATTTCACTGCTGATAAACAAGGGGCGATATCATACGCCCGTTGCTGGTGATATTACAGTGGCGATCACCGCGCCAGATAGGCTAATCTTGCGCTAAACATCAAGCTGGATTGTGGGGAGGCAGGGCCCAGGCCAATGAGCGACATTTCACCGCTAAAGCTCAGGATTCCACACCAGGATCTGGACCAGTTCGGCCTGTTCCCGTTGACGGTGGAGGGCGCCGAGGCCTGGATACGTGAACTGCCTGTCATCAAGACTCGCGAGACCGTGCAACAGCTGTGCGAAGCCCTCGAGCAGCTGAACCGCATTGTGCTGCCTGCGGCGCAGCGCTACGCCATTCTCGAGGTCCTGCGCCCGGTGTTGCAGGCTGCCGTCGCCACCCTGTCCCGGCGCTTTCTCAACCAGCCGCTGGTACTTCCGGCAGAGCCGCAGCAGATAGCAGAGCTGGTGGATCAACTTCACGGGCGTGCCAGTACCGGCTACACAGTAGTCGCCATCCATGCCATTCGCGACCGCGAAGTTATTCAGGATGTGAACCCGGCGCGGCTGACTTGCGAAGCGGTGCAGCGAGCACTGTGGTTTACTGCCTGCAGGATCGTGCAGACCTATCAGCTGCATCAGCCCAGCGACAATGCGGCCTGGCAGAGATTGCACCAGTTGTACATGCTGGCGGAACGGCAACACCTCACCCGCTTGCGGGTGGATGCGGCCATCGCCGCCAGGACCACCATCACTGCGACCTATCTGATCCCGCTGCTGCTGGCCTGCTGCAAGCCCAACCAGTTGCGCCAGAGTGACCTGACTGCCCTGGTCCGCAGTTTGCAGCAATGGAGCGAACTGGCCACGCTGGAACCCGACAGCATCACCAGCGGACTGTTCGCCGTCGATATCGAGGGCGATCAACCGCCGGCCTACAGCAGCGCCAGGCGCTGGCCCGAAACAGCGCAGCTGCGCGTGATCGATACCGCGGGCCTGACGGAACAGCTGCGGGAACTGGCTGCCACGGACCGCAAGCACGGCAGCCAGGGCATCGTCTTTGACAAGGACACTGTTCTGCACAGCAATGTCCTGCAGCATGTGATCGACTCACTCTCGTCGGTGAGCATGCGCAACTTCAATCGCAGCATCATCGACCAGCAGCTGCAGGTAGCGCTGGGACTCAGCAGTACGCATTATTACACCGCTGGGGAACAGACCTTCAAGCAGGTCCTGTACGGCAGCCATTATCAGCCCACCGTGAGTGAACGGATCCCGGACAACCCCTTTCTGCGCCCCCGCAAACAGCCGGACCCCTGGGAGGAGGTCGACACCGACGACAGTATCCAGAGGCAGGAGCACAGCGCCGATAGCGCAACTACGGCACCGCAGGAAATCGAATTCGATCCGACATCCAAAGCGGCGCTATTGGCCAGTGAGGATGAGGAAGCCGCAGCCCGCGCGCGCCACCCGCAGTTTCAGGTACGGGCCGTCAATGCCAGCCCGGGGGGATACTGCCTGGAATGGGATACCGCATTGCCGGGCAAGATCCACAGCGGCGACATACTGTGTGTGCGCGAAGCTGACAACAGCAACTGGATTATCGCCAGCATCCGCTGGATCAGCCGGCTTGATGGCGCCCATACCATGGTGGGTATTGAACTGCTCAGCCCCCGCGCCACCCCCTACGGTGCCTGCATTCTCCAACCCGGCGGCGTGGCCTCCGAGCCCATCCGCGTACTGTTGCTGCCGGAGATCAGTCTGGTGGGGCAGTTGCAGACTCTCGTCACGCCGCGCAACGGCTTCCGCGAAGGGCAGAAAATCCTGCTGCTACGCGGCGGCGAGGAGTTCAAGGTGAAATTGCAACGCCAGGTCGCGGCGACGGCTGCATTCAGCCAGTTTGAATTCCGCCGTCTCAAGCAGACCGAGCTGAGCGACTCCTCACCGGAGCACAACCAGCCCTACCTGCCCTTCAAGTCCCTGTGGTCGGACATCTGAGCTGCCGTGGGCCGGTAGTGATCACCGATACCCAGCAGATAGAGGATCGCATCCAGTCCCAGGGTTGATATGGACTGCTCCGCTGACTGCTGTACCAGCGGTTTGGCGCGAAAGGCTATGCCCAGGCCGGCAATACTGAGCATGGGCAGATCGTTGGCGCCATCACCCACCGCAATCACCTGTTGCAGGTCTATGCCCTCTCTGATGGCCAGCTGACGCAGCAGATCCGCCTTGCGGGCACCGTCAACAATCGTGCCATTGACCTCACCGGTTACCAGGCCGCCGGCAATCTCGAGCTCATTGGCGTACACATAGTCGATGCCCAGTTGGCGCTGCAGCCGTTCGGCAAAAAAGCTAAAGCCCCCGGACAGAATCGCAGTCTTGTAGCCCAACGCGCGCAAAGTAGAGACAAGGTGCTCTGCCCCCTCGGTGATGCGCAACCCGGCCGCGACCTCGTCCAGCGCCGTTTCAGGCAAACCCCGCAGCAGCGCCACCCGCTGCCGGAAGCTGGCACTGAAATCCAGTTCGCCGCGCATGGCCCGCTCAGTGATGGCGCTGACCTGGGCGCCCACGCCAGCGGCCGTAGCCAGTTCGTCGATAACCTCCGCCTCGATCAGGGTCGAATCCATATCGAATGCGACCAGCCGGCGGTTGCGGCGATACATGTTATCCTCCTGGAAAGCCAGGTCGACCTCCAGGGCGCTGGCCACTTCCATCAACTCCCTGCGAAACGTGACTACATCCGGCAGCGGTCCACGCAGGGAGAATTCGACACAGGCCTTGCTCAGTGGCGGCAGCTTGCCCAGCGGGATCCTGCCGGAAAGGCGCATGATGCCGTCTATACCCAGCCCGTGGCGGGCAAACACCGCGCTGACCCGCGCCAACTGGTCCGCGGTAATCTTGCGTGCCAGCAGGGTGGTGATGTATCGGGCCCGCCCCTGGGCCGCCACCCAGTCACTGTAGCTGCGCTGGCTGACATCCTGCCAGCGCAGCTGCAGCGAATGACCGTCGGCGAAGAGCTGCAGCGCCTGTTCCAGCCCGTCACGCTCCACCGCAGCGGGGATTTCGAGCAGCAACCCCATCGACAGGGTTGCGTGGATTACAGCCTGGCCGATATCCAGCACGTTGACACCGTGTTCGGCCAGCAGACCCGCCGCGCCGGTGGTTATTCCCGGACGATCCTTTCCGGACAGGGTGATCAGGACAATGTCGTTCACGCGGGCTCAGTTCCAGCTTGCAGGGAGCCGCGTATTCTACCCGCAGGCCGGTTGCGGTGAAACAGCCAGCGCTCAAGCGCCGGCCCCGCACCCATGGCGCCCGCAGCTGACCTGCATCAAGACCATGGCGTCCATCGCCACCCGGTGGTGGCACAAGTCGCGGTTCCGGCGCAAACTGATGGGTGCCAGATAGGGGTTGAGTCCGGCATTCGGCCGGACCGCAGCCAACAGGTCCATGCCCCGTGGAGACAAGGACATTGGTCTATGACATTGCTCGTCCTCAATGCCGGCAGTTCTTCCCTCAAATACCAGCTGTTTGACAACGGCAGCGAGACGCCCCGGTACCGCGGGCTGATCGACCGTATCGGCACCAACCAGTGCCATCACAGCCATACCGGGCTGGATGACACACCCGTCTCTTGCGAGGCCGCCGACCATGCCGCTGCGTTGCAGGAAGTCCTCGCCCGGGTGGGCACCGGAGCAAGCGATCCAGCGCTCCGCATCCGCGCGATCGGCCACCGGGTGGTGCATGGCGGCGAACATTTTCGCTGTGCCACCCGGGTGGATACCAGCGTGGAGAGTGCGATTGAGCGCCTGATCCCGCTGGCACCACTGCATAACCCCGGCAGCCTGGCGGTGATCCGGGAGTGTCGCGGCCTGTTCCCCGACGCTCCCCAGATTGCGGTATTCGATACCTCGTTTCACCAGTCCCTGCCGGAACGGGCCTGGCGCTACGGGGTGCCCGATTCGCTGTACCGACAGCACGGGGTACGGCGCTACGGTTTCCACGGCATCTCGCACGGCCATGTGGCACGGTGTGCGGCGGAGCATCTGGGCCGCAGTGATCTCAAGCTGGTCAGCCTGCATCTGGGCAACGGCGCCAGCGCCGCCGCCATCGACTGTGGTCTGGGCATCGACACCTCCATGGGACTCACCCCGCTGGAGGGGCTGGTGATGGGCACCCGGGGTGGCGACATGGACCCGGCGGTCATCTTTCACCTGGCGCGCGGCAGTGGTTTGGACCTGGCGCAGTTGGAAACACTGTTGACCACCGGCAGCGGCCTGAAGGGCCTGTGCGGCAGCGCCGACATGCGGGAAGTCCTGGCCCGCGCGGAGAACGGTGATGCGAGCGCCCGTCTGGCTCTGGAGCTATATACTTATCGCATCCGCAAGTACATCGGCGCCTATGCCGCGGCGCTGGGCGGACTGGACGCGCTGGTGTTCACCGCCGGGGTTGGTGAGAATGCCCCCCAGGTTCGCGCACAGGTCTGCGCCGGGCTGGACTTTCTCAGCCTGAGGGTCGACCCGGCCCGCAACACGGCCGTCAAGCCAGGGCACCTCTCGCCGATCCACTCCCGGGACTCAGGGGTTGCCGTGCTGGTTATCCCTGCCAATGAGGAACTGGAGATAGCCCGTCAAGTCAGAAAATTACTGGAGGCAAAACCATGAACAGCCACCCCCTCAGCGCGGAACAGCTGGACGCCATCCACGGCTACTGGCGTGCCTGCAATTACCTGGCTGCCGGCATGATCTACCTGCGGGGCAATCCGCTGCTGCAGGAACCGCTACAGCCGGAACATATCAAAAAGCGCCTGCTCGGCCACTGGGGATCCAGCCCCGGGCTGTCCTTTATGTACGTCCACGCCAACCGGGTGATACGCCAGCACGACCTCAACGCCATCTTTGTCGCAGGTCCCGGCCACGGTGCCCCCGGTGTGCTGGCGCCGGTGTACCTGGAGGGCAGCTTCTCCGAAGTGTATCCGGACATGAGCCAGGACGCCGAGGGCATGGCCACACTGTTCCGTCAGTTCTCTTTCCCGGGCGGCTTCGGCAGCCACTGCACGCCGGAACTGCCAGGCTCGATTCATGAAGGGGGCGAGTTGGGCTACAGCCTGTCCCATGCTTTTGGCGCCGCCTTCGACAACCCGGATCTGGTCGTGTTTACTGCCGTGGGCGACGGCGAGGCGGAAACCGGCCCCCTGGCCACCGCCTGGCATTCCAACAAGTTTCTCAACCCGGCTCGCGATGGCGCCGTACTGCCAATCCTTCACCTCAACGGCTACAAGATCAACAATCCCACCATTCTCGCCCGCATCAGTCACGATGAACTGGACAGCCTGTTGCGGGGCTATGGCTGGATACCCTTTTTTGTCGAAGGCGACGATCCGGCTGCCATGCACCAGCAGATGGCCGCTGCGCTGGACCAGTGCGTCGCTGACATCGGGGCGATCCAGCGGCAGGCACGCGAGGGCGGCGCGGTGGAACGGCCCCGCTGGCCGATGATCGTGCTGCGCTCCCCCAAGGGTTGGACCGGCCCCAAAGTGGTCGGAGGCCATCGGGTTGAAGGTAGCTGGCGCGCCCACCAGGTGCCGCTGGCCGACGTGCGCAGCAACCCGGACAATCTGGCCCGACTGGACGCGTGGCTGCGCAGCTACAAGCCCGAAGAACTGTTCGACGCCGACGGCCGGCTGGTGGAGTCGCTGCGCGCGCTCGCCCCGCAGGGCCCGCGGCGCATGGGCGCCAATCCCCACGCCAACGGCGGCCTGCTGCGCCGCGACCTGCGTATGCCGGATTTTCGCGACTACGCGGTGACGGTCGCCCAGCCGGGCAGGGAGCGAGCCATGAACACCCGGCCTCTCGGCGCCCTGCTGCGAGACACCATGGCCCGCAACCCGGACAATTTCCGGGTCTTTGGCCCCGATGAGAACAGCTCCAACAAGCTCGATGCCATCTACGCCGTGAGCAAGAAACTGTGGCTGGCGGATCGGCTGCCGGAAGACGACGATGGCGGTGAACTGGCAACGGATGGCCGGGTCCTGGAAATGCTCTCCGAGCACACCCTTGAGGGCTGGCTCGAGGGCTATGTGCTCACGGGCCGCCACGGCTTCTTCGCCACCTATGAAGCCTTCGTCCACGTGATCGACTCCATGTTCAACCAACACGCCAAATGGCTGGCGATCTGCGAGGACCTGCCCTGGCGCGCTGCCATCGCCTCCGTCAACCTGCTGATCACCTCCACGGTGTGGCGCCAGGATCACAACGGCTTTACCCACCAGGACCCGGGCTTTCTCGACCTGGTACTCAACAAGAGCCCGGCCGTGACGCGTATTTATCTGCCACCGGACGCCAACTGCCTGCTGTCCACCGCCGACCACTGCCTGCGCAGCCACAATGACATCAATGTGATTGTCTGCGACAAGCAGAATCACCTGCAAATGCTCGACATGGAAGCCGCCATCGTCCACTGCACCAAAGGCATCGGCATCTGGGACTGGGCCAGCAACGATCAGGGCGTGGAGCCGGACCTGGTGATCGCCGGCTGTGGTGATATTGCCACCCAGGAGGCCCTGGCCGCCACCGCCCTGCTGCGGGAATACCTGCCCGACCTGAAGATCCGCTTCATCAATGTGGTGGACCTGTTCCGGATGACGCCGGAAAAGGAACACCCCCATGGTCTCAGCGACCGCGATTTCGACAGCCTGTTTACCATGGACAAGCCCATAATCTTCAATTTTCACGGCTACCCCTGGCTGATCCACCGGCTTGCCTACCGGCGCAGCAACCACGCCAACCTCCACGTACGCGGCTATATCGAGAAGGGCAGCATCAACACCCCGCTGGAGCTGGCCATCGCCAACCGGGTCGACCGCTTCAGTCTCGCCATGGACGCCATCGACCGGGTAGAGAAGCTGCGTAGCAGCGGGGCCCATGTGAAGGAAAAACTGCGGGACATGCAGATCGCGGCCCGCCACCATGCCCACGAGCACGGGGTGGACAGCGAGGAAATCAACGACTGGATATGGCCGCATGGCAGTTGACCGCGCAGCACCGGGTTGCTCCATGGTTTATACTCTGGCGCTTTCATGAGTGGAAGCCCATCGGTGTGAACAAGCGTTTCAGCGACTCCAGCCTGAGTCAGCAACTGGCCCTGATCGCCGCTACCGGCTGCCTGCTCATCAGTCTCGCGCTGGTCGCGCTGGCCGCCACCTCCAGTCAACATATGCAGGAGTCGCAACAGGCCGTCTTCGGCAACGCGCTGGCCCAGCAGATTGCGCGCCGCATCAGTGCGGCACTGGAAACAGGAGACCTGCTGAGCATCGCCGCATCGCTGCACCGCTTCCTCGAAACGTCCTCGGCCGCCGAGGTGGCGATTTTTGATGTCGAGGGCCGTGCCCTGGGCCAGGCAGGCAGTGCCGAGGGCGATTACCTGCAACAATACCGCTCGCCGGTCCGGGTAGACAACAACATCGCGGGCGAGGTGGTCATCACCATCAGCACCGCAGCGGCTGAAACCGCACGACTGCGCTTCCTGCTGAGCTTGCTGGGTCTGGCGGTACTGCTCAGCCTGGCAGTGTATGGCGCCGCCCGTCAGCTCGGCCAGCGCCTGCTGGGCAACCGCCTGCAACAGCAGGCCCGGACCATCGCACTGGAGGACTCCGCCGCAGCCCCGGCCACAGCCAACGAACTGCAACTGCTGCAATCGCGCATCGACGCGCTGCCCATGGATCTGCTGCGCGCCCGCAGCGGCAGCGGGCCCAGGGAGGAGAACTACCGCGACACTGCCGTGCTGTACCTGCATCTGGTCAGCCTGGTGGATTACGTGGACACCCTGGACGAACAGTCCCTGCACCGCTACACGGACCGTCTGCACCAGGTGGTCTATGCCGCAGCCGGCTTCTACGGTGGCCAGCTGCAGGTGGTTCGCCAGTTCGGCCTCGCAGTGTATTTCAGCGGTGATTCCAGCGGCGGCAGTGCGGCCTTCCGGGCGGCCTCCTGTGCCTGGCTGGTACAAGCGGTATGCGGGGAGCTGGAGAAGCAGATGTCGCGGTCACTCACGGTTGCGATGGCGGTGAGCTGCAGCGAACTGGGTCGCGGTGACGAGACAGATATCTACCCGGGCCTGTATATCCAGTCGACGCTGGACGAACTGCAAACTCTGTGCTCCAGCAAACCGCCACAGATCATGCTGTCACCGTCGGCCTGCGAGGACATCGACGTCAGCAGCCGGCTGGAACACAGGCCCAGCGAACTGGGGGATTACGTCATCCTGGAGCAGTTCGCGGGCTCCTGGGACGATCTCCTGGAACGTCAGCTGCGGCTGATCCTGAAACGCCTGCGGGACACTCCCTGAACGGCCGGCGGCACACCGCAGCTCAGTTCTCGATGCGCATGTCATCCACTTTCTGGAATCCGCGAGGCAGCTTGTTGCCGCGCCGGCCGCGTTCGCCGCGGTAGTGTTCCAGCTCAGTGAACTTCAGCGTCAGATGACGCTTGCCGGCCAGCACTACCAGTGACTGGGCCTCGGTGATGACCTGGATCGCCACCACGAACTCCTCGCGCGCCTGCACCCTGGCGGTGGGGATACCGATGATCTTGTTGCCCTTGCCGCGGGCCAGCTGCGGCAGTTCCTGCAGCGGGAACACCAGCAGGCGGCCCTCGCTGGAGACCACCGCGACCCACAGGCCAGCCGGGTCCGCCGGCACCGGCGCCGGCTGCAGCACGCGCCCGCCACCGGACAGGGTCAGCACCGCCTTGCCGGCACGGTTCTTGGTCTGCAGCTCGGAAAACATCGCAATGAAACCGTAGCCGGCATCACTGGCCAGCAGGAAGCGCTGTTCGGGATCCGCCAGCATCAGGCCCTCAAAGGTGGCTCCCGAGGGCGGATTGATACGGCCGGTGACCGGTTCCCCCTGGCCGCGGGCCGAAGGCAGGTTGTGCGAGGGCAGGGTATAGGCGCGACCGGTGGAGTCCAGGATCACCGTGGGCTGGTTGCTGCGGCCGCGGGCCTCCAGCTTGAAGCCGTCACCCGACTTGTAGCTGAGGCCGGCGGCGTCGACATCGTGGCCCTTGGCAGCCCGGATCCAGCCCTTCGCCGACAGCACCACTGTGATCGGGTCGGCGCTCATCAGTTCCAGCTCGCTGAAGGCGCGGGCCTCTTCCCGCTGCGCCAGCGGTGAGCGCCGGTCGTCGCCGTACTGTTCGGCCACCGCCAGCAATTCCTTGCGGATCAATGTCTTCAGCCGCGCCTCGCTGCCCAGCGTGGTCTGCAGTCGGTCGCGCTCCCGGGCCAGCTCGTCCTGCTCGCCGCGGATCTTCATTTCTTCCAGCTTGGCCAGGTTGCGCAGCTTCAGTTCCAGGATCGCCTCGGCCTGGATGTCGGACAGGCCAAAGCGCTGGATCAGCGCCGCCTTCGGCTTGTCCTCGGTGCGGATTATATGGATCACCTCATCGATATCGAGGTAGGCTATCAGGTAGCCGGCGAGGATATGCAGGCGCTTCTGCACTCGGTCAAGGCGGTACTCCAGCCGCCGGCGCACTGTGGCAGTGCGAAACTGCAGCCATTCGCGCAGGATGCGATCCAGTGATTTCACCGCCGGGCGTCCGTCGGTGCCAATCATGTTCAGGTTGACCCGGTAGGTCTTTTCCAGGTCGGTGGTGGCGAACAGATGGCTCATCACCGCCTCGAGATCGACCCGGTTGGAGCGCGGCACGATCACCAGGCGGGTCGGATTCTCGTGGTCCGACTCGTCGCGCAGATCCGCCACCATCGGCAGCTTTCTGGCCTGCATCTGCTGCGCGATCTGCTCCAGCACCCGGGAACCGGAAACCTGGTAGGGCAGGGCGCGGACGATGATATCGCCGTTTTCCCGCTCCCATACCGCGCGCATACGCAGCCCGCCGCGGCCGGTTTCATACAGCGCCCGAATCTCCTCCGTGGGCGTTATGATCTCCGCTTCGGTGGGAAAATCCGGCGCCAGCACATGCTCGCACAGCTCGGCCACGGTGGAGCGGGGCGCATCCAGCATGCGTACCGCGGCGCTGACTACCTCGCGCAGATTATGGGGTGGTATGTCGGTGGCCATTCCCACCGCGATGCCGGTGGTGCCATTGAGCAGCACATTGGGTACCTGCGCCGGCAGCACCGAGGGCTCCTCCAGCGTGCCATCGAAGTTGGGCACCCAATCCGCAGTGCCCTGGCCCAGCTCGCCCAGCAGCACCTCGGCATAGGCAGTCAGACGGGATTCCGTGTAGCGCATGGCGGCAAAGGATTTGGGGTCGTCCGGCGAGCCCCAGTTGCCCTGGCCATCGACCAGCGGATAGCGGTAACTGAAATCCTGGGCCATCAGCACCATCGCCTCATACGCGGCGCTGTCACCATGGGGATGGAATTTACCGATCACATCGCCGACTGTGCGGGCTGATTTCTTGAACTTGGCGCTGGCCTTCAGACCCAACTCGCTCATCGCATAGATGATACGCCGCTGCACCGGCTTCAGGCCGTCGCCGATATGGGGCAGGGCGCGATCGAGAATCACGTACATGGAATAGTCCAGGTAGGCCTTCTCGGTGTACAGCCGCATCGAAACCCGTTCGATGCCGTCGCTGTCAATTTCCAGAATGTCGGACATGGATGTGTGACCTGTACTTGGGGTTGCTGTTCAAACCGACACCAGCCGGGTGTCGGAGGACAGAATTGCTGTCAGTGCTGCGGGGGCTCCTGGCGCCCGACCAGCTGCTCGTTGAGGTTGACGATGGAGTTGGCCATGTCTATCAGCAGACTCTGGATGGTAGCCGGATTGCTGCGGATCAGTTCGGTAAACTGTTCCTTGGGCACCTTGACCACCGAGCAGCGGGTGCGGGCCCGTACCGTAGCGCTGCGATCGGCATGGGTCAATGCGGCCATCGCACCGAAGATCTCGCCCTCGCCTATACGCCCCACTATAACGTCGTCGACGACCACTTCCGCCAGGCCGGAAGAGAGGTTGAACACATAGTCGGCCCGCGCTCCCTGCCGGATGATGATTTCGCCTGCCTGGTATTCCTCGAAGCCGGGCGTTGTGTGCTCGTCTTCACGGCAGTGAGCCGCGGTAAGACGCAGCATCAGGCCTGCGTAGGTAATCAGCAGGCGGGTCCAGAGCTTGATCGCGCCGGGCTCGGTAAATACCCGCTGCATGAATTCCAGACCGGAATAGGCATACAGGCTGGCACCGGCTTCACTGCCGTAGACGACATTCATGCCGGGCTCGCCCACCCCCGCGATATCCGGCAACAGCAAATCGCCCTCGTCGAGCATGTATACGGTGCGCCCCTGGTAACGGGCCGACAGCGAGCCGCTGTCCACCAGGTAAAGCTTGCCGCCGTCAAAACCGCGAAAGTTTCCCTTCGGAGTGGCCTCGATCTCGATCCTCGCCGGCGGCAGGTTGACGCTGTCGACCAGCGCAGCCACCAGTTCCTTGAACAGCTGGTTGAGGCGCTTGAAATCCTGTGAAAGTTCGGCATTCGCCAGCATCGGGGTGCTCGTTTCCAGTCTTCTACAAGTTGTTCTGGCGGTTACCGCTGACCAGTGGTCGCTGCCGGGTCTGCCAATCCGGCCCCCGGGGGCGGGCCCAATAGTAGCAACTAATGCCCCGGGGGAGAATGTTCAGGATGGAGTTAATTGTATTCTACGGTCATGGCGCCCTCGGCGGCCTGCGTCAAGCCAGATGCCATGATAGACTGCCCGCCTCATTTTTGCCGGATCCGCAAGCGTGAAGATAAGCCAGCAATGCGTCGCCAGTTTCCACTATTCACTGCGCGATACGGAGGGTCGGGAACTGGAGAGTTCCCACGGCTCGGAGGCCACAGCCTACCTGCACGGCGCCGGCAATATCCTGCCTGCGCTGGAGGCGGCGCTGGAAGGCCTGGAAGCGGGCGCCCATGTGGAGGTCACCCTCGCACCGGAGGATGCCTACGGCGAGCGCAAGCCCGGTCCGGCGCAGCGGGTGCCCGTCAAGCACCTGATCTACCGCGGCAAGTTGCGCCCCGGCATGCCGGTACAGCTCAATACCGATCGCGGGCCTCAGCCGGTCACCGTTACCCGGGTCGGACGTCACAGCGCTGAAATCGATCCCAATCATCCGCTGGCAGGCAAAACCCTGCAGTTTGTGATCGACATCACCGCAGTGCGAGCGGCCACGGCAGAGGAAGTCGCCCATGGGCACGCCCATGGCGACGGCGGCCACCACCATTGAGCGGGCAGCGTTACTGGCGCAACACGCCATTCCACGAGATGAGTCCGGCCGAACTGTACGCCCTGCTGCAGTTGCGCCAGCAGGTGTTCGTGGTGGAACAGCAGTGCATCTACCAGGATCTGGACGGGCTGGACCTGCAGGCCTGGCACATGCGCTATGTCGAGGATGGCGAGACGCTGGCCTGTCAGCGCTGTTTGCCGCCGGGTGCCAGCTATCCGGAAAGTTCCCTGGGCCGGGTCGTGGTGGCGCCCCACAGCCGTGGCGGCAGTCTGGGGCGTGAGCTGGTGCGGCGGGGTATCGAGTTCAACCAGCGGCAGTGGCCGCAGCAGGACATCTACATCGGCGCCCAGGCCTATCTGCGCAACTTCTACAGCAGTCTCGGCTTTGTCGCCGAGGGCGGCCTCTACCTGGAAGATGGCATCGAGCATATCCACATGCGCTACGCCGCGGGCAGCTAAGCTGAAGCCGGCGGCCGTTGTCAGTGGCGGCCGATCCGAATGAATCCCAGAGTTGCGGTTGCGGTTGCGGTTGCGGTTGCGGTTGCGGCAACAGTCTCTACAGTTCCAGCAGAAACGTTACCGGCCCGTCATTGACCAGACTGACCTGCATATCGGCGCCGAACTGTCCGGCCGCCACCACGGGATGGCGCTCGCGCAACTGCACCAGCATCCACTGGTACAGCGGCTCCGCCTCAGCCGGCGGCAGGGCGCTGGAAAAACTGGGGCGCAGGCCCCGGCGGGTGTCTGCGGACAGGGTAAACTGGGACAACAGCAGAACGCCGCCGGCGACATCGCTGACACTGCTGTTCATGCGCCCGGCGGCATCCGCGAACAGGCGATAGGCCAGCAACTTGTCCAGCATGCGGCTGCCCACGACGCGGTCGTCGCCCCGATCCAGGCCCAGGAATACCAGTAAGCCGGGGCCGATCTCGCCCACGCAGTGGCCCTCCACCTCCACGCTGGCATGGCGGACCCGTTGCAGCAAGGCTTTCACTGTCGCAGAACCGTTTGCACCACAGGCAGGCCGTATCAGGCGCGGCTCGCGCGGCGGCGCTCGTGCTCCAGCAGGAACTTCTTGCGCAGGCGAATGCTCTCCGGCGTGACCTCGACCAACTCGTCGTCCTCAATGAACTCCAGCGCCTGCTCCAGCGTGTGCCGGGTAGGCGGAGTCAGGGTCAGGGCCTCGTCGGTCCCGGAGGCCCGCACGTTGGTGAGCTGCTTGCCCTTGATCGGGTTCACTGTGAGGTCGTTGCCACGGCTGTGCAGCCCTATGATCTGGCCCTCGTAGACTTCCACGTTGGGCTCGATGAACATGCGGCCCCGGTCCTGCAGGTTGAAGATGGAATAGGCCAGCGTCTTGCCCTTGACCATGGACACCAGTACACCATTGCTGCGATGGACGATATCCTGGGACTTGACCGGGCCGTAGTGGTCGAACACGTGGGTGAGAATGCCGCTGCCTGAGGTCAGGGTCAAAAACAGGCCGCGAAAGCCGATCAGGCCGCGGGCCGGAATAATGAACTCCAGCCGCACCCGGCCCTTGCCGTCCGGGGTCATGTTCACCAGCTCCGCGCGACGCTGACCCAGCTCTTCCATCACCGCGCCCTGGTGGCGGTCCTCGCAGTCGATCATCAGCTGCTCGTAGGGTTCCTGCAGCACGCCGTCGATCTCCCTCTGAATCACTTCGGGCCTGGATACGCCCAGCTCGAAGCCCTCCCGGCGCATCGACTCGATCAGCACCGACAGGTGCAGCTCGCCGCGGCCGGACACCTTGAACTTGTCCGGCGAATCGCCCGGCTCTACCCGCAGCGCGACGTTGTGGATCAGCTCGCGTTCCAGCCGTTCCTTGATGTTGCGGGACGTGACGTACTTGCCCTCGCGGCCGGCAAAGGGCGAATCATTGACCTGGAAGGTCATGCTCACCGTCGGCTCGTCCACATGTAGCGGGGGCAGCGCCTCCACCGCAGCGGGATCGCACAGCGTATCGGAAATATTGAGACCTTCGATGCCGGTGACACAGACGATATCGCCGGCCTCTGCCGCGGGCACATCCACCCGGTCCAGTCCATGATAGCCCATCACCTGCAGTACCCGGCCGTTGCGGGTCTTGCCGAGCCGGTCGACCACGGTGACCTGGGTATTGGGCTTGATGGTGCCACGGGTGATGCGGCCGACCCCTATTACCCCGACGTAATTGTTGTAGTCCAGCGCGCTGATCTGCAGTTGCAGCGGGCCATCCCGGTTCACTGCCGGCGCCGGTACCTTGCCGATAATGGTCTCGAACAGCGGCTGCATGTCCTCGGCCATGTCGGCATGATCCAGCCCGGAAGTACCCTGGATCGCGGAGGCGAACACGATCGGGAAGTCAAGCTGCTCCTCGTTAGCGCCGAGGCGGTCAAACAGGTCAAACACCTGGTCCACCACCCAGTCCGGCCGGGCCCCGGGACGGTCCACCTTGTTGACCACCACAATCGGATTGAGTCCCTGCTCGAAGGCCTTGGAGGTCACGAAACGGGTCTGGGGCATGGGCCCGTCGACGGCATCCACCAGCAGCAATACGGAATCCACCATCGACAGCACCCGCTCCACTTCGCCGCCAAAGTCGGCGTGGCCGGGCGTGTCGACGATGTTGATGCGATAGTCCTTCCACTTGATCGCGGTGTTCTTGGCGAGAATGGTAATGCCCCGTTCGCGCTCCTGGTCGTTGGAATCCATGATCCGTTCGGCGCCCTCGGAGCGGCGGTCCAGCGTGCCGGACTGGTTCAGCAGACAGTCCACCAACGTGGTTTTGCCATGGTCTACGTGGGCGATAATGGCGATGTTGCGAAGCTTGTCGATCAAGGGAATTCCTCGGTCCGGGGTTCCGGCTATAAAAAAAGGTCGCGGATTATACCGCAGACACTGCAGCAGTGGCAGGCCAGGAAGCGGTGATATTGCGGGCTTTGCCGCGGCGCGGGCGAGTCGACGCCAAATCCCGCTTCCCGACCGCGACTTTACTGATACTATAGACGAGTAGACGAGCACGCTTGGCCGCAGCCCTGGCAGCGCACCAATAATGATCACCAACGCACCATAATGGATCACATTGTGCTCCCGGTAGCGCGCAGGCACCTTTTAGGCCCGGAAAATCATGGGTTTAGCGTCGGCACTGTTTTGGCACAGCTTTTGCTATCCACACCATGCCAAGTTATCTGGCCGTTGAGGGCGCGCTCGCAAGCAACCGAAGGACCAGGAACACGCACGCGCCAGATTGGCTGCACGATCTCATACCCCACGGAGGACACCCAATGTCAGAGCAGACTCTGAACCTGATCAAAGAAAATGAAGTGCGCTGGATCGACCTTCGCTTTACCGATACTCACGGCAAGGAACAGCATGTCACCATCCCGGCGACCGAAATTGACGATGAGTTTTTTGAAGAGGGCAAGATGTTCGACGGCTCCTCCATCGCCGGCTGGAAAGGGATCAACGAGTCAGACATGATCCTGATGCCCGACGACAGCACCTCCGTGCTGGATCCCTTCACCGATGATGCCACCATCATCCTGCGCTGCGACATCGTCGAACCGACCACCATGCAGGGCTATGAGCGCGACCCCCGCTCCGTCGCCCATCGCGCCCAGGACTACCTGAAGTCCACCGGCATCGGCGACACCGCATTTTTTGGGCCCGAGCCCGAGTTCTTCGTGTTTGACGATATCAAGTGGCACGCCGACATCAGCAGCGCCGGCTACACCATCAGTTCCCAGGAAGCCGCCTGGGCCTCCAATCTTTCCTTCGAAGATGGCAATATCGGTCACCGCCCCCGGGTCAAGGGCGGCTACTTTCCGGTCCCTCCCGTAGACTCGCTGCACGATATCCGGGCTGCGATGTGCACCGCAATGGAGCAGATGGGCCTGCCCATCGAAGTTCACCACCACGAGGTCGGCACCGCGGGCCAGTGCGAAATCGGGGTCAAATTCAATACCCTGGTCAAAAAGGCCGATGAGGTCCAGATCCTCAAGTACTGCGTGCACAACGTGGCCCACGCCTACGGCAAAACCGCCACCTTCATGCCCAAGCCGCTGGTGGGTGACAATGGCTCCGGCATGCACGTGCACCAGTCCATCTCCAAAGACGGCGAAAACATTTTCGCTGGCGACGGCTATTCCGGCCTGTCCGAGACCGCCCTGTACTATATTGGCGGCATCATCAAGCACGCCCGCGCGCTGAATGCCTTCACCAACCCGTCCACCAACTCCTACAAGCGCCTGGTGCCCGGCTTCGAGGCCCCGGTAATGCTGGCCTATTCAGCCCGCAACCGCTCTGCCTCCATCCGCATCCCCTATGAGCCCAGCCCCAAGGGCAAGCGGGTGGAAGTGCGCTTCCCCGACCCGGCCGCCAACCCCTACCTGGCCTTTGCGGCGCTGCTGATGGCCGGTATCGACGGCATCCAGAACAAGCTGCACCCCGGCGATGCCGCCGACAAGGACCTGTACGACCTGCCGCCGGAAGAGGGCAAGGCCATTCCCACCGTCTCCTCCAGCCTGACCATGTCGCTGGAAGCCCTGGATGCCGATCGCGCATTCCTGACGGCCGGCGGCGTCTTCACTGACGACATGATCGATGGCTATATCGCGCTGAAGGAAAACGACGTTCAGCGCCTGAACATGACTACCCACCCGGTCGAGTTCGACATGTACTATTCCGTGTAGCTGGCAACAGCCACACGTCACGTTTTGGCCCGCCTCGTGCGGGCTTTTTTTTTGCCTGGACCAAGACAGTTAAGTCCCGGCCCGGCTACATGGGGGACCCTGCAGAGACACGCCGTGAACCCCTCCATGGGGCCTCGGATGCGACATCCATGTCGCATACGGTCTCTGCAGGGTCCCCCATGTAGCCGGCCCTACCTTCGTCGCTTCGAATTCAATGTGGGGAGAGGCGATAGAAGAAACATCGACACCCATCGCACTTCAGCAGACGCAACATCGTTGCAACTTAAATTCCGTGAGGGTAGGGCCGGGTCTGCGGTAGTCCTGCGGAGACCGTTTGCAGCATGGATGCTGCAACCGAGCCCCCAGGGATGGGTTCACGGCGTGTCTCCGCAGGACTACCGCAGATCCGGCCCGGGACCTGCCTCCAATTCAGGACTCACCGGACTGGAACCAACCCAGCCTACTCATGCAAGCCCAACCCATGCTATCGTTGCCACGATCACCGCCCCGAGGCGAAGGCAGACCCCGATGACCCGATTGCTGTTGTTGCTATTGTGCTGGCCCCTGCTCACCCAGGCCCAGATCTATAAATCCACCGACGCGGAAGGCAATGTTGTCTTCACCGACAAGCCCCCCGACGGCAGCACCAAAAATGAGCAGGTCGAGCTCAAGCCCCTGAATACCACCCCGGCTCCGGATCCGTCAGTCCAGCCCAGGCGTGCGCCCGAATCCGGCTCTGACAAGCCGGCCTCCGCTCCACAGCTCGCCATCACCAGCCCCCAGAATGAGACCGTGATACCGATCGGGGCAGCGGGCAACTTCAGTGTCCAGGCAAGCACTTCACCGCCGCTGGCGGAGGGGGAAATGCTGGAACTGCTGCTCGATGGCAGCGCGGTCGTCCCGCCCCAAAACAGTAGCAGTTGGGAATTGAGTAACATCCTGCGCGGCGGCCACGATCTGACGGTACGCCGGCTGGACAGCAATGGTGAGCCGGTAGCCACTTCCGAGCCGGTACGGGTCTACGTGATGCGGCCGTTCAATACCCAGAACCGCAACTGATAAATTTTGCTGGACCGCGCCTCTGCGCTGGCGCACTATATTGGTGCACGTTCGGGGACGTCATGACCGGCACGACGCCTGACAGCAAGCCAGCTAAAGTCCCAACGGCGGTTTATCCCCTGAAGTGTGTACTTGCTACCGCCAGGTAGCCTACGTTTTGGACAGAGGTACTTTTCTCTCGCAGCCAGGCTTTTATGGCTCCATTATTGCTTGGTCTGGTGGCGCGCCGTCCAACAGCGGTCAATCATGGGGCAAGCATGCAACACCCGCCAGACATTCTCGAGCACATCAGCACCGGGGTGATAGCCCTGGACCAGGGCCTGCACGTGACGGCGATCAACTCGGCGGCCGAGGTGCTGCTGGAGGCCTCCGCCACCCGGGCCATGGGAGCCCATGCCGGTCAGCTGGTGATCCGCCCCCGCGAGTTCCTGCAAACGCTGGAGCAGGCCAGGGACGCCCGCGCCACACTGGCCCGGCGCAGCCTCGCCCTGACCCTGCACTCCGGCCAGGAAATCCAGATCGACTTGATCGCCACTCCGATAACCAGCTTCGAGCCGGACTATTGCCTGCTGCTGGAGCTGTTGCCGGTAGACCGGCTGCAGCGCATAAGCCGCGAGGAGAGCATGCTCCACGCCCAGGAGACCA
Source organism: Kineobactrum salinum (assembly GCF_010669285.1). Lineage (GTDB taxonomy): Bacteria > Pseudomonadota > Gammaproteobacteria > Pseudomonadales > Halieaceae > Kineobactrum > Kineobactrum salinum. The sequence goes on along the minus strand of NZ_CP048711.1, from coordinate 2,437,518 downwards.
CTCGCGCGGTCATCCGGGGCCTGGCCCATGAAATCAAGAACCCGCTGGGCGGGGTGCGGGGTGCGGCCCAACTGCTGGCAAAGGAGCTGCCCAACGATGAACTGGCGGAATATACCCGGATAATCATCCGCGAGGCCGACCGGTTGCGCGACCTGGTCGACCGTCTGCTGGGCCCCCACCAGCAGCTGGTGCTGGAAGACACCAACATTCACGAAATCATCGAACATGTGCGCAACCTCATTTCCGCGGAGGTCAGCAATCAGTTGCAGATCAGCCGCGATTATGACCCCAGCCTGCCCTCCCTGCCCGCGGATCGCTCGCAATTGGTGCAGGCGGTGCTCAATATCATGCGCAATGCGCTGCAGGCGGCAGAGCAGCCGGAACGCTGCCATATCCTGCTGCGCACCCGCTCCCAGCGCCAGTTCACCATCGGTGCCTTGCGCCACCGGCTGGTGTGTCGGGTGGACATCATCGACAACGGCCCGGGCATTCCCGCTGACCTGCAGCAATCTATCTTTGCGCCGATGGTCACCGGCCGCGCCAACGGCTCCGGACTGGGGCTCTCCATCGCCCAGTCCATCATCAACCGCCACGGCGGCCTGCTGGAGTGCGAGAGCGAGCCCGGTAATACCCGCTTCACCCTCTATTTGCCAATGGAACCGAGCCATGCAGAAACACGCTAAAGTCTGGGTAGTTGACGACGACAGCTCAATCCGTTGGGTGCTGGAGCGCGCCCTGAGCCAGGCCGGCATCGACAACCAGAGCTTTACCGACGGTGACCAATTGATGGCGCGCATCCAGACCGAGCAGCCGGATGTCATCATCAGTGACATCCGCATGCCGGGCATGGACGGACTCGACCTGCTGTCGCTGATCAACCAGCAGCACCCGGAGCTGCCGGTAATCATTACCACCGCCCATTCAGACCTGGACAGTGCCGTTGCCTCCTATCAACGCGGTGCCTTCGAATACCTGCCCAAACCTTTCGACATTGATGAGGTCGTCGCCATTACCGAGCGCGCGCTGGCCCATGCAAAGGAAAGGCGCGGCGAACTGACGCTCTCGGAAGAGCCGCCGGAAACCGAGATCATCGGCGAGGCACCCGCGATGCAGGAGGTGTTCCGCGCCATCGGCCGTCTTGCGCAGAGCAATATCACGGTGTTGATCAACGGCGAATCCGGCACCGGCAAGGAACTGGTGGCCCGCGCTCTTCACCGCCACAGTCCCCGCTCACAGCAACCCTTCATCGCGCTGAACATGGCAGCCATTCCCCGGGACCTGATGGAATCGGAACTGTTCGGGCACGAGAAGGGTGCCTTCACCGGGGCCAACAACAAGCGCGAGGGCCGCTTTGAACAGGCCGACGGCGGCTCCCTGTTCCTGGACGAGATCGGGGACATGCCGGCGGAGACCCAGACCCGGCTGCTGCGGGTGCTGGCGGACGGCGAATTCTACCGGGTCGGTGGCCATACTCCCGTGAAAGTGGATGTGCGCATCATTGCGGCCACCCATCAGGACCTGGAGGAACGGGTGCTGCGGGGAGATTTCAGGGAGGACCTGTTCCACCGCCTGAATGTCATCCGTATCCATATCCCCCGACTGGCGGAGCGGCGCGAAGACATCCCGCGCCTGGTGAAGTTCTTTTTCCGCAAGGCAGCGGACGAGCTGGGCGGCGAGCCCAAGATCCTGCTACCGGAGACCGAGCGCTTCCTCGGCACCCTGCCATGGCCGGGCAATGTGCGCCAACTGGAGAATACCTGCCGCTGGCTGACGGTGATGGCCTCCGGCCGCGAAATCCATCCGCGGGACCTGCCGCCGGAACTCGGCAAAGCCTCCGTGCCCAGTCCCAGCAGCAGCCCGCAGCCGTGGAATGAAGTCTTGTGTCAATGGGCCCGCAATGAACTGGTACAGGGCAAGCACCATATCCTGCGCAACGCAGTGCCAATGTTCGAGCGCGCCATGATCGACGTCGCGCTGGAGCACACCCGCGGCCGCAAGCGGGACGCAGCCGAACTGCTGGGCTGGGGCCGCAACACTCTGACCCGCAAGATGAAGGACCTGGACATGTGAGCGGCTGCGTTCTTGGTGAGCTTCTCGCATCGGTGCTTCTCGCGTCCTTGGTGCGCTTCCTGCATCGGTGCTTCTCGCGTCCTTGGTGCGCTTCCTGCGTCAGCGCACCCTATGCGGATCGTGGCATGGAGCAGCATAGGGTGCGTTGAGGCACGAAACGCACCAGCCGGTGGCGTACTCCCCGCTTCCGGCCACCGCTTCCTGCGTTCTTGGTGAGCTTCTCGCATCGGTGCTTCTCGCGCCCTTGGTGTGCTTCCTGCATCGGTGCTTCTCGCGTTCTTGGTGCGCTTCCTGCGTCAGCGCACCCTATGCGGATCGTGGCATGCAGCGGCATAGCGGCATAGCGGCATAGCGGCATAGGGTGCGTTGAGGCACGAAACGCACCAGCCGGTGGTGCGGCCGGTGCGACTTGATGCGGCCGATGGTGCGGCCGGTGGGACCGCACCGGCCCCGGTATGCGCCGCGCGCCTTGCGGGGGCGGCGGCCTGGTGCCGCGCGCGGCAATATCAACTCGACGTAATACCGCCACCGGCAAAGCCGATCTGCCTCCAGGCTTCGTAGCTCACTATCGCAACTGCATTGGACAGGTTCATGCTGCGACTGGTTGGCAGCATCGGTAGCCGCAATTTCTGTTGTTCGGGGAAGCTCTCCAGAATGGCGGGCGGCAAGCCCGCGGTTTCTGAGCCGAACAGCAGCACGTCGCCAGCGACAAACCTGGCCTGATCATGGCGATGACGACCCTTCGTAGTGCAGGCAAAGATACGGCGCCCCTGCATGTGCTGCAGGAAAGCCGGATAGTTCGGGTGTCTGCTGACCCTGGCCAGGTCGTGGTAATCGAGGCCCGCCCGCCGGACTTTCTTTTCATCCAGATCAAACCCGAGCGGTTCGATCAAATGTAAATGACAGCCGTTGTTGGCTGTCAGGCGGATAATGTTGCCCGTATTGGGGGCGATACGGGGTTCATGGAGGGCAATATGGAACACTTTTGCATTCCTCGGACATGGAGCTGCGCAACAAACCCCAGCAGCCGCCCAGGCCGGGACAACCCGGTCCGGGCGGCTTGTTCAGTACTAGTGAGTGGCCGGCTGTTCCTCGCCCTGGCCCTCAGCCTGCTGCTTGGCCAGCGCCTGGGAATACAGGCCATCAAAATTGACCGGCGCCAGCATCACTGGCGGAAAGCCACCCTTTACGCAGATTGAATCGATACTCTCGCGCGCATAGGGAAACAGGATCGTGGGCGCCGCGGTGGCGAGTACCCGGCGCAGGTTTTCGCCCTCTATGCCGACAATCACGAAAATACCAGCCTGTTGTACTTCCACCAGAAAGGCAGTTTCGTCGTCGATCTTGGCGGTCAGCGTGATCGTCAGCACCACCTCGAAGTTACCCTGGTCGTCAATCTTGTCGCTCTTGGTATTGAGATCGACATTGACCTTTGGCTGCCACTGCTTGCGGAATACACCCGGGCTGGCGGGAGATTCAAAAGAGATATCCTTGGTGTAGATGCGCTGCAAGGCAAACTGCTGTTGCGGTTGGTCCTGTGCAGTGCCTGCTTCCTGTGCTTGTTCGTCGGCCATTGAGCCGTCCTCCATCGGGTTGCGGTATTGGCCTATGGGGCCAGTTTCAGTAATGGGTCGAGGCGGCCCTGACGATCCAGCGCCGCCAGTTCGTCAAAGCCGCCAATATGCCGGTCATCAATCCAGATCTGCGGCACAGTGCGCCGGCCGCTGCGCGCCGCCATCTCGGCACGCCTGTCGACATCACCGTCGACCGGAATCTCGCGGTAATCCACGCCCTTGTGTTGCAGCAGCCGTTTGGCATTGACGCAATAGGGACAAAACCGGGTTGTGTACAGGGTCACCTGGGCGCTCATCACAGCCACCTCGGACTACTTGACGGTGGGGAGCTGCAGGTTGCTCCACTCCATCATGCCACCGGCCATCTTGTAGACCCTGTCATAACCCTCCGCCCGCAGCTGTTTGCTGGCGGCACCCGCCTGCTGGCCCATCTTGCAGACCAGGATCAGCGGCCGGGACTTGTATTTCTCCAGCTCGCCGCTGCGGCTGGCGAGCTTGGCCGCCGGAATATGCAGCGCGTCGACGATATGTCCCGCTTTGTACTCGGCACTGTCGCGCAGATCCACGAAGAGACCATCCTCGGCATTCACCAGATTAATGGCTTCCTGCGGGCTCAGCGCCGGGCCCGCCTTGCGCGCCTCGTGCATGATCAGCATCACGACAACGGCGAACAGGGCGGCGAACAATACCCACTGCTGGGCAAGAAACTCAAGAAATAGGGCCATAGTCCGGTGTGTCGTAAAACCTCAGGGATTGGTCAATTGCAGCACCGCCACCAGCGCTCTGGCAATCGGGGCGATCAAGCCGGGTTGAAAAGGGCGCAAGTATACAGGCTAAGCCCGGCTGCAACCAGTACCGCCAGGACCCCGGCACACGGCGCAGCCCCACTGTCAGCCGGGCAATTGCCGCCGCAACTGCCGGTAGCCGCGGTAACAGACCCAGGCGGCGGCGAGCAGGTAGGGAATGGCGCCGGGAACCCACATGATCAGGCCCGCCAGCTGCTGGTCCGGCAGGCCTTGCGCACTGCCATACAGGGGCGCCCGCGCGAACGTCAGCACGGCCCCGAGAAAGCCGGTGTGCATCAATGTAGACAGCAAGGCAAACAACGCCCAGTGCGTCCTGCCGTGCCCCTGCCTGAGTACTGACCACCAGAACAGGCCCGCGGTTGCCAGGAACAGCGCGTGTTCCACCACATGCCACCAGGGATGCTCCAGCGCCAGCATGTAGAAGCGGGGAGTGTGCCAGAACCAGATCACCAGCCCATGCAGCCACGCAGCCAGCAGCGGGTGCCGGGTAAAGCGCAACAGCGGCTCCCAGATGAACGCTCCGCCACGACCCGTCGCCGCAGCCAACTGCGGCAACGGTGTGCTGAGCACCCACAGCGGGGCAATGACCACCATGAACAGCATGTGCTGGGTCATATGGGCCGAGGCGCTGGTCTGGGCCCATTGGTCCAACGGCCCCAGAACTGCAAACCAGCACAGTAGCATCGCGCCGTGAAACAGCAGGGCCGCGCCCCGTCGCGCCGGCCGCCGCCGCGATCCCGCCAGATACAGCAGCCACAGCAATGCGAGCAGCGCAGCGCTGGTCAGCGCCGCGAGCTGCTCCTGACCGCCGCCACCCGCCAGCGGGCTATGGGCCAGTGCAGGCATACTGCAAGCCGCCAGACAGAGGGCGGCCAACAAACCGCAGCGGCTCACAGACACGGCGGCAACATCAATGCCGGCAGTGCAATCCCCAGGGTCGCCAGCGCCGCCAGCGCATATACCGCTGCGGCCACACTCGCTATAAAACGCCCGGCCGCAGGCCCCGCCTCCGGGGCCCGGCTTGCGCGCCCACAGCGCCAGGCGGCCACCAGCAGCACGGCCGCGACCAACAGCGCCAACCCCAGACCAAGTACATTGATCCAGGTGAAGGCGCCGCGAACGGGATCCGGCGCGGCAAACTGACAGGCCACGGACAGGCCACCGTAGAGAAAGACGAACCAGACACTCCAGACCATCAGGCCCAGCACCAGTTGCAGCGGATGATACGGCGACATCATGAGGTACCCGTCCAGGCCAGCGGCAACAGGATGAATGCGGCGAAGCTGAGCCAGAACACCGTCAGCGAATACAGCCATAGGGGCTGTAGCACCAGCGCCTCGTAGGGCAGCGCCTTGCCGACATAGCCCAGCCGCAACCGCTGCAGCTGCAGCAGGGTGAGTACCGTCGCCAGGCCGCTGTGCAGCAGCTGATAATACAACATCACCGTCAGCACAGCGTCGTGCGCAAGCTCCGCCGGTCGCAGCGGCGCGCTGAGCAGCAGCCATACCAGCACCAGGCAGTGCACCAATCCCAGCAGCGCACTGGCCCCGAACCCGGACAGTGCCTTCCGGTCGCTGCCGGTCTCCAGCCAGGTGAGTGCACGGCAGTAGACCAGCACGGCCAGGCTCAGCAACAGCCCACTGGCCAGCAGGGGGGTCAGTTCCAGCGGCGCAGCGTCAGGCAGCTGCCACCGGGGCGCCACTGTCCACAGGTAAAACCAGCCAAACAGCAGCGCGACATACAAAGTGCCATCGGCCATCAGGCTGGTCACCATGCCCCACAGGCCGGGGCCACTGCGGGTGCGGGAGTGCAGCGGTGGATCCACCGGATCCGTCACGCGCACCGGGGACGCCCGCGGATGGGCGCCATTGTGCCACCCCCAGCGCAGGGCAAAGAAAAGAACCACGGCCACTGCCAGCAATGCGCCGGTATAGACCTTCAGCAGCAGACAGATGCAAAGCGCCGCTACCGATAGCGCCAGCTGCAATGGCAGCCAGGAGTTGCTGGGCAAATGGATAACGCTGCAGACCCTGCCACTGACAGGGGCAGATCCGTAGATGTCGCGCCGGGCATGCTGGATCCGGGCGAGGCCGTACTCGCCGGCAGCAATGCGCTCGCCCAGTGCCGGGTCTTCCCACAGCGGATGCCTGCTGCCCACATCGGGCAGGCTGGCAAAATTGTAGGCGCTGACGGGCATCGGCGTGGCCCACTCCAGGGTGTCGGCCTGCCAGGGATTGGGCTGGGCCCTGCGGCCAAAGCGAAAATGCAGCGCGAAATCAACGATCACCACAGCGACGCCAAGGGCCATCACAAACCCTCCCACCGAGGACAGCAGATTGAGCCAGTCCCAACCCAGGCCAGCCTCGTAGGTATAGACCCGGCGCGACATGCCCAGCAGGCCGGTCAAGTGCATCAGCAGGAAGGTGAGATTGAAGCCGCCGAAGAACAGCCAGAAGCCCCAGCGGCCCAGAATCATCGACGGCAGCCGTCCGGAAACATGGGGCAACCAGTAGTAGAGCCCCGCCACCAGCGGGAACAGCATGCCCCCGACCAGCACATAATGCATATGGGCCACCACGAAGTGGGTATCGTGCACCTGCCAGTTAAAGGGCACCAGCGCCAGCATCACACCCGTCAGGCCGCCGCAGACGAACACCACCAGGAAGCCCGATACCCAGAGCATCGGCAGCTGGAAACGCACGCGGCCGGTCCACAGCGTAGCCAGCCAGGCAAACAACTGGATGGCCGTGGGAATCGCGACCAGCATGCTGGCCACGGAGAAGAAAGCCAGTGCAAGCTGCGGGATGCCCACCGTAAACATGTGGTGCACCCACAGGCCGAAACTGATGAATCCCGTGGTGATGATCGCCAGCACCACCCAGCGGTAGCCGACCAGCGGCCGGTTGGCAAACACCGGAATCAGGGTCGAGACGATACCCGCCGCCGGCAGGAAGATGATGTAGACCTCGGGGTGCCCGAACAACCAGAACAGGTGCTGCCACAACAAGGGATCGCCGCCGCCTGCCACATCAAAGAACACCCAGCCGGCGGCGCGCTCCAGTTCCAGCAGGATGCTGCCCAGAATCAGCGGCGGGAATCCGAATATGATCATCAGCGCTGTGCCGAGCATGTACCAGCAGAAAATCGGCATCCGGTTCAGGCTCATGCCGTTGGCCCGGGTGAGCAGGATAGACACCACCAGTTCAACACCGGCGGCAATGGCGGAAATCTCGACGAAGGTGATACCCAGCAACCAGAAGTCCGCTCCCGGGCCAGGGGAGAAGCGGGCATTGCTGAGCGGGGTGTACATGAACCAGCCCGCCGCAGGCGCGATCTGCAGCAACAGGCTGGACAGCACGATCAGGCCGCCGAACAGGTAGCAGTAATAGCCGAAGGCGCTCAGCCGGGGGAATACCAGGTCACGGGTGCCTATCATCTTCGGCACCAGGTACATGGCGACGCCTTCCAGTACCGGGATCGCAAACAGGAACATCATCACCGTGCCGTGCATGGTGAACAGTTGACTGTAGAGCCCGGCGCTGACGATATCCTGCTCCGGCAGCGCCAGCTGGGTACGGATCAGCATCGCCAGCACGCCACCGACCAGGAAAAAGCACAGCCCCGTCACCACAAAGCGCAACCCCACCGAGGTGTGGTTCACCGCGGCAAGCGCGCCCCAGCCCGGGAGGTTGCCCCAGACCTGCTCCAGCTCCCGGTGGCGCTGGTGGTTGTCCGCGCCATCCCGTTCAGTCACCGCTCTGCCTCCTCTCATCAAGCCAGGCCCGGTACTCTGCCGGCGCCAGCGCCTGCACGGTAAATGTCATCTGCGCGTGGCCGGTGCCACAGAACTCGCTGCAGCTGCCGTGATAGGTACCCGGCCGGTCCGCTTCCAGCCGCAATACATTGCTGCGTCCGGGCAGCATGTCCATCTTGCCACCCAGCCGCGGCACCCAGAACGAGTGGATGACATCGGCGCTGGTCAAATACAGGTCCACAGGCCGGCCGGCGGGAATGAACAGCTGGTTCTCAAGCACGATCCCGCTGTCCGGGTAGCTGACCTCCCACCACCACTGGTGGGCAGTGACATCGATGCGGACCGCCTCGCCCGCCGGTAGCGGCAACATGCGCTGGCCCAGCGGAATCCCCACCAGCAACACCGCAGTGATGGAGAGAATGGGCAACAACAGGCCGCCACCGATGAGCCAGCGCCGCTGCACACGCTCTGCCTGGACTTCGCCCGGTGTGCCCGGGTCGCGCCACAGCGCGTACATCCACAAGCCCACGACGGCAACAAAAACCAGCCCGAACAAGCCAGCCATGCCCCACCACAACCAGGCAGCAGCCCTGGCACTGGGGCCGGCTGGATCCAGCGCCGACCTGGGCCCACTGCAGGCAGTGAGCAGCGGGAGCGTGATAAGCGCGGCAATGGCTGTTAATCTGGTTTCGGCCCGGCGGCGCCATGATCTGGCACGGGGCGGCAGCGGAGGTGCGCAATGGCGACCGGAATCATCCTCAGCAAGATGTCGATTGGCGGGCATCCGATTCATCCGATGCTGATCCACTTCCCGGTGGCAGCGCTGTTGGGCCTGATCGGCACCGATCTTGCCTACCTGGCAAGCGGCGATTTTTTCTGGGCCCGCGCCGGTCTCTGGCTCGCCGGTGTCGGCGCCCTCGGCGGCTGGATATCCGGTGCCATCGGGCTGCTGGATCTGCTCATCGTCGCCCGGATCCGGCGCCTGATCACCGCCTGGTGCCATGCGATTCTGGCCGTGATGCTGCTGTCGCTGGCGAGTCTCAACTGGTTGATACGAATAGGAGGGCCGGACCTTCACATCCAGCCGTGGGGCGTCTACCTGTCGCTGCTCAGTGGAGCCATGATCGCCTTGACCAGCCTGCTGGGAGGCCAACTGGTGTACGATCACGCAGTGGGTGTGGCGCCGGAGAAGACCACCCGGCGCCGGGCGCGCGACCGCCGGATGGAACGGCACGAAGACCGCTGACTTGCTCATGACGGCAACGGGATAGCGGGTTTCGCCAGCACCAGCCACAGTATGCCCACCAGCAACAGGCCGGCACAGACACCGAGCAGACCGCACCAGATCCGCAACGGCTTGGCGTTGTTTGCCTCCGCCCGCAGGATCAACAGGCCCAGCAGGCTGTGCACCATCACCAGCACCGCGACCAGGCTCAGCTTGACGATCAGCCAGATATTGACCGACAGATCAGTCAGGAACACCAGCGTACCGGCGATAATTGCCAGCAAGCCCGCGGGAGTCGCGATACGGGTAAACACAAAACGTGCAATTGAATCGAACGGGTCGGGCTGGTCAGCGAAGATGGTCGCGCGCGGACCAGTGCTGACAATCAACGCTGGCAGATAGAGTAGACAACCTCCCCAGAACAGTAGTGCGACAATATGCAAAACCAGAAACCAGAGCATTCCACGGGCCCGTTTGTCTGTTCATTGAGCAGTCCATACCCTGCCCGCAGCGACCATTTGCACCGGGCAGCTCCGCTGGCATTGCTTTTCAGCTTAGCCGCTCGGTATCCGGACTTCCGTGCACAACCGTACAATACCACCCGGCTGCGCGGCCAGCACACGGCCTGCCGCGGATTGCTCATGCGATTCCCTGCCGGAACGGGTAAAATGACGGGCCTGACCCACTTTCCGGACCTGGAATGCCCATGAGCGAGAGCCGCAAGACACCCACCGTATTGATTATCCTGGATGGCTGGGGCTACCGCGAAGACAGCCGCGACAATGCCATTGCCCAAGCCCACACGCCGGTGTGGGACCGGCTCTGGGCGCAGGCGCCCCATACCCTGGTATCGGGATCCGGCCTGGATGTGGGACTGCCGGCCGGGCAGATGGGCAACTCGGAGGTTGGCCACATGAGCCTGGGTTCGGGCCGGGTCATCTACCAGAGCATCACCCGTATCGACCAGGCCATTGCCGATGGCAGCTTCAACGACAATCCCGTCTACAACGGCGCGATCGACAAGGCGGTGGCGGGCGATGGCGCCGTTCACATCCTGGGCCTGCTGTCACCCGGCGGCGTCCACAGTCACGAAGAGCAGCTGTTCGCCGCCATCCGCCTGGCGGCGGCGCGAGGCGCCAGGCGGATCTACCTGCACGCCTTCCTCGACGGCCGCGACACACCGCCGCGCAGCGCTGCGGCCTCGCTGGAACGCGCCGACGCACTGTTCGCGGAGCTGGGGCACGGCCGTACCGCCAGCATCGTCGGCCGCTATTATGCAATGGACCGGGACAATCGCTGGGACCGGATCGAGCAGGCCTATCGACTGCTGACCGAAGCCGAGGCCCCCACTGCGCGGGCTCCACCACAGCGGCGCTGCAGGCAGCCTACCAGCGCGATGAAAACGACGAATTTGTGCTGCCAACCGTGATCAGGGCCGAAGGTCAGGACAGCGGGGCGATCCGCGACGGCGATGCGGTACTGTTCATGAACTTTCGGGCCGACCGCGCCCGCCAGTTGACCCGCGCCTTTACCGATCCCGACTTCACCGGTTTCGAGCGCCGCAGCTGGCCGCAACTGGCCGGATTTGTCACCAGCACCGAATATGCAGCGGATATCGACGCGGCCTGCGCGTTTCCACCAACCAGTCTGGACAATGTGCTGGGCGATTATCTGGCCCAGCAGGGCAAGACCCAGCTGCGCCTGGCGGAGACCGAGAAATATGCCCATGTCACCTTTTTCTTCAGCGGTGGCCGGGAGCGGGAGTTTCCCGGCGAAAAACGCATCATGGTGCCGTCCCCAGATGTCGCCACCTACGATCTCAAGCCCGAGATGAGTGCACCGCAGGTGACCGACGAACTGGTGGCCGCGATCCGCTCCGGGGAATACGATCTGATTGTCTGCAACTATGCCAACGGCGACATGGTGGGCCACACCGGCATCTTTGCGGCCACGGTCGCGGCTGTGGAGGCGCTGGACCACTGCCTGGGCCGGGTAGAGGAGGCGCTGCTGGAGGTGGGCGGGCAGGCCCTGATCACCGCCGACCACGGCAACTGCGAACAGATGCAGGACTACGAGTCCGGCCAGGTCCACACCCAGCACACTACCGAACAGGTACCACTGGTCTATGTCGGCCGCCGCGACTGCCAGTTGTCTGCCGAGGGCGGGATTCTCGCGGATATCGCGCCTACCCTGCTGGCATTGATGGATCTGCCCCAGCCCGGGGAGATGACGGGGCACAGCCTGGTCAGTTGCCGGGACTGAGTCACATGCCGCGACGCCGCCGTCGCTATTGGGGTCTGTTGCTGGCACTGCTGTGTCTGGGGCCGGCGTCCCACGCCGATGCCCAGACGGAGGAGGAGCAGCGGGCCCGGGCGGAACTGGAACAGTTGCAGCGCAAGATCGAGCAGGTCGACCGCGAACTGGGCAGTGCCCGCAGCGAACACAGCGGCCTGCAGCAGCAACTGCGGGAAATCGAGGTCGCGCTGGGTGAATTGCAGCGTGACATCAGCGCCAACCTGGCGGCCATCTCCGCCGCCGAGGCCGAACTCGGCCAGCTGGAACAGCGCCAGCGCGCCCAGCAGCAGGCCCGGGACAGCCAGCAGGCGCGCATCGCCGCTGAATTGCGGGCCGCCTGGCAAATGGGCCAGCAGGGGCCACTGAAGGTGCTGCTCGAGCAGGAGAATCCGCATACCGTAGCGCGCGCCATGGCCTACTACCGCTATTTCTTCGACGCCCGCAATGCACTGGTGGCGCAATACCGGACGACGCTGAAGGAACTGGCCCGGATTCAGGGACAGATCCAGCTCACCGTCGAAACACTGGAGACCGAGCGCAACGAGCTTGCCCAGAGGCGCGAGCAGGTACTCGCCTCGAAGGAGCAGCGGCAGACCGTGCTGGCCAGTCTCGCCTCCACTATCCGCAGCAAGGACGACGAATTGCAGCGCCTGCAACAGGACCGCGCCGAACTGGAGCAGCTGCTGCAAGCTATCGAGCAGGCGGTGGTCGACCTGCAGTTGCCGGAGGACTACCGTCCCTTCGCCAGCGCCAAAGGCGCGCTGGCCTGGCCGGTGGAGGGCAAGCCGGGCAATCGCTTTGGCGCCACCCGCGGCGCCGGTGGCATGCGCTGGCAGGGGATCAACCTCACCGCCGACGAAGGCAGCACCGTGCGCGCCATCCATCACGGCCGGGTAGTCTACGCCGACTGGTTGCGCGGCTCCGGCCTGCTGTTGATCCTGGATCACGGCGAAGGTTACATGAGCCTCTATGCCCACAACCAGAGTCTGCTGCGCGAGGTGGGTGAATGGGTCGCTCCCGGCACGCCGCTCGGCACCGTAGGCAGCAGTGGCGGCCTGAACGAAAGCGCGCTGTACTTCGAGATCCGCAAGCAGGGCAAACCGGTGGACCCCGCCGCCTGGTGCCGCTGAACCGGCACCCGCTTGGCACAGCTTCCCGGGAATCGGTTACACTAGCCCCCTCTCGATCACAACGGCCCGCGGGCCTGATGGCGGCACTCCATGCACACACTCTCCCCCTCCCTGCTGATGCTCAGATGCGGCCTGCTGGCACTGACACTGGCACTGCCATTCTCAGCTTCGGCAGCGGATCCGGAATCGGAGGACCGCCTGCCACTGGATGAGCTGCGCACCTTTGCCGACGTCTTCAACCAGATCCGGATTGGCTATGTCGAGCAGATCGATGACAGCCAGCTGCTGGAATACGCCATCCAGGGCATGCTGATGAACCTGGACCCGCACTCCGCCTACCTCGACAAGGATGACTTCGAGGACCTGCAGAACACCACCAGTGGCGAGTTCAGCGGCCTGGGCCTGGAAGTCGGGATGGAGGATGGTTACGTCAAGATCATCGCCCCCATCGATGGCTCGCCGGCGGCCGAGGCCGGGCTGATGAGTGGCGACGTGATCCTCAATCTGGACGGCAAGGCAGTAAAGGGCATGAGTCTGAACGAGGCCATCGACCTGATGCGCGGCCCCAAGGGCAGTGAGATCGAACTGACCATCGGCCGTCCCGGCGAAAGCCAGCCCTTCGACGTCACCCTGCAGCGCGATACCATCAAGGTCGCCAGTGTGCGTGAGCGCTTTCTCGAACCCGGCTACGGCTATATCCGCGTGGCCCAGTTCCAGAACCAGACCGGCCCGGACGTCAAGGCTGCGCTGCAGCGCCTGATGGAGGAGGAAGAGCTGAAGGGCCTGGTATTGGACCTGCGCAACAACCCCGGCGGCGTACTGCGGGCCAGTGTCGATGTCGCCGGCCTGTTCATGGACAGCGGCCTGGTGGTCTACACCGAAGGCCGGCTGCCAAACTCCCATATCCGGTATTCGGCAGAGCCCGGCGACGCCAGCGCTGGCACACCCATCGTGGTACTGATCAACGGCGGTTCCGCCAGTGCCTCGGAAATTGTCGCCGGCGCGCTGCAAGACCACAACCGCGCGGTGATCATGGGCAGTGACTCCTTTGGCAAGGGCTCAGTGCAAACCGTGATGCCGATTTCCGAATCGCGCGCGGTCAAACTGACCACCGCGCTCTACTTCACGCCGGAGGGCCGGTCCATCCAGGCCGCCGGGATCGTGCCCGACATCCTGGTCGAACGCGCCCGGGTGACCGCGTACGACACCTCGCGCCAGCTCAGCGAGGCAGACCTGAACCGGCGCCTGGAAAATGTCAACGGCGACAGCGGCGACAAGCCCAGGAAGGTGAGCAGTGAATTGCTGGCGAGCGACAACCAACTGTACGAGGCCCTGACTCTGCTCAAGGGTGTCAACATCCTCGGCAAGCGCCAGCGCCCAGCAGCGATCCTGCCTGCGCCCACGGACGATTCCTGACACCATCTGCCGGGCCTATTTCAACGCATACATGGCCTTGTCGGCATGGTGCAGCAATGCGAATTCGTCCTCTCCGTCCCGGGGATACAGCGCGGCCCCGATACTCAGTGATATCAGCAGCTGCTGCCCTTCCAGCTCGAACGGAACAGCGAAAGCCTCGCGGATCTTGGCAGCTATTTCGACTACGTTGGATGGATCGCTGATCCGCTCCAGCAGTACCACGAACTCATCCCCACCGAGACGGGCGGCGGTATCCGACTCGCGGATGCTCGCCGCCAGGCGCTGGGCCACGCCCTGCAGCAGGCGATCGCCGGCGGCGTGACCGAGGGTGTCGTTTATCCGCTTGAAACCGTCCAGATCAATGAAAAGCAGGGCCAGCAAGGCCTTTTCACGCCGCGCCATGGCCAGGGCGGTGCGGATCCGGTCGCTGAGCAGCTCGCGGTTGGGCAGGTTGGTGAGCGGATCGTACCGTGCCATGTATTCCAGCCGGGTCAACATGTCGCGATGGGAAATCGCCGCGGCGATCTGGGTGGAGACAAACTGCAACAACTGGCGATCGTTTTCGGTGTAGTGGATGGTGGTGGAATAACTCTGCATTACCAGCACCCCCAGCGTCCTGCCCTCCGCCTGCAACGGCGCCCCGAGCCAGTACTGAGGCCGCCGCTCATCGGCGGACAGTCCTCCGGGTTCACTGCCGGGGGTCAACAGCAAGGGTTCTCCGCGCTGGACGACCTGGCGGCACAGCGCTTCCATATCCCCGTCCTGGAGCGGCGGCAGCGGATGTGCCTCATCAACGTAGTAGGGGTAGTCCCAGCTGTGGCCGTCCTCGTCATAAAGCGCTACATAGAAATTCCTGCAGGGCGTCAGCGAATCGATGATCTCGTGAATCTGGCAGTACAGAGCCGGCAGGTCGGGAGCGGTATGGGCGACCTGGGAGATTGCATACAGAGCCGACTGCATGAATTCCGCCCGCTTGCGGCGGGTGATGTCGCGGGCCACGCCAATCCGCACCTGGTGCTCTTCCGACCAACGCGCCGACCACATGATGTGGACGATCTCGCCATCCTTGCGCAGATAGCGATTCTCGTAATGGGTGTTGGTCTCTCCAGCCATTACCTGGGAAGCAGTCGACATCGTGTATTCCAGGTCATCCGGATGGACCAGCTCCTGCACGGATCTGCCTACCATTTCTTCGGGCGTATAGCCAAAGATCTGCTCGCCGGCCGCGGAGACAAACAGGAAACGGGCATCCCTGTCGACTATACATACGGCATCCAGCAGCAGATCCAGGAACTCGGCAAGCGGCTTTTCAGGGAGACGATTCGGCATAATGGACCCAATGCGCGCTTCATTGATCACAACTTGTCATCCCGGAGCCCTGGAGGCAACTGTTTCAGATCAGGGATGCGCATCACTGGCCGGATGGAAGCCAAATGGATGCCGGGAGCTCCCCCTCCCGCGGGGGACATCAAGTCCTCACTTCGATCCCGCGCGCAGCCATATAGGCCTTCGCCTCGGGTACCGTATACTCGCCGAAATGAAAAATACTGGCTGCCAATACCGCATCGGCGCCGCCCTCCAGTATACCCGCCACAAGGTGGTCGAGGTTACCAACCCCGCCGGAGGCGATCACCGGAATATCCACAGCGTCGGTGATGGCCCGGGTCACACCCAGCTCAAAACCGTTGCGGGTGCCGTCCCTGTCCATGCTGGTGAGCAGGATCTCTCCCGCACCCAGGTCCGCCATCTTCACCGCCCAGGCCACTGCGTCAATGCCGGTGGGCTTGCGGCCGCCGTGGGTAAAGATTTCCCAGCGCGGCGCGCCGTCCACATCGGCCACCCGCTTCGCGTCTATCGCCACCACAATGCACTGGGCGCCGAAGCGCTCCGAGGCCTGCTGCACCAGCTCGGGGTTGTGAATCGCGGCGGTATTGATGCTGACCTTGTCTGCGCCGGCATTGAGCATGGTGCGGATGTCCTCCACCGAGCGGATGCCGCCGCCCACCGTCAGCGGGATAAACACCTGCTCCGCGATCTGCTCCACCGTGTGCACGGTGGTATCACGGCCCTCGTGGCTGGCGGTAATATCCAGAAAGGTGATTTCGTCGGCGCCCTGCTCGTTGTAGCGGCGGGCGATTTCCACCGGATCGCCGGCGTCGCGGATGCCGACAAAATTCACCCCCTTGACCACGCGGCCGTTATCAACGTCCAGGCAGGGAATGATGCGCTTGGCCAGGCCCATCGGCTCAGGCTTCGCCGTCGCACAGGCGCTGGGCCTCGGCCACATCCAGCGTGCCCTCGTAGATGGCGCGCCCGGTGATTGCGCCACAGATTCCCTCGTGAGCCACCGCGTTCAAGGCGCGGATGTCGTCCAGGTTGGTAATGCCGCCCGAGGCGATCACCGGGATGCTGGAGGCGCGGGCCATGGCCACCGTGGCCTCCACATTCACGCCCTGCATCATGCCGTCGCGGGCGATATCGGTGTAGACGATGGCGGCGACCCCGTCGCTCTCCAACTGCTTGGCCAGGTCAGTGGCGCGCACGCTGGATACCTCTGCCCAGCCATCGGTGGCCACCAGGCCGTCCTTCGCATCCAGGCCGACAATGATCCTGCCGGGAAAGGTCTTGCAGGCCTCCGCCACGAAGGCCGGTTCCTTCACCGCCAGGGTGCCGATAATCACGTAGCTGACCCCGGCGCGCAGATAGAGTTCGATGGTCTCCAGCGTGCGGATGCCACCACCGATCTGTACCGGCAGTTCCGGGTAGGAGGCGGCGATGGCCGAGACCACGTCGCCATTCACCGGTTCGCCGGCAAAGGCCCCGTTCAGGTCCACCAGGTGCAGGCGCCGGCAACCTGCCTCCACCCAGCGCGTGGCCACGGCCACCGGGTCATCGGAAAATACAGTGCTGTCGTCCATCACGCCCTGGCGCAGGCGCACACACTGGCCATCCTTCAAATCGATTGCGGGGATTATCAACATGGGGGACTCCAGGCGAGAAAATTGCGCAACAGTTGCAGACCGGCGGTATGGCTTTTTTCCGGATGAAACTGCACGGCGAAGAGATTGTTCCGGGCCAGCGCCGCATCGGCACTGACTCCGTAGTCCACGGCCCCGGCCAGCAGCGAGCGGTCCGCGGCGGTAACATAGTAGCTGTGCACAAAATAGAAGCGGCTGGCATCGGGGATACCCTGCCACAGAGGATGCTGTCCCACCTGGCGCACCTCATTCCAGCCCATGTGCGGCACCTTCAGCCGTTGCCCGCCGGCATCCACAAGCGGTTGGCCAAAGTGGCGCACGGTGCCCGGCACAATGTCCAGGCAGTCCACGCCGCCGTTCTCTTCCGAGCGGCTCAGCAGGGCCTGCATGCCGACGCAGATCGCCAGCACCGGCTTGCGCTGTTCGATCAACGCCAGTTGCAGCAGCTCATCGCAGCGCAGGCGGCGGATTTCCGCCATGCAGTCGCGGATCGCGCCCACGCCGGGGAAGACCACCCGGTCCGCCGCCCGGATCTGGTCGGCATCATGCGTCACCAGCACCCGGCCGGCGCCCACATGCTGCAGCGCACTGGCCACCGAGTGCAGGTTGCCCATGCCGTAGTCGATGACCGCGACGGTTTCGCTCATGCCGGCAACCTACAGCACGCCCTTGGTGGAGGGCATGATCCCCGCCATCGCGGGATCCTCCGCCAATGCCATCCGCAGCGCGCGGCCGAAGGCCTTGAACACCGTCTCGATCTGGTGGTGGCTGTTGTCGCCGCGCAGGTTGTCGATATGCAGGGTCAGCTGGGCGTGATTGACAAAGCCCTGGAAGAATTCCTGGAACAGGTCCACATCAAAACCACCCACCTGGGCCCGGGTAAACGGAATCTTGTAGATCAGCCCCGGGCGCCCGGAAAAGTCCACCACCACCCGCGACAGCGCCTCATCCAGCGGCACGTAGGCGTGGCCGTAGCGGACAATACCCTTCTTGTCGCCCACCGCCCGGGTAAACGCCTGGCCCAGCGTGATGCCGATATCCTCCACGGTGTGGTGGTCATCGATGTGCAGGTCGCCCTCGGCCTGGATATCCAGGTCCATCATGCCGTGGCGCGCGATCTGGTCCAGCATGTGCTCCAGGAAGGGAATTCCGGTCTGGAAATTCGCCTGGCCGGAGCCGTCCAGATTGACCGTGGCGGTAATCCGGGTCTCCAGGGTGTTGCGAGTGACACTCGCCTTGCGCTCGGACATGCGGTCCTCCAGAAGCTGTGACCGGGGCGGTGCGCACCTGGCCCCGAGAAGCGCGCCATTATAGAAGAAAGCCGGGGTGAATTCACCGACTAGCTCGGGAAGTAGAGTGCCAACGGCTATGAGGCTGTGCTGATCGTCTCGGTCCGCCTCAACCATGGGCCTTCATAGACACGCCGTTAACCCATCCCTGGGGGCTCGGATGCAGCATCCTTGCTGCATACGGTCTATGAAGGCCCATGGTTGAGACGAACCTGCCTTCAGAGTTCTTAACGCACAGCGGCAGATATCCAGGCTTGACCAAGACCTGGCTCAAAGTGCAGGGGAGGTGCCGGCGGACGGCGTCAGGTGTCGGGTCAGGAAGCGATCCGCATCGGGCAGGGCTGTGCCCACGGTCAGAAACGTCAGGATATGCCCGCGGGCCGCCTGGGTTGCCAACTCCACCGGCACATCCCTGGCCCGCAACGCCGTTGCGAAATCCTCAGCGTGATCGATGGTGACCAGTTTGTCGCGGCTACCGTGGAACAGGAAGAAGGGCGGCGCCTGCCCGTGCACCAGGGTTACCGGTGAAGCGGCGGCAAAGGTTTCGGGAATCTCCTCGATACTGCCGCCCAGGAACTGCGGTACCAGCTCGCCCCCGGAGTATTTGCGCAGATCCATCGGCGCGCCGCCGGCAATCACCGCGGCGGGCCGGGTTTCGATACCGCCCCAGGGCTGGTCCAGCGCCTCGCCGGTGCCGGCGGCCAGCGCCATCAGGCTGACCAGATGGGCGCCCGCGGAATAGCCGAAGGCGGCGATCCGGTCCTGGTCCAGCTGCAACCGCCCGGCTTGCCGATACAACCAGTGCATGGCCTGCTGCAGGTCGTGCACCTGGGCCGGGTAAATTGCGTTGGGGGCGAAGCGGTAGCTGATATTCATCACCACGTAGCCCTCACCCGTATAGTAGCGGGCGAGGCGGTCCATGTCGTCGCGGTGGCGCCGCTCCCAGCCGCCGCCGTGTACCATCAGCATACCCGGGAACGGGCCCTGCCCCTGGGCTGGTAGACTTCTGCCTGCAGTTCCTGGGGCCAGTCCGCGGGGGTATAAACCACCGTCTCCACCGCCGCCGGCTCCCTGTCGGGGCTCAGCAGCAGGCCGCAGCCCGCCACCGTGGCCGCCGCGGCGAATACTGCCATCAAAGCCAATTTCATGTAACTGACCTGCCTCTGCAACGCAACCAACTGCCTATTCTACGCCAATGACCGCCGTATGGTTCTCTCGCCGATGAATTCCTGCTGCCACTTTACCAGCGCTCACACCGGTGCTAGTGTCCGCCCTGCCATGAAGCCACCTCCCGCCTTCGCCCGACGCGTCCTCGACTGGTTCGACCAGCACGGCCGCAAGGACCTGCCCTGGCAGCAGTCAATCGATCCCTACCGGGTGTGGGTGTCGGAGATCATGCTGCAGCAAACCCAGGTGCGTACGGTCATCCCCTACTTCCAGCGCTTTATGGAGGCCTTCCCGCGGGTGCAGGATCTTGCCGACGCACCCGTGGACGAAGTATTGCACCTGTGGACCGGCCTGGGTTACTACGCCCGGGCCCGCAACCTGCACCGGGCCGCGCGGGAGGTTTGCGACCACCATGGTGGCCGGTTCCCCGCCAACGTGGACCAGCTCAGCGAACTGCCGGGCATCGGCCGTTCCACCGCCGGCGCCATCGTCAGCATCGCCTTCCGCCAGCGCGCCAGCATCCTGGATGGCAACGTCAAGCGAGTGCTGGCCCGCTACCATGCAGTGCCGGGCTGGCCCGGCCAGACCGCGGTGCACCGGGAGCTGTGGCAGCTGGCGGAGCAGCACACTCCAACCCGGCGGGTAGCGGATTACAGCCAGGCAATGATGGACCTGGGCGCCACCCTGTGCACCCGCAGCCGGCCCCGCTGTGAGGACTGCCCCCTGAGCGTCGACTGCGCCGCCCGGCGGGCCGACAGCCAGGCCGACTACCCCGGCAAGAAGCCGCGCAAGACCATGCCGGTGCGGGCCACGATTTTCCTGATTGTGCGCGACGCCGGCGGCAGCGTATTGCTGCAGCGGCGCCCACCCAGCGGTATCTGGGGCGGATTGTGGTGCTTTC
This sequence comes from Kineobactrum salinum, assembly GCF_010669285.1. Lineage (GTDB taxonomy): Bacteria > Pseudomonadota > Gammaproteobacteria > Pseudomonadales > Halieaceae > Kineobactrum > Kineobactrum salinum. The sequence goes on along the minus strand of NZ_CP048711.1, from coordinate 2,416,913 downwards.
CCCAGCTGGACGAGCAAGCCGCCGCCGGCAACTGGTGCCTCGACCGCTTCGGCCTGATGCCCACCGAACTGGCGCCCGCCGAACCCTTCCGCCACACCTTCAGCCACTACCACCTGGACATCCAGCCCCTGCTGGCCACCCTGCCCGGTGAGCCGCAGGCCGTCATGGCAGGGGACGACCAGCTCTGGTATAACGTGGCCCAACCTTCACAAATCGGCCTCGCCGCCCCGGTCGCCCGACTGCTGGCGAGCCTCTGAATACCAGGAACAGCCCATGCCACGCACTGTTTTTTGCCGGAAATACCAGAAAGAACTGGAGGGCCTCGCCGCCCCGCCCTATCCCGGCCCCAAGGGCCAGGACATCTTCGATCATGTGTCCAAGCAGGCCTGGGAGGAATGGCAGGCCCAGCAGACCATGCTGATCAACGAAAAGCAGCTCAGCCTGATCGACCCCGCCACCCGCAAATACCTGCAGGAGGAAATGGACAAGTTCCTGGCCGGGGAAGATCACGACAGGGCCGAGGGCTACGTCCCGCCACAGGACTGAAACAGGCCCGCAAAACGGGCCCTGCGCTTGACTCGGACCCGCCATGCGGTTTTAATACGCACCCTTCGCCTTCAGCGATAAAGCCCGGATAGCTCAGTCGGTAGAGCAGGGGATTGAAAATCCCCGTGTCGGCAGTTCGATTCTGTCTCCGGGCACCATCTTCCCTCATTGTTGCGCAGCACGGCATTGCCGGCGCTCGCAGATTATTTTTCGATCGACCGGCAGCGATGGTATGACCCCGAGCGCAACCGGACCTATGCCGTCGCCTGGTCACTAGTGGGCCCCGGGAATCCATGCACCGGCACCGCACGCGTCATCCAGCAGGCAGAGGTCCGGTCCTATAAGCCGTTTTCCGTCGTCACCGAACTGGATGTCGCCTACCCTTGTGGAATCTGCCGGCTGAAGCTGGGTTAATGGGAGTGTCCGGAAGCAGATTTTTCAAATCTAATGCCTACATTCGGTGTATTCCAGGCGATATGAAGAAGATCACGCATCGGTTCTGAATGCCCAATACCTTAAAACCCCTGTAATGAATTACCATGCCAAAAAAGCGGGCTTACTTGGATAGCCCGGAGAGATCCGATGCGATGTGGCGCATAATCTCCAGAAAATCGGTGAACCGCTGCTTGAAGCGTTCTGTTGGTGCAGAGATCGTCAGTGCATATGGTGATGCACCAGCGTCGATCGGTACGGCCAGACAGTGCAGGCCAATAGTGTATTCTTCCCTGTCGACTGCATAGCCTTGTTCACGAATCAGTTGGAATTCCTCATGTAATTGGGAAAGTTCGGTGATCGTTTGGCTAGTACGAGCTGGCAAAGCATGCTCTGCTAGATAATGTGATCGCGTTTCTTCATCCGCAAAAGCCAATAGAAGTTTTCCAGAAGCGCGAGCGTGGGCATCAATATAGGAGCCATGGGTAACTTCGGAAGCTTGGATTGGGTTGGAGCCGCGCCATGTTGTCAGGTTGACGATCTCTCCCGCCCACCAGCCCGTTGCATAGGCTGTTTCGCCCGTCTCGTTGGCAATTTTGCGCACAAACGGAGTGAGGTGTTGAGGAGGTGAGAGATGACGCCTGAAGGCTTCAGCAAGTGTACCAATGCGAAGCCCCAGGACATGGAGGCCCTGCTCATTGTGGGTCAGCATACCAGATGTCATTAGTGTATGGACGAGGTGATAAGTCGCCTGTTTAGGCAGGTTTGCCTTCCTTGATATCTCGATTGTTTTCAGACCGTTTTCACTTTGTGCAACTGCCATCAAAATCTTGACAGCCCGAGCCACGGACTGAACCCGGGGCTCCTGGCCACCCTTGGCGGATCCAGGCGTCTCTGTATCAACCCTGGTTTCCCCGGTTTCGGTTTCTTTTTTGCTATGAGGCAGCATTCACGTTCACCAGTGACAGTTGGTAAGATTCAAAAAAGGTGGCCCACGAGTAGGATTATAAAACATCTGTGTCACTATACGATAGCTCCAAGGGTATTGTTGTCTTAGTAAACAAATTTCGCTTCGATTGACGATCCTCGCTTGTCATTGCTCCAATAGGCCAAGTACAGCTGCCTCAACACCTACCGCGTTAGGTATCAGAGCAGACTGCAGTACCGGCGACGATGGTATCCGAGTGTCGGGTGTCCCAATTCGACGGACCTTGGCATCTGAGTGGCGCTCTGAAATACGCGCAGCAATTTCGGCGCCAACACCTCCGGTGATATTCGCCTCATGTAGCACTATCGCCCGGCCTCCGCAGCGTTTCACCGCGTCGTCGATTGCCGTATCATCCAGGGGTGACAGCCACCGAAGGTCCAGAACCCCAACGGTGATACCCCTATCAGCAAGCGTGTTGGCAACGTCAAGCGCTATCTGTACGCCGGTCGCCCAGGTGATTATGACAACGTCGGAGCCTTCTCGGCGAAGGCTCGCCCCGCCAACTACGGCGACCTGGTCTCCGTAATGAACTGAGGCTGAGGTTTGATACAGTGAGCGTGATTCAATGATGACCACTGGATCTGGATCCGCCACGGCTGCGCGCAGCATGTCATAGGCGTCTTGCGGTGTCGCTGGCAAGCCCAGCTTGATCCCCGGTATGTGGAACAAAAGCGCTTCGAGTGATTGAGAATGCTGTGCGCAGGATCCCGGTGTTACACCTTGCTGAGTCCTTACAACTATGGGGGCAGTACACCTGCCTTGAGTAGCATAACGGACGTTGGCGGCCTGATTGATTATTTGATCCAGGGCAACAAGCAGGAAGTCTGCCCACATTATTTCAACGATCGGCTTCATGCCGCTAATTGCCAGGCCCACAGCCGAGCCCAGGATGGCGCTCTCCGCAATAGGCGTATCGAACACCCGGTCAACACCGAAATCACGTTGCAGATAGCGCGTTGCCCCAAAAATACCACCGGCCTTTCCTAAGTCCTCACCGAATACCAAAGCTTCGGGACGAGATGCAAGCTCTCGACGGAGTGCTTCGTTAACAGCTTTGATGTAGGTGACTTGCTCTGTCTCCCTACAAGAAGTAGTGATATCTCGCTTGGAAATAGAAGGGGCGGCAACGATATGTTCGCGTGCTGTATCCGGTCTCGGAAATGGATCGTCAAGAACACGAGTCTGAATCGCGTCAAGCTCCCGATCAACTTCGCGTCGAATCTGGCTTAGTGTATCTGAATCGGCAACACGTGATGCTATGAGACGGCTAGCCATAACTTCAAGTGGATCGGCCGCTTCTGCATTTGCTTTGTCGGCTTTTGGTCGATAGTGCTGAATATCGCGATTGTAATGGCCCCAAAGGCGTGGCACCACACATTCGACAAGCGACGGGCCGAGCCCGCTGCGGGCACGGTCAGTGGCGAGCTGAATTGCATCCCTAACCACAAAGGGATCGGTTCCATCTATGGTCGTTCCAGACATACCGTATCCTGCGGCACGCTCCGACAGCCGTTCGACCTTGTTGATGGAGGATGCAGGCGTCATCTCAGCCCATCCGTTGTTCTCGCAGATAAACACAATCGGCAAATTCCGATACGCGGCGAATATGAGCCCTTCGTGCAGCGCACCCTGGCTCATCGCACCATCTCCAAAGGTGACTACTGTCACCCCTTCGTTCCCTTGCATAAGGGACGCTAGCGCTGTGCCGCAGCCTATGGGGACACCGGCGCCAACGATGGAGTTTTCCCCTATGAAGCCTTGCCAGGGCGCAGTAATCATAGCGGATCCCGTACGCCCTCCGTTTATACCTGTCTCACGCTGACAGATTTCTGCAAGCAGGTCTCCAACTGGAAGCCCTGAGGCTATAGCCCATCCATGCCCGCGGTATGTTGCGACAACTTGGTCGCCGGGGCGAAGAGTGGCCATAACGCCAACCGGCACTGCTTCTTGCCCCGCACAGAGGTGAACTGAACCAGCAATAGGAGATGGCTTTTCCCGGGTAAGATCAAAGGTCCGTTGTTCAAAGGCCCTGATCAAATACATATGTTGGTAAAACTCTAGTGCGGCTGTCTCATGGCTAGCCGGAAAATTCGTCAGTTCCGTCTTTGATTCATTACATGAATTTCGCATAGATACTTCCTTTTCAATGGGAGGTCCTCAGTGAGGCACGGCGAAGGATAACTCCAGCAAAATTGAATGTCTATATATGATCTTTATATCACTATATGATACTAATTCTTCGCGAGTGTGCGCTATGCCAGTCCTCTGAAGTTTTTAGAAAACTGCCAACAAGCAATCCAGTGCCTTAAATTATCACAATATAATAGTTAGATATCATGTTGACACTTTAGAGTTCCAAGGATAGAGTTTTCCCCGTGAAGAGGAGGTGGTGACTTCTGAAAGGCGTGATGCAATTGAATTGCGATTCCCTGTCCGCCACTGCAACCGGCCAATCTGACAGGTCACCGGCCAAGAAATCGACAACATCAGTAGGGAGAAAAAACCCGTGGATGAATCCCAGGCACCGATAACTCGCCCCAGTCATATCCCGGCTGAAGGGGAAGATGGGCTTTTCAGGCAAAGCTGGTATCCGATCTGTCTCTCGTCAGAGGTTGGGACAGGTAGTGTGATAGGTCGGGGCTTTCTCGATGGACGTGTAGTCATATTCAGGACCGAGGAAGGCAAGTCTCATGTTATGAGTGCCTACTGCCCCCATCTTGGGGCGGACCTATCCATTGGCAAAGTTGTTGGGAACTGCGTGCAATGTGCGTTTCATCACTGGCAATACGACACGAGTGGAGGTTGTGTAAAAACCGGAATTGGCGACCCGCCACCTGGTGGAGCAAAACTGTTCAAATTTCCTTCAGTGGAGCGGTGGGGAATAGTGTGGGTATTTAACGGTGAGACACCTCTATTTGAGCTCCCGCAACTGCCTTGCAGCGAGGATGAGCTGGAAATCAGAGCATACAAGTACCCCAGGCCCTTCGCGAGTGATCCCTGGGTTTTCGCAGCGAACACCCCTGACATGCAACACATAAAAGTAGTCCACAAGGTGCAGTTCACGGTGGAAGATCCGCACGACCTCGTCCGATGGGATCAGTGGGGGCTGGAATATACGATCAAGGGAATTCACCAGGGCGGTCTGGAAATAGAGTGGCACGCTGGCCTTCGGGGGACCGGATTCTTTTGGCGTATCGGGACGACCAATGGTCGGTGGAATGGCGCAGTAACAGGGTTTGGCTTGCACGAGCCGGGAAGCCATCAGGTATATGGCGCATACATGGTGAAGAAGGGCCCCGACGCAGAGGCTCAACTTGAGAACATGCGTGTTATCACAGAACGAACGATTGATGAAGACAGCGAACTTCTCAATACGATCCACTACCGAAAGGGCATGTTAACAAAAGCAGATCGCACCCTCGCCAAATACTTGTTGATGGTAAGGGACTTTCCCCGAGCCCACCCATCCGCGCAGTTCATTCGATAATCTGAAGGAAGCTAGACACATGAAGACTTTCCATAATCCTAACGGTCTCCCTCCCACTTACAGTGACGGAATTGAGGTGAGTTCAGGCGGTAAAACTCTGTATACAGCGGGCCAGGTCGCATACAGACACGACAAATCTATTCCCGAAGGAATCGAAGCCCAGACCCTGCAGACATATACAAACCTGGAAGCCGTTCTCAAGTCTGCGGGGATGAATCTGGACAATATCGTGAAGCAGACAATCTTCTTGACAGATCCGGACGATTTTACCGGTTTTGCGAAAACACGAACCGGAATCATGGGCGATAGAAAGCCTGCCTCTACGCTTGTATATGTAAAGCAGCTAATACAACCGGAGCTACTGATTGAAATAGAAGTGATAGCGGCGTCGCCTGACAGTAACCAGTCATAGAACAGCCGATATTGTTGAATAACCAAACGTGGAGAACAAGGCAATGAAAAAAGTAAATCATGCCGAACAAGTCGCCAAGAAAACTGAGGTCAAATCCGAACAAACTGGCCTGAGCCGAAGCGCTATGGTCCTGGGGCTAATGCCGCACCTGCTGCTTACACCGTCATTGGGCGCTGCCGCTGAAACAGAAGGCGGCATTCAAAACGCTATCGAGGAAATCGTCGTGACTGCACGGTTTCGAGAGGAAAAGCTCCAGGACATTCCCGATACAGTTAAAGTATTCTCGGCAGGTGACATACGAGAAGCAAGGATAGTATCTATAAGCGATGTCAGCGCCCTCGTGCCAAATTTTTCCATGTTTTCTTCGCAGGATGCCGGGTTGGCGGCAGTCAATATTCGTGGGATTGGCCAGGTTCGCAATGGTGAGCCCCCACTGGCTGTTGTCATAGATGGTGTCCAGGTTTCCCATCCGGATCAAATACGGCAGCCGCTCTTTGACATCGCAAGTATTGAGGTACTCAAGGGCCCCAGGGAGCGTTATATGGTCGGAATGCCATAGGCGGGGCACTAATAGTCAACACGGAAAAACCAACTGACGAACTCAAGGCGATCACGGAAATTGGCTACGGTAACGGCAATGACAAATCTGCCCAAATAGTGTCGTCTGGACCCATAGTCAAAGACAAACTTCATTTTAGAGCCGCAGGTAGCTGGCGGGAATTTGATGGGCTGCATGACAACATCACAACAGGGAAGAAGTCAGACCACCTTGAAGAGTATAGTCTGCGACTCCGCGCGGATTATCAACCAAGCGAAAATCTGAATCTGGATCTAAGACTGTCAAGACATCAAACTACTATTGGTGGTGCATTCGTACCGGTGCCCGATGGCAATCCAAACATTATCATCCCTGTCCAGGCGGGAATCAACAGTAAAAGTAAGAATAGGTTGACCGACGCTTCTATAAAAATAGATTACGAAACATCACTTGGAACACTCACATCTGTTACGTCCTGGTCGGAAGTTTCACTTGATATGCTGCAGCAGCTGGGACAGGGTATACCCAATCCAACTCTCGGTGCCACTCAAGGGCGCGCATCGGAAAGTATCAGCGAAGATTTTCGTCTGCAATCATCAACAGACGAAAAGTTGCGATATGTGGTGGGAGCATACTACCTGTATTACAAGCCAGAAATTTCAACGACAATTCTATTTCTAGATGAGACATTTCAACCTGCTGGGAAGTTAACGGTGGCCCAAACCGAAAATTCCAGTGATGCATACGCAGTATATGGCCAGCTGAACTACGATCTATCCGAGGACCTTGAGCTCACCTTGGGATTGCGGTACGACCGCCAAAAAATCGAACAGATTGACTTGCTTCGAGATGCTACCCGCACAGATGTGTCGTTTGACTCGTTGCAGCCCAAAGTGTCGCTGGCATATTCACTCAATCCTGACTCGCTCGTCTACGCAACGTATTCAGAAGGTTTTCGATCCGGTGGTTTCAATGCGCCATCACCACTTTTTCCTCTGGTGTATGACGCCGAGAGTACTGAGAACGTCGAAATAGGCATGAAGACCAGTTTTATGGATGGCAGTTTTATCTTCAACGTGGCAGGATTTTATACCAGAGATGAGAACCAGCCTTTGCAACGGTTGGTTGTGGCTACGCAGGGCATTACAACCATTGAGGAGACTGAGTTCAAGGGTCTTGATGTGGATGCAACGGTCCATGTTGGGGAGGGCCTGGTTCTCACTGGTGGAATTGGGTGGATAGACAGCGAAATTAAAGATTATGATGGCTCCGATACCTATGTCGGCAATCGAGCGCCCTTATCGTATGAGTTTTCTTACAATGTTGCTGCTCAGTACTCGATGAACTTCGGTGAGTTCGATCTGGTAAGCCGAGTTGATGTATCCAGAAATCAAGGGCTCTACTGGCACGTGGATAATGAGCATAAACAGTCGTCTGTCACATTGGTAAATGGCCGCATGGCGCTGGAGTTTGAAAAGCTTGAGTTGGCGGTATATGCGAAAAATCTCTTTAATGAAAAGTATTACCAGGAGTACTGCTCCCGGGTATTCTGCGGGGCACCTTTAATCCTTCATGGTTGGGAGCACTTCGACAATATGGCGTGACCGCAAGATATAGATTCTGAACTCTTATACGTTCAGTTTAACGAGTTGATACTGGTTCGTGGCTATATCCAATGAGGGAGAGGATGCCCTCATTGGATATCCCTGTTTGAGCATACCAGAGTGTATACATGCTCAGATTTTTAGGTCGTGCTGAGCAAGGTTTGTATGTGCGCTTCGTTAGAACAAGAATCACCAGTGTTATTACAAGAGAAAGTTTTCTTGCGTCTATCATCTACTATTGGTCTGGAGAAGCTCAATGCCTGAAGGCGATGTGGCTCGTCACATAAGTGCCAGTCCGTGGCCAAAATCGGGTTATGCCTGGTATGTGGTTATCATTCTGTCTTTCTGCTATTTGGTTTCATTTGTTGACAGGCAAATACTGAATCTACTCGTTCCTTTAATCCAGGAAGATCTTGGTATTAGTGATACTCAGATCAGTCTGTTGCAGGGCCTCTCTTTCGCAGTTTTCTATTCCTTTTTAGGCATACCAATAGGGATGGCTGTTGATAAGGGGCCCCGTGTCCCCATAATTCTCGCGGGTATTGCAGTCTGGAGTGTCATGACCGCTGTTTGTGGACTTACCAAAACCTATTGGCATCTTTTTGCTGCGCGAGTTGGGGTCGGGGTTGGAGAAGCAACCTTGTCGCCCGCGGCGTACTCCATTATCGCTGATTATATTCCGCCTCGGAAGCGGGCATTGGCCATGTCCATTTACTTCATGGGAGCCACTGTTGGGATTTCAATGGCCATGCTGGGCGGGGCGGCGGCGATAGGGTGGGCGGAAGGGCTGGGAGATGTACAAATCTGGTTGGTCGGAGTTCTAAAACCCTGGCAAATAACGTTCGTCCTGGCAGCACTCCCCGGACTTCTGGCGTTCGGCCTGATGCTGTCCATCAGGGAGCCGGCACGACGCATGTCCGGAATTGGGAAACCAGCTGGTTCTCATTTGACGGACAGGGCAATTTCTTTGGGCGAGATCAAGGATTACTTGTTGGAGAATCGGCGTGTCTACATAGCGATATTTGGGGGATTTACTTTATTTTCACTTATAAGCTTCGGATTCCTTGCATGGATTCCTACTTACATGGTGCGTGTACACGGTTTGGCACCCAGCGAGACTGGCTGGGTGGTCGGGCTTATATACTTGATTGGAGGGATCGGTGGCACTCTTTTCGGAGGGTGGCTAAGTGACTGGATGTACTCACGGGGCAAAAAGGACGCTCCACTGCGCGTGGCAATTCTAGCGGCAGCCGGTGTTTCATTGCTCGCGCCAGTGGCAACTTTGACGCCTGCACTGGAATTATCAGTGATCCTGTTGGCAGGATCCGTGTTCTTTTTGTTGATGCCTTTGGGGTTGGCCGCCGTGGCCCTGCAGGCGGTAACACCCAATCGAATGCGGGGTCAGGTAAGTGCTCTTTATCTTTTCTTTGTGACGATGGGAGCGATGGGGCTCGGCCCCACTTCAGTCGCGCTATTGACAGACTTCTTTTTCCAAGATCCGTCTGCCGTAGGGAAGTCGTTGTCAACAGTTGCTATAGCCGCCACGCCCTTGGCCCTAATAATGCTTGCCTCGGGCTTGTCGCGGTATCGACAGTTAATTGTAGATGATGATTCCTAAGTGATGTCAATTCCTTTGCCGGAGTTGTGGCTCACACCATGACTTTGGTTTGGTGCTCCGCTGGTATTGGGGTGAGGAAGGTGCCATTTGGCTACTGGCAGCTCTCGGTTTTCAGGAAATCGCGTAAGTACGCATTTCGTTTCGTCGTAATGGAAGACAGCAAATAGACTAATGATAAATTTCTACCTGGTTACCCGCTCTGGGGAAGAGTTTGAAGTAAAGGGGCACGTCGGCTGCAGTCTTATGGAAGCTATCGAGCATAGTGGGAAAGGAGATTTGGCAGCCATATGCGGTGGCTGTTGTTCGTGCGGAACCTGCCATGTGTACATACAAAGCCAGTTCTTACCCGGATTACCTGCAATCTGTGACTATGAGCGAGACTTGCTTGAATGTTCTCCTCATCAAAGACAGGACTCTCGTCTTTCGTGCCAAGTGCAGCTTACCGAGGAACTAAGTGACATGAGAGTTACTATTGCTCCTGAAGACTAACTGGAACGTTTTTATTATTCCCGGACGCAAGCATTCTGTACTATAGGCCATCAAGTGGTGATGTCGGGCCCCGAGCATCGGGTTAGTGCCCAGGCAGTGATCGTCTCGGAGCACGACCATCGAATGTCCACCATCCGCGGCAATGACGCTGCCTGTCATATAGCAGGATACTGGAGAGGCCGCCGGCAGCGTCAGGATGTCTCCACTGGCGGCAACCAGAAAATTCCGCCACACTTGCAGCAGCGCCCCTCAAGGAGATTGCCATGAAGCAGGTTGCAACCACAGTCACCGCTATCTTGCTTGGTACGGGTTTGGCAGCGCTGGTAGCCTGTGCCGAGCCAACGGCCCCCCAGCCGACAGCGAGGCACCAGCCGAGTCCGCAACACCACCTGCAACAACTGTTCGGCCCGACTTTACGCTGCCGCCCGCAGAGGCCTTCGACGCCGCATCGGTGGCGGCCTATGAGGGTGACCACCAGGCCGTCTACGCCCATATCGACGCCAGCCTGGACCAACACCTGACCAACATCCAGCGCTGGCTGCGACAACCTTCGATCAGTGCGCAGAACATCGGCATCCAGGAAATGGCGGAAATGGTACGCAGTGATCTGGAGGGGATGGGCTTCCAGGAAACTGCCATCGTCGAGACTGACGGTCATCCGGGCGTCTGGGGCTATTATGACGCCGGGGCCGAGCGCACCCTGATGCTGTATATGATGTACGACGTGCAACCAGTGGACGAGGCCGACTGGCGCAGCCCGCCTTTTGAAGCGAAGCTGGTTGATCACGAGTTGGGTCAGGTCGTGATGGCACGCGGTGCGACCAACCAGAAGGGGCCGCAGCGTGCCCTGCTCAATGCCATTGAGTCGATCATCGCAGTGGACGGCACCCTGCCGGTAAACCTGATGATCACCGCCGAGGGCGAGGAGGAGCTGGGGTCACCGCACTACCCCCAGATCATCGACCAGTACGAAGCCAGACTGAAATCAGCTGACGGCGTACTGTTCCCCTTCAACTCGCAGACTGCAGACGGCGCCGCCAGCCTGAACCTGGGCGTGAAGGGCATTCTGTATTTCGAGGCGGAAGCGCAGGGTGGCACCTGGGGCGGCCCGGTCGAGGCCGAGATCCACGGCTCCTACAAAGCCATCGTCGACTCGCCGGTGTGGCGCCTGGTACAGGCGCTGTCGACGCTGGTATCGGAAGATGGCAATACCATTCTGGTGCCGGAATACTACGGCGGCGTCCGGCCGCCGACGGAAGAGGAAGGCGCCCTGATCGCCGGCCTGCTGGAAAATCACGATGACGCGAGGCTGAAAGAAATCTTCCAGGTCGATCGCTGGATCGATGACATGAGTGGCGAGGAAGTCCTGCGCAACCTGATCTACATGCCGACGCTGAATATCGACGGCATTTACGGCGGTTATACCGGGGAGGGCGTAAAAACCATCCTGCCGCACATGGCGACCGCCAAACTGGATTCCCGGCTGCCGGTCGGGATAGATCCCGACGAGGCCTTCGACAGGATTCGCGCTCACCTGGACGCCAACGGTTATGAAGACATTGTCCTGCGCAAGTTGTCGTCCTACCCCGCATCGCAGACCTCGGTCCACACTCCGCTGGTACAGGCCGTGATCGGTGTGTTCAACAAGTACGGTGTGACCCCGACCGTCAACCCCCGACTGGCCGGCAGCGCGCCATTTTACCAGTTTACCGAGCGTCTGGGATTGCCGATGGTGCCGACCGGCTTCGGCTTCGGTACCGGCGCTCACGCGCCCAACGAGATCATGCTGATCGAACCCGCGGAAGGCGCGGGCCCGGCAGGCCTGGCGGATATTGAGAAGGCCTATGTAGACATGCTCTATGCCTTGTCCCGTGCAGAATGACTGCAGGCTGACAATGCTGTAGCCGGCCGTTCCACGGAGTCCAGCAAACCCGGGCCCGCTTACCAGACCATTCCAGACATTCCCCGAATTTCGGTCAGTGGGATACGGGCTGGTAACCTGGCGCCAGTTGCGCATAATGGCCGCTGGGTCTTGTCCAGGGAGTCTGGTCTATGAATATGAGCAAGGTGATCTTCGCCTTCTTCGTGCTGCTGGCAGTAACGCTGAATTTCGGTTTCTTCATCGGCGATATCGACAATCCCGATCACCACAATGTCTATGAATTGTTCGCGGCGCTGGTGGTGGGCCTGATCGCCACGATCCTGAAGTTCGGCGAACGCTCGCAGATGGGCGCTGTGTTGCTGGCCTCCAGTCTGGTGGTTGATCTGCAGCTGATTGCCGCCGCGCTGATCTGGGCGGTGGGCGCACACATGACCGAGGGGGCCTGACGCCCGGAGTGATGGCATCAATTGTCTCCCTGTCCGGTGGCGCCCTGCTGGCCAACCTGGTGTCACTGGTGCTGCTGACACTGGAGACATCCGGGCTCAGCCGCTGAGCCGGGCCGGGCCGTGAACAACTCCTTCTTTTTCCTGTTCTTCCGGCGCATGCGGGCGCCACTGATCGTGCTGGTGTGCGCCTACGCGATCGCCACTTTCGGCTTTACCTTGATTCCGGGCACCGATGACCAGGGTAATCCCTGGCGCATGAGCCTGTTCGAGGCCTTCTACGTGGTCAGCTACACCGGCAGCACCATCGGCTTCGGTGAGGTGCCCTACGACTTCTCGCCAGCTCAGCGGCTGTGGACCATCATCAGTATCTACCTGACGGTGATAGCCTGGCTGTTCTCGGTAGGCTCGATCGTCGCCTTGCTGCAGGACCCGGTCTATACCCGGGCCATGCGCCGGACCCGCCTGTCGCGGCGGGTGCGGGGGCTGGACCAGCCCTTCTATCTGGTTTGCGGCTATGGCGACACCGGCCGCATGCTGACCCGGGAACTGACAGACCGCGGCCACCCGGTGGTGGTAATTGATACCGCCGAACACAAGATTGAAGCCCACGAGGTGGAGGACTTCCGCGCCCCGGTGACCGCATTTTGCATGAACGCGAGCCTGCCGGACAACCTCCGCGAGGCGGGCCTGAGCAACCGCTGGTGCGCAGGCGTGATCGCGGTGACCGGCGACGGCCAGGCCAACCTGAAGATTGCCATCAGCGCCAAGCTGCTGAACCGCAAGTCCATCGTATACGCCCGCGCCAATACCTTTGGGGAGGCGGACAACATGCTTTCCTTTGACACGGACCATGTGGTCAATCCGGTTGATGAGTACGTGCGCCGGTTGGGACTGGCCATCGAAAAACCGGACCTGTTCCGGCTGTATCATTGGCTCAATTCCGGGCCGGCATCCCGGCTGGTGAAGCCCGTTGCCATTCCCCGCGGACGCTGGATTGTCTGCGGTTTTGACCGGGTCGGACGAGCGGTCTATCAGTTGCTGCTGGAACAGGGCATGGAGGTTGCAGTGATTGATCCCGAGCCCGGACAGCGGGGCTGCCCCCAGATACTGTCGCCGGCCGCGGTACCCAGGCGGACCAGCTCGAAGCGGCAGGGGTGACGTCGGCAGCTGGCATCGTTGCTGCCACGCCAGACGACGCTGACAACCTCTCCATCCTGATTACCGCGCGGGCATTGAACCCGGGGCTGTTCCATGTGGTCTTGGAAAATGGTCTCTCCAGCCACTCCCTGTTCCGGGCCGCAAAGCCTGACTTTATCGGTCAGCCCAGCGTGGTGGTGGCGGGTACGATTCTGAGCCGGATTGCCTCGGGCATGACAGAACCCTTTTTTCAGAGCCTGCTGCACCAGGACAATGACCTGGCCCGCCGCTTGCTGGCACGGCTGCTGCGGCACCAGCATGAACAGCCACCTGAGCTGACTGCGGGGCGCATCAGCGTCCGCCGCACTCCGGCGCTGGCCCGGGCCCTGGCCAGCGGCGAAACCGTCACCATCCGCCAGTTGCTGACCGACCCTCGCAACCGCGAGCGCCGGTTACCCCTGGAGGTGATCTATATCCGGCGTCAGCAGCAGGATGTCCTGTGGCCGGAGGATTCCATGCCCCTGGCACTGGGCGACCAACTGTTGCTGGCCGGCCGCGACAGCGCTGCGGCAACGGTAAGCGCCATGCTGGAGAACGACAGACAGCTGGCATATGTGCTCACCGGTATCGACAAACAGCAAGGCTGGCTGTGGCAGTGGCTTGAGCGTCGCGCAGGATGACTGTGCCCACGGCCCGCGGGCGCCCCGAACCGCGCGCGCAAAACAGACACTTCAGCGCGATGAAACGATAGGGCGCATCAACTGGGAGTTGGGGTCGCGCACAAAGTGCGGCGACTTCCACGGTGGGCCGGCATGGGGTGGCCGGTGGGGAGGATGCGGCCGCCAGGGCCGCCGCGCCACGGGCACATAGATATACTGATAGCGAACCAGTTCAACTTTGTCTGCTTTGCCGTTCTCTCCGCTGTCTGTGGAGGCGGGCGCTGCTTCCTGCTGACGCCTGCGCCGCAGTTCGCGTTGCTGCTCCCGTTCCTGTCGGGCACTCGCCATCCGGTCCGTGGTTTCCCGCATCCGTTGCAACTGCCGCAGCGATTCGTCCGGGCTGGCAGCCGTCACAGAAACAGGGATCTCCAGCGTTTCAACCGGCGCCTGGTCCGCAGGCGGCATGTCGGAGAAGCGCACTACACCCCGTTCATCCACGGATTTGTAAACCGTGGTTGCCGCCACCGGCAGCTGCCACAGCGCCAGCAGGGAACACAACAATATTGAACCGCGCATCGTCATCATTTCAGTATAGATCACCAGCAGCAGTTCTGGTTCCCCGGCTGGCCCGCCGTACGATCGTTACCCGCGTTCCCGTGTCAACGCCGCCCTGCTGGGCGGCCCTGTGAGTCCGGCACGACCCTGCCGGCAGCAGCCTGCAGGGCGCTACTGCCGCACGCCCTCGACATGCAGCTCCAGCTCCACTACCTGGGCGGCGGGCCCCAGGTCAAAGTCGATCCCGAATTCTTTCAGCGGCAACTCGGCTTTGCCTGCAAAACCGACCCGGTAGCCGCCCCACGGGTCCTCGCCGGCGCCAACCTTTTCCACTTCCATGGTTACCGGCCGGGTAACGCCATTGAGCGTAAATTCACCCACGACGTCGAAGGCACTGCCGTCATCCTCGATATCCCGGATCTCCGTGCTGACAAAACGGGCTTGCGGGTATTTGGCTACATTGAGGAAATCCTCACCACGCAGATGCTTGTCGCGTTCGGCATGGTTGCTGTCCACACTGCCGGTGACGATCTCGACTGCCACTTCGCTGGCAGCCACGTCGTCGGGATCATAGCTGAAGGTGCCGTTGAAATCGTTGAAGCGGCCCGTCAGCCAGCTGTAACCCAGATGCTGGATCTTGAAATTGATCGAAGCGTGGGCGCCCTCCCGGTCTATCACATAGTCGGCCGCCAGTGCTGCCTGGCTGCCCAGTCCCGGCCCCAGCAGCGCTGCCCCGAGCACTGTCGCCCGCAAAACCTGATTGAAGTTGTGCATTCATTTGTTCCTCTTGGTGGATGGATTGGTAGCCGGCTTCAGCATCCGCGACAGCGTGCCGTCGCGGATGACAAACTGGTGCAGCAGCGCCGCGGCTCCATGGCCAGCGGCAATAATCACCACCGCCCAGGAGAGCCATTCGTGCAATCTGCCGGCGCGATCAACCCCGTCGCCCGACAGCTGCAACAGGACGGGGAATTCGGCCCAGCCAAACAGGCTGGGCCCCTGGCCCTTGGCACTGGTGATCAGGTAGCCGGTCACCAGCACGGCAAAAACGCCCAGGTACAACAACAGTTTGGCCGCCGCTGCAGATCTCCGCACGGCAGTGCTGTAGCTGGACAGTGGTTCAGGGTTGCGGCTGGTCACGCGCCAGACCAGCCGCAGGCACATGAGCAGCAGCAGGCACAGGCCAATACTGATATGCAGGCGCGGAGCCTGATTGTACCAGGGATCATAGTAGCCCAGATCGACCATGTAGATACCCAGGCCAAACAGGAACAGGATGGCGATGGCGGATGTCCAGTGCAGCACTATGCTTACGAGGCCGTAGCCCCAGGGTCGGTCCTTCAACATGGTTACAGTCTCGTCGTCGCTCGATATCTTTGGAACATGCTGTCAGCGGTAGTCCAGGCAGTTTCGGACCGGGCCCAGCCATTGCACCCCCGGATCCCGGCCTGCCAGTCACAGCATAGCGACTGTTACTACCCGGTCAAGTCTGACCATGAGCTCCGGCAACAGTTCAGCCAAAGGCTGCCGCACTGGCGGCACGTGCAGTATATGCCGGTTCACGTTAGTATTGCCGCGAACCGACGACTGGAAAACTTGTCCATGCTGGTGTTTGCCACCAATGCGCTGGTTGTTACGCTGGCGGTCCTCCTGCACTATGAATTCCTGCACTGGCTGACAGTGCTATTGATCCAATCCCGTTTTGCCGGCCCCGAGGACCTACTGTGGAACTGAAAATCTTCTTCACCATATTCGCCGCCGTTTTCGTTGCCGAGCTGGGCGACAAGACTCAGCTGGCCACAATGCTGTTTGCGGCCGACAAAGAGGTCAGCAAGTGGACGGTGTTCGTGGCCGCCTCCGCGGCCCTGATCGTGGCCTCCGCCATCGGCGTACTGGCCGGCAGCCTGCTCTCGGCCTATATCAGTGAAAAACTGCTTTCTCTGGTGGCCGGCACAGGGTTTATCCTGATCGGCGCCTGGACGCTGTACAACGCCTGAGGTACCCCATGCCTGCACTGACGATCCGCCCGGCCCGGCCCGACGACTGCCCCCTCATCCTGCGCTTTGTGCGCGACCTGGCACGGTACGAAAAGGCACTGGAGGAAGTCACCGCGACTGAAC